>DDWR01000043.1 GCA_002347655.1 Verrucomicrobia bacterium UBA2281 | reverse complement strand
ATGGTGGTGGGGGATGGATTCGAACCATCGAACTCATAGAGGGCAGATTTCCCGCCGGAGGCGGGCTCGCCTACGGCGAGACAGTCTGCTGGTCAAGCCATTCCCGCCCCTGCCCCGATTTCAGGAATGCCTCGCGCGCAAGCGCTTCGGGGTACGATGAAACGATTTCGAGGTAGATCAGTTGCAGCGGGCGTTGGTGCTTGGTGCGCTTGCCGCGGCCCGCCTGATGATCGCGCAGGCGCTCGCGCAGATTGCGCGCGGCCCCGGTGTAGCGCAGGCCATTCTGCCCAAGCAGGACATAGACGCCTGAGGCCTCTGGAATTTGCGGAATCTGTTCGGCCAGTCCATTCATGGAAATGGTGGTGGGGGATGGATTCGAACCATCGAACTCATAGAGGGCAGATTTACAGTCTGCTGCGGTTGGCCACTTCGCTACCCCACCGGGAGGTTTTCAGGACACGGGCATGGCTTGGTGGAGCAGAAGGGATTCGAACCCTCGACCCCTACGTTGCGAACGTAATGCTCTACCAACTGAGCTACTGCCCCAAGCGGCACGTGTCCTTGGCAATCGTCGAGCGCGCAACCTACCAGCCGGCGGGCGGCGGCGCAAGGGATTTTTTCGGCCTTGGTCAGCGGCGGCGCGGGCCGCCGCGACTGCTCCCCCGGCTGCCGCCGCGCGGGCCGCCGCGCCCGCCGAACCCGCCGCCCGCGGGGCGCGGCCGGCGCTTCTTTTCCAGCATCGGCTTGGGAATCGGAGCGAGCCATTCCTCCGGCGGCGTCACGCATTTCAGCGGCTGCTTCATGTATTCTTCGACCGCCGGGATGTAGTAGCTGTCGAGTTCGTCGGCGAAGGTGATCGAGATGCCCTTTTCCCCCACCCGCCCGGTGCGGCCGATGCGGTGCACGTAGTCTTCCGCCTGCTCGGGAATGTTGTAGTTGATGATCAGATCGATGCCGTCGATGTGCAGGCCGCGCCCGGCCACGTCGGTCGCGACCAGAACGGGGACCTTGCCGCTGCGGAAATCTTCCAGCACCTTCACGCGCTTGCGTTGCTCGACCGCGCCCGACAGCAAGGCCACGTCCAGCCCCTGGTTGCGCAGGTTCTCGCACAGCAGTTCCGTCGAATCGCGGCGGTTGCCGAACAGGATCACCCGCTCGGGCTCCATCGTCCGCAGGATGTTGTAGACGATCGTGAACTTCTGCTCGCCGGTGACGATGTAGACGCGCTGGTCGATGGTCTCGGCCGCGACGTGTTCGTTCTCGACCTCCACCGTGACGGGGTCGCGCATCCACTGCGTGGCCAGGCGGGTCACTTCGGGCGTAAGCGTGGCGCTGAAGAGCATCGTCTGGCGCCGGTCCTTCGGCGGGCAGCCGTAGACGATCCGCCGCATGTCCGGAATGAAGCCCATGTCCAGCATCCGGTCCGCCTCGTCGATCACGAGGATCTCGACCTTGGAGAAATCGACGTCCTGCCGCTGGCGGAAGTCCAGCAACCGGCCCGGGGTGGCGACGACCACGTCCACGTGCTTGTCGCGCAGGACGGCGCGCTGGGCCTGCATGTCCATGCCGCCGTAGACCGCCAAGGTGCGCAGGCCGGCGTATTTGCCGAGATCTTCGGCATCGCGGGCGATCTGCATGCACAGTTCGCGCGTGGGGGCCATGACGAGGGCGCGGGGAAAGCCCTTGCGGCGGTCGGGCGGCGCCGGCTTTTCCAGCAGCTGCTTGAAGATGGTCAGCAGGAACGCGGCGGTCTTGCCGGTTCCGGTCTGCGCGCGGCCGCAGACATTGGCGCCGTCGAGCGACAGCGGCAAGGACCGGGCCTGGATCGGGGTGCAATAGCGGAATTCCAGATCGGCCAGCGCGTGCAGCAACGGCTCCGGCAACCCCACCAGATCGAGAAAGCGGGTTTTGCCCTCGGCCGCCGGCACCTGGTACTCGGCGGGATCCCACGCCGTTTCCGGCTTGCGCGGCCGGCCGGCGGATTCGCGATGCGGATGGGGCTGCGCCGGCGGATGGTGTTCGCCGCGCTTCTTGCGCGGGCCGCCGCGCCAGACTTCGGGCTCGGCCGCCACGCGCCTGGGACCTTCTTCGAACCGGGGACCGCGCGGTTTTTCCGGATGCGGTTTTTTCGGCTTGGGCACCGTCGGGGGCACCGCCGGCACGTGCTTGGACTGTTTTTTACCGCCGAACGCGGCCTTGACTCGCTGGATGAAGTTCATACGGCCGGCATCCTAACCCGTCCCCCCGCCCCGACGCGATGCAAAAAAATCCCCGCCGTGCCGGTGGGGTGAACTCCTGACCTTATCGTAATAAGGTGGGAACCTGTCGCAGGTTTGCCGGAGATTCCGGAAAAATCGGACGTGCCGTCCGCCCACGAACGCCAGCTCCCGTTGTTCATTATGTTGGGTAGGAGAACTTGACCCCTGTCGTGCAAAGCAGGGAAGAAATTCAGGATGGCCTATCAAAGAACCGCGCCGCCTTTCCGGCTACTGCAAAGGTATCACCGCGGAGTGTCGGATGCAATCGCCGACCGGATTTTTTGCGCGGAAAATCCCGCGCGGAAATCGAAGCGGTTTTGCGGCGGACGAAACGCGCCACCCGCGCGCCGACTGGGTCCGACTCCTTTGCAAATCGCTGGCCGGCGGCGCCGCGCTGCGGCTTCCGATCGTAGAGCCGACTTGCCGCACCGGCGGGAAGGCGATCCGCAACCACGCGGGCCTCGCACGGATGTGGCAGGCCGGAGAAGCTCCCGAACCGGTCTACTTCCGGTGAATGCGCACGAACCGGTTGGACGTGGAGGTGTTGTTCCAGAAATAGCTGTACGTGGTATCCACCTCGTAGTCGTCTTCCACGACCGTCCAGTTTTCTCCAGGCCCGAGCACGGGGCTGGATTCGATGCGGTAGCGGCGCCCATGGATCCCCTTGAAATACATGTTCCACGTGTTGTCGCCGGGATCGTGATCCATCCGGACGATCAAGGGCCGCGCCGGCTGGAGGAAGTCGTAGGGTTCCTGGCCGCGACTGGAAAAGCGGATATCATCGAAGGCCGTCGTGTCCGGCGCTTGATTGGCGTTGTTCAAGGTTCGGCCGAAGGTGGCCTCGGTTCCGGCGCCAAACGAATAGTCCCCTGCCGCATAGGAACCCAGCGGCGCGGTGGCAACCATCTGGTAGTCGAGATACAGCAACAACGTTGTTCCGCTCTTGACCAGAGCGATGTGGCGCCAGCGCCCGTCCGGCGGGAAGGCCCCCAACGCATAGGTGCTGTAGTCGGACGTGGATTGCTAAGCATCGCGCAACAAGGCCCGGAGGCTGCCACCTGCGACGTAGTCTAATTCGATCATCGCCTCGGTCGAGGTATAGCCGATGTTCCGTCCCCAATGAAACAACGTCTGGGTGCGGTCTTCGGAAATGCGGACCACCGCCTCCAAGGTCCAGTTGGCGGTGGATGGCGTGGCCGTGGTATTGCTGGCGGAACCTGTGACCACGTATTGGACGGCGCCCTCGTTGTGGAACTCGTTCCATCCGTCCCAAATCGGATCGGAAGCCGCTTCGGCCGGGCTGGAGAGGATGGTATTCCAGACCAGTGCAAACTGGCCAAGCTGTTCGGGCAACGGATTTTCGCCGTTAAACCGCCACCAAGCCCAGACGTCGTAGGGATAGGTTTCCACGCGGACGTTGTCCACATGCATCTCGCCCTGGGATGCCAGCGTGTCATCGGCCCGCAGGAAGATGGCGTTCATGAACTGCGTCGCCGCCGTGGCCCGTTCCGCCGGAGCCCAGTCCACCACCCGTGCGCCAAAGTATTCCAGAGCGTATTCATTGCGCCCGGCATGGTAGAGCATCGTGACCGGCACGAAGCCATAAGGGACCAGCGGAACCGGCGTGGCGTTGTACGGATCAAACCCGATCCGACCCACTCCGCCCTGGTTCGCAAACACCAGCGAGGCCCCGCTCGACGGGTTCAGCGCCACCGTAAACGGCGTGTTGGTGTTCTGGACGTAGAGGTGGAAATCCAGCCGCACCACCTGCCCGGTCACGCCGCCCAGCCGTACCTTCAGATTGGTATGCGTGGCCGCCGTCGCGTTCGGCGAATTGGTGTTCCAGGGGAAGTGCAGGCTGTTGGACGGGCTGTGGGCGCGCGCATTGGACACCTGCGCCGTCCGCGCCGCAAAAAAACCCGTCCAGCCGGGCTGGCTGGCAACCGGCCCCAGCGGGATGTCGTCGAAGTTCTCCCACACGTGCTCGGCAGCCAAGGCAGAACCCAGTCCCGCAAGCAGCAGCGTCGTGATCGTAGCCATGGTCGCTTTCATCCGGTCTCTCCTTGGTTGGATTGGAATGGTGGAATGATGGAAAGGTGGAATATGGGAACTAGAATGAACGTATCTTTCGGGTTTCTGACTCATTCACCTTGGTGCCCCCGGCGGTCACCCGCCCTTCGTAGCTTTACGTCCGGGGCACCTGCGCCGAGGCACCTGCCGCCAGCAGCAGCGCCAACCCGCACACCGTCGCGATCGCCTTCGTCCGGCTGGTCTTGTTCATGGCTTCAACCCCTTGTCTTTGTTTTTGAAATTTGCTCGCACCATGGATGGATGCAGATGGAAATCGCCACGCCTCGTAAAGAGGCGCATCTGCGATTCGCCGGTCTCCAGACAGCGGCTGGGAGCCCCCGGTCCTTTGGGTTTCAAAGGGTGGGCGACATTCTGCCGCCCGTTTTCCGGTTGTTGGAAGCCCCTCCTCTCCCGTCTGTTCCCGTTGTCGTCCAAGGCGTGTAGATAGAGAGCACCTGCGCCCTGACGAACACCGACACCCGAGTTGCCAATTAATCTGCAGAACCGATTGATGGCCAACTCCCTCTGGGAATGGTAGCCATCTTGCAGATCACGCCGCCTCGATCAAGCCCTTACTAATCAATCTTTAGGATAG
>DDWR01000050.1 GCA_002347655.1 Verrucomicrobia bacterium UBA2281 | reverse complement strand
GGCGAGTTCTGGAGCCAGGTCTACACGGGCGGGTTGAACGCCGGCCGTTTCATCGAGTTCCTCCGGGGCTTCCGCCGGGGCCGGCGGAACAAGGTGTTCCTGGTGGTGGATGGCAAACCGAGCCATCGCGCCAACGCCGTGAAGAAATACGTCCAGTCAACCCAAGGCGGGCTGGAACTGCATTTCCTGCCAGGCTATGCCCCCGACCTCAATCCGGACGAGTTTGTCTGGCAACACGCCAAGACCAATGGCGTCTCCAAGAAGCCCCTGCGGAAAAACGAGTCGCTGAAACGGCGCGTGGCGGAAGATCTGGCCGCCATCCGGGCGAACCCCCGCCTGGTACGCTCCTTTTTTCACGCCCCAAGTGTAGCTTATGCCAAGGACTGATCAGTAATATCGACATTCATGATCGCCGCTGAAAACTCGGCTCTACTTCGCTTTTCGTTGATAGTATTAAAAGAGGTCCATGCGCCATAGCGAGCTTTGCACTCGTCAATATTTTCACCCAACCGGGCGTAAGATACTATTGTTGAAAAAATGCAGGCGCCAATGACGACTATAAACATTTTCATGAAACACCTATATTGGCAGTAATAAGCTCATTCAACTATCATCAACCGCATGGTTAACATGCTAGGCCCGGTCGGGAGCGGAGTCAATCCGAAGACTAATGGTTGGGTGGGATCCGGGAAATGATTTAAACTATTGAGCTCCCCCACGGCCTTGCGCCGCGGGAAGCGAAGTTGGCGCCCCCATCGCGCAAGGCGATGGGGCCCGCCGGGCCGCAAGCCGCGAGTTACTTGGCTTCGTAGCGCCGCTTGTGGTCTTTGATGCCGGCGAGGCGGAAGGGGCCGCCGCGGTAGGGGGCGAAGACGTGGTCGGCGCCGTCTTTGGGGATGCCGTAGTTGAAGATGTCTTCGTACTGGCGATAGGTCACGGGGGTGCGGGTATCGAGCATGGCGCGGTGGGAGTCGGTGAAGAGGTGTTCGCGGTAGCCGCGCTGGACGACGCCCGAGAAGAATTCGGCCATGCAGCCGGAGCCGTAGGAGAAGAAGCCGATGCGCTTGTCGTCCAAGGCGGCGGGAGCGTTGTCGAGGAGGGACGCGAAGCCTTCGTAGACGCAAGCGGCGTAGGTGTTGCCGGTCTGGCGGTTGTACTGGAGGGCCGGTTCGAGGAGGCGTTCGAGTTCTTCCTTGGGCGGCAGCTCGGCGGCTTCGGCCTTGCAGAGGCGCTCGAAGGACTTGTAGGCGATCTTGGTGAACGGCATGTGGAAGCAGTAGTGGGCGTGGTCGGCCAGGCCGCGTTGGGACGCCGCCTTGTAGTTCTTCCACGCGTCGATGAGGGTGGTCAGGTACATCTTGGTGGAGTACTTGCCGTCGACGAGGGCTTCTTCGCGGTAGTTGGGCCGCCAGAAGTCCATGATGTCCTCGGCGTGGAAGCCGGCTTCGGGGTCGAGCGCGAGGATGCGCGGGTGGGCGGAGACGAGCATGGCGACGGCGCCGGCGCCCTGGGTGGGTTCGCCGGGGCTGGCGAGATCGTAGCGGGCGATGTCGGCGGCGAGGACGAGGGCCTTGGTGTGCGGCCGCGCGGCGACCATGGCGGCGGCCATGCGGAGGCTGGCCGTGGCGCCGTAGCAGGCTTCTTTGACCTCGATGCAGCGGCAGGTCGAGGGCAGGCCGAGCAGCTTGTGGCAGAACATCGCCGCGGCCTTGGATTGGTCGATGCCGGATTCGGTGGCGAAAATCAGCAGTTCGATGTTTTCGCGGCCGGCCTTTTCGACGACGAGGAGGGCGGCGTTGGCGGCGAGGGTGACGATGTCCTGGTCCGGGGGCACGACGGCCATGCGTTCCTGGCCGATGCCGACGATGAACTTGTCGGGGTCGGCGCCGCGCTTTTCGGCCAGCACGCGCAGGTCGAGGACGTAGGCGGGGGTGTGGAAGGAAATTAAATCGATTCCAATTTTCATGGTCTCAGGCGGCAGGGTTCAGGGTTCGGGGTTCAGGGACGGCTTTCAATATCCAATGTCCAATATTCAATATCCAATTTCGAAATGGGGTTTTGCGGTTTCTCCTGAACCCTGAACTCTGAACCCTACCTGCCCTCCCCTAGAACCTCTTCCAGACCCCGCGGGCGGACTCGCGGGCCTTGGCGCAGATTTCCTTTTCGTCGAGGGTGAGGATCTTGGAATCGCGCATGAGGACGCGGCCGCGGGCGATGGTGGTGTGGACGCGGGCGTAGTTGAGGCCGTAGAGCAGGTGGCCGAGGAAGCGGCCGGGCTCGAGGGGGGTGGTGGGGACGTAGTCGAAGATCGCGACGTCGGCGAGCTGGCCGGGCGCGAGCTGGCCGCGCTTTTCGGGGAAGCAGCGGGCGCAAATCTGCGCGTTCTTGGCGAGCAGCATGTCGCAGGCTTCGCAGAAGGCGACGCGCGGATCGGCGAGCGTGGCGCGCTGGAGGAGGTGGGCGACGCGGGCGGCGGAGATCATGTGTGACGTCATGCCGTCGGTGCCGAGGCCGAGGAGGATGCCCTTCTTCAGCAGCGTCAGCATTTTCTGCGTGCCGACGGCGTTGTTCATGTTGGATTCCGGATTGTGGACCATCATGGTGCCGGTCTGGGCGATCAGGTCCATTTCCGATTCGTCGAGGTGGATGCCGTGGATGAAGAGGGAGTTCTTGCCGGTCAGGCCGAACTTGTGGAGGCGCTGGATGATGCGCGAGCCGTGCTTGGCGATGCAGTCGGTTTCGTCGGAGAGATCCTCGGCGACGTGGATGTGGACACCGGCCTTGGTTTCCGAGCAGACGCGGGCGGTCGCCTCGAGCGTGGCGTCGGAGAGGGTCATCTGCGCGTGGAGGCCGAAGAGCGCGGTGACCTGGCCGTCGCCGGAGGCCTGGGTTTTCTTGATGAAGCGGGTGTTTTCGGCGACGCCGTCGGCGGGGACGTTGCGGTCGGAGGTTTCGTAGCAGAGGCAGCCGGAGAGGCCGGCCTGGCGGAAGGTTTCTTCCATGATATCCAGCGAGCCGTCGGTGCAGGACGGAGAGGCGTGGTGGTCGATGACGGTGGTGCAGCCGGTGTGGATGGCTTCGAGGAGGGCGACGAGGGAAGAGTAGCGGACGGCCTCGGGATCCAGCGCGAGGTCGAGCTTCCACCACATGCGCTGGAGGATTTCGACGAAATTGCGGGCGGGTTCGCCGGGCGGGGCGAAGCCGCGGGCGAAGGAGGAGTAGAAGTGGTGGTGGGCGTTGATGAGGCCCGGCATGGCGACCATGCCTTGGGCATCCACGACCTGCGCGCCGACGGGCACCTTGACGGAGGGGCCGACAGCGGAAATCTTGGAGCCTTCGACGAGGATTTCGCCGTTGGGGAGGATGGTTCCGGCGTCGTCGAGGGTGACGACGAGGGCGTTTTTGATCAGCAGGGCAGTCATGAAGGCCTCCGGGTCGTGTTTTGCCGCGGCGGGAAAAAGCGTTCCGCACCGTGGAAAACTTTTTAGCACTTTTTCCACCCTGTGGAAACCGTTTTATGGGGCAAGCCTCGGCCGGGAGCGGCGCTTGGAACAGGCGCGGGGCCGAAAACCGGCGGGGAATAATCGGGGATTGTTTTATAAAACAATACCCGAAACGGCGCTGGCGGTTGGGGAGGGCGGTCGATCAAGATCCGACGGCGCGCGCGATGGCGGGCGTAGGGCCGAGCAGGACGAGCACGTCGCCGGGCGTCAGGACCGTCTGGGCGTCGGGGAACAGCGTGGCGAGGCGCCCGGCCGCATCGCGGCGCTTGAGCAGCAGGACGCGGACACCGAGGACGGCGGGCAGGCGCGCGCCGGCGAGGGTCTGGCCGTGGAAGCGAGCGGAGGGTTCCCACTCGGCGAGTTCAAACCCGGGGGCGATTTCGATGCGGTTGCCGGCCAAAGCGGAAACGCCGCGGGACAGGGCGGGGGCGGAATCGGCCTTGAAGACTTCGTCTTGGTAGACGGCCAGGACGTCGGCGTAGGCGAGGGTGCCGAGCAGCCGGCGGTCGTCGGCGGCCTGCACGACGGGCAGTTCCTGAAGATGGGTCCGGGCGAACTTGGCGAGGGCGGACGACAGGCTGTCGCCGGGCGCAACGGCGGGAACGTCGCTCCGCATGACGTCTTCGGCCATGAGGATGCGGGCGAGGGTCGGAGGGGAGAGCAGGACGCGGCGGGCGTCGCCGAGGGTGATGGCACCGAGCAGCGCGGTGCGGTCGTCGACGACGTAGAACTGGGCGGCGGAGGACGCCAGCATGCGGTCCATGAGGACGGAAGCGGGTTCGGCGGGGCGGATGGTTTCGATCGACGTGCGCAGATGGTCCGCGACGCGGTGGTCTTGCAGCAGGTCGGGCGAACGGCCGCGGAACAGGCGGATGCCTTCGCGGTCGAGCTTGAAAGTGTAGATGGACAGATGCCCGGTCAGCCGCGCGACGAGGGCGGTGCTGAGGATGGAGACGAGCATCACCGGCAGGATGATGGAATAGTTGGAGGTGATCTCGAAGACCATCAGGATGGCGGTGATGGGCGCGAGCATCGAGCCGGCCACGAGGCCGCCCATGCCGACGAGCGCATAGGCGGCCAGGCCGCCGAACCGCGCGCCGAGCGCCGGCTCGGCCAAGCCGCCCAGCCAGGCACCGAGGAGGGCGCCGATGGCGAGCGCGGGGGAAAACACGCCGCCGGAGCCGCCGGAGCCGAGGGTGACGGACGTGGCCAGCATCTTCGCGAAGACGAGCGCGAGCAGCAGGAGGCCGGGGAAGCGGCCGGCGAAGGCGTCGTTGGCGAGCCAATGGCCGTCGCCCAGCACGTGCGGCACGGCCAGGGCCAGCAAGCCGACCAGCAGGCCGCCGAGGGCCGGCCGGACCGCGGGATGCCAGCCGCGGCGCGCCTCGAAAAACCGGTCGGCGGCGTAGTTCAGGCGGAGATAGGCGAAGGAGACGAGGCCGCACAGCAGGCCGAGGAGGGCGTAGGGCACCAGTTCCCAGGCGCTGGCGAACGTGCAGGCCGGCGGCGCGAACGCCGGGACGTTCCCGTGCCAGGCGCGAGCGACGACCGTGGCGACCACGGAGGACACGACGATGGGCCCGAACTGGGCCGCGCCGAATTCGCCGAGGATGACCTCGACGGCGAACAGCGCGCCGGCGATGGGCGCGTTGAACGTGGCGGCGATGCCGGCGGCGGCTCCGCACCCGACGAGCGTGCGCAGGCGGCGCGCGGACATGCCCATGGCCTGGCCGACGCGCGACCCGATGGCCGCGCCGACTTGGATGATGGGGCCTTCGCGGCCGGCCGACCCGCCGCTGCCGATCGTGACGGCCGAGGCGATGGTCTTGGCGATCGCGACGCGCCCGCGGATCTTGCCGCCGGCCAGCGCCACGGCCTTGATGACTTCGGGCACGCCGTGGCCCTTGGCCTCGGCGACGAGGTAGGTGGTGATGAGGCCGACGAGCAGGCCGCCGAACGCGGGCACGAGCGCGATCTTCCAGGCGGAAACCTGGCGCAGCCATCCGAGGCCGGGTTCGACGGAGCCCCAGAAGCCGTCCTGGAACAGATGGATGGCGATTTCGAACGCGATGGCGCCGAGGCCGCCCAGCAGGCCGATGAACGCCGCAGTCAGGAACAGGAAGACGGTTTCGCCGCCGCGGGCGCGCTCGACCCAGGTGCGACCGACGCGCCGCAGCCAGCGCGCAAGCACGGGCAGGCGCGGGCGCATGGGTTTTTCGTTGGCGAGGTCTGGGGACATGGAAAACCTCAATATCCAATATTCAATATCCAATGTCCAATATCCAATGGGGGCGCAATCGCGCGCCGCGGCGTGAAGGGGGAGCGGGGCCAGTTCGCGTCGATGGACCTGATTCACCCGCGGGGCAAGCCCGTGGGGGTCTGGGAGCCCGAGGTCGGTCAGAATGGGCTGGATTGGGCCGGGAGCGGCGGCTAGACTGCGCGCAAATGAATCCGGTTCCGGACAAGCGGGTTGCGGTGGACGCGCGGTGGGTGTTTCCCGAATTGAGCGGCATTGGCCGCTACACGCTGGAACTGCTGAAGCAACTGGGGGAGATCGGCGGGGCGTTCCGCTACGTGGTGCTGGTGCGCGACGCAGAGCGCCGGGCGTTCGTGGAACGCGAAGCGGGGTTGGCGGGGCGGGCGGATTTCGAGTTCGCGGAACTGCCGTACGGTCCGTTTTCGGTGCGCGGCCAGTTCGCGGCGGCGCGGTTTTTAAGGGAACGCCGGATTGCGTTGTACCACTCGACGAATTTCATGGTGCCGCTGCCGGCGTTTCCGCGCCGCCGGCCGCACGCGACGAAATGCCTCTGCAACGTCCACGACCTGATCCCGCTGGTGCATCCGGAATTCACGCCCAAGGCGCTGAAAACGCGGTTTTTCCCCGTCTACCGGGCGTTGATGCACGAGATCGCGCGGCGGACGGACGCGGTGGCGACGGGCAGCGAGTCGGCGAAGAACGACATCGTGCGGCTGCTGGGAATTCCCGAAGACCGGATCGCCGTGATGCCGGACGGCGTGGACGCGCGCTACGTCCCCGGCGGCGCGAAGCCGTCGGCGCGCGGCGGACCGCAGACGGTGCTCTACGTGGGCCGGAGCGATCCGTACAAGAATCTGCCGGGGCTGGTGGCGGTTTTCGCGCGGCTGGTTCGCGAGGAGCGCGTGGACGCGCGGCTGCGCATCGCGGGTGCGCCGGACGCGCGCTATCCGGAGGCGGCCGAAACGGCGCGGCGGCTGGGGGTGGCGGACCGCGTGGAGTGGGCCGGCTATCTGGACGACGCGGCGCTCGTGCGGGCGTACCGGGACGCCGACGCGCTGGCGTTGCTGTCGCGCTACGAAGGCTTCGGCCTGCCGGTGCTGGAGGCGATGGCCTGCGGCACGCCGGTGGTCTGTTCCGACGCGGCGAGCCTGCCGGAAGTGGCGGGCGCCGCGGCGCGGCTGGTGGCGCCGGACGACGTCGCCGGCGCGGTCGCCGCGCTCAAGGAAATCCTGACGGATCCGGCGGAAGCCGCGCGCCTGCGCGCGGCGGGGCTGGCGCAGGCGCGGAAATTCGCCTGGCGCACGACGGCGGAAGCGGTGCTGCGCCTGTACGGGGAGCTGGCGCGATGAGCCGCGGGTTGAAGGTGGCGCTGGCGCACGACTGGCTCAACGGCATGCGCGGGGGCGAGCGGTGCCTCGACCTGATCTGCCGGGAGTTTCCGGAGGCGGAACTCTACACGCTGCTCTTTCGGCCGGAACTGGTGTCGGACGCGATCCGCAACCGGAAAGTGCACGTCTCGGGTCTGCAGCGCATTCCGGGTTTCCGCGAACATTATCGCTGGTTTCTGCCGTTGTTTCCCTTCGCGATCGAATCGTTCCGGGTGCCGGCGGGAACGGACTTGGTGCTGAGTACGAGCCATTGCGTGGCGAAAGGGCTCGTGCCGCCGAAGGGCGCGAAGCACGTGTGCTATTGCTTCACGCCGATGCGCTACGCGTGGTCGCTGCAGGCGGAGTATTTCGGGCGGAACCGGGTCAAGCGGGCGGCGCTGGATCTGGCGCTGGCGCGCCTGCGGAACTGGGATCGGGCGGCGAGCGCGCGCGTGGATCGGTTCGTGGCGATCAGCCGGCACGTGCAGGCGCGCATCCGGAAATTCTACGGCCGGGAATCGACCGTGGTCTATCCGCCGGTGGCGACGGAGTTCTTCACGCCGGCCGCGCGCGGCGGGCACGACGGCTATGATCTGGTCGTGTCCGCGCTGGTGCCCTACAAGCGGGTCGATCTGGCGGTGCGGGCGTACGCGCAATCGGGCTATCCGCTGAAGATCGCGGGGGTGGGAACGGAGCTGGAGGCGTTGAAGAAGCTCGCCGCGCCCAACGTGGAATTCCTGGGCCGCGTGCCGGACGAAGGCATCCGCGAACTGTACCGGCGCTGCCGGTTCCTGGCGTTTCCGGGGGAAGAGGATTTCGGAATCGTGCCGCTGGAGGCGCAGGCCTGCGGCAAGCCGGTGCTGGCGTTCGGCAAGGGCGGCCTGCTGGAAACCGTGGTGGCGGGGCGCACGGGCACGTTCTTTTCCGCGCAATCGCCCGAAGCCCTGAACGAAGCCGTCGCGCTTGCGGCGCGGACGGATTGGGATCCGGCGGCGATCCGCGCGCACGCGGAGACGTTCGGCGCGGAGCGGTTTCTGGCGGGTCTGCGCGCGGAGATCGCCGCCGCGCGGGAAGGGCGGCGGACGTGACCGCGGCGGCCACCGGACCGCAGGTCTCGCCGCTGCGCCTGGCGCGGGGATTTTCCTGCGTGTTCTGGAGCCTGCCGCTGATGGCGGCGGCGCACGCGGCGGCGCTGGGATCCCTGCTGCCGGCGCGTGAAACGGCGCTGCTGATGGCGGGGAGCTGCGCCCCGCTGGCGGTCGGACTGTGGATGCTGCGGGCCGCCGGGGGCGGCCGACTGGCGCGCGTGGCGCTGGCGGCGCTGGCGGTGGCCGGCTTGGGGCCGTTCCTGGCGTGGTGGACGCGCGCGCCGACGCAGCCGTATCTGGCGGCGAACGCGGCCGCGCATTACGCGGCGCTGGTCGCGCTGCTGGCCGGCACGAACCGGCTGGCCGGCGCCGTCGCCCGCGGATTGGACGATCCGCCGTTGCGCCGGGAAGCGCTGGCGGGCCTGGGCATGGTGCTGTGGCTGAGCGTCTGCACGGTGGGCGCGCTGGCCTGGCTGTTCCACCGCGCGGGCCTGCTGGAAGCCGGGGCGCCGACGGTGCTGGCGCGGTTGGCGGAGTTGCCCGCCGAGGCGCGCGCGCTGTTCCTGTTGCCGTACGCCATGACCGCCTACGTGGCGTGGCGGACCAAGGAAACGGCGTTCCGCCGCGCGGCCGGCTCCGGCGCGTGAGCGCCGCCGCCTATTCCCACGGGAATTTGCGGGGGGATTTTTCCTTCGGCGCGGCGTCGTCGGGCGGCTCGGCCTGGGCGGGGAGATGCTTCCGGATGCTTGCGAGGATTTCGAGTCCTTCGGGATCGTCCGGCATCGCGGCGAGATAGCCTTGGATGGGCGTGAGCGCGCGGGAATACTGGCGCAGGCGGACCATGGCCTTGGCCCATTTCAACAGGCGCTCGTAGCGGTAGGGGGCGATTTCCTCGGACCTGCGGAAGCAATCGGTGGCGAAGGTCCAGTTGCCCAGGAGACAATATTGGACGGCGAGATCTTCCCACAACAGCGGATTGTCCGGATTGCGTTCGATGGCGGTCTGCAGGACGGCGACGGCGGCGGCGCCGCCCTCGGTCCGGTGGAGGGCTTGGGCCAGCGCGAGGGCGGCTTCGGAATTCCAGGCATCGCGCCGCCAAGCGTATTCGAGCCAGGGCCGGGCGGCGGCCGGCTGTTTTTTCTCCAGGAGTTTTTCGCCGACGGCGACGGCCTGGACGACGTCGTAGTAGCCGGCATCCTCGTCCCGGCCCCGGAGCAGTTCGAGGCCGGCTTCGGCCGGCTGGCCGCGGAGCGCGCGCGCCAAGGCCAGCTGCGCGCGGATTTCGAAGCGGTGCGGCCAACGGGCCAGGGCGGCCGCGGCGGCGTCCTCGGCCAGTTCGCCGGCGTCGGCCTGCAACAGGCAGTCCGCGGCGCGGAGGGCCAGCCACGGATCGCCGGCCCGGGCGGCGCGGTGGCGCGCGAAAATGGCGCACGCGTTGTCGCGCGAAATCGCGGCGGCGCGGGCGTCGTGCTTGGCCTTGTCCCGGTTGAGCTGCGCCAAGGTGTCGGCGTTGCTCAGCTGGCGGCGGAAGGGGGCGTGGTATTGCTGTTCGATGGCGGCTTCGAGCTGGGCGGCGGCCCCCCAGGGGGCGTAGAGGAGTTCGGCGGCGACGGTGTCGGCGTCGGCCACGGGGCCGGTGGGTTCGGCGGCGAAGGCGCGCAGGAATTCCAGGCGGTGGAGGAGAGACGCGGCCAGGAGATGGGTGCCTGCGAAGGTGAAGTGGACGTGGTCGAGAAACAGCGCGTGGCCGGGAATCCCTTGGGGCGAGCGGATGGCGAACAGGGCTTCGGCGTCGAGCAGGGAAACGCCGGCCTCGTCCGCGCAGCCGCGGACGATTTCGTTGAGGCGGGCATCGGCGCGCAGGCGCAGGGCATCGGCGTCGCGCGCGCGGGAGAACAGCGCGGCGGCCTCGGCGGTGCGGTTCGCCGCGAGGGCCAGGTGCGCGGCGCGGAAGAGCGCTTCGGCGTGGGTGGGATCGAGGCGGATGACGTCGGCGTAGCCGCGCGCGGCTTCAGACCGGTTGGTGGCCGTTTCGGCGGCGATGGCCGCGCGCAGTTTTTCGCGGACTTGCTGCGCGGCGGTTTCGTCGTCGAGGAAGCTGGTGGAGAACGGCGCGCAGTCGCGCAGGTTGACGGGCACCGTGCAGGCGACGACCGCCGGCGCCGCGGCGGCGGCCTGGCGGAGGATGGCGGTCAGGTTTTTGCGGAACGAGCGGTAGGCGCTCCGGAGGCGGGGGTCGCGGGGAGACATCCGGCCCCGGAGGGTGATGGGTTCCCGGCTGCGCCAGGCCTGTTCGTCGGCGCGCGCGGGATCGAGCCGGTCCAGCGCGGCGGCGCACAGCCGCGACAGGCGCGTCCGCGAAAACAGGACCAGGCCGCGCGCGATCCGCGAACTGTGGTGAAAACGGCCCAGGCTGGACGCGGGACCGTAGGGACCGGCCACTTCCTCGTTGCCGGTCATGACGACGACGGCCTGGGGGCGCAACCGCTTCAAGTCCCGGGCCACCTCGCGCAGCACGTGGGAGTTGCCGCCGGCGAACGCCATGTGGACCACTTCGACGGGATGGTCGGGGTAGCGGTGGCGGAGCAGGATTTCCAGTTGGCGGCCGATGCCGAACGAGGCGTCGGGAAAACCCATGGCGGAGGCCCCGCCGAGCAGGCAGACGCGCAGGGTGCCCGGCGCGGGCGTCTGCGGAACCACGGTGGGCGGCGGCGGCCGGGCGGCCCGGGCCGGCGCGAAGCGGTACGGGAAAAACACGTTGTCGATCCACGCGGGCTGGCCGTTGGCGCGACCCGCGCGCAGGAAGCGGACCGACCGTTTCGGCAGGAACGGCGCGGCGGCCAGTTCGGCGATCGCCAGCAGCGCCAGCGCCGCGGCGACGGCCACGGCCAGCCGCCGGAGCCAGCGGAGCAAACCCGCCGCTGCGGGGGGGAGATCCCGATGGTCCGACAATGATTCCATGGCCTGCAAGTGGGGCGACTATAGGGGAGGCCGGGGCGCATGTAAAGCGGGGGTTCGTTCGGGCCGCGCGGCGGGGGCCGGAAAAATGCCGCGAACGGGCCGGGAACGGGCTTGCGCCGCGCCACGGGTTGCCGGTAATGTCGTTTCCGGAAACGATGTCCGCATGTCGGCGCCGAAGCAAAAAGCCCGGAAGAACGAGCCGATCGAGCCCAAATGGCACGATCTGCTGTCGAACGGCGAATTGCTCCAGATGGCGATCCGGGATCCGCTGACCGGCTTGCTGAACCGCCGGGCCTTCGACGAAGAACTGCGCTGGATCTGGAAACAGGCGAAGGACCACCCCTTTTCCATCGGCCTGCTCGTGGTCGACATCGACCATTTCAAGGCGGTGAACGACTCCTACGGCCACGTCGTCGGCGACCAAGTGCTGAAGGAATGCGCGGCGCTGGCCCAGGCCAGCGTGCGGGAATCCGACGTGGTCTGCCGCTACTACGGCGGGGACGAGCTGGTGGTGATCCTGCCGTGGGCGGACGAAGCCGAAACGCGCCGGATCGCCAACCGCATGATCGAGAGTTTTCGCGCCGCCGTGCTTTGCAAGGACACCTACGAACTGCGCGCCACCATTTCCGTCGGGGCCAGCACCATGCTGGCGGGTCCCGGCCACAGCGCGGAAACGTTCCTCATCCAGGCGGATCGCGCCCTCTACCGCGCCAAGCAGACGGGCCGCAACAAGCTGTGTTTCGCGGACGAAGTGCTGCCGTTGCCCGAGTCCGGCGCCGCCGGGCTCGCGGCCGCGCCCGCGGGGCTTGCGAAGCCCAAGCGCACCGTGCTGGTGGTGGACGACGACGAAGCGCTGTGCCGGCTTTTCGCGCGCATGATCGCGCGCGCGGGTTTCGAGGTGCTGACCGCCCAGACGGCGGCGGCCGCCGTGGCCATCGCCGAAGGGGAACGGGGCATGGTCGACGTCGCGCTGGTGGATCTGCACATCGGTCCGGACAACGGGCTGGAGCTGCTCAAGCAGCTGCGGACCATCGACGAATCGACCATCGGGATCGTCATCACCGGCCAGGCCACCTTGGAAGACGCGGTGACGTCGCTCCAGCAGGGGGCCTACGATTTCGTCCAGAAGCCGGTTGCGCCCGCGCAGCTGTCGGCCACGCTGGAGCGCGCCGCCAAGTACCGCCGCCTCGTGCTGGAGAACAAGCGCTACCAGGCCCATCTGGAAGACATGGTCCGCGAAAAAAACACCGCGTTGTCCCGCGCCCTCGACCAAGCCACCGATTCCTACCAGTTCACGCTCGAAGCGATGGCCGACATGCTCGATACGCGCGAAAAGCGCACCGGCGCGCACAGCAAGCGCGTGGCCCGCATGGCCGTGGTCCTCGCGCGCAAAATGGGGGCCTCCCTGGAGGAAATCGAATTCATCGGCACCGGCGCGCTGCTCCACGACATCGGCAAGGTCGGCATTCCCGACGCCATTCTGCTGAAAGAAGGGCCGCTCACGGCCGCAGAGCGCGAGGTCATGAAGACCCACCCGCACCTGGGCTACAACATCATCAAGGCCGGACCGGGGCTCGAACCGGCCTCCGAGATCGTGCTCGCCCACCAGGAACGCTACGACGGAACGGGCTATCCGCGCGGGCTCAAAGGCGAGGAAATCTGCCTCGGCGCGCGCATTTTCGCCGTGGTGGACACCTACGACGCCATTCGCTCCGACCGCCCGTATTCCAAGGGGCGCAGCCCCGCGGAGGCGCTGGCGGAAATCGTCCGCAACTCCGGCACCCAGTTCGACCCGGCCGTGGTCGATATCCTGAAAACCTGCCAAGCCGACATCGAAGACGTCGGCCAGTGGCCGCCGCCGTGAAGGGGCCGGCCCGGCGCGGTTCGCATTGACGGCGCACGCGCGCTTGCGTAAGTTGCGCCGCCATGAAGACCAATACCTTGCAGACGTGGTTGCTGGGCCTGGCCCTCGCGGCCGGACCGGTTGGCGCCGGCGCCGCGCTCGCCCAGACGGCCGAAACGGAGCCCGCGGACGGGGCCATCGCGGAGGCGCCCGCCGTTCCGGAAACCCCGGTGGAGATCGAACCGCCCGCCACGAACGCCGTGCCGCCGGTCGCGCCGGAGCCCGAGGAACCCGCCGAACCCGAACCCCCCGCCAAGCCCTCGAAACCGGCCCCGGTCTATCGCGGCGCGGACATGAAGGAAGCGTTCAAGGGCGCAGACAGCTCGCGGTTCGGCGTTTCGGGCCGCGTGAACAAGATGCCCGCCAAGAAATCCGCGCGGAAGGAAAAGGGCTCGTGGAAGCGGGTTCTCGAAGCCGGCGTCAGCACCGCCAGCGGCAACAAAAACCTGTTGCGCTACGACGGGGCGGCCAGCGCCGCCAAGGAAACCGAGGCGAACTACGTCTATCTGGAAGCCGCCGGCCGCTACGGGGAAAGCGACAACGAAACCGATGCCGCCAACGCCACCGGCGAGGCCAAATACCAGCACAAGCTGACGGAACGCACCTATGCCGCGCTGGACGGTTATGCGAAGCACGACCAGATCGCCGATCTTGCCTATCGTCTTCGCGGGAGCTTGTCGCTCGGCCGACGCTTCGTTTGGACGGAACGGGCGGTGCTGAGCGCGGAACTGGGCCCCGGCTACGTGTCGGAAAAAAAGGGCGGCGACAAGGAGGGGTTCTTCGCAGGTCGCGTCGGCCAGTATCTGGAAATCCTGATTTCCGACAATCTGCAGCTATGGCAATCCGCGGAATTCGTCCAGAATCTGGAAGACAACGCCGTCTATTTCGTCAACGCCGAGATCGGCCTGGAAACGGTGCTGATGGGCAACCTGAATCTGCGCTTTTCCGTCGAAGACGCCTACGACAGCCAGCCGGCGGAAGGCAAGGAAGGCAACGACCTGACGACGAAGACGGCGTTGGTCTGGAAGTTCTGAGGTCCGCCTCCGGGCGAGGCTACCAGACGACCGGGTCGTCGGCGCCGGCCGGCTTCGGCGCGGCGGGGCGCGCCGGTTTCGCCGGGGCCGGTTTCGGCCGGGCCGCGGCGGGCACCGCGCGGCGGGAGGGCTCGTCGGGCACCGAGGCCCGCACCTTGGCCGGGGGGGGCGCCGCCGTCTGGTCGGCGGCCGGCGCGCGATTTTCCGGCGCCGCCCCGGCGTCGGCCGGCGCATCGAGGTAGGCGAAGCGGACGCCGACGGGGAAGTGGTCGCTGTAGCCGCCTTCGTAGTCTTCCTGGCCCTGGAACGTGGGTACGGGCGAGCCCTTGTCCCAGCCCTTTTCGTCCACCATGAAGGCGGGTTTGTCCACCCACAACGAGATTTCGCTGCGGCGGCCGCCGGCGTTTTGGAGGAGAGAGCCGGAGGCCATGATCTGGTCGTACATCCGCCATTCCACGTTGCCGTCGTAGGCGTGGTAGAAGGAGCCCCAGCCCTCCTTGGCCCGGCCGGAGGCGAGGTTGTAGATCTTCGCCGCGTCGTACTCGCCGGAAGCGGAGGGATAGAATTCCACGTCGAGGACTTCGCGGATGGAGCGGTCGGAAGGCGTATCGTTGAAATCGCCGAGGACGACGATGCGGGCGGCGGGCTCGCGCCGGTAGATGCGCGCGATGGATTTGGCGAGCGTCCGGGCGGCGACGACGCGCTTGGGTTCGGACGCCTCGATGCCGCCGCCGCGCGAGGGCCAGTGGTTGACCAAGACGTGGAGCTTTTCGCCGTCGCGGTCTTCGAGGACGGCATGGAGGATGTCGCGGGTTTCGCCCCACTTCAGGGGAATCTTGTAGGCGTGCGATTCGAGCAGGGCAAAACGGGCGCGGTTGAACAGCATGGCCGTGTCGATGCCGCGCGGATCGGGGGAATCCGCGTGGACGATGCCGTAGCGCTTGCCCGGCAGGCGCTCGACCAGGTCGCGCACGACGTCTTCGTTTTCGACTTCCTCGAGGCCGAGGACGTCCGGACCTTCGCCGCCGTTCATGCCGGAAATCACCTTTGCCAGGTTGTCGAGCTTGGTTTCGTAGCGGACCTGCGTCCAGCGGGTGGTGACGTTGTTGGGCAGGAATTCGTCGTCGCCGTCGTTGTCGGGGTCGTCCACGGCGTCGTACAGGTTTTCGACGTTCCAGTTGGCCACGAAGAAAGCGGCCGGAACGGGCACCGCGCCGTCCGCCGCGGCCGACTCGGCGGCGCCGGCCGCGAGGGCGAGCAGAAGGATCGCGAGCAGCGGCAAAACGGAATGTTGTTTCATGGCGGGAATCCTCTCAGATGCGGTCGGGGGTGTCGATGCCGAGCAGGGCGAGGCCGCGGCGGAGCACCTGCGCGACGAGGTCGCAGAGGCGCACGCGGCTTTCGCGCAGACCGGCGTCGGCCTTCAGGAACGGCACGTTCTGGTAGAAGCTGGAATAGGCCTGCGAGAGGTCGTAGAGCGCATCCGCGAGCAGCGAGGGTTTTTCCTGGTCCGCGGCTTCGCGGACGGCGTCGCCGAAGCGCGCCAGGCGCACGGCCAGGCGTCGGGCCTGGGGGGCGTCGAGGACGAGCGGCTCTTTCCGCCAGTCGCACTCCGGAAACCGCTCCGCGTGCTTGTCGATTACGGAGGCGATGCGGGCGTAGGCGTATTGGAGATACGGCGCGGAATTGCCGTCCATCGCCAGCGCCTTTTCCCAGGTGAACGTGACGGCCGACTGCGGGTTCTGCGAGAGGTCGGCGTATTTGACCGCGCCGATGCCGACGGCGCGGGCGACGGCGAGCTGCTGGTCGGCGGGCATGTTGGGCGAAGCCTGCCGGACGAGATCCAGCGCGCGCTTTTCGGCTTCGTCGAGGAGCAGGTCGAGCTTGATGGCGGTGCCCTTGCGGGTGGAGAGCAGACCTTCCGGCAGGCGCATCAGGCCGAACCAGATGTGGCGCAGCGGAGTTCGCGCGCCGGCCTTCTTCGCGAGGGCGAAGAACTGCCGGAAGTGCAGCTGCTGGCGCTCGTCGGTGACGTAGACGATCCCGTCGGGATGGAACTCGGCCTCGCGCGAGAATACGGTGGCGACGTCGGTCGTGGCGTAGTTGTAGCCGCCGTCGGACTTGCGTACGATGCAGGGCGGCAGTTTTTCGTCCTCGAGGAACGCGACCAGCGCGCCCTCGCTCTCGCGCACGAGGCCGAGGGACTGGAGCTTCGCGACGACGCCGGGCAGGGCGTCGTTGTAGAACGACTCGCCGCGGACGAGCTCGAACGACACGCCGAGGCGGCCGTAGATGCGGTTGAATTCGATCAGCGACAGATCGATGAACTTCTGCCAGAGGGCGCGGTTTTCCGGATCGCCGGCCTGCAGCTTGACGAGTTCGGCGCGGGCCTGGTCTTTCCACGCGGGGTCTTCCTCGCACTTCTGGTGCGAGAGGACGTAGACCCGCTGGAGTTCGTCGACGGCCGAGGTTTCGAGCGCGGCCGGATCGAGGAAGTTCCGGTAGCCCATGATCAGGATGCCGAACTGCGTGCCCCAGTCGCCGAGGTGGTTGTCGCCGAGCACCTCGTAGCCCAGCGCGCGGTGGATGCGCTTGAGGGCGTCGCCGATGACGGTCGAGCGGATGTGCGCGACGTGCATCGGCTTGGCGACGTTGGGCGACGAGTAGTCGATGATGAGTTTCTTGCCGGCGCCCGGCTGCGGCACGCCGAGGAGCGGATCGGCCTGGACGGCTTCAAGGTGGCGCGCAAGGGCGGCGTCGGACAGGGTCAGGTTGATGAAGCCGGGGCCGGCGATTTCCGCCTTGGCGACGAGGCCTTCCGTCGGCAAGTGCGCGACGATCGCTTCGGCGACGGCGCGCGGCGGCCGGCGCAGGACCTTGGCGGCGGCCATGGCGCCGTTGCACTGGTAGTCGCCGAACGACTCGTCGGCTGCCGGCAGGGCGTCGAGGTTCAGCGCCGACAGGTCGGCGCCGGGAAACGCCGCCGCGAACGCGGCGCGGATCTGGGCGGACAGGATTTCTTTGATCGTCTGCATGACAGCCTTGGAACCTCAACTACGAATGACTCGAATGGCACGAATGGGGCGGAGCCAGAAAACGCTCGTATTCCAATTTCGGATAATGACCGAAATTCACGAGCAAGGCGAGCTTCTTGCCGGTGGCCTTGAGATAGTTGATGACCTGGGCGCGGTGGTCGTCGGTTAGGGTTTTGGCCGACTTGATTTCCAAGATGATTTCATCGAAACACAGGAAATCCGGCTGATAGCCTTGTTTCAGCGGCTTGGTTTTGTATTTCAATTTCAAATGCGGTTGTTCAACGAAGGAAATGCCTTGGTCGGCGAATTCCAGCGCCAGGCATTCCTGATAGACCGCTTCCAGAAACCCATGTCCCATCCCGTTGTAGACTTCAAAACACGCCCCAATGATTTTGAAGCTCTCCTCTTTGAATAGGATTTCGGTTTTCATTCGTGCCATTCGCTAAATTCGTAGTTTGGTTTTCGGTTCTCACCACTCGGCGAATTCGCTGGGCTTGTCGGGGTGGGTGGGCAGGACGCGGATGCGGGACAGGCCGACGGCTTCGAGGTGCTGGCGCACGACGTGGAGCGCCAGGTCGAGGTTGTTGCATTCCTGGCTGAGATGGGCGAGGAAGACCTGCTGGAGGGTGTCGCCGGCGATGTCGGCCAGCAGTGCCGCGGCGGTCTCGTTGGAGAGGTGTCCCTGGCGGCCCAGGATGCGCTGTTTGAGCGACCACGGACGAAAGGAGCTGTGGACGAGCATCTCGTCGTGATTGGCTTCGAGCACGAGGGTTTGGCAGCCGCGCAGGCGCTCGCGGGCGAGTTGCGTGGGCATGCCGAGGTCGGTGGCGATGCCCAGGCGGGAAGCGCCGCGGGCCAGGACGAAGCCGACGGGCGCGAAGGCGTCGTGCGGCAGCGGGAACGGCAGGATCTCCACGTCGCCGACCGCGAACGGACAGCCGTCGGTGAACAAGTTCCACGGCAGGCCGGCGCCGCCCTTCACGCCGCGCGCGGTGTCGCCGTTGGCGTAGAGCGCCACCCCGAGCTGCTTGTGGAGCTGCACGAGGCCGGCGACGTGGTCGGTGTGCTCGTGCGACACGCAGATGGCGCGCAACTTGGCGGGATCGAGCCCCGCGCCCGCCATGCGGCGCAAGGTTTCGCGCGCGGAGAGGCCCGCGTCGATCAGCAGCGCCGTGGTCGGGCTTTCGACGTGGATGCAGTTGCCGCTGCTGCCGGAAGCGAGCACGCAGACGCGGAGTTGGGAGGGGGAGAGCATGGGGCGTTCCAGGACCGAATAATCAACATCCAATATTCAATGTCCAACTTCCAAGTTGGGCAGTCAGGACGGGGCGCCTTCGGGGGCGGTTTCATCCTTTTCCGCGGCTTCGAGGGGGGATTCCGCCGGCGCTTCGCCGGATTTGCGCCGTTTGAGGAATTCGCGGGCGAGCTGGCGGTAGGCCGCGGCGCCGGTGCAGTTGGCGTCGTAGGCGATGATGGGCAGCCCATGCGACGGTGCCTCCGCCAGGCGCACGGAACGGGGGATGAGGGACTCGTAGATCTGGTCGGGGAAGTGGCTCTTGATTTCGCCGACGACCTGCTGGGACAGGTTCGTGCGCATGTCGAACATGGTCATGACGATGCCCTCGACGGCCAGGCGCGGCGCCGCGCCGGAGTCGTGCAGCTTGCCCACGGTGTTGAGAATGGTGCTGATGCCTTCGAGCGCGTAGTACTCGCACTGCATCGGGATCAGCAGCCCGTCGGAGGCGCACAGGGCGTTCATCGTGAGAATGCCGAGGGACGGCGGGCAATCGATCAGGATGAAATCGTAGCGGTTTTGCGCGGCGAGGGGTTCGAGGGCCATCGTCAGCCGCTGCAAATAGTGGTCGGCGCGGGCGACGTCGATTTCGGCGCCGGCGAGATCCACTTCGGAAGCGACGACGTCGAGCCGGGCGTCGGCGGTCTTCTGGACGATGTCGGCAAGGGGTTTGTCGCTCAGGAGGATGTCGTAGATGCTGGCGCCTTCGGTTTTGGCGAGGCCGAGGCCGCTGGTGGCGTTGGCCTGGGGATCGAGGTCGATCAGCAGCACCTTCTTGCGCCGCTCGGCGAGGCACGCGGCGAGATTGACGGCGGTGGTGGTCTTGCCGACGCCGCCCTTCTGGTTGGCGATGGAAATGATGGGGGTGGGCATGCGCGGATCCTCTCGGTGAAATGGTCGGGGGCATTATACCGGCCAAGAGCCCCGCGCAAACCTTTTTCGCGCCGCCGCTCGCGCTCGTGGCCAGCCTTGTCCCGGGAAGAATTTCGTTGGGCGGCTTGGTACAATGATGGCCGGGCGATCGGGTGGGTTCCGTTGGCCCGGCCATTCGGGGACTGGATCGGGAACGATCCCCATTGGGCCCGTTGGGGCACGGGCCGCGAAACAGGGTATTGTTTTATAAAACAATACCCAATATTTCAGCGGACGGAAGGGGCTGCGCAGCGGGAAAAAAGGGGATCAGCGGACGAGCAGGACGGGCGTCTCGCCGCGGGAGACGACATGGGCGGCCACGCTGCCGATGAGGCGGTCGTAGATCCAGCCGTGGCCATGGGATCCGAGCACGACGAGGTCGCAGCCGGTCTCGGCACATTTCTCCATGACGGTCGGGGCGGGGTTGCCGACGGCGGCGACGGCTGCGGCGGCGCAATCGTGCGCGCGCGCGATGCAGTGGGCTTCCAGGTTGATTTGCTGCGCGCGAGGCAGGTCGTTTTCCTTTTCGGCGACGGTCAGGATGACCAGCGGCAGTTTCAAGGCGTTGGCCAGATCGACGGCTTCGCGCAGCGCACGCCCGGCGGAGGGCGAACCGTCCACGCCGACGAGGATCTTGGCGATGGGCCGGGCGCCGGCCGGCACCACGAGGCAAGGCCTGTCGGCGCGGCGGATGAAGCGTTCCATGGTCGAACCGGTGATGTCCGGGGCGGTCTTGGAGTGCTCGCCCTGGCGGCCGAGGACGACGAGTTCGGTGCGCGACTGGATGTCGGACAGGACTTGCGCGGGATGGCCGAACTCGAGGGCGGTCGCCAAGGGCACGCCGGCTTGTTCGGCGGCGGCGGCGGTGTCGCGCAGGAGGGCTTCGCCGCGCTGGCGCAGGGCCTGCTGGAGGCCGTTGACCGCGCCGGGATTCCAGCCGATCACGCCGGCCTGCGGCGCCACGAGCGGAAATTCGAGCATCCGCGAATCGACGACGTGGACGGCCTCGAGCCGGGCGTCGAGCCGCGCGGCCAGGTCGATGGCGAGATCGCGGGCGACGTCGCTGCCGGGGGACCCGTCGACGCCGATGAGAATGTTCTTGATCATGGCGGCACCTCGTTCCTTGACGGACCCCATGATGGCGCGAGACCCGCCGGATGGCAAGGCCGGAACTCAGAGAAGATGCACGAGGGCGCGGCGCAGGGCGTCGGGCGTCCAGGCGCGGTAGAGGAAATCCGCGCGCGGCACGAACGGGGCGCCGGGCGGCATGGGCAGCGCGGCGGGCTGGTCGAGCAGGGTGTAGAAGCGGCAGTTGCGGTTGACGGTCCGGACCGCCTCGCCGGCCTTGGAAACGAACGCCTGCTCGGTGAAATCGCAGTTCTGCGGGCCGGGGCAGCGCCCGAGTTGCGCGGCATGCGGGCAGGATTCGGAAATGAACAGCGGCGGATCGCGGTGCACGGGCCAGACGAGCGCGAACGGGAGGCGCGCGGCGAGAAGGGCGACGTTCTCGGCGACGTCCTCGGGTGAAACCGTGAAGCGCGAAACGCCGCGCTCGCGCAGGTCGGCCGCGGCCGCGGAGTTGAGGATGTAGAGCGGCCAATCGGCGGAGAGGTCGAGATCGTCGGCGCGGGGGACGAAGGCCAGCGCGGAGAGGTTCGCGGCTTCCCAGCGGCGATGGCCGGCGTCGAAGAAGTGGCGGATCTGGGCCAGCAACTCTTCGCGGTCCCACGCGCGGGTAATCGCCGGCAGCGCCAAACGGACGGCGATGCGTTCCGGGAGTTGCGCGAGGGCGACTTCGATTTGCGCGACGCTTTCGCGGCCGAGTTCGACGATCAGTTCCGTGACGCGCGGAATCTCGCCGTCGGGAAACGCCGCGAGGACGACGGAGGGCTGGTCGGTCTTCAGCAGGAAAGGGGGAGAATGATGAATATCGAATGTCGAATGCGGAATATCGAAGGCAAGGCTGCCGATGGTCCGTTCGACGTGCCGCTCGCGGGCGTCGCGGAGTTGCTGTTCCAGCGCGGCGGTCAGGTCGCGGCGCAGGGCGTTGAGCTGCGAGACGGGGATGAAGATCGCCGAGCCGTTTTGCGCGAGCTTGCGCAATTCGAAGGGCGTGTCGCCGAGCTTGGCAAACGCGGTTTGAAACGCGGCGGCCGCGGCGTCCGGATTCTTCGCGGCGGCGAAGGGGCCGGCCAGGGCCGCGGTCGCGGCGAGTTCGTGGCCGTCGGCGCGGGCCGTCGCGCGGGCTTCGACGCGGTCTGCGGAGAGGGCGAGCTCGACGTCGAGCGGGAAGCGGCGGCGCAGGTCCCGCGGATTGGGCAGGTCGAAGCGGTAGCGCCGCTTGACGGCCTGCGAAGAGGCGAGGAACAGTTCCGTGCCCTTGGGGATGCGCGGGGCCGCCGGCGGCAGCGGCACCTGCAGGAGCGTCTGCGCGGGAGCCTCGAAGACGCGGCGGCCGTTCGAAAGCAGGATTTCTTCGACGGCGAACCCGAACGGCCGCGTCTCGCCGGGCAGTTCGACCTGGAGACCGTCGTGGACTTCGAGGGGCAGGGATGGGCGGAACTGGAGGAAATCGCGGCCGGAATTCTCCACGCGGCCGACGGGCGTGCCGCGGTGGCCGGTGGCGTCGGGATCGATGACGTCGCGGTTGGCCTTGGATTTCAGGTAGAGGCCGGTCCAGGGCCGCGAGAAGATGGTGCGCAGGTCGTTGGCGCATTGTTCCTGCTCGCCGGCCTTGAACGAGCGGTCGAGGAGCTTGCGGTGGTAGTTCACGGCGGCGGCGACGTAGAGCGGGGATTTCTTGCGGCCTTCGATCTTGAGCGAAGCCGCGCCGGCTTGGACGAGATCGGCCGCGGACGCGCCGCCGGCGAGATCCTTCATGGAGAACACGAGCCCGGGACGGACGGGCGCCGCGCCGGGGGCGCACGTGGCGCAGAAGGCGTCGCGGCAGGGATAGGCGCAGGCGCCGCGGTTGCCGGAGCGGTCGCGCAGCAGGGCGGAATAGAGGCACAGGCCCGAGTAGGAGTAGCACAGCGCGCCGTGCAGGAAGGTTTCGATCTCCGCCGGCGCCTGTTTGGCGATGGAGCGGATTTCGTCGAGAGTGAGTTCGCGGGCGAGCGTGACGCGCTGGAAGCCGAGGCGCGCGGCGGCGCGGACGCCTTCGAGGTTGTGGAGCGCCATCTGCGTGGAGGCATGCAGGCGCAGCGCGGGGAAATGCCGGCGCGCGAGGCGGGCCACGCCGAAATCCTGCACGATGACGGCGTCGGCGCCGGCTTCCGCGCAGAGCGCGAGGGAGCGGATCAGATCCGGCAATTCGGCTTCGCGGATCAGCGTGTTGAGCGTGACGTAGACGCGGCGCGGGCGCGGCAGCGCATGGGCGTAGGCGACGATTTCCTCGAGCTCGCGCGGGGCGAGATTGACGGCTTCGGCGCGCGCGGAGAAGCGCGGCAGGCCGGTGTAGACGGCGTCGGCGCCGAAGGCGAACGCGGCATAGGCCGCGGCCTTTTCGCCGGCGGGCGCGAGCAGTTCGGTCTGGTGCGCCGGCTTGCTCATGGGGATTTGAGCCCCCCCGCGGCCTTGAGCCGTGGGAGGCGAAGTTGGCTCCCCCACGGCACAAGGCCGTGGGGCCCGCTGAAACGACATGAACTCGCTTGCTTCACGGATTTTGCTCGGCGTCGGCGGCCAGGGCGGCCTGGACGTCGGCGGCGATCCGGGCGGACGCCGCGGCGGCGTCGGGAAAATGCACGTGGCCGCGGAGGCGGCGGGTGAAGGCGATTTCGACCTGCTGATCATAGAGATCGCGGGCGAGGCCGGGCACGTGGATTTCAACGACCTTCCCGAAATGCGCCTGCGCGGGATCGGCCGGATCGGGCACGAAAGCCGCCCCGGGATGCGGACCGTCGGAGAGCATCAGGCGCGCGGCGTAGATGCCGGGGGCCGGGCGAATGGGCAAATCGGGACGGACGTTGGCGGTGGGGAAGCCGAGGGACCGGCCGACGGCGCGGCCGCGGACGACCGTGCCGGCGAGCGCGAACGCGCGGCCGAGGAGAAACGTGGCCAGCGGCAGGTCGCCGGCGGCGACGGCCGCGCGGATGCGCGTGCTGGAAATGGGCGCGCCGTCCCACTCGACGTGCGGGACCATGTGCGCGCGCAGGCCCAAAGCGGCGGCCAGGCTCGGCAGCGTGCCGCGGTGGCCCGCGCGGTCCTTGCCGAAGGTGAAATTCTCGCCCACGACGATTTCGGCGAGGGACGGAAATTCCATTTTCAGCAGGGAGAGGAAGTCGGCGGGGCCCATGGCGGCGAATTCGCGGGTGAAGGGGAAGACGTGGATTTGCTGGATGCCGCAGGCGGCGATGAGGGCCTGGTTCTGTTCCGGGGTGGCCAGCAGCAGGGGCGCGCGGGCGGGGTTCAGCAGTTGCGCGACGTGGGGCTGGAACGTGAGGCAGGCGGGCGTGCCGCCGAAGCGCTCGGCGGACTCGACCGTGGTCCGGAAGATGGCCTGGTGGCCGCGGTGCACGCCGTCGAACTGGCCGATGGCCAGAACGAGCGGGGCGGCGTCGTTAGCGGGCAGGGGGGACATGGGCAGGAAACCAAAACCTCAATATCCAATATCCAATGTCCAATATTCAAGTCAGGAAAGCAGAGGCAGGGCGGCGGCGAGGGGGATGACCTTGCCGTCGAGGGACGGGGCTTCGAGAAGTTCGGCGAGGGGGTGGGCGCGGGCGACGTCGAGCTGGCCGATCTTGGCGCGGCGGAGCTGGACGAGGTGGGCGCCGACGCCGAGCGACTGGCCGACGTCGTGCGCAAGGGTGCGGACGTAGGTGCCCTTGGTGCATTCGACGACGAAGCGGACGTCGGGCGGGGTGAAATCGAGCAGGTCGAACCGATAGACGTGGATGAGCTTGGGAGGGCGTTCGACGGTTTCGCCCTTGCGCGCGAGCTTGTAGAGCGGCACGCCCTTGATCTTGATGGCGGAGACCATGGGCGGCATCTGCATCTGGTCGCCGAGGCGGGCCTGCATCTGGGCGGCGACCTGCTCGGCGGTGACGGCCGCGGCGTCCTTTTCGGCGACGATCCGGCCGTCGGCGTCCTGCGAATCGGTTTCGACGCCGAGGCGAAGGGTGGCTTCGTAGGTCTTGTCGTGGCCCATGACGCGATCGGAGATCTTGGTGCCCTTGCCGAGGAGGATGACGAGCAGGCCGGTGGCCATGGGGTCGAGGGTGCCGCCGTGGCCGACCTTGGGGATGCGGAACCGGCGGCGGATCTGGGCGACGACGTCGTGCGAGGTGGGGCCGGAGGGCTTGTCGACGAGCAGGAGGCCGTCGTGCGGGCCGAGCAGGGCGAGGGGGAGGGCGGCCATGGACGGGCTCAGGCGGGCGGGACGTCGGAATCGGCGGCGTCTTCGCTGCCGAGGGCGTCCGCGCCGTCGTCCGGCTCGTCGTCCGCGGCGTCCGGGACGACTTCCCCGGTCGCTTCCATTTGGTTGAGGATCTGGAGCACGTGGTCGCCTTGCTCGACGGAATGGTCGAGGACGAAGTGGAGCTGCGGGGTGTAGCGCAGGACGACGTTCCCGTGGACGGCCGCCTGGAACTCGACGCGGTGGCGCTTGAGGATGGCGAGCATCCGCTCCTGCTCGGCGGGTTCGCCGCGGATGGAGACGAGGACGCGGCAGCTGCGCAGGTCCACGGAGGTGAGCGCGTGGGTGAAGGTGACCGCCGCGGCGTCGAAATCCGGCCGGTTCACGACGCGGTAGAGCTGGATGCCCAGCTCGCGGCGGATGAGTTCGTTGACGCGGGTGATGCGGTCGGCTTTCATGGCGGGGCCCGTCCGGGCCGCCCCGGAGCGGCTAGAGCTCCTGGGCGACCTTTTCGATTTCGTAGGATTCGATGACGTCGCCTTCGGCGAAGTTGGAGAAGCGGTCGAGAACGATGCCGCATTCCTGGCCTTCGCTGACCGACGTGGCTTCGTTCTGGAACCGGCGCAGGGTCTGGATCTTGCCTTCGTAGAGGACCTCGTCCTTGCGCTTCACGCGGGCGCGGCCCTTGAGGGTGACCTTGCCCTTCATGCACATGCAGCCGGCGACCTTGCCGCGCTTGCCCATGTCGAAGATCTGGCGGATCGCGGCGTAGCCGTTGACGTGTTCCTTGATGACCGGCTCGAGCAGGCCGGTGAGCAGGTTCTTCACGTCGTCGAGCATTTCGTAGATGATGGAATACAGGCGGATCTCGACGCCCTTGCGCTTGGCTTCGGCGCCGGCGCCGTTGTCCTTGGCGACGTGGAAGCCCAGGATGACCGCCCGGGAGGCGGACGCGAGCAGGACGTCGTTGACCGAAACGTTGCCCGCGCCGGTGCCGATGATCTCCAGGTCGACCTTGTCGCTCTGGATGCCTTCGAGGGAGCCGCGGATGGCTTCCAGCGAGCCGAGCACGTCGGTCTTGAGGATGACGTTGAGCGTGCGCTTTTCGCCGCCGGCCTTTTCCTGCAGCAGTTCGTCGAGGGTCAGGGCCGTCTTGGGGGCTTCGCCGCCGAGCGACTGGAGGCGCTCGGCCGCGGCGCGTTCTTCGGCCACCTGGCGGGCTTCGCGGTCGTTCTTGTAGACGTGGAATTCGCTGCCGGGGGTGGGCACGCTGGTCAACCCGAGGATCTTGACGGCGGCGGACGGGCTGGCGGTGCGGACCTTGTTGCCCTGGTCGTTGATCATGGCCTTGACGCGGCCCCAGGAGGAGCCGGACACGATGGCGTCGTTGAGCTGGAGGGTGCCGTTGGTGATGAGCACGTTGGCGGTGGGGCCCATGCCGGCTTCGAGGCGCGACTCGATGACGTAGCCTTGCGCCTTGCGGCGCGGGTTGGCCTTGAGCTCGAGGACGTCGGCCTGCAGGAGGATCATTTCGAGCAGGTGGTCCATGCCGTCGCCCTTGGTCGCGCTGACGGAGCAGCAGATCAGATCGCCGCCCCAGTCTTCGGGGGCGAGGCCCATCTGCTGGAGCTGGCGCTTCACGCGGTCGGGGTTGGCGGTGCGCAGGTCGCACTTGTTGATGGCGATGATCATGGCGACCTTGGCGGCCTGCGCGTGCTGGATGGCCTCCTTGGTCTGCGGCATGATGCCGTCGTCGGCGGCGACGACGATCACGGCGATGTCCGTGAGGTTGGCGCCGCGCGCGCGCATGGCGGTGAAGGCCTCGTGGCCGGGGGTGTCGAGGAAGGTGATCAGGCGGCCCTGGTGTTCGACCTGGTAGGCGCCGATGTGCTGCGTGATGCCGCCGTCTTCGCCCGCGGCGACGTGCGCCTTGCGGATGTAGTCGAGCAGGGAGGTTTTGCCGTGGTCGACGTGGCCCATGAAGGTGACGACCGGCGGTCGCGGCTGGAGGTCGTCCTTCGCGTCCACCACCGGGCCTTCCGGCTTGGGTTCGGCCTTGGCGGGCGGGGGCGGCGGCGGGGCTTTCTTTTCGTGCTCCAGCACGAAGCCGAGTTCCTTGGCGATCGGTTCGGCCGCCTTGAAATCGATCTTCATGCCGATGGACGCGAAGATGCCCTGCTTCATCAGCTTGGCGATCAGGACGTTGGGCTTGATGCCGAGCAGGTCGGCGTAGTCCTTGACGACGACGTGGCCCTTGATGGCGATGGATTTGGGCGCGGCGGCTTCTTCGGCCGGGGCGGGCGCGGCGGGCGCTTCGACGGCGGGGGCGGCGTCCGGGGCGGCCGGCGCTTCGGCGACCGGCGCGGCGGCTTCGGGCGCGGCGGCGGGGGCCGGCGCGGCGGCTTCGGCGGCGGGGGCGGCGGGGTCTCCCGCCGCGCCGCCGCCGTAGTAGATGCGGCGGATTTCGTCGCGCAGATATTGTTCCAGATCGGGCGTCAGGTTCGCTTGCGTGCTGCGGGCGGTGCAGCCGCGGGTCTGCAGGAGGGCCAGGAGCTCCTTGCCCGTGGTCATCAATTCCTTGGCTAGGTCGCAGATTCTCATGTTACTCGGTCGCCTTTCCGTTTTCGCGCTCGAACGCGGCTTCGGCCGCGGTGCGCACCTGCTGGGCGACGTCCGCATCGAAGCCGTCCACGTCGACCAGGTCCTGGATCTCCGCCGCGAGGATGCCCTCGAGGGTGAGGAAGCCGGCCGCCACGAGCTTCTCGGCGTGCTCCCGGCCGATGCCTTCCACGGCGGCCAGCTGGTCGGTGGCGCGCGCGATCTTTTCCTCGAAGGTGATGTCGCCTTCATCCTTCTGGATGTCCACCTTCCAGCCCGTCAGCTTGGCGGTCAACCGGGCGTTCTGGCCCTTCTTGCCGATCGCCAGCGAGAGCTGGTCGGACTCGACGATGACCTTGACGGCGTTCTCGAGCTCGTCCACCTCCAGGCGCAGCAACTTGGCCGGCGCCAGCGAGTTGGTCACGAACGTCTTGATGTCCGTGCTGAACTTGACGATGTCCACCTTCTCGCCCGACAGTTCGCGGACGATGTTCTTGACGCGCTGGCCGCGCAGGCCGACGCAGGCGCCGACGGGGTCCACCTTCTCGTCGTTGGAGTGGACGGCGATCTTGGTGCGGAAGCCGGCTTCGCGGGCGATGCCCTTGATTTCGACGGTGCCGTCGGCGATCTCGGAGACTTCCAGCTCGAAGAGCTTCTTGATGAATTCGGGGTTGGCGCGCGACAGCGTGAGCTGCGTGCCCTGCGCCTGCGCGTCGAGGTCCAGCAGCAGGAAGCGGATGCGATCGCCGATCTGGTATTCCTCGCTCGGGACGCGTTCCTTGCCGGGCATGACGCCCTCGGCGTCGCCGAGGTCGATGAACACGTCGCTGCGGTCGAACCGCCGGACGGTGCCGGTGACGATGGACCCGACGTGGTCCTTGTAGATGGCGTAGACCTTGTCCTTTTCCGCCATGCGCAGCTTCTGGATGATGGCCTGCTTGGCCGTCTGGGCGGCGATGCGCCCGAAATTGCGCGGGGTGACTTCGATCTCGATCAGATCGCCGAGCTTGTAGTTCTTGCCCGGAAACTTCGCCTGGGCGTCGTCCAGCGACATCTCCTCATCGCGGTTGCGGACGAAGTCCACGACCTGGATGCTCGCGAAAGCCTTGATGTCCAACGTCTTGCGGTCGATTTCCACGCGCAGGTCCCGCACGCGGCCGATGCTCTTGCGGCCGGCCACCTGCAAGGCGGACTCGACCAGTTGGGCGAGCGTTTCGCGGTCCAGCTTGCGCTCCCGCTCCATATATTCAAAAACTGCCAGCAATTCGTTGTTCATATTTCAAACCTCCTCCCCATGCGGGGGAAAAGCGCGACCATCCGTCAACTCCCGATATGCAAAAGAGTGGGAAAACCCACTCTCACAGAACCGCCAGAGTTGTATCGACGCGGGGAAAGCTAGACGATCCGCCCTCGGCCGTCAATCCGCAAATATGGGCAAATTGATTATCAGCCCGGTCCGCAGGCCGCCCGCCCGGCCCTTCGCAGGCCAGCGCCATATTCGCGCAATTCGTATGATCATTAATTAACCATCATATGTAAAACAAGAGCTGGATGCTTGTAACAATTTATAATCTAACTAGATATAATTAATTTCAATACATACTATCATTAATTAATGATCATACGAATTAGCCCGGTTTGGATGGAGCCGAGCCTCCGGGAACGGTCTGTTTTCAAAACGGATCGAACAGGCTGTTGTCGTCCGGTCCGAACCAGCCCAACCCTTGGGCGCTTCCCCGCGCGCCCGTCCGGTCCAGGGTCTCGGCGGTCACGTGGCCGTCGGCCCAGGCCACGTTGGCCTTGCCCCGGTGGCGGAAATGGATGGTTGGCCACGGCGTGCCCCCGCCGGCGAATTGCGGCGGCTCGGCGAAAGAGTACTCGATGAGCTTGGCCTTCGCGCCGTTGCCCTGCACGTAGGCCGCGTCCGCGAACATGACCGTTTGCGCGGGCCGGGCGAGGGCGCCGGGCCGCATGCCGACCGCCTGGCCGCCGCCGTCGGGCAGGCACAGTTCCGAGCCCACCCCCAGCGCGTTGTAGCCGTAGCCCCCGCACGACGCCTCGAACCCGGCCGCGTCGGGGCGGAACCCGGGGCAGCGGCGCACCCAGGCGCTGCTGCCGCCGCCGCCGAGATACTCCGCCAGCGGCCCCTGCGCGCCGTCGAACGCCCCCCCGGAGCGCACCCCGTGCCAACGGATCGAGTTGGCGCCTTCGATGTCTTCCGCCGCCGCCACGTAGCGCCCGTGGTCCGCCGCGTAGGCCAGGTTCGCCGCCGCCAGCTGCCGCAGGTTCGACCGGCAGACCGCGGCGTCCGCCGCCGCCTTCGCCGCCGGCAGCGCCGGGATCAGGAGCGCCGCCAGCAGCGCCACCGCCGCCAGCGCCGCCAACAACTCCATCAGCGAAAAACCGGCGCGCCGAAATTTTTTACGTACTACGTAAAAATCCCCCAAAGTTTTTACGTTCCACGTAAAACCGGTCCCAAAGTTTTTACGTTCTACGTAAAAACCGCGGAACATTTTTGCCGCTGCGCTCACGGAGCTTCGCTTGCTCGCCGCGCCAAGCGCGGCGCTATAGACCTCGCGTTCGCCCGGCGTCCCGCGTGCGCGGGACTTGGGCTCGGCACTCGGCTATTTCCGTCGTACGTAAAAACCGGGATGGGCGGTTGGCTCGTCATTTCACCAGCTTCCAGCGGAAGAAGCCGGGCGCGCCCTGGGCGGGCACGTCGTTCGTGCGCCAGGCGGGCGGGGCCAGCGCGGGGGTGTATTCGAGGACGGCGGCGTAGCCCGGCAGCGCCGGGGCCGCCCCGGCTGGGTCGAGCGCGATGTCGAGGTTCGCGTTCAAGACGCCCACGGCGTCGAGGTCGAAGTCGCCGGGGCCCCACGGGGGCACCGGGTCGTAGAGGGGATTGCCGTAGCTGTCGCGGTTCGAGCCGTCGCCCTTCACGTCCACGATCTTCACGTGGGTCACGCGGCGGACGTCGAGCCCCGGCGTGCCGGCCAGCAGCCGCAGGTCGAACGGCGTGCCGAAGCCCTGGACGTGCTTGCCGGCGAGGCCGCCGTAGTCGGCCGGATCGGTGAAATCGACGATGGGTTCCGCGGCGAGGCCATGGTTCGGAAAACGGAAGAAATTAGCGCCGTCGGACGAAACCTCGACGTAGGCGAGCTCGAGGTAGTAGTCCGCGAAGGCGTTTTCGAAGACGGCGAAGTCGGGGCCGGGGCCGTCGGCGATGGGAACGGGGAAGGTCAGCGTGATCTGACCGTCGTCGCCGAGGCCGGTGACGTCGAGCGAGCCCAGCTCGGAGCTTCCGGCGGCGGGCCCCAGCGCGTATTCGGGATTCAGGAACTGGTTGCTGAGGACGGGCCCCGGCAGATAGTTCGTCCAGCCGTCGGCCCAGCAGAGGATCGCGGGATTCGTCGCCGCAATGCCGTCGGCGCCGGCGGAGTAGGCGTAGGTGAAATCGGCCAGCGCGAAATACGTCGGCGTGTTGGGGCCCCAGCCGCCGACGTCGGTCGTGGCGAGCGTGCCCGCGAGCGAGACGACGCCCGCCGGCATCCACGAGAGATCGAGCTGGGACCAGTTGGTCTGGATGAAGGTTTTCCCGTCGCGGAAGTCGGCCAGGTAGTGGTTCGTGGCGGCGAGCGCGCGGCCTTCGACGTCGTAGGCCGTCAGGGTCAGGATGAACGTGTCGTTGCTGCCGAAGGGCCGGGAAAAGCCGAAGCCGTCGCCGTCGCGGATCGTGAGCGCCGCGTAGGTCGTGTTGTTGAGCCGGACCGACTTCGGCGCGACGGGCAGGTCGAAGGCGATTTCGGGCGCGAGGTCGTTGTAGTAATCGTGGTAGCCCACGGCGTAGGCGCGCGGGAGGCCCTGCGCCGCGGCGTACTGGTTCGTGTAGGAATTGGCGACGACGTTGCTGACCGTCGAGAACGCGAAGCCGGCCCAGGCATATCCGAAATCGACGTTCCGGAAGGTGGCGGCCTGGGCGGAAAACGAGGCGTTGGCGACGTATTGTCCCGGCGGCAAGCCCAGCGGATCGAACGACACGACGGTCGGCGCCGCGGACGCGGCGAGACCCAGGAACGGAACGAGCAGGAACCAGTAGCTGCGCCGCATGGCGGCATCCTTTCTGCCCCAAACAGCGAGGGCATCGGGTGGATTTCGATCCGGCTTCCCGTCTTCTGGCTCACGGCTTTTCTATTCTTCCGCCTTCTCCCGCGTTTGGAGCGGAATGGCATGCTGGAATTTCGGAACCGTTTACAGCGGCGCGACCGCGCGGGATTCCCACCCGCTTCCGTAGTCGCCGGATGCGCCGCCACCATTGGCGACGCGAAAAGCACCCTAGCACCCCGCCGCGGCGGGAAACAAGCAGAGAAATCCGAATATCCAACGTTCAATATTTCATATCCAATTTCCACCAAGTTGGAGCCGGGCCCGCTGGGCCCGGGGGGGGGGGGCGGAGCCGGCGCGTTGCCGGTCCAGGGCGTGACCGTTCGCAACGGAAGCCTGCGGGGCTTCAGCTATGGCATCCAAGCCAAGTTCAGCCAGGGCGGGCGGTTCGAAAACCTGTCCATTTGCAGCAATCTGAACTTCGGGCTCTGCCTCGACGGTTCTTCCGGCCGGTGCAACGGCAACCGCATCGCCCATTGCGCCATCAGCGGCAACGCCGACGACGGCATCCTGTTCTACGCCGAATCGTCCGGCCAATGCAGCGGGAACGTCGTTTCCGACTGCGCCATCCAGGGGAACGGCGACCTCGGCATTAGGGCGGTTTTCAGAATACCGTAGCCGCTCGAAGTCGAAAACAGCCCGGCTCGGCAGGGACGCCTCGCCCTACCCATAGGCCGTATTGAAAGCTTGGGGTAGGGCGAACCCTCCGGGTGAGCCGATCTCTCTGGCCGTTTAAAAAACGGCCACAGTAAATCTGAATTTGCTCTAGCCTGCGCAGCGGCTCCGGCCAGTGCAACGGCAACCGCATCGCCGACTGCGCGCTGGTCGGCAATTCCAACGGAATCAAACTGGTCGTCGCGTCCGCCGGCCAGTGCGACGGCAACCGCGTGGACGGCAACCACGTCGTCAGCCATGCCGCCGGTTCGACGTACGGCATCGATTCCTACCCGACCCAGAGCAACCTGGTGGTGCGCAACTCCTGCGTCGGCCACGCCTTCAATTTCACGGTGGATTCGGACGACACCTTCGGGCCGATCGTGACCACGGTGGGCATGCTGGCGACCAACGGGGCGGATGCCCATCCGTGGGCCAACTTCTCGCGCTGATCCGGAGAAAGGAGCCGTTGCCATGAACAACCTGTTTTCCGGGAAAGGAGCCGGCCGGGCCTGGGGCTGCGGCATCTGGCTCGCGGCCAGTTTAGCCGCGCGGGCCGCCACGACCATCGTCGCGCCGAACCAGTACGCCTATGGCGCCAACGTCGGCTGGCTCGACGCGCGGGCGAACGCCGCCAACGGCGCCGCCATCGGGCAGTATTACTGCACGGGCCACGTCTGGAGTGCCAACTGCGGCTGGATCGGCCTCGGGAACAAGCCGACGAACGGCTGGCGCTATTCCAACGCCTCCGCCACCGACTGGGGCGTCAACCACGACGGCGCCGGCAACCTCTCCGGCTATGCGTGGGGCGCCAATGTCGGCTGGATCGTCTTCGAGCAGACCACCGGCTTTCCGCGCATCGACCTGCGCACCGGGAATTTCTCGGGCTACGCCTGGGGCGCAAACGTGGGCTGGATCAGCCTCTCCAACGCCCAGGCCTACGTCTGCACCGGCGCCCTGCTGCCGGGGTCGGACAGCGACGGCGACGGCATGCCCGATGCCTGGGAATACCGCTGGGCCGGCAACCTGACGACCCTGAGCGGCGGCAGCCACGACCAGGACGGCGACGGCGTGCCCGACGTCGCGGAGTATCCGGCCGATACCGATCCGACCGACGACGCCGACCTGCTCGCCATCGTCTCGCTCGAAAAAGGTTCCGCCACGGACCGGATCAGCTGGACCACCCGGCCCACGCGCCTGTACCGGATGGAAGTCACCAACGCCTTGCCTTCCGGCGCGTCCGGCGGATGGCTGGACCTGCTCGGCATGAACGTGGGCCCGATGGGGATTTCGCCGGCCTTTCTGCAACTCCCGGCCTCGCCGGCGACGATCCGCTTCTACCGCGTGCAGGCGGTCGTGCCCCTGAGCCCGTAGTCCGGCAATGGAGCCGGCGGCCCGCGCGCCGGGAAGAGAAACCTCGATATCCAGCAAGTTGCAGCCGGGCCTGCTGGGCCCGGGGCTGTTTTCCGGCGGCGGGATTGACATCCGCGCGTCCAAGGGGTCAAATCGGCGCCATCGCAAAACGATCGGAATCGACATGGCGCGGGTCAAATTGGATTTCAACGGCGTGGACTTCGTCTTCCGCACGGAACTGGACGTGCGGATCACGGACGTCAACTACGGGCAGCACGTCGGCAACGACGCGCTGCTGGGCCTGTTGCACGAGGCGCGCCTGCGCTTTCTGGGGCATTTCGGATTTTCGGAAACGGACGTCGGCGGCGTGGGCCTGCTGATGGGCGACGCCGTCGTCCAGTACAGGGCCGTCGCCTTCCGCGGCGACCGCCTCGTCGTCGAAATGGGCTTCCAGGACGTCGAGCGGCGCACCTTCGATCTGGTCTACCGCGCGACGCGCGCCGGCGACGGCGCGACGATCGCGCTGGCCAAGACCGGCATGGTGGCCTTCGACTACGCCGCCAACCGCGTGGCCGAACTGCCGGCGGTTTTCCGGGAGAAGACGGGAGCGCCGCCGGCATGAAATTCGCCTTGGTCCAGATGAATCCGACGGTGGGGGCGCTGCAAGAGAACGCCGCGAAGATCGTGCGTTTCGCGCAGGAAGCCGCCGCCGCGGGCGCGGACGTCGCCGTGTTCCCCGAACTGGCCCTGTGCGGCTATCCGCCGGACGACCTCGTCCTGCGGCCGCGCTTCATGGACGCCGTCGCGGCGGAGGCCGGGAAACTGGCCGCCGCGCTGCCGCCGGGCCTCTTGGCGCTCGTCGGCGCGCCGGTGCGCGAGAACGGCCAGCTCTGCAACGCGGCCCTGCTGTTCCACGGCGGAAAACGCGTCGCGACGGCCCGGAAAATGCTCCTGCCCAACTACGGCGTGTTCGACGAGCGGCGCATCTTCGCGCCGGGCGCCGCGCCGCTGGTCTACGAATTCAAGGGCGCGCGCCTTGCCGTCCACGTCTGCGAGGATTCCTGGTGGCCGGAGCGGGAATCGTTCCGCGGACTGCAGGGCAAGTGCGACGCGCTGGTGAACCTGTCCGCCTCGCCCTATTGCCGCGGGCGCGAAAACGACCGCGAGGAAATGGCGCGGCAGGCCACCGCCGCGCTCGGCGTGCCGATGCTTTACACCAATATTTTTGGTGGCCAGGACGAACTGGTGTTCGACGGCGGCGGCATGGCCGTCGCCGCCGACGGCGCCGTCGCCGCGCGCACGGAACTGTTCCGCGAGGGCTTGCTGCTGGTCGATCTCGACCAAACGGCCGGCCGCTGGGCGCCCGCGCCGGGCCGGCTGGCGGAAATGCCCGATGCCGTCGAGGAAGTGTACGAAGCGCTGCAGATCGGCCTGCGCGACTACGTCGACAAAAACGGCTTTCCGGGCGTGATCGTGGCGCTCTCCGGCGGCATCGATTCCGCGCTGGTCGCGACCATCGCCGTGGACGCGCTGGGAAAAGACCGCGTCTTCGGCGTCACGCTGCCGTCCGTCGTCACCTCGAACGAGACCTTTTCGGATGCGCTGGAGCTGGCGCGGCGGCTGGGCATTCCGTGTCTGAAGATTCCGATCGCGCCGGCGGTGGACGCGCTGTCCGGGATGCTCGCGCCGGCCTGCGCGGAAGTGGGCTGGACCAAGCCGCTGCCGGGCACGCTGATGGAGGAAAACCTCCAGGCGCGCATCCGCGGCGTGCTCGTCATGGCGCTCTCCAACCGCTTCGGCCACATGGTCGTCACCACCGGCAACAAGAGCGAGATGGCCACCGGCTACGCCACGCTCTATGGCGACATGGCCGGCGGTTTCGCGCTCATCAAGGACGTGCCCAAGACCCTCGTGTTCGAACTGGCCCGCTGGCGCAACCGGCGCGGCGAGGTCATCCCGCCCACGACGATTTCCCGCCCGCCCTCGGCCGAACTCAAGCCGGGCCAGCGCGATTCCGACTCTCTGCCGCCCTACGACGTGCTCGATCCGATCCTGGAGCTCTACGTCGAACGGCAGGCGGGCATCGCGGATATCCTGGCCGCGGGCTTCGACGAAGCCACGGTGCGCCGCGTCGCCCGCCTGGTGGACCGCAGCGAATACAAGCGCCGGCAGGGCGCCCCCGGCGTCAAGATCACGCCCAAGGCCTTCGGCCGCGACCGCCGCATGCCCATCACCAACGGCTTCCGGGAATAGGGGAATAGGGGGCCGGCGCGTCCGCGGATCGCCGTTGACGGATCGCGGGGGCGGGGGCTAAAGTGCCATTCCGGGTAACGCATTGTGCGGATCCCTCTTTGGAGGAGACGACGATGAGCACGACGGTCGGCGATCTGTTGCGGATCAAGGGGAACAAGGTGGAGACCATCGCGGCGGCGGAGCCGCTGCTCGAGGCCATCCGCCGCATGAGCGAGAGGCACATCGGCTGCCTCGCGGTGGTCACCAAGGCCGGCAAGCTCTCGGGCATCGTGTCCGAACGCGACGTGCTCTGGAAAGTGATCGCCGAAGGGCTTTCGCCGAAGACCCATCTGGTGAAGGACGCCATGACGCCGCTGAAACAGATGAAGACGGTGGCGCCGTCCGAATCGGTGGAAGAATGCATGGCGCTGATGACGGGCCGCCGGCACCGCCACTTGCCCGTGCTGGCCGATGGCCAACTCGTCGGCCTGATTTCCATCGGCGACGTGGTGAAGTTCATGCTGGATGCCCAGCAGGCGACGATCCAAAGCCTCGAGAAATACATCACGGGGACGTTCTGAACCGCGGATTAAATCTGGGGATATTTCACCGCAAATGAACGCGAATCCACGCAAATGAGAAAGGGGCCTTGAACCCATTTGCGTCCATTCGCGTCCATTTGCGGTAGTTGACGGCTGGAAGAATTGGAGAGCGGAGCGATGACGAAAACCTGCACGTGCGCCTGCGCGGAAGCCGCGCCGGACGAAAAGGAACTGCTGGCGCGGCTGGAGGACGTCCTGGCCGAGCAGAAAGACAAGCCGGGCGGGCTGATCCCGGCGCTGCAGACGGCGCAGGCCATCTTCGGTTATCTGCCGGAACACGTGCTGCGGCGCGTGGCGCAGGTCTTCGACAAGTCGTACAGCGAAGTGGCGGGCGTCGTTTCGTTCTACTCGTTCTTCTCGACGGTGCCGCGCGGGAAATATCTCGTGCGGGTGTGCCTGGGCACGGCGTGCTACGTGCGCGGCGGCAACGAGGTGCTGCGGGCGATGAAGGACAAGCTGGGGATCGACGTGGGCGGCACGACGCCGGACCGGCAGTTTTCGCTGGAGGTCGGCCGCTGCTTCGGGGCCTGCGGCATGGCGCCGGTGCTGATGGTCAACGACGACCTGCACCAGCGCGTGAAACCGGCGAAGATCGGCGAATTGCTCGAGAAATACCGCGCGCCGGCGCAGGAGGCGCAGTCGTGACGAAGCACCTCAAGAAGATCGAAACGGGCGAAGCGCTGGCGGCGTGGCGGGACCAGTTGCGGGGAACGGAGAAGGTCGCGCAAGAAGTCCGGATCTGCATGGGCGGGAGCTGCCTGGCCTCGGGCGCGCCGGAAATCGCGGCGGCGTTCAAGAAGGAACTGGCCGCGGCGGGGCTGTCGGACCAGGTTCCGGTGCGCGCGGCGGGCTGCATGGGCCCGTGCGTGCGCGGGCCCGTGCTGCGCCTCGGCGACGGCACGTTCTACCAGGGCGTGAAACCGGAAGACGCCGCGGAAATCGTCCGCGAGCATCTCGTCGGCGGGCGCGTCGTGGACCGGCTGATCGCCCACGACGAGGCCAGCGGCAAGCCGCAGGCGCAGGAAAAGGACGTTCCGTTCTTCACGAAGCAAACCCAGATCGTGCTGCGCAACTGCGGGCGCATCGATCCGGAGCGGATCGAGGAATACGTCGCGCACGACGGCTACGCGGCGCTGGCGAAGGTGCTGGACGCGCTCCAGCCCGAGCAGGTGGTCGAAGAAATGAAGGGCTCCGGCCTGCGCGGGCGCGGCGGGGCGGGCTTCCCGACGTTCATGAAGTGGGAATTCACCCGGCGGGCGCCGGGCGACTTGAAATACGTGCTGTGCAACGCGGACGAAGGCGATCCGGGCGCGTACATGGACCGCAGCGTGCTGGAAGGCGATCCGCACAGCGTGATCGAAGGCATGGCCATCGCGGCCTACACGATCGGGGCGGCGCAAGGCTACGTCTACGTGCGGGCGGAATATCCGCTGGCGGTGGCGCGGCTGAAAAAGGCCATCGAGCAGGCGCACGCCTGTGGCTTCCTGGGCAAGAAGATCCTCGGCACGGCGTTTTCGTTCGATCTGGACATCCGCATGGGCTCCGGCGCGTTCGTGTGCGGCGAGGAAACGGCGCTGATCGCGTCCATCGAAGGCAAGCGGGGCGAACCGCGGCCGCGGCCGCCGTTCCCGGCGCAGAAGGGGCTGTGGGGCAAGCCGACGGTGCTCAACAACGTGGAGACCTACGCCAACGTGCCGGCGATCCTGCTGAACGGCGCGGCGTGGTACGCCCAATGGGGCACGCCGAAGAGCAAGGGCACGAAGGTGTTCGCGCTGGCCGGCTGCGTCCAGAACACGGGCCTGGTGGAAGTGCCGGTGGGCACGTCGCTGGGCGAGCTGATCTACGACATCGGCGGGGGCATCCGCGGCGGCAAGGCCTACAAGGCCGCGCAGATCGGCGGGCCCTCGGGCGGGTGCATTCCGAAGCAGAACCTCAACGTGCCGCTGGACTACGAAAGCCTCCAGGAGCTGGGCGCGATCATGGGCTCCGGCGGCCTGATCGTGATGGACGAGGACACGTGCATGGTGGACGTGGCCCGGTTCTTCATCGAATTCGTGCAGGAGGAATCCTGCGGCAAGTGCGTGCCGTGCCGCGTGGGCACGAAGCGCATGGGCGAGATTTTGCAGCGCATCTGCGACGGCGAGGGCGAGATGGAAGACATCGAGCGCCTCGAGAAGCTGGGGGCGTTCATCAAGGAAGCCTCGCTGTGCGGGCTGGGGCAGACGGCGCCGAATCCGGTGCTGTCGACGATCCGGCATTTCCGCGAGGAATACGTGCAGCACATCCGCGACCAGCATTGCGCGGCGGGCGTGTGCCCTTCGCTGGTGCTGGCGCCGTGCCTGAGCGCGTGCCCGGCGGGCGTGCAGGTGCCGGGGTTCGTGGCGCTGACGGCGGAAGGCCGCTACGCCGAGGCCCTCAAGCTGCACCGCGAACGCAATCCGTTCGCGGCCATCTGCGCGCGGGTGTGCTTCCACACCTGCGAAGACCATTGCCGGCGGACGGGGCTGGACGGCGAGGCCGTCGCGATCCGCGGCATCAAGCGCTTCATGGTGGACCAGGAAGTGACCATCGTGAAGCCGGCGGCGCGCGAGAACGCGGCGAACGCGGCGCGCAAGGTGGCGATCGTCGGCGCGGGGCCGGCGGGCCTGACCTGCGCCTACTTCCTCGCCCGGCTGGGCTACAAGCCGACGGTGTACGAGGCCGAGCCGCGGCCGGGCGGGATGCTGGTGCAGGCGATCCCGGCCTACCGGCTGCCGCGCGAGACGCTGGCGCGCGAAATCCGCATGATCGAGTCGCTGGGCGTCGAGATCAAGACCCTGCAGCGGTTGGGCAAGGACTTCACGCTCCAGCAGCTGCGCGACGACGGCGCCGAGGCGGTTTTCCTGGCCGTGGGCGCGCCGGACGGCCTCGGGCTGGAGTTGCCGGGCGGCGACGCCAAGGGCGTCGTGGATTCGATGGACTTCCTGCGGCAATACAACATCCGCGGGTCGGCGCCGGTGGGTAAGGACGTCGTGGTGATCGGCGGCGGCAACGCGGCGATCGACGCGGCGCGGACGGCGCTGCGGCTGGGCGCGGCGCGGGTGACGGTGGTCTACCGCCGCACGCGCGAACAGATGCCGGCTTACGCCGAGGAAATCGAAGAGGCGCAGCAGGAAGGCGTGAAACTGCGCACGCTGTGCGCGCCGGAACGGTTCGAGGTCGAAAACGGCCAGATCGCGGGCTTGGTTTGCCGGCGGATGACGCTGGGCGACTACGATCGCAGCGGGCGGCGCGCGGCGCGGGCCGAAAGCGACGACGCGCTGGAAACGATTCCCTGCGACCAGGCCATTTTGGCGATCGGCCAGCGGCTGGACGCGAAGGCGGCGCTGGGCAAAACGGCGGCGGCGACGGCCGGCGGCTGGATCCAGGCCGACCCCGTCACGGGCCAGACCGCGGTGCCGTGGCTGTTCGCGGGCGGCGACGCCGTCACCGGACCGTCGTCCGTGGTCGAGGCCATCGCGGCGGGCGAGCGCGCGGCGGTGGGCATCGACCAACTGCTGACGGGCGCGGACCACGCCTTCTGGCGCGGCTATCCGGACGTGCCGACGGACTATGATCCCGAGGCCGACCCGGTGCCGTACCCGCGCGAGGACCTCAACCTCATCGCGCTGGACCGGCGGAAGAACAACTTCGACGAAGTGGAGCAGCCGTGGAACGAAGCCACGGCGCGGCGGCAGGCGCGGCGGTGCCTGCGGTGCGACTACGGCAAGACCGGCAAGGTCAGGGGGGCGGCGCGATGATCCATCTCACGATCAACGGCAAGGCGATCGAAATCGCCGAAGGATCCACGATCCTGCAGGCGGCGAAATCGGCGGGCATCCAGATTCCGACGCTGTGCTTCCTCGAGAAGCGCGAGCCGCTCGGCGCGTGCCGGGTGTGCCTGGTGGAGGTCGAGGGGGCGCGGACGCTGGTGGCGGCGTGCTCGACGCCCTGCATCGAAGGCCAGGTCGTGCACGTCAACAGCCCCAAGGCGCGCGCGGCGCGCAAGCAGGTGGTCGAGCTGCTGCTGTCCGAGCACGACGGCGACTGCCAGATCTGCGAGCGCAACGAGGATTGCGAGCTGCGGAAGCTGGCCAGCGACATGGGCATCCGGACGGTGACCTACGGCGGCGCGCGCGCGGCGCCGAAGCGCGACGCCAGCACCCCCGGCCTCGTGCGCGACAATTCCAAGTGCATCAAGTGCCGCCGCTGCGTGACGGTTTGCAACCAGGTGCAGGGCATCGGCGCGCTGTTCCCGCAGGGCCGCGGTTTCGCCACGGTGATCGGCCCCGCGTTCGCGAACGACCTCGACGGCGTGACCTGCGTGCAATGCGGCCAGTGCGCCGCGATCTGCCCCGTGGGGGCCATCGTCGAGCGCAGCGCCATCGAGGACGTGTGGGCGGCGCTGGACGATCCGGCCAAGACGGTGATCGTGCAGACCGCGCCGGCGATCCGCGCGGCGCTGGGCGAAGAATTCGGCTATCCGCCCGGCACGCGCGTGACGGGCAAGATGGTCACGGCCCTGCGCCAGATGGGGTTCGACGCGACGTTCGACACGAACTTCGCGGCCGACCTGACCATCATGGAGGAAGGCACCGAGCTGCTGACGCGCCTGAAACGGGCGCTGGTGGACAAGGACCCGGCCGCGGCGCTGCCGATGTTCACGAGCTGCTCGCCGGGGTGGATCCAGTTCGCGGAATTCTACTATCCGAACTTCCTCGACCATCTCTCGACGTGCAAGTCGCCGCAGCAGATGTTCGGCGCGGTGGCGAAGACCTACTACGCGCAGAAGATCGGCGTGAAGCCGGAAGATCTCGTGGTGGTCTCCGTGATGCCGTGCACGGCGAAGAAATTCGAGGCGCAGCGGCCCGAGATGAACGCCAGCGGCGTGCAGGACGTGGACTACGTCCTGACCACGCGCGAGCTGGCGCGGATGATCCGGCAGGCCAACCTGGCGTTCACCGAGCTGCCGGACGGCGAGATGGACGCCCCGCTGGGGCTGTCCAGCGGCGCGGCGGACATCTTCGCGAACACGGGCGGCGTGATGGAAGCGGCGCTGCGCACGGCCTACGAGATCGTGACCGGCCGCGAGCTGCCGGCGGAGAACCTGCACGTGAAACCCATCGAAGGACTCGAAGGCATCAAGGAAGCGGCGCTGAAGATCGAGCGGACGCAGCCGGCGTGGTCGTTCCTGGAAGGGGCGGAGCTGAAGGTGGCCGTGGCGCACGGGCTGGGCAACGCGCGGAAGTTGCTGGAAATGATCCGCGCGGGCGAGGCGTCGTACCATTTCATCGAAGTGATGACCTGTCCCGGCGGTTGCATCGGCGGCGGCGGACAGCCGCGCTTCACGGACGATTCTGTCCGCCTGCGGCGGATTTCCGCGATCTACGCCGAGGACGAGTCCAAGAAGCTGCGCAAATCGCACGACAATCCGGCGGTGGCGGAACTGTACCGGGACTTCCTGGGCAAGCCGCTCGGCCACAAGTCGCACGAGCTGCTGCACACGCGCTACGCGGGCCGGGAACGGCGCTGAGCCGCCGGTTTTACGTACTACGTAAAAATCGGGGCAAGGTTTTACGTACGACGTAAAACCGCCGCCGCTTGGCCGCGCGGGCCGGTCAGGACGCGACGGCGGCGGGCAGGGGCGGGAGTTTGCCGAAACGGCGCAGGACGGTTTCGATCCGATCCCGCAACGTCGCGATGGCCACCGGTTTTTCAACGAATTCTTCGCTGTACTGGTAGTTGCATTCCTTCTTGGTGGATTCGTCCAGCAAGCCGGAGAGCATGATCACCGGGATTTCCGAGAGGGGGTAGTTCGATTTGAGTTCCCGGAGGACTTCGATGCCGCTCATGCGCGGCATGCGGACGTCGAGCAGGATGAGATCGGGGTTGCCTTTGCGGGCCATGAGCAGGCCGGTTTTGCCGTCGGTGGCGAAGCCCACGTCGTAGTTGCCCGTGCGCTCGAGGCCGCGCTTGAACACTTCGCACAGCGCTTCTTCGTCGTCGATCAATAGGATTCTGGTCGGCATGGCGGTCTCCGGGGCAGGTGCGGGCAACCCGCAACGAATCTTCCCCAAAATGTTACGATTGTATTAAGGCCCTGTCAACCAACGGCAGGAAGAAAACCGGAATACATCGCATCTATAACTGGGAGAGCAGATTAAATTTGGATGGCTGACTCGCCGGCCGCCTATCTGGTCGGCCCGATCAGCTCGAGCAACCGGGCCGGATGGCTGCTTTTTTCGAGCGCGTCCTCGCGCGCCACAAGGCCGGCTTTCACCAGCTGGGCCAGGGCCTGGTCCAGGGATTGCTTGCCTTCCTGCCCGCCCATTTCGAGGTTGGGGAGAATATCGAGGAGGTTGCCCTCGCGGATGATTTTCCGGATGCCCGGCGTGGCCGGCATGATCTCGAAGGCGGCGATCCGACCGCCGCCGATGCGCGGCAGCAGCGTTTGCGCCAGGACCCCGACGAGCACCTGGGACAATTGCAGCCGGACCTGATGCTGCTGGGACGCGGGGAACAGATCGATCACGCGATCGACGGTCTGGGCGGCATCGACCGTGTGCAGGGTGCCGATCACGAGGTGGCCCGTCTCGGCCGCCGTGAGGGCGGTGCCGACGGTGGCCAGGTCGCGCAGCTCGCCGACGACGATCACGTCCGGGTCGTGGCGCAGCGCGTGCACCAGAGCGACATCGAAGCTGCGGACGTCGTGGCCCAGCTCCCGCTGGCGGATGATGCACTTGTCGTTGCGGAACAGGAATTCGATGGGGTCTTCGATCGTGATGACGTTCCGTTCGGCGACGGCGTTGAGATGGTCGATCATGGCCGCCAGCGTCGTGGATTTGCCGTTGCCGGCGGCGCCCGAGATCAGGATGAGCCCCCGCGGCGCGAGGATGAATTCCTTGCAGATGGCCGGCAGGCCCAGTTCGTCGATGGTCGGGATGCGGAACGGCACGAATCGGAACGCCAGGCTCACCGAGCCCCGCTGGCGCATGGCGTTGACGCGGAAGCGGGCCTGGCCGGGCAGGCTGTAGGCGAAATCGAGTTCCAGATCCCGTTCGAAAGCCGCCCGTTGCCGTTCCGTGGCGATGGCGTCGAGCACGGCTTGGACGTCGGCGGGCGAAACGGGCGGCAGGTCGCTTTGCGGAACCAGCCGGCCTTCGATCCGGAACACCGGCGGGCTGGGCACGGTCAGGTGCAGGTCCGAAGCGCGCCGGGCGACCATCCGGGCCAGCAGCCCGTCGAGATACGCGCCGGGATTTTGCGCCGCTGGGTTGCCGCTGGCTGTCTCCATGTCGAAGCCGCTCCCGTGGTTGGCCGAGGCGCTGGGTTGGCGTCCCGCACCGCCTGAAGCCTATTTTCCGCCGCGCCGCTTGTCAATCGCGGGCGCCGAGCAAATGATAGAGGAGATTGTCGGCGACGGCCTGGGGCAGCAGGAGGATCGAGCGGAACAGCGGGCTGCCGTCGGGTCCTTCGGCGAAGTCGGCGGTTTCGGAATCGATGCGCAGGGTGCCTTCGCCCTTGAGGGTGCGGTGGGAGGCGCGCACGTCGCCTTTTTCGGGCAAGGTGCGGCCGGTGACGAAATCCGCGATCTTGGAAACGGTGGAAAACGTCATCGGGGAGGCCTGGAGGGGCGGAGCGGGTTTTTCATCGACGAGTTGGACGGCGACGAGGCGGTCTTCGCAGTCGGTGATGAGCCGGACGGTGGGGTAGGGCGGCTGGCCGGGGCCGATGGACCCGAGGCGCCCGGCGGGGAAGGACTGCATGAAGAAGCCGCCGTAGGGGAACGGCGCGCCCTCGATGGGCACGCGCGGGGCGGCGGGCTGGACGCCGAGGGCGCGGCAGGCGTTGGTCAGCGGCATGAGCCACGCGAGCGGGCCGTGGACGTAGAGGCCGGCCTGCGCGCGGGTATCGGGGCTGGGTTCGGCGACGGTGGAAAGCAGGAAGACGAATTCGGGGGTTTCGGGGCGGTCGACGGGCGCGGGCAGGGTATCCCACGCGTAGCCGAACTGCATGAAGCGCGGGGCGAATTTGTCGATGGGATCGGGCGCGGGGGTGGGATAGGGCGCGAGGGTGGCGTGGCGCTTCTTGGGGGCGAGGGCGTAGAGGTTTTTCTTGTCGGCCAAGGTCAGGCGCGCGCGGCGCAGGTCGTTGACGAGCTGGTAGCATTGGTTGGCGTAGAGCGTGATCGGCACCTCGGCGGGGGCGTCGGGCTTGAGGATTTCGAACAACGTCGCGGCGTATTGCGCGTCCGCGACAAGGGACACCAGCGCCGGGTCGGCGGGATCGGGCTTCTTCAGGTGCGCCTGGTAGGCGGCCAAGGTCTGGTTGAACAGGGTCGCGGCCTGGATGAAGCCGGGGTGGTTCCAGGCGCCGGGCGTGACGGTGCCGGTGCCGGCGGACAACGGTTCGGGTTCGGGCGGGAGCGTCGATTCGCTCGCGGCGGATTCCGCGGCCGGCGCGGCGGCGGGAACGGGCGCCGGCCCGGCCGGCTGTTCGCCGGCGACGTGGAACGTGCCGCCGACGGCGACGTTGGGTTTCTGCGGGCCGGGCCGGCGGGCCGGATTCCGGAGCAGTTCCTGGAAATCGGGGTGGTCCTTCAGGACAAACTGCCAGAGGCCGAACAGGATGCTGCCCGCGAACAGCAGGAACAGGCCGAACTTCAGGCAGCCGCCGCCCGACGAGGAGCCGCTCGCGGCGCCGCCGCGCTTCTGCTTGCCGATCAGCGCGTCCGATCCGGACAGCGTGATGGCCTTCTTGGCGGCGGCGGAAAGGTTGATGGTGTGGGCGCGCGCGCCGGGGCGGTGGCGCGGATTGAGCAGGATGGTGCTTTCGTCGTCCGCGGGATAAGGAGGCAGGGGGGACTTGCCGGTTTGGATCTGGTGGATGTCCTTGAGGACGTCGGCCCAGGTCGCGGGACGCTTGGCGGGATCCTTGGCGGTCATCTTGGCGAGGAGCCAGCCGTAGGACACGGGCAGGTGCGGCAGGATTTCGCAAGGGTCGGGGAGGTAGTCGGTCTGCTGCGCCTCGAGGATCTCGTCGAGCGAGCGGCCTTCGAACGGCGGCCGGCCGGTGAGCAGATGGTAGAAAGAAAGGCCGAGGGAATAGACGTCGCTGCGGCAGTCGGGCGCGCGGCCTTCGATCTGTTCGGGGGCGATGTAGGTGGGGGTTCCCTCGATGTTTTCGGCGGGCGCGCGCGTGGCGGCGGAACCGGCGATGCGGGCCAGGCCCAGGTCGGTCAGTTTCACGGAGCCGTCGGATCCGAGCAGGATGTTGCCGGGCTTGACGTCGCAGTGGATCAGTTCCGACTCGCGCCAGGCGGCGTCGAGGGCGCCGGCGACGATGCTCACCAGCTTCAAGGCTTGGCCGTGGGCCATGCGCTGGTTCTGGGCGATCCATTCGGCGAGGTTGGTGCCGGCGACGTATTCCATCACGTAGTACAGCGTGCCGTCGTGCTCGCCGAAATCCACGATGCCGACGATGGCCGGGTGCGACAGGCGGGCGGCGGCGCGGGCTTCCTTCTGGAACTGTTCGCGCGCGCCGGGGTCGGCGAGGAGGGCGGGCGAGAGGATCTTGATGGCGACGACGCGGTCGAGCGAAAGCTGCTTGGCGAGCCAGACGGTGGACGTGCCGCCGGCGCCCAGCAGCTTCTGGATTTCGTAGCCCGGCAGCGCGGGCGGAACGGAATGGCGGGTCGCGGCTACCATGGCAATCCATTTTGGACCAAAGCCGGGCGAAAGGAAACTGCGAAATTGGCGCGGGCGTTTGGGCGCATCTGCGGTTCGGTGCATGCACCCAGCCTGAAGGCTGCACTGCGAACGGAGCTTGTCGGGAGTCCACGCTTCCGCGTGCGGCTGTCTTGGTCGGCCGTAAACGAGGGTGGGGGCTCCGAATCGCGGCGATCTAGCTGCGGAGGGGCAGGCTGGGCTGGAAGCCGGCCGGCAAGGCAAAGCGGTCGGGGCCGGTTTGGCGGACGAGGGGATCGCACCGGAGGGCGGCGCGGAGGGTGCCGCTGCCGCGGCGGGATTCGGGGTGGACGCGCTCGTTGAACGCCGCCGCCAGCGTGCGCAACGGCAACTCGCCGACCTCGGCGAGGAGCTCGCGCAGCAGGTGGATGGCGTGGCGGTCGGCCAAGCCGGCGCGGCCGTCCCGGGTGGCCAGCGCGTCGGGCAAATGCCTCAGCAGCGTTCGCAGCAGGGGTGCCGCGGAGGGGACGCCGGGCAGATGGGCGGACTTGGGCAGGCCGGCGGCGAGGTCGGCGATGGAAACGAGTTCGGTTGCGGCGGCCAAACGGTCGCGGAGCGCCTTTTCGACGCGGTCGAGGGTGCGGGCGGCAAAGGCGCTGAAGAAGCCGCGGTAAAGGACGATGCGGCCGGGTACGAGTTGCGCGAGGAACAGGTAGGCCCCGCCCGGCGCGCCGCCGCCCCAGATGGACGTGCCGAGGTTGGCCAGTTCGGCGGCGGAAAGCGCGCCGCCCGCCGCCAGCAGGTCGGCGGCCGCGGCGCGGTAGAACGGCTCGGCGGCGAACAGCGGCAAGGCCTGGCGCAAGGAACCGAAGGCCAGGCCGAGAAGTTGCCGTGCGCGCTCGCGGGTGACGCCGAGCTTGAAGCCGACGTCGCCCAGTTTGGCTTCGTGGCGGGCCAGGGCGGCGGCGGGATCGTCCAGGCCGTAGCGCAGGCGGACGGCGTCGGCGAGGCGCGGCGGAAGGAAGAGGCCCAGCCATTCGGTGAAATCCAGCGGCGGCGGCTGGCCATCGGTCGCCGCGGCGGCGTAGGCGGCGATGCGCGCGAGCAGGGCGCGGTCGTCCGCGTCGAGCTTGGCGCCGGCCGGCAGCGGCGGGCGCAGATCGCCCAAAGTCGCGCAACCGCCCGCCCGCAGCACGGCCAGGATGCGCGCCGGCAGGCCGCTGGCCGGCAGGGCGCCGTGGCGAAGTCCGTCCGCGCCCGGAAATGGAGCGCGCCCCGAGGTCACAGGTTTGGACCGGTGGACGAGGCCAGCAGCGCCTCGTATTCGGCGGCGGTCAGCAGTTTCTTCTCGAGCACGAGTTCCTTGAGGGTCTGGCCGGTGGCGAGGCCCTCCTTCACGAGCTGGGCGACGCGGTCGTAGCCGAGGCGCGGATTCAGCAGCGTGGGCAGGCCCGCGCTGCGCTCGAGGTTGCGGCGGCACGCTTCGGCGTCGGCCGCGATGCCGACGACGCATTTGTCGGCGAGGACGCGCGCCGCGGCGGAGAGCAGCTTGGCGGCCTGGAGGCAATTCGCGCCGATCAACGGCATGTGGGTGTTCAGTTCGAGCTGGCCGGCGCCGCAGGCGAGGGCCACGGCGTGGTCGAGGCCCTGCACCTGCATGCAGGCCATGTTGACGGCCTCGCAGATGGAGGGGTTGACCTTGCCGGGCATGATGCTGGAGCCGGGCTCGACGGGCGGCAGACGGATTTCGCCGAGGCCCGTGAGCGGGCCGGAAGCCAGCAGGCGCAGGTCGTTGGCGATTTTCTGGACGTCCAGCGCGGCGGACCGGAAAGCGCCGGACAGCGCCGCGAAGTCGGTCATGAACTGCGTCAGGTGGACGCCGTCTTCGGCGACGCGGAATCCGCCGTCGGTTTCCTCGTTCAGGAAGCGGACGATTTCGGCGCGGAAGGCGGGTTTGGTGTTGATGCCGGTGCCGACGGCGTTGCCGCCGATGCCCAGTTCGCGCAGGCGGTCGGCCGCGGCGCGGATGCGCGCGGCCGCGAGGGCGACGGCATGGGCGTAGGCACCGAACTCCTGCCCGAGGGTCACGGGGACGGCGTCCTGCAGATGGGTGCGGCCGGTCTTGAGGATGCCCGCGAATTCGGTGGCCTTGGCGCGCAGGGCCTTATCGAGCGCCGCGAGGCCGTCGAGCAGGAGCAGGGTTTGGCCGAGCACGGCCATTTTCGCGCCGGAAGGAAAACAGTTGTTGGTGGACTGGCCCATGTTGACGTCGTCGTTGGGGTGCACCGGCGCCTTCGCGCCGCGCTTCCCGCCGAGCGCCTCGTTGGCGAGGTTGGCGACGACCTCGTTGAGGTTCATGTGCGACGACGTGCCCGAGCCGGCCTGGTAGAGATCGACCGGGAATTCCCGGTCGTGCGCGCCCGACAAGACGGCGCGGCAGGCGGCGACGATGGCGTCCGCCTTGGCCGCGGGCAGGAGCCCGAGCTTGGCGTTCGCGCGGGCGCAGGCCAGCTTGAGCCAGGCCATGCCGTGGACGATCTCGAGGGGCAGCGGCGTACCCGAGAGATGGAAGTTTTCGAGGGAGCGCGAGGTCTGGGCGCCGTAGAGGGCGTCGGCGGGCACGGCGCGCGGACCGAAGGAGTCGGTTTCGATGCGGGTGGGGGGCGTCGTTGTCATGGTGAGGGACAGGATAAGCGGTGGGAGGGGGAATCTCAATATCCAATAACCAACATTCAATCTCCAATGTCCAATGTTGGGCTTGGAGGGGAACGGGAAAATGAGATAATGCAAAGCGATGGAAGAGCATGTCCAGAACCCGGCCGAAGCGCGGCAGCGCGCGGAATTCCTGCGCGCGGAGCTGGAACGCCACAACCGCCTGTACTACGTCGAGGCGCGGCCGGAAATCTCGGACCGCGAATTCGACCGGCTGCTGCGCGAACTGCAGGATTTGGAAGCGGCGCATCCGGATCTGGCGACGCCCGATTCGCCGACGCAGCGGGTGGGCGGTGCGCCGCTGGCGGGATTCCGGCAGGTGAAGCACGCGGTGCCGATGATGTCGCTCGACAACACCTACAGCGTCGAGGAGATGCGCGAATTCGACGCGCGCATCCGCAAGGCGCTCGGCGTCGAATCGGTGGACTACGTGCTGGAACCGAAAGTGGACGGCGTGTCCATTTCGCTGCGCTACGAAAACGGCGTATTGGCGACGGCGGCGACGCGCGGCGACGGCAAGACCGGCGACGACGTCACGGCGAACGCGCGGACGATCCGCGCGATCCCGCTGCGGATTCCGACGGCTGCGCCGGTTTTCGAGGTTCGCGGCGAGGTCTACCTGGGCAAGGCGGCGTTCGCCAAGCTGAACGCCGAGCGGGAACGGGCCGGGGAAGAAACGTTCGCCAATCCGCGCAACGCAACGGCCGGCTCGTTGAAGCAGCTCGATCCGAAGGTGGTGGCGGCCCGGCCGCTGGCGGCGGTGCTCTACGCCACGGGCGAGCTCGTCGGTGCGGAATTCGAAACCCAGGCGGAGGTTCTGCGGGCACTGAAAAAGCTGGGCTTCCCGACGGCGAAACTGTGGTGGGAGTGCCGAGGCATCGACGAAGTGATCGCGCGCGCCGAGGAACTGCAGCGACGCGAAGGCGAACTCGAATACGAGATGGACGGCGCGGTGGTGAAAGTGAATCGCCTGGCGCTGTGGCGGCAACTGGGCGCGACGGCCAAGGCGCCGCGCTTCGCGATGGCCTACAAATATTCCCACGAGCAGGCCCAGACCCCGCTGAAGGCCATCACGCTGCAGGTGGGCCGCACCGGGGTGCTGACGCCGGTGGCGGAGCTGGAGCCCGTGGACCTGGCGGGCTCGACCATCGCGCGCGCCACGCTCCACAACGAAGACGAAATCCGGCGCAAGGACATCCGCGTCGGGGACACGGTGATCATCGAAAAAGCCGGCGAGGTGATTCCCGCCGTGGTTTCCGTCGTGGCCGAGAAGCGGCCGCCCGGCGCCGTTCCGTTCGATTTGTCCGCGCACGCGGGCGGCAAATGCCCGGCCTGCGGCGGCGGGATCGTCCGCGATCCAGAAGCGGCGGCCTGGCGCTGCGAAAACCTCGATTGCGCCGCCCAGATCCGCGGCCGCATCGAACATTTCGTTTCGCGCAAGGCGATGAATATCGACGGCTTCGGCGAGGCCATCGTCGCGGCGCTGACGGCGGAAACGAAGGTCGCCGAAACGAAAGACGACGGCCTGTTCGGCGCGAAGACGGCAGAAAAGATCCTGCCGCCGCTCGTGCGCGACGTGGCGGATCTCTACACGCTGACGCCGGCCGACGTCGAGCTGCGGCGGCCGAACCGCGCGGCGGACGCGAAAAAGGCGGAGATGAAGCTGGCCACCAAGCTGTGCGCCGCCCTCGCCGCCAGCCGGGACAACGAACTGTGGCGGCTGCTGCATGGGCTGGGCATCCCGAACGTCGGCGAAGGCCTGGCGCGGACGCTGGCGCAGGAACTGGGCTCGCTGGACGCCCTGATGGCGGCGGACGAAGAAGCGCTGGCGAAAGTCCGCGACGTGGGCGCCATCGTCGCGCGCAGCGTCCGAGAATTCTTCGCCAACGAGCGCAACCGGGCGGTCGTCGAAAAACTGCGCCGGGCGGGGGTGCGGTTCGACCGGGTGGAAAAGGTCGCGGCCGGGGCCAACCGGGACGGCTATTTCTTCGGCAAGCGGGTGGTGCTCACGGGGACGCTGGAGCAGTTCACGCGCGAGCAGGCGCAGGAAGAGCTGCGCAAGCGCGGCGCGACGGTGGCGGGCACCGTGGGCAAGACGACGCACGTCGTGGTGGCGGGGGCGGACGCCGGCAGCAAGCTGGACAAGGCCCGGGCGCTGGGGATTCCGGTGCTCTCCGAGGCGGAATTCCTCGCGAAACTAGCGGAATAGTTCGCGCGCCGGGCGGGGCGGTTGGGGATTGATGGGGGGCGCGGGGGGATGGTACAAGTCAGGACTTTGAAGGCCCCGCGGACGGGGCGGAAGGTGCGCGAACCATGGCGATGAAATTTTCGGAAAACGCCGACCGGATGGATGCCCGGTACGTGGCGGGCTTGGCGCGGATGGCGCTGTCGGACGCGGAAGCGGCGCAGTTGCAAGGCCAACTGGACGATATCCTGGCGTTCATCGGCGAGCTGAAGCAACTGGACGTGTCCGGCGTGGAGGCCACGGACGTGGCGACGGAAGCCCGCAACGCCTGGCGCGAGGACGTGCCGGAGCCGGGGCTGGCGCGGGACGTCGCGCTGGCGAACGCGCCGCTGGCCCGCCACGAGCAATTCGCGGTGCCCAAGGTGATCGAATGAGCGCGCCGCTGCACGAATTGGGCTTTCTGGACGCCGCGGACGCGCTGGCGCGGAAGGCGGTTTCCTCCGCAGAATTGACGGCGGCCCTGCTGGACCGGTCCGAGAAACTGGAACCCACGCTGAATTCGCTGACCTGGTTCGACCGGGAAGCGGCGCGGACGCAGGCGCGCGCGGCGGACGCGGCGCGCGCGGCGGGCGACGCCCGGCCGTATTTGGGCGTGCCGATCGCGATCAAGGACCTGCTGAACGTGAAGGGCCAGCCCTGCACGGCGGGCTCGAACATTTTGAAGGGCTACGTCGCGCCGTACGACGCGACGGTGATCGCGCGGCTGCGCGCGGCGGGCTGCGTGTTCGTCTCGCGCACGAACACGGACGAATTCGCGATGGGCGGCAGCACGGAAACGAGCGCCTACGGCCCGACGCGGAATCCGTGGGACGTGGCGCGGGTGCCGGGCGGTTCGAGCGGCGGTTCGGCGGCGGCGGTGGCCGCGCGCCTGGCGCCGGCGGCGCTGGCGTCGGACACCGGCGGCAGCATCCGCCAGCCGGCGGCGTTCTGCGGCGTGACGGGCTTCAAGCCGACCTACGGGCGGGTGCCGCGCTACGGCTGCACCGCGTTCGCGTCCTCCCTGGACCAGGTCGGGCCGATTTCCCGCAGCGTCGAGGATGCCGCGGCGATCTACCAGCTCATCGCGGGGCTTGATCCGCGCGATTCGACGACCTCGCCGCGGCCGGTGGAGGACGTCTTGCCGGCCGTGCGCGCCGCGAAAGATCTGAAAGGCCTGAAGCTGGGCCTGCCGAAGGAATACTTCGTGGAAGGCCTCGATCCGGAGATCGAGAAGCTGACGCGGGCGGCGGTGGACCAGTGCCGCGCGCTGGGCGCGGAGATCGTGGACGTGGAGCTGCCGCATTCGCGGTACGGCATCGCGTGCTACTACATTTTGGCGCCGGCGGAGGCCTCGGCGAACCTGGCGCGCTACGACGGCGTGCGCTACGGGTTCCGCGCCGAAGCAGGCGACCTGCAGGAAATGTACGAGCAGACCCGCGCGCGGGGCTTCGGCGCCGAGGTGAAGCGGCGCGTGATCCTGGGCACGTACGTGCTCAGCAGCGGCTTCCACGACGCCTACTACCTGCGCGCGCAGAAGGTGCGCACGCTGATCCGCGGCGATTTCGAGCGGGCGTTCGCGAAATGCGACGCGATTTTGGGCCCGGTGACGCCGACGCCGGCGTTCCGCGTGGGCGAGAAGACGTCCGACCCGGTGCAGATGTACCTGGGCGATATTTTCACCGTCAACGTGAACCTGGCGGGCATCTGCGGCCTGAGCGTGCCGTGCGGCTTCACCGCGGCGGGCTTGCCGGCGGGCCTGCATGTCGTCGGCCCCGCGTTCCGGGAAGACCTCGCGCTGAAAATCGGCGCGGCCTACCAGCACGCGACGGAATGGCACCGGAAACAGCCGAAGATCTAGGATAACTCTCGCCAAGTACGCCAAGAACGCAAAGAAGCGGTCCGCAGAGAACACACGGGATGGAAACGGCAAGGGAGAACGAAATCGGGAGGGCGGTGGTGGACACCGCCATTGCCGTTCATCGGGAGCTCGGACCTGGGCTTTTGGAGTCTGTTTACGAGGCGGTTTTGGCGGACGAATTGTATGCGCGCGGCTTAGCCGTGGCCCGGCAGGTCATGGTGCCCATATTTTACAAGGGCAAACAGATCGACGATGGATACCGGGCGGATATCGTCGTGGACGATTTAGTCGTGTTGGAACTGAAATCGATCGAAGCCATTCGGGATGTCCACAAGAAGCAACTGCTGACCTATCTCAAGCTGGGCGGAAAGAAATTGGGTTATCTTCTGAACTTCGGCGAAGCCGTCATGAAAAACGGTATCGTGCGAATCGTCAATGGACTTCCGGACGATGTTTCTCGCCAAGGACGCCGAGAGCGCCAAGAAGCAGAAGATTTATCCGGATAGTTATGAACAAGATGAACAAATTCCCAAAGGACGGGAGATGGAAATGCACGCGAGAAGGGGGAAGGAACTTCTTTGCGGTCTTGGCGTCCTTTGCGAGAGATGACTTAGAGGTTTTATCATGAACGACTATATTCCCTCCATCGGCCTGGAAGTGCACGTGCAGCTGAAGACGCGCACGAAGATGTTCTGCGCGTGCCCGGCGCACGAAGAAGGCACGCCGAACGTCGCCGTCTGCCCGGTTTGCCTCGGACTGCCGGGGGCGCTGCCGACGATGAACCGCGAGGCCATTCGCAAGACCGTCAAGGTGGGCCTGATGATCGGGTCGACCATTTCGCTGCGGAGCACGTTCGACCGGAAGAACTACTTCTATCCGGACATGCCCAAGAACTTCCAGATCACCCAGCAGGCGGCCCCGCTGTGCATCGGCGGCGCCGTGGAGATCGAGGTCGGCGGGCAAAAGAAGACCATCCGGGTGAACCACATCCACCAGGAAGAGGACGCGGCGAAGATCACGCACCTGGAGAACTCCTCGGAGATCGACTACAACCGCGCCAGCACGCCCTTGATGGAGCTGGTGACGGAGCCGGACATGTCCAGCCCGGACGAAGCCATCGCGTTCCTGACGGCGCTCAAGGAGATGCTCGTCTACGCGGGCATCAGCGATTGCAACCTCGAGCTGGGGCACGTGCGCTGCGACGTGAATTCGTCGGTGCGGCCGGTCGGCACGGAAACGCTCGGCGTGAAGTGCGAAATCAAGAACATGAACACCTTCAAGGGCATCCACCGCGCGCTGGAATACGAGCTGGAGCGGCAGGTGGAAACCCTGCGCGCCGGCGGCAAGCTGGTGCAGGAAACGCGGCGCTGGGACGACGTGGCCGGCGTGACCCTGCCGATGCGCTCGAAGGAATACGCCCACGACTACCGCTATTTCCCGGAACCCGACCTGCCGCCGGTGACGCTGGACGCGGCGACGGTGGAAGCGTGGCGGGCGGAGCTGCCGGAACTGCCGGCGGCGAAGCGCGCGCGGTTCATTGCCGATTACGGCCTGCCGGAATACGACGCGGGCGTGCTGACGGCGGATCCGGCCATCGCCGGCTATTTCGAGGCGGCGGCGCAAAAAACGAAGAACTACAAGGCCGTCTCCAACTGGACGATGGGCGAACTGCTGCGCGCGTTAAGCGAGAAAGGCGAGACCATCGCCGACGCCAAGATCGCGCCCGAGGCGCTGGCGGCGCTGATCGCGCTGGTGGATGCCAAGACCATCAACATGCCCGCGGCGAAGGAAGTCTTCCAGATCCTGTTCGACCGGGGCGGGGATCCCGCCGCGATCGTGAAGGAAAAAGGTTTGGCGCAGGTCAGCGACGTGGGCGCCATCGACGGCTTCGCGGAACAGGCGATCGCCGCCAACGAAAAGGTCGCCGCGGAATTCCGCGGCGGCAAGGAAGCGGCGCTGATGTTCCTGGTCGGCCAGGTGATGAAGCTCTCGCGCGGCAAAGCCAACCCCCAGCTCGCCGCCGAAGCCCTGCGGCGGAAGCTGCAGAGCTGAGGCTCTCGGATTTGTTGTAGCCGGTCCCGGTGGGGCCGGGGCTGTGATGCCCTTGGCCGGCCTCGCCGAGGCCAGAACATCCGGATCTGACCAAAGCCGCCGGCTACAGCCGAACCGAATCCGCTACAGCGTCCGGTCGAGGACGACGAGGGGCGGGGCGAACCGCGCTTTGGCGCCGATCGTCGGATCCGCCGATCATTCGTAGTGGGTCCACATCCGGAGGACTTTCGCCGTCTTGACGTCGTGAAGAACCTGATAGACCAACCGGTGTTGGATGTTGATGCGGCGCGAACAGGCCCCGGCCAGATCCCCGATCAATTTCTCGTAGGGTGGCGGGTTCTGGTAGGGATCGACCTGGAGGATGTCGAGCAAGCGTTCGGCTTGCGGCTTCAAGCCCGACCGCAGAAGCTTCTTTGCGTCGCGTCGCGCCTGGGTCGTGAAGACCAGTTGCCAGCTCACCAGCCGGGATCCTTGCGGCATTTATCCACGGGAGTTTTGAGGCCCCGCCGGATCGAGGCCTTCATGCCCGGGATGGAGGTGAGATAAAGGGTTTCCTGGATGGCCCGCCAGTCGTCCTCCGAAATCAGCACGGCCGAGTTCCGCTTGCCGGCGATTTGCACCGGCACATGCGATAGCGAGACCTCATCCACGAGGTTGTAGAGATTCTGGCGGGCCAAAGTGGCGGTGATCGTGACCATACGGCATGCTCCATTTCGTACGCAATATCGTACGGCATTGGGGCGGCCGCGTCAACCGATTCTTTTGGCAGGACTATCCCCAGTTTTTCAGG
>DDWR01000015.1:19619-46671 GCA_002347655.1 Verrucomicrobia bacterium UBA2281 | reverse complement strand
CGGAATTACGCAACTGAGTACTAGGCCCAGCAGATAGGCCAGCAGGATCCAATCGCCGTCGAACGGCAGCGGCGCGGCCACGCGGCCCAGCGGAACCACGGCCAGCGCCGCCAGCAAGCAGGCGAAATTCACGATCGGGCCCGCGCGGAAGATCCACGTCGTCGTCCGGCTGTAGGTCGCCCCCTTGCGGAACAGTTTCCACAGGTCGTAATAAGCCTGCAGCAAAGGCGGCCCCCGGCGCCCCGCGAAGTACGCCTTGGTGCGGTTGATCACGCCCGGCAGCAGCGGCGCCAGCAGGACGGCCAACAACGGATGAAGTATGGAAGCCGTTGTCATGACCGCAGCGCCCACGCCAGCAAAACGACCAAGACCACCACGATGTACAGCACGTACCAATGCACCCGCCCCTGCTGCAGCCAGCGCAGGCGGCCCAGCAGATTCGCCGTTTTCCGGAACAGCGGATCGAACAGGTTTTTCCGCGCGACGTCCGGCGTCTCGGAATGGAACGATGCGGTGCCGGGGAAGATCACTTCCGGCGGATGGCTTTCAACCTGCGGCCGCAGAATGGCCGCCGCGCCATGCGTCAACGGCTGGGCAAAGCCCGTGGCCGTGTATTGCATGCTCGCCGCCGGGGCCGCATAGCCGCAATCCCACGTCACCGCCGTGCGGATCGGCCGCCCCGCCAACAGGCGACGGCGCAAGAATGCCAAGCCTCCTACCCACGCCAGCAACAGCAGCAGCGCCGCTCCGCAGGCGATCGGGAACAGGTACTGGACTGGTCCGCTACCGGAAACCGTCGCGGCGGAACCCGCCAGCATGGCCACCGCCGGTTCCATGATCCGCACCGCCGCGCCGGCCCCCAGTCCGATCGCCAGGCAGATCGCGGCCAGCGCGAACAGCGGTCCGCGCATCGCAGCTTCCGCTTCATGGGCATGTTCGGCGTCCGCCGAGCGCGGCTCGCCGAGGAAAGCGATTCCGAATGCCCGGGTGAAACACGCCGCCGCCAGCCCGCCGATCAGCGCCAAGGCGACCACGGTCCCCAAGCCGCCCAACGCCACGGGCGCGGCGGCAAGCAGGGTCTTGAACGAGCCCAGGTAAATCAGGAATTCGCCGGCAAAACCATTGAACGGCGGCAGCCCGCAAATCGCGATCGATCCGGCCAGAAAAGCCGTCCCCGTCCAGGGCATGCGCTTGTACAGGCCGCCCAAACGCTCGACGTTGCGCGTCCCGGTCGCGTGCACCACCGATCCGGCTCCGAGGAACAGCAAGCCCTTGAACGTCGCATGGTTCAGCACGTGCAGCAGGCCGCCGGCGAATCCCAAGGCCGCGACTGCCGGAACCCCGTAGCACACTCCCAGCATGCCCAGCCCGATGCCCAGCGCGATGATGCCGACGTTCTCGACGCTGGAATAGGCCAGCAAGCGCTTGAGATCGCTCTGCGCCAGCGCGAACAGCACGCCGAGCACGCCCGAGAGGGCCCCCATCCCGAGCACGAGCCACGCGCACCAGGCGGGAACCGCCCCCAGCAGAACCAGCATGCGGACGATCCCGTAGATGCCCGTCTTGATCATCACGCCCGACATCACCGCCGACACCGGACTCGGCGCCGCCGGGTGCGCTTCGGGCAGCCACACGTGGAACGGAAACAGGCCCGCCTTCGTGCCGAACCCGATCAGCGCCAGCAAAAACAGCAGGCCCCCCGAGCCGGCGGGAGCGGCAAACGCCGCGAAGTCCTGCGAACCGCCGTTGCGCCCCAGCAGGAAGAACAGCGCCAGCAAGAACGCCGTGCCGACATGGGTCGCCACCAGATACGTCCAGCCCGCGTCCCGGACGCCTTCCGCCGCGTCGTCGTGGATCACGAGAAAGAACGACGCCAGCGACATCGCTTCCCACGCCACGAGGAACAGCACGCCGTTCCGCGCGATCAGCACGAGCGCCATGCTGGCGATCAGCGCGTTGTAGAACAGCCAGAACCGCCCCGGATTGCGTCCGTTCCAGGGCCGGAAATAGCCGACGGCGTAGATCGCCGCCAATCCGGACAGCAGGAACGTGGGGATCAGGAAAAACGCGCTGAGCGGATCGATCCCGACCGTAAAGGCGCCATAGGGCATGCTCCACGGAAACGATCGCACGGCATCCGCGCGGAAAACCAGCGCGGCCAGCGCCGCGCCCAATCCGGCCAGACACGCCCCGCCGGCGCCGGAAACGCCCAGCCACACGGAGACGCGCTCGGACCGGCGGCCGGCCCAGGCCGAAGCGGCACCGCTGGCCAGCAACGCCCCCAGAACGCCAAGCAAGACGAATATCGGAATGGACGGTTCCATGGACATGCGCCGCCGGCTTATTTCTTCGCGGCCGCGGCCGCTTCGAGGCGGCGCGCCGCCGCCAAGATTTCTTCCGCCCCGGCCCGCCGGACGATGCATTCCTTGAAGTCCGCATCGCGCAGCGCGAACGCCAGCATGGACAACAGGTGGAGGTGCGCGCGCGTGGTCGGGCTGATCATGGAAAACAGCACGTGCACCGGTTGGCCGTCGAGCGCGCCGAAATCGATGGGCGTTTCGAGGAAGCACAGCGTGACCATGGCCGTCGGCACGCGCAGCAGGATCGGACTCCGGGGATGCGGAACCGCCACGCCGTCGCCCACCGCGGTCGAACCGAGCGCTTCGCGCGCCAGCAGGACGCTATGCAGGAAATCCGGATCGACGTCGGCCGGCAGCGGCATGCTTTCGACCAGATGGCGCAGGACCGAATCCTTGTCCCGGCCCGGCAGCCCGTGGACGATCCCCCCCCGCGGCCAAGGCGTCGCTCAGCGCGGGCATGGGTTCCGTCTCCGCCGCCGGCGAGGCGATGGGCAAGCCTTGCGCCGTCGCCCATTCGATGATTTCGTCCCGATTCAGGAAATGGCGCCCCCGCACGCAGTGGGAAGGGACCTCGCCCTTTTCGACGTGTTCCAGCAATGCGCGCTCGGAAAGCTTCAACAACCGGGCGGCATCCCTGACGGTCAATTGCATAAAATAATTACGGAGTCTCGCTTGTTTGGGGAAACGGGAAAAACTTCTACTCCATTCCCGCCGGACGTCAAGGTCGCGTTGGGCGCATCAATCGCCGAGAAGGCGGTAGCCGTCGCGGGCCGCGGCCGACCACAGGCCGTGATCGTTGTCCGGCAACGGCTGGAGGTTGCTGTTCCGGTATCCCTGGGGATTCAGGCGGTACTCGTCGTAGAAGCCGTTGTTGAACTCATAGACGTCGCCGGTCCCCGGATCGTACAAGCGCTCCCGGCCCAAGATGGCGTCGGAGCGTTTCTCGGCCATGACGTCGTCGATGCGGTTCCGCTCTTCCCACGAGCGCGAGATCAGGTCCGAGGTTTCCCGCAACGTCTGGCCGGCCCGCAACACGGCGCCGAACGCCGCTTCCGAACGCTGCAGGCAATTCTGCACGTACTCCGGCCGCACCGCGAACGAGGCCAGCGCGCGCGCCAAGGTCGGCTGCAGCGCATCCAACTCGCCTTTCGGCGCGGTGATGCCGGCCAGCAGATAGCCGTAGGCCGTGCCGCCCCCTGGCCCGCCCATCATCGGCATGTAGGGCGCCGTCGTCAGCGAAAACAGCCCCTGGGCCACGCGGCCATTTTCCACGAACAAACCCCGCACCAGCGCGCTGCGGGCGCCCGCCACCGGCAACGGACAGGGCAACGGCACGGAGGACACCCGTTGGAAACCCTCCAGCCGGGGGCAGCCCGGCAGAAACCGCTGGGCGATCTGGCTCGCGGCCACCCACGAAAAATTCGCCAGCAGGTTTTCCGGCGTCAGCGGATCCACGACCGGCATGTCCGCCCACTCGACGGGATAGCCGTAGCCGGACATGTACTGCCAGTCGATCTGCTTCTGCGCCTGCGACTGGTAGACCGGCCCGACCATGCCGAAATACAGGATCTTGCGCAGCGGCTCCTGCGGATCCTGCAGCACGAACGCCAGCGAAGCGCAATCGCCCGCCGGCACCATCCGCCAGCCCGCCGGCATCTGCATGGAAAACACCCCGTTGTCGAACGGCTGGAGCGGCGGCACCTTGACCTGCAGGGCGGCCGGCCGCGATGGCTCGCCCGATCCGCAGCCCGCGGTCAACGCCAACATCGCCAGAACTCCTGCCATCTTTTTCATGCGGGCGCTCCTTGCCTCTACTTCTTCGATTTTTCCTTCTCGACGCCTTTCAGGTCTTGCTGGCGGTCTTTCGCCAAGTCCACGGTCGCGAAATCTTCCGTGCCCGGCAACTGCATCACGAAGCGGTCCAGCACGTCCACCTGCGCCGTGCCCGTCACCAGTTCGAACCCCAGGACATGGCCCCCGCGCGCGCCGTCCTGGCTGAGGAAATGCAGATGGTACCCCGGAACGTTCACGCCCGCCACGAACGGCGGACAGCGGAACCCGACGACCGTGCCGGCCACGTTTTCCAGGTCGAAGACCGGCTGGGTGGCGGCAACCTCCTTGAGCGGCGGATACGGGCGTCGCTGCGGCGGCACGCTGCGCGTCCGCATGGTCTTGAACGTGCCTTCGATGCGGATCGCGCAAAACAGGTTTTGATTCGGCGCTTCCCGGTCGAGCCACTTTTCGACGCCCACCATATCGGCCCCCGGCGGAACGGCAAAAAACTTCTCGGGCCGGAAGACGCAGACCGCCGCGAAGGGGGTTTCGCCGCGAAGATCGGGCGAATACACCTTGCCGTCGGCCTTGATCTGGTAGAAGACGCCATCCAGCAGCACCATTTCGCCGTCGAGGTCGTCGTAGGTGCCGATGCCGAAGTCGCCCTGTTTCCGCAAATCGCGCAGCGGCAAGTCGCCGTCGTAGGTCCCCGCCAGCAGCGCGTCAATGGTCGAAACCTGATACACCGTGTTTCGCGACGGACCGGCGCACCCCGCCGCCCCCAGCACCAGTCCCGCGCCTGCGATCGCCATCCATTTGTTCATGCCCGGACTCCTTGTCGAATTCACGAGTGCGATCCTACGCCGGCCGTTATCCGAAGGAAAGCCCCCATCCGAGACTGGCCAACGCGGCGCCCCTAGTCTATGCTGGCTGCCGTGACGGACACGCTGACCATTGCGGAACGCAGCCGCTTGATGGCGAAGATCCGGGGCAAGAACACGGCCCCTGAGCGGGCCGTCCGTTCCCTGCTCCATCGCGCCGGCTACCGCTTCCGGATCCATGTCCGCGGACTGCCCGGCACGCCCGACGTCGTTCTGCCGAAATACCGGACCGTGGTGTTCATCCACGGCTGCTTCTGGCATCGGCACCGGGGTTGCAAGATCGCGACCATGCCGCACAGCCACGTGAAGTTCTGGGCGGAAAAATTCCGGCGCAACGTCGCCAACGACGCCCGGCATCGGCGCAAGCTCCGCCGGCTGGGTTGGCAGGTGGTCGTCGTCTGGTCCTGCCAGCTCAAGCATCCCGACCGGATCCTCGCGAAAATCGAGAAGGCCCTGATGCCCCGGCGAACGACCTACGTCCGTCCCGAGCCCGTGCGCCTGCCGCTCGCCGCCGAGTCCCGTCCCGCCTACGGAAGGTGATTCTCGGCCCGCCGCCGACGATTGCGGCTGTTCCGCTTGCAGATTGCCCATTCGTGAGGCATATTCTCCGGAACTTTCAACGGAGATCCCCATGACCCTGAAACTCGAGAAAATCCCGAATTATGCCGGCCCCCAAGGCCCCGTCGTCCTCGTCATCATGGACGGCGTCGGCATCGGCAAATACGAAGACGGCGACTTCGTCCGTTCCGCCAACAAGCCCAATCTGGACCACCTCCTCGCGACCTGTCCCCATACGACCCTCAAGGCCCACGGCACCGCCGTCGGCATGCCCTCCGACGACGACATGGGCAACTCCGAAATCGGCCACAACGCCATCGGCTGCGGCCGCGTCTACGACCAGGGGGCCTCCCTCGTCGCCAAAGCCGTCGATTCCGGCGCGCTCTTCCAGGGCGCGACCTGGAAGAAGATGGTCGCCAACGTCCAGCAGCACGATTCCGCGCTCCATTTCATCGGCCTTTTCTCCGACGGCAACGTCCACGCCCATATCGACCACCTCAAGGGCATGCTCGTCCAGGCCAAGAAGGAAGGCGTCAAGCGCGCCCGGATCCATCCCCTCCTCGACGGCCGCGACGTCCCGCCCACCTCCGCGCTCGACTACGTCCTGCCCTTCGAGCAGTTCCTCGCCGAGCTCAACGCCGACGGCTCCGTCGACTACGCCATCGCCTCCGGCGGCGGCCGCATGAAGGTCACCATGGACCGCTACGAAGCCGACTGGCGCATGGTCGAACTCGGCTGGAAGACCCACGTCCGCGGCGAAGGCACGCTCTATCCCTCCGCCCAGGCTGCCATCGAGGCCCTCCGCGCCGCCTCCCCCGGCGTCCTCGATCAGGATCTCCCCGCGTTCGTCATCGGCCGCGACGGTCAACCCCTCGGCCCCATCGACGACCACGACAGCGTCATTCTCTTCAATTTCCGCGGCGACCGCGCCATCGAACTCACCCGCGCGTTCGAGGAAGTCGAGTTCAAGCCCTTCGACCGCGGCCCGCGGCCCGACGTCCTGTTCGCCGGCATGATGCAGTACGACGGCGACGCCAACATCCCGAAGAACTTCCTCGTCGAGCCTCCGCGCATCACGCGCACCCTCGGCGAATACCTCGCCGACAACGGCGTCCACCAGCTCGCCATCAGCGAGACCCAGAAGTTCGGCCACGTCACCTACTTCTTCAACGGCAACCGCGCCGAGAAATTCAACGAAGCCCTCGAAGACTACGTCGAAATCCCCTCCGACCGTGTCCCCTTCGAAGAACGCCCCTGGATGAAGGCCGCCGAAATCACCGACAAGCTGATCGAAGCCGTCGGGTCCGGCAAGTACCGGTTCATCCGCGTCAACTTCCCCAACGGCGACATGGTCGGCCACACCGGCATCTTCCCGGCCGTCAAAATCGCCGTTGAAGCCGTCGATCTCTGCCTCGGCCGCCTGATCCCCGCCATCCAAAAAGCCGGCGGCATCCTCGTCGTCAGCGCCGACCATGGCAACTCCGACGACATGTACGAGCACGACAAGACGGGAGCCGTCAAATTCGACAAGAAGACCGGCCTGCCCAAGGCCCGCACCGCCCACTCCCTCAACCCCGTCCCCGCCGTCATCTACGACCCCGCCAACCTCGCGAAAGCCAAGCTGACGGACAAGCAAGGCCTCGGCATTTCCTCCCTCGCCGCCACCTGCCTCAACCTGCTGGGATACAAAACCCCCGAAGGCTACGATCCGTCGCTCGTCTCCATCGGCGGCTGAGACCTTGAAATCTCAATATTCAATATCCAATATTCAATTTTCAACCGATCAAGTTTTGGAATTCTTGTCCCCATTTGATCATTGGACATTGAATATTGGATATTGGATATTCTTCCGGAAATCTCCATGCCTTGGCTGACCGACACTCCCGCCGGCGCCGTCCTGACTCTCCGCATCGTCCCGCGCGCCGCAAAAAACGCCATCCAGGGCGAACACGGCGACGCCCTCAAGATCCGCCTCTGCGCCCCGCCCGTCGACGGCGCCGCCAACGCCGCGCTGATCGAATTCCTCGCCGACGCCTTCTCCCTCCCCCGCGCCCGCGTCCAGCTCCTCTCCGGCGCCACCTCCCGCACCAAGCGCGTTCTCCTGGCCGGCGCTTCCGCCGCCGACATCCGATCCCTGATCCAAGCAGGAAAACAGGAAGGACGCAGGAAAACATGATCAATCCATTCATGGCTGTCCTTACGGCTGTTCTCGTGTTTTCCTGTGTTTCCTGTTTTCCTGCTAAACGGCCTTCGGCTGTTCAACCTATTCTGATTCCTGAATTCTGAATACTTCCCCATGAAGCACTTGACCGAATACAGCGATCCGGCTTCCATCCACGCCCTCGCGGCGGAAATCGCGCGGATTTCCAAGCGCCCGGCGCGCATCATGGAAGTCTGCGGCGGCCAGACCCACGCCATCCTGCGCCACGCGCTCGACACCCTCCTGCCGCCGCACGTGCAGCTCCTGCACGGCCCCGGCTGCCCCGTGTGCGTCACGCCGTCCGCCTATCTCGACCACGCCATCGCCATCGCCCGGCGTCCCGACGTCATCTTGTGCACCTTCGGCGATTTGTTGCGCGTGCCGTCCGATTCCTCCGGCGATCTCTATGCGGCCAAGGCGCGCGGCGCCGACGTCCGCATGATCACTTCCCCGCTGCAGGCGCTCGATTTCGCCCGCGCCAACCCGGACAAGCAGATCGTCCATCTCGCCATCGGGTTTGAAACCACCGCGCCGGCCAACGCCATGCTGGCGTATCTGGCGAAGGATAAAGGGCTCGCCAACGTCAGCCTGCTCGTCTCGCAATTCCTCGTCCCGCCCATTCTGCGCGCCATCTGCGCCGATCCCGAAACCGCCCCCGATGCCTTTTTGGCCGCCGGCCACGTCTGCGCCATCGTCGGCTCCGATCCCTACGTCTCGCTCGCGCGCGAACTGAACCGCCCCATCGCCGTCACCGGCTTCGAGCCCGCCGACATCCTGCTCGGCGTCCTCGACGTCCTCCGCCTCTTCGAGCAGGGCCGGGCCGAGATGATCAACGCCTATCCCCGCGTGGTCCATCCCAGCGGCAATCCCGAAGCCCTGCGCATCATCGACGCCGTGTTCCAGATCGCCGACCGCGAATGGCGCGGTCTGGGCGTCGTTCCCCTGAGCGGCCTCTCCCTGCGCCCCGAATACGCCGCCCACGATGCCGCCCAACGCTTTCCTCTCGCCCCTAAACTTGTTTATAAACAAGTTAACGACGCCCCCGAGTGCCCGGCCGCCAAGGTCCTGCTCGGCAAGCTCCAGCCGCCGGATTGCCCCCACTTCGGCGCGCGCTGCACCCCCGACCATCCTCTCGGCGCCCCGATGGTCTCCCCCGAAGGCCCGTGCGCCGCCTTTTATCTGCATCGCCGATAACCGCTTGGGTTTGCCCCGCTGGCGGTCCTCTGCTAGGGTTCCCCTATGGATGCGGACCGCCTCATTCTGGATTTCGCGCTGGTGATGGTGCTGCTGCTGATCGCGCCGCTGCTGTCGATGCGCCTGCGGCTGCCGGACATAGCCGGGATCATCCTCGCCGGGGTCATCGTGGGCGAGCATGGCCTCGGGTTGTTCCATCTCGACCAGACCTTCCAACTGCTGGGCAAGGTGGGTCTGCTCTACCTGATGTTCCTGGCGGGGCTGGAAATCAACCTCAACGACTTCCAGCGCTACAAGAAGCCGGGGCTGGTGTTCGGCGCGCTGACGTTCCTGATTCCACAGGTGCTGGGCGCGCTCGGCGCGCGCTGGTGGCTGGGGTTCACCTGGCCCCAAGCGATCCTGCTGGCGAGCATGTTCGCATCGCACACGTTGATCCCGTTCCCCATCATCCAGCGCTTCGGTCTCGGTCGCAACCGGGCCGTCACCACCACCATCGGCGGCACCATCCTGACCGACACGGCCGCGCTGCTGGTGCTGGCCGTCATCGTCAAAAGCGGCGGCGAGGGCGTCGGTCCGGCGTTCTGGACGAGGCTGGGCCTTTCGCTGGCGGCGCTGGTGTTCGGATCGATTGTCCTGCTGCCGCGCCTGGGCTATTGGTTCTTCCGCCGCGCGGCCCCGGATGGCGCCGCGGAATTCATCTTCGTGCTGGCCACCACTTTTCTGGTCGCCTACGCCGCCGAGCTGGCCGGCGTGGAACCCATCATCGGCGCGTTTCTCGCGGGACTGGCCCTGAGCCCGGTGGTGCCGGGCCGCGGCGTGCTGATGAGCCGCCTGCATTTCGTGGGCTACGCGCTCTTCATCCCCTTCTTCCTCCTCTCCGTCGGCATGCGCGTCGACCTGCGCGTCCTGTTCACCGGGCTGGACGGTTGGCTCATCGCGCTCTACATGGGGGTCGCCGTCACGGCCTGCAAATGGGCGGCGGCCACGTTGTCCGGACGGATCCTCGGCTATTCGCGCGACGAAACCGGATTGCTCTTCGGCCTGAGCGTCAACCAGGCCGCGGCCACCCTTGCCGCCGTCCTGGTTGGCGTCCGCGTGGGGATTTTCGGCGATGCCGTCCTCAACGGCACCATCCTGATGATTCTGGTCACGTGCCTCATCGGGCCGTGGATCACGGAAAAGTGCGCGCGGCGGATGGCCGAGGGGGAAGAACCCCCGCCGGCCGCCCCGCGCCATGAAAGCGGCCGCATCCTAGTCCCGCTGGTCTCCCCATTGCACGCGGATGCCATCACGGATCTGGCTTTGATGCTCCGTCCCGACCGCTGCGAAGAACCCATCTATCCGCTCCACGTGGCCTTCACGGGCCCGGACGATCCGGACCGCGTCGCCGAGGCCGAACGGCTGCTGGGCGGCGCCGTCGCCCGGGCCGAGGCCGCCGGCGTCCGCGCCATCCCGCTGGCCCGGCTCGATTCCAACGTCGCCGGCGGCATCCTGAACGCCGCAGTGGAGTTCCGCGCCGGCGCCATCGTCATGGGCTGGCATTCCCGGACCCGCGTCGTCTCGCTCCTGCAAAGCATTCCCGACCGCGTGGTCACGCAAAGCACCCAGGCCGTGCTGGTTTATCGATCGGGGCTGAAGCTTTCCACCTCCAAGCGCCTCTGGGTGCTGGCGCCGCCGCTGATCGAGCACCACCCCGGCCTGCCCAACGCGCTGCAGCTGGCCCGGCGCATCGCGACGCATGCGGGCGCGCGCCTGTTGCTCGCGGCGACCGACAAAACGCGCAAGGCGATCGAGTCGCTGCCCGGGAAGCTCCCCGTCGCCGGTACGTCCAAAATCCCGCCCCTGCCGACCTGGAACGACGTGCTCCGGCAATTTGCCAGCGCCGTCGCCGACGGCGACGCCCTCCTGTTGCTGAGCGTACGCCGCGGAAACCTGGCCTGGCAGCCCCGGCTGGAACGGCTCCCGCTCGAATGGGCCAGCCGCTGGCCCGACGCCAATCTGCTGGTGCTCTTCCCCCCGCTGGGACCCGTCGATGCCGATGCGGAACGTCCGGGCGGACAAGCCCCGGCCCCCGCGGAGAATTCGGTTCTGCCAAACCCGCTCGTTATGCCCATCCGGTCTCCCCGCTTGCCGGAAGCTCTCCGCGAACTGGTGCTCGCCGCGTTGCCCGAAAGCGGCGGCCAGCCGGAAACGGTGGTCGAGGAACTTCTGCAAACCGGCCCGGCACCGCTCGCCGAGAAGATCGTCCTGATGCACGTGGCGACCCCGCTCGTCGAGTCCCCCCGGATCGCCGTCGGTTGCCGGCTGGACGGCTTCCAGGTCGACGGCATCGAAAAGGCCCCCGTCGAGCTGGTCGTCTTGTTCAGCCCGCGCTCCGGAACGCCCGAACGGCATTTGCGGACCTTGGCGGCCATCGCCCGCGCCGCCAGCGGAGGGACGTTGGTCCCCCGGTCCTGATCTCAGCCGCGCCCGAGCGCGTTCGCCCATTCCTTGACTTTTTGTACCTTCCGGCGCACCCTGCGAACATGAAATTGCTGTCGTCTGTCCTCGTTCTCTCTCTCTGCATGCTCTTTTCCGTCTCGCTGGCTTTCGCCGCCCCGGAACCGGAAGACACCCGCATCATTTTCTCCGCCCATCCCGCGCAACCCGAACAAGTCCGCACGAACCGCGACATCGTCCAATGGCGACTTGGCGACCAGTTGTTCGACGAAGGTCCTTGTCTGGAAGGCGTGCCGTTCCCGGTCCTCGTCGGCACGACCCAGCAAGTCCAAGCCGTCAACCAGATGCTCGCGACCTCCGTCCAGACGTTCGGCCCCGTGCGCGGCTACGAAAACATCCTGCCCGAATTCTGCGCCCCGGCGCCCGCGCCCGGTTACAGCGCGATCAACGTCACCAACGGCTATCACGACGAAGAGGCCGTCGCCGCATTGCTGGCCCAGTTCGAAACGGAATTTCCCGCCTTGGCCCGGCGCATCCAGATCGGCTCCACCCACATGGGCCGGCCCATCTGGGCGCTCAAGATCTCCGACAACGTCGCCACGGAAGATCCCGAGCCGCGCGTGGTGATTGATGCGGGCATTCACGCCCGCGAATTCGCCCCAACCGAAGTCGCCCTCGACGTCATCTGGCAACTGCTCTACGGCTACACCAACAACGCGACCTTCGCATCCTGGGTCAACGGCATGGAAATCTACGTTGTTCCGTGCCTGAACCCCGATGGCCGTTATTATTGCGACACCGTCAGCACGAGCTGGCGCAAGAACGGCCGCGACAACAACCGCAACGGCTCCATGACCTATCCGACCGATGGCGTGGACCTCAACCGGAATTCGTCGTTCCATTGGGGCAGCGACAACGAGGGATCCAGTCCCACGGCCAGCAGCGACCTGTATCGGGGGCCATATCCAGCTTCCGAACCCGAAATCCAGGCCTACGACGCCCTGCTCCAGCGAATCCGGCCCGGCTTCACCCTCAGCATCCACAGCTACATGGGCGTCTACTACGGCCCCTACGGCGATTTCACCGTCTCCATGCCCGCCCCCGATCCGTTCAAAGCCCTCGGCACCAACATCGCCCGCGTCTGCACCAACGAGGACAATTCGGCCTACGTCTTCACCAGCGGCCCTGAATTCGACTACACCGTCAACGGCGACCGCGTGGATGCCAACTACGGGCTCTACGGCATCCAGGCCTACGGAGCCGAAATCGGAAGCGACTACGCCGGCTTCCAGCCCACCTACGCCACCACCCGCGACAAGCTCATCCCCGGCGTCCGCCGAGGCTGGCAGCAATTCCTGGCCGCCGCCCATACCAACTGGCCCAAGGTGCGCGGCTGGTCCACCGATCCCCTCACCGGCCAGCCCGCGCCCGTGCGCATCCATTCGCTCAACCTGACCAGCCGCCCCAACGACGAGCATTGGACCAGCCGCGCCGACGGCTTCTTCGAATGCCCCCTGCCCACTGCCGGGACCTACCGCATCGTATTCACGCCCCTGGGCCAGTCTTCCTTGGCCACCACCCAGACCCTCGCCGTCGGCTCGACCGCCAAACAAACCAATCTGACCTTCGGTGTGGCGCCCATCTTGAACGCGCTCGGTACCGACGGCGTCCTGTCTTGGAGCAACCAGAACGAAAACGGCACGTTGCTGCTGGAGCACGCCGAGCAGGTGGGAGGATCCTGGCTGCCGCTCCTTGCCCAGTCCAGCACCGGACGCGTCGGCCAGATTTCGCTGCCGACCGATTCCGCGCCTTTCCTCCGCGTCCACGTCTCGCCGCGCCTGTTTCCGGCCAATACCAATCTGGTTTGGATCCCCGCCGGGGCCTTCCAGATGGGCGCCGACGGTTCCGCCGATCCCGCCGAACAGCCCGCCGCCGCGATCCACGTCGATGGGTTCGCCATCGACGCCCGCGAAATCGCCTACACCAATTGGGCGATGGTCCGCCGCTGGGCCATGACCAACGGCTACCACTTCGCGACCGGCCAGTGCGGCGTCGTTTCCGGCGGCGGGCCGGCGACCTCCAGCAACCATCCCGTCGTCAAGATCGGTTGGCACGATGCCGTCAAGTTCTGCAACGCCCGCTCGCAGTTCGAGGGCCTGCAGGCAGCCTATTACACGACCGCCGGCCAGACTAACCTCTACAAATCCAACGTCGTGGACGTTTCTTCCGCCTGCGTGGACTGGGCGGCCAACGGCTATCGCCTGCCGACCGAAGCCGAGTGGGAAAAAGCCGCGCGCGGCGGCTCCACCGCCCGCGAATATCCGTGGGGCGATTCCATCGCCGCCTCGAACGCCCTCTACGCTTCCGTCGGCACGTCCAACGTCGCCTCTTATGCCGCGAACGGCTACGGCGTGCGCGACGCCGCCGGCAATGCCGCCGAATGGTGCTGGGATTGGTCCGGATCCTACGCCGACCGGACCGCGGACAATCCGACCGGCCCGGCCAGCGGCACCGTCCGCGTCGTTCGCGGCGGGTCCTGGAGCAACGTCGCCGAGGGCGTCCGCTGCGCCGCCCGTTCCTCCCTCGCCCCCGCGGCCAGCAACACGGTCGTCGGCCTGCGCTGCGTCCGGCGGTAGATGCGCGGCGTCCGGCGGCGCTTTCCCAGCCATCTGGAAGCGGACGAAACCGAATGCGGTTGCGATTCATCGCGCCGCCCCGTTTTGAACCCGGCGACTTGGGCCAAGTCGCCCTACCGGCCGCCTTCCGATGGATCCCCGGTAGGGCGGGTTGGCCCAACCCGCCGAGCCTTCCGAATCCGGCGGCTTGGGCCGAGACGCCCTGCGCGAATCGTTCCCCTTCGCTTGGAGACCGCGCCCCCGCCGGCAGAATAAAAAACCGCCGGTCCCGCGAACGAGACCGGCGGCTGGAAACGTGCGCGATTACGGCACGGCGTTGAACCACACGCGGATCAGCCGGCTTTCCGCATCCACCAACTTGATGGTGACCTGCGTGCCGCTCACTTCGTAATCGGCCGGGGAATTCAGGGTCGTCCACGTGAAGGCCTGCCCCGCGACCGTCGCCACGGCGCCTTCCACGCGGGCCACGGTGTGGCCGGCCGGCACCTCGAAGTTGAAGCCCGTGCCCGCCACGAAGGTGATGGCGGGAATGGGCGGATTTTCGTCCCCGCCGCCGCCGCTGATCACCAGGTTGACGGCGTTGCTGTAGTTGCCGCTGCCGGTTTCGGCAGTCGCGACCAGCACGTAGGTGCCCGCTTTCGCCGGCGTCAGGGTGAAGGTGCTGCCGTCGAACCCGTAGCTGTAGTCGTCCAGACCGTCCGGATCCTTCAGGTCGATGAACCAGTCGTTGGCGGTTTCGTTCGTGATCGAGAGCGCCAAGCTCATTTCCACGCCGACCGTGCCGGAGGTGTCGCCGGAGATGATCACGGCCGGTTCATCGGGATCGACGGACGTCACGGTCAAGGTAACGAGGCGAGAGGCCATGAGGTCGCCTTCCGCCCAGTAGGCGTTCATCGTCAAATAGTAAACGCCGGCCGCGACGGGCTGCCAGCCAAAGACGTTGCTGAACCCGCTGTCCACCAATTCGCTTGCGCCGTTGCGCACCTGATAGTCCCAGGATCCCGGACTGCCGCCGTTGGCGGTGAACGTCAGGTTGAACGTCTGGCCCAGTTGGATCGTCGTGGCGCCCGTATAGCTCAGCGAGGGAGCCGCGGCGCCGAAGTAGATGCCGATGTCGTCGACGTTGACGCGCTGGGCGGAACCTGCCGTCGTGATGAATTGGACATAGGTGGCATTGGCGACCGGGATAGGATCGATCACCCCTTGAACCAGGATTTTGCTGTCCGGGTTGTATTCCGCATCGCCCACGTCCGTCCAGGTGGCCCCGTCGTCGCTGACCTGCACCTTGAAGGCGCCGCCGTCGTTGACGCCGTAGTTGGCATACCAGAAATTGAGCCGCGTGATCGCCTGGGTGAACGCCGTACTCGTCATTTTGGCCGGATTGCCCGCGCCGCCGCGGTTGTTCTCGAACCGGCCGGCCTTGGTTCCGTTTTTGGCGTCGTCGACGGTGTTCCCGGCGTAGACGTTGGTTATCGTCCACGTCACCCCGCCGGCGACATATTCCTTCCACTCGTAGCCGCCCGTGTAATCCTCGAAGTCGATCAGGACGTCCGGTGCCTCGTAGGCCATGAACGTCACCGTCACGGTCGCCGGCCCCGCCGGCATGGTGAAGGTGCTGCCGGTCACGGTCACGGCCCCGCCGTTGACCACGATGGATTCCACCGCGTAGCCTTCCGCGGGCGTCGCGGTCACCGTCACGGCCGTTCCCGCCGCCGCCTCCGTGGCCGGCGTCGTCGTAACGATGCCTTCGCTGAAATTGTTGGTCACGATGGTGATGGCGTACTTCGTCGGCGGCGCCACCACGGAGAAGTTCAAGCTGTTGGTCACGCCCTGCACGGGATCGGACGAATCCGTCGCGATCACTTGGGCCGAGTAGTCGCCAATCGGCGCCGTCGCCAGGATCGTGAATTCGTTGCCGATAGCCGTGTAGTACGCCCCGCCCAGCGTGCTGCTCCAGCTATAGTTGAAGGGCGCGGTGCCGTTCGCCGCCGTGGCGACGACCACGTCGGTCGTGCCCTCTTCCACTTCGAAGCCGCTCGTCTGGTCGAACGTCACGCCGAAGACCGCCGGGCCGGTGCTGTGGTAGCCGAGACGTTCGTTGGTGCTCTCCGCCGCCGCATCCACTTCGGCATTCGTGAATTGATCCCAATCATCGGCGTTGAAGTCGGTGTTCACGCCGGAGGTAACCGTAGTTTTGCGAACGTAGCTCTTGTTTCCGGCCGTATCCCCCGTCAACCCGAAGGCATCCACAACGTTTGCGAAGGCATAGGTTTCACCCGTGTAGAGCACCATGCTGTCGTCGCCGCTGAATGCGCATACCGTGCCGTTTTGGATGTTTGCCGCAATATAATCCGGAAGCGCGGCCGACGTATGGCTGGCAAGATACGTCCCTCCGGCAGGAATAGTTCCTGTCAGTGCCATAGATGAACTTGGCGCAACGCCAGTCTTCCACCCTTCGCGTGCTGCATTCGCCCAATTGCCCAGCCGATAGCCGTCCGCGGCCAAATCGACGGCCGAAGCGCCGGGATTATAGATTTCGATCCATTTGTCGTAGCTCGCGCCTTCGTAGTACTGGGAAATGATCAGGGCGCCGCCCTCGTAGACCGCGAACGTCACGGTCACGGTGACGGGTTCCGCCGGCATGGTGAAGGTGTTGCCGGTCACGGTCACGGCGCCGCCGTTGACTTCGATCGACTGCACCGCGTAGCCGCCGGCCGGCGTGGCGGTTACCGTCACGCTTTGTCCCGCCTCGGCTTCTGTGGCCGGCGTCGTCGTCACCGTGCCGTTGGCCGGCGCGTTGGTCACGATGGAGATGGCGTACTTCGGCGCCGGGGCCACCACGGAGAAGTGGATGGTGTTGGAGACCACCTGCACGGGGTCGGACGAGTCCGTCGCGGTCACCGTGGCGTAGTAGCTGCCCACGGCCGCGAGGCCGGAAATGCCGAAGGAATTGCTGTCGACAAGATAGTCGCCCACCGCCATGTCGGTGTCCCACCCATAGGCGTAAGGCGCCGTGCCGTTGGCCGCCGTGGCCGTCAGAATCGTGGCGGTGCCTTCCTCAACCTCGAAGCCCTCCTGCTTGTCGAACGTAACGCCGTACGACGCCGCGCCGAACCACAGCCCGATGTCGTCGATGCAGACGCGATCGGCCTCGCCGCCCAGCGTGAGGATCTGGAAGTAGGTCATGTTCGCCGGGATCGAATCGATCGTTGCGCCCAGCAGGGTTGCGCCGTCGGGATCGTAGGCGGCTTCGCCCACGTCCTGCCAGGAAGCCCCATCCGAACTGACCTGCACCTTGAAGGTCGTCGTGTTGTCGGAGCCGTAGTCCGCATAGAGAAAATTGATCTTGCTGATGGGCTCCGCGAAGGCCTCGGCCGTCGCGAGATAACCGACGTTGGTGCCCAGATAGCGCACCCGCGCGGAGGCCGCGCCGTTTTTCGGGTCGCTGGCCGTCGTGCCGCGCAGCGCCCCGTCGTGCCGGATCAAGACGCCGCTGACCGTCGACGTGCCGGGCGCGTAGCTGTTGAAGCCCGTCACCGTCTCGAAATCGATCAGCACGTCCGGCGCTTCATAGACCTCGAACAACACGGTGACGGTCACCGCCTGGGCCGGCATCGTGAACACACCCGAAACGACGGCCACCGGCGACAAATCCTCCGCCACCACCGCGATGCTGGCCACGCGATAGCCGCTGTCGGGGGTCGCCGTGATCGTGACGGCTTGGCCTTCCTCCGCTTCGTCCGCCGGGGCCGTCTCCACCGAGCCGTTCACCGGCGGAGTGATGGCGATGCCGTATTTGACGGCCGGGGCCACCACGGAGAACGTCACGGTGTTCGAAGCGGTCTGGGCCGCGTTGTCCGTTGCCGTCACGGTTGCCGAATAATCGCCAAGGGCCGCCGTGGTCAAGATCGTGAATACGTTGCTGGCTACGCTGTAGTCGCCCGCCGTCATGTCGGTAGCCCATCCGTAGGCATACGGCTCCGTGCCGCCCGCCGCCGTGGCGATGATCGTGCGGCTGGAGCCCTGCTCCACTTCGAACCCGTTTTGCTTGTCGACCCCCACGCCGAATCCGCCCACGGACACGGTTCCGTTGACGACGATGTCGTTGCCCGCGCCATCGCCCGGACCGCCGGAACCGGCCGTGCTCTCGGCATAGGAATACAACCGATACGTCACCGGAACCGTGCTGTTGGCCTGGGAAAAGGTCCAGGTCTTGTTCAGGGTGGTCGTGACGTCGTCCAAGACCCAGTCGGCATCCAAGGCCGTCGCATAATTATCCACCGAACTACGGAGCGAAACGACGCTGTTGCCGGTCGATGACCGCTGCCACTGGACGTAGATCGAGCTGACGTCGAATTGGTATCCGGGTTGCGGCGTGATCGTGAATTCCATGTAGTCGTCGCCAGCTATCGCATTGGCAATGGATTCCAGCGCCCAACCCGTTGCGTTGAAGCGCTGGGTGTTTCCGGCTGCCGTCAGACCCGCGCCGCGGGAAATCGTCGAAGACGCAAGATTGGCATCGTTGGCGTTTGAATCCGCCGTGGCCTCGCTTCCGGCCAGTGCGCTGAATTCAAACGTCAGGATCTGCCCCCACGCCGCCGTTGCCAACAATCCGCCGCACATCCACCCGACCAGCCACTTCTTCATGATTCGTCTCCTTGGGGAACCCGCGATTCCGACATTAAAATAACATTATAATAATCCGCTAGAACCGCCAAGGGGATTTTCCCGGGCGGCGCACCGCGCTTTTCCGGGCGGGCGGCGTGACGTCGACCACGCGGTAGAAGCGCGGATAAGCGAAGTTGAAATCGATCAGTTCCAGCTCCCCGCCGGTGCCGTCGGTGCTGAAAATCTGGGTCCAGGCGTTGGAAGCCTGCATGTTGGTTGCATATTGCAAGGCGTATTGGCGGTTGGTTTCGGTCGGTAGAACCCACACGCGCGCAATTCCTTCCGATTGCGCGAAGCGGCCGATCACGAACGAGTCGTTCGGGGCGACGGCGATGCCGTCGAGGCCCACGTTGCCGGTAACCCGCGCCACGTAGAGAAACCGGACGTGCCGGGCGTGGGGCAAAAGGCCGAACGTCTGGAAAGTCGCGTTGGTCGGGGGCGGTTCATACGAGGCCAAGGTCAGCCAGTTGGTGCCGTCGAGGGACTGCTCGACGCGGAACACGCCCCCGGAAAACGAAAAACCTTGGATCCAAAAGGAGACCGATTCCGGCGGGGCGGCGAAACGGACGGAGATGAAATCGCCCGTGCCATCCAATTTGGCTGCGCCGTCGCCGAAGCCATCGAACCCGGGCAGGTAATCCGGCGCCCCCAGTCCGGAAAACGTCCAGCCGTCCGGCGGCAAGGCGTCGCGCCACGGCCCGGTATAGGAGGCCGGCAGCGCGGCCGTTTGCGCGAGCGCCGCGTGCGCGAGCGCCGCCGCGAATCCGCCCAGAATGATCCTGCGCATGCCCATGCCAATACCTTTGCCCATGCCGCGGCGTTTGACAACCATAATGGAGCGATTTTCGCGCCGCCGCGCCCGAGCCTAGGGCGGTTTTCAGAATACCNNAACAGCCCGGCTCGGCAGGGACGCCTCGCCCTACCCATAGGCCGTATTGAAAGCTTGGGGTAGGGCGAACCCTCCGGGTGAGCCGATCTCTCTGGCCGTTTAAAAAACGGCCACAGTAAATCTGAATTTGCTCTAGCCGGCCGGAACGAACGGGGTGAGCAGGGCTTCCTGGTACAGCCGCTGGACCATCTCCACGTCCAGGCCGTGGCCGGACTTGTAGGAGATGATCTCGCCGACGAAAAGGCCATCGTCGATCAGCGCGATGGCCGCGAGCAGATCGAGCGTGGCGCGGTGCCAGACGGCTTCGAGGGACTTGCCGTCGTGCGGCAGCAGCGGCTTGTTCCAATAGCCGAGCCGGCCGGCGACGAGCAGGTTGTCGAAGGAGTAGCCCAGATTGCGGATGTCGGCGAAGAGCAGGCCGATGGTTTTACAATAGAGCATCTTGAGCGCGGAGGTATTGGTGCGCGCCGTCGCGCCGTAGGCGAATTTCTCGGGATCCACCGCGAAACGGATGCGCTGCTTGCCGATGGCGGTCTTGAAGTCCACCGCGGCATCGATCGCCAGCAGCGGCTTCGCCGGGTCGGCGGGCGGCGCGAGGGTCAGGAATCCGCCGTGGCCGTTGCAGATCGTGACGCGTTCGCGCACGGTGACGTAGCTGGCCGGGCGGTTGACCTGCCGCAGACCGGCGCCGCGGAGCGCCTGCACGAGCTCGGTGCTGCCGCGATCGAACAGCGGCGGATCGCCGGAATCGAGTTGGATCAGCAAGTTGTCGATGCCCAGGCCCATGCGCAAAGCGATCATGTGCTCGGCCATGCGGATATAGTTGTGGGGCGAGCCGCTGCGCAGCACGATATTGCTGACGACGTTGCCGGTGGTCCACACGTTGCGGATGGAGCACCGCACGGGCAGGCTGTCGGGCAGATCCGTGCGCTCGAACCACCAGCCTTCCATGTCCGTCGGGCACAGTTTCAGGGTGCGGATGCTTTTTCCGAAGAACGTGCCGCGGCCGCGCACTTCGGCGGGCCGTTCGATGGTCGTCTGCGCGCGCGCCGCGGCGGCGGGCTTGGCCTCGGCCAGCAGGTCCCAATCCACGGCCTGGCGTTGCCAGGCGCGGAGCCCTTGTTCCAACGCGGCCACGGGACCGCCCAGCAATCGTCCAGCAGGTGTTTCGAACATGGTTCAATCCTCTCCGATTTCGCCGGGCCTGACAAATCCTAATTCGCGGGCCAAGGCGACGGCGGCCGCCGCGGAGGATTCCGCGATCCACAAAACCGGCCGCGGGCCGGCCAGCGCGGCCTGCCGGCGCATTTCGGCGGCATCGGCGGAGGTGCATACCAGCGCGTCCGCATGATAGGTCGTGAACGGGGCCAGCGGCCCGGCATCTTCCACCAGCAGGCACGTGCCGGCGCTTTTCAGAACGCACGCCAGCGATGAAATCAGTTCGGCCTCCGCATGGCGCACGTCGACGGCCGGGAGCGGCGAGCCCTCTTCCCAAACGGCCGGATAGTCGCACAAATAGAGCGCCCGCGCGCCGTGGTCGAGCGCCGCGGCGGTCCCGGCGCGGATCCAGACGGCGGCGGCCCCGCTGCGGCGGACGCGCTCGAGCAAGGTCAGTCCGCGGTTCTGGCCCCATTCGAGCATCGCCTCCAGATCGGGATCGGCGTTCACGGCCACGACGGCTTCGTCGCCGGTCCGCACGACCTGCGGATCGCCCCGGGCATCCACGGCCGCGCATTGGTACGCGCTGGCCATCCAGTCGGCGTCGCGGAACAGATCCGAGGCCCGCAGCGCCAGATGGTGCAGCGCGTCGGCGCCGTCCCGGAAACCGCCGGGATGCTCGAGGCGCTGGGAGGCCGGCGCGAACGCGGGCACGTCGTCGAAGCGGCCGGCCCGCACGGCGGCGGGCAGCGCGACGGCCCCGCCGGCGCGGGCCAGTTGCGCCACGGCCTCGCGCTGCGCCGTTTCCGGATCGGCGGTGGTCCAGGCGGCGACTTCCAGCGAGAACGTGGCGCGGCGCGGAAAATTGCCGGTGGCCTTGGCGACGGCCAAATCGAATTCGATGACGGCTTCGTCCGGTGCCCCGCTGCCCGCGCGGCAGCGGCGCGGTTCGGCCAGATCGGGAAACAGCGCCAGCGCGCTTGTGCCGGCCACGGCGAGAAGGACCGGCGGGCATTCCGGCTGCAGCACGGGGACGCCGGGCGCGCCGGCGCGCACGGCCAGGCGCAGCCGGAACTGGCGCTGGTCGCCGGCGAGCAACTGGATTTGCCCCTGCAGGATTTGCCGGCCGTTCGCCAGCGGCACCACGAGCAGGGTCCAATCGACGTCGCGATCCGGCAGCATGCCGCCGTAGAAGCGCGCATCCGTCGATTGGGAGAAGATGCTGCCTTCGCGGCCGCGGCGCGCGGGGCGCACCGGCCAGCGCTGGCCGGTGGCGACGTCTTCCAGTTCCAGCGCCAGCGCCGCGGGCGGGCGGCCCGGCAGGGCCAGCGGCTCGAATTCCGGCTCCTCGTCGTTGCCGGCGAAGATCAGCGACCATCTGCGCGAGCGCACGACGGAGTCGTAGCGGATCGAGAGCGAGCGCACGGCGCAGGCGCCGAAGGCGTTGCGCGTGGCCGGCAAAACGACCGGCGGCGGCGGCGCGGGTTGCGCCTCGGCCACCGGTCGGCCGGCGCCCGCACCCCATTCCAACCGCGTCGCGCCGGCGGACAGGCGGCCGATCCAGACGCCGTCCACGTGGTTCCAGGGATCCTCCGAAGGCCGGGAATCGGCCGGCAAGCCCGTGACGGCGGCCCAGCCCCCTTCGCCAACGTAGAGCGCCGGGGCCGCGGCGCCGAGAACGGGCGCCGCCAGCCCGGCGGCGAGGAGCGTGCGCCAACGGGGGCCGGCGCCGGCGTTCAACTGGGATTCTCCCGTCCGCCGGGACGGCTGCGCTTCTTGGGGCCCAGGCGCGGATCGAGCCCCTTGAGCGACTTGAGCTGGTCGCGCAAGAACGCGGCCTTCTCGTAGTTTTCCAGCTCGACGGCGCGGGCGAGTTCCTCGCGCAGGGTTTCGGCCGCGCTCCGGGGGCGGCGCCGGTCGACTTGTCCAAGCAACTCGCGCAGCGTATCCAGTTCCGGCGGCGGCGGCACCGGCGAACCGTCTTCGTTCGTCGGTTCGTAGTTTTCCTCGTAGAAGCCTTCCAAGTCCTGGATGCCGTCCCGGACGAGCTGGGCGGCTTCGTCGAAGCGCCCGGCCGCCATGGCGGTCTCGGCGCCGGCCCGGGCATGCATCATGCGCATGTAGGGATAGAGCTGCATGAACTGCCAGGCCACTTCGTCGTCCACGGCGTATTCGGAGACGATGTCGATGAGATCGAGATTGTGGTCGCAGTCGCGCACGACGTTCTGGAAATCGCCGAGCGCATAGAACGCCATGATGCGGTAGTAGTACTGCATGACTTCCTGCTGCAGCTCCGCGCAGGCGTCGAAATCCAATTTGTCGGGCAGGACGTTGTCCGGCGCGCGGCGTTCGGCCTCGATATAGAACTCGCACAGGGAGCCCGCGCCGCGCGGCTGCGTGCCGTCGGGCCGCCCGTCGGGTTCCATCTGGAAGAGGCCCAGATCGAGCCGCAGCTGGAGTTTCCGCGTGCCGTCGTCGGCCTGGATCCAGCGGGCGCGCACTTCGCCGGGATCGTGCGCCCAGCCAGCCAGCAGCCTGGAAAGGTCTTTGCTCATCCGAACGTCTGCTCCTGATTCAAAACGCCCCGGCCGGGAGGCCCGGCCGGGGCTGGGTCGCGGGGTCAATCCCCCTATTCGGCCATCGCCGGAGCCGTTTCGGCCGGCGCGGCTTCCGCCGCCTTCGGGGTCTGGCACTCGGCCGACTTCTTGGCTTTCTTCGCGGACTTCTTGGCCTTGTATTCGGCTTTCTTGTCCGCCTTCTTCATTTCGCAATCGGCCTTCCGCCCGGCTTTCGCTTCGCTGCATTCGGCCTTCTTCGCGGCCTTGCCCGCCTTCTTTTCAGCCTTGCCCGCGGCTTTCTGGTCTTTGCACTCCGCCTTCTTGGCGACCTTCTTCTCGCAGCACGGTGCCTTCGCCGCGGCGGCGTCCGCCTTTTGGACCGCCGGGGCATCCGCCTGGACCGGCTCGTCCGCCGCCTTCTTGCCGAAGATCCACCACGCCGACGAACTTGTCGCCGAGACGAACAGGGCGGACAGCGCAATCAATGCGAATTTCTTCATGTTCATTCCTTTCTCGGGGTTGGGGGGTTGAACTTGCGCGCAACTATACCGTCGCGCGCCGGAAACGGCAACCTAACCGCCGTAGAATTCGGCGATCGCGCCGACGACCCACGCGGCCATGTCGTCGGTCAGGTCCGGATAGATCGGCAGGGCCAGGGTTTCCTTCGCGGCGCGTTCGCTCTCCGGGAAATCGCCGGGCTTGTGCCCGAGGGAGCGGAAGCAGTCTTGCAGGTGCAGCGGCACGGGGTAGTAGATTTCGGTGCCGATTTCGCGCGCGCGCAAATGCGCCAGCAGCCCGTCGCGGTTTTCGGCGCGGACGATGAACTGGTTGTAGATGTGCCTATTGGTCTGGGCCGCCGGGAGCGCGATCTTCCCGGATTTCACGACGTCCGTCTGCGCGAAGAGCTTTTCGTAGCGCGCCGCGTTGGCCTGCCGCGCCGCGGTCCAGCCGTCGAGGTATTTCAGCTTGATCGTCACCACGGCCGCCTGCAGCGCGTCGAGGCGGAAGTTGCCGCCGATCAGGCGGTGGTAGTACTTCGGCTCCGATCCGTGGTTGCGCAGCACGACGGATTTCTTCGCCTTGGCCGGATCCTGCATCGTCAGCATGCCGCCGTCGCCGAAGCAGCCGAGATTCTTGGACGGGAAGAACGAGAAGCAGCCGTAATCGCCGAGGCTGCCCGCGCGCTTCCCCTTCCATTCCGCGCCGATGGCCTGCGCGGCGTCTTCGATCACCGCCAGCTTGTGTGCCTTCGCGACCGCCAAGATGGCGTCCATGTCCGCCATCTGGCCGTAGAGATGGACCGGGATGATCGCTTTCGTCTTCGGCGTGACCGCCGCTTCCAGTTTCGCCGGGTCGAGGTTGAACGTGACCGGATCGATGTCCACGAACGTCGGCTTGGCGCCCACGCGCGAAATCGCCCCGACCGTGGCGAAGAACGTGTAGGGCGTCGTGATCACTTCGTCGCCGGGGCCGACGTCTTCCGCCATCAGCGCCACGATCAGCGCGTCCGAGCCCGAGGACATGCCCACGCCGTAGGCCGCGCCGCAGTATTTCGCAACGGCCGCTTCGCATTCCTGCACCTTGGGACCCAGGATGAAGGCCTGCGATTTGCAGATCTCCAGGATCGTCGGCTCCACCTCGGCCCGAATCTGTTCGTATTGCGGCTTCAAATCCAACAGCGGAACTTTCATCGTATCTCCCTGTATTTGAACAAACTTACGCGAATATGGCATATCCGGACCCGAAAATCACGCACAAAATCCCATTGCGGCCTCGAAAATGCCAAAATCCGGCCGGAAATGCCGATGATCGACCGTTTTCAGCCTGTTTTTCAGGAATTTTTCCGATTTCGGGCGGTTTGGGGCCAATTTTTCGGGTTTTCAGGCCGATTTTTCGCCCCAACCGCGATTCCGAGACCGTTTTGAGCCATTTTTTGGCTGTTTTGCGATTTCCGTGGACAGCCGGGCCGGAAGGCGTATTCTGCCTCTCGAATTTCCATGAATCGAACCGTTCAGCGTTCCGCTGTCGATGTCCAAGCCCGGTTTTCCGCCGGGCTTTCGCTCTCTGCGTCGCCGGATGCGTCTCTTTCGCGGAAATCCGCCGCCCTCACCCCGATCGATTGGACCGATGCCGCCCTTGCGGCGACGACGTCGGCCCGCGCCAGCGACTTGGCGGTCTGAGTTTTCCCAACTCCTCGAGACCCCACCCCCACCCAAACAGTCCGCCGGCACTTGCGGGAGCCCTGCGCCCCCACCCGATGAACATCCAAATCCAGGAACTTTCCGCCGAACGCCTGCCCGAATCCGCCGAACTCCTCACCGACGTCTTTCTCCATCTGGAGCCGATGACCGCCGCGCTCCAGCTCTCCCGCGAATTTTATGCCTCCTACGTCCGCGCGGTCTGCGACCATTGCTTCGAAGACCATCTGGCCGTCGCCGCCATCGACGCCGACGTGGGCAACCTCGCCGGCGTGGCCATCGGCCTCGACGACGGCAAGTACCGCCAGACGCTCCACGTGATTCCGCCCGAGTACCGCGCGGCGATGGAGCAGATGAACGACTTCTTCGAGGAACTCGACAAGCCCCTCGCCCGCATCCCCGGCAAGTGGACCTACGTCTTCTATCTGGCCGTGGCGCCGACCTATTGGCGCGCGGGGATTTCGATGCAGATGCTGCAGCGGATGGAATCGCTTCTGCGCGAGAAGCGCTACGACTATCTCGTGTCCGAGGCCACCAATCCGAAATCCGAGGGCGCGTTCCGCAAGCAGGGCTACGTGGAAATCAATCGGCTGGCCTATGCCGCCGCGCCGCGGTTCGCGGGCTTGCCCGGCGACTGCACGCTGTTTCTGAAGAAGCTCGTGTAGAGAAGAAGCGCGGCGCTCGGGCCACCGATCCCGGCGACTTGGGCCAAGTCGCCCTACCCTCGAAAATCCGCAACGGTTCCCATTCCCACAGGTAGGGCGCGTTGGCTCAACGCGCCGCGTCCCCGACCCGGCGACTTGGGCCAAGTCGTCCTACCTCGCAACTTCCGCATCCAGTGGCAGGGCGGGTTGGCTCTACCCGCCGGCCGGCCGTCTCCCTCCGGCGACCGGATCAGGTGATGACGCCGGCTTGCTTCAAAGCGAAGAACACGAGCAGGCCGCCCACCGACAAGATGATGAGCAGGAGCTGGGTCTGGTAATTGTAGTCCGACCGCCGCCGGGCGCGGAACTTGCTCAGGACCATCCCGCCGACGCCGATCGCCAAGCCCACGAGCAGCAGCGGCAGCAAGGTTTTCAGGCCGATGCCGGCGCTTTGCGTTGCGGGATCGCGGCCGATCTGCTGCGCCATGGCGCTGCGCTGCTGCACGTCCGCCATCGCCACGAAGATGAACACGCAGACGACGAGGACCGGATAGACCAGCAGCGAAAGCCAGCGGAACGCGACGGCCCATTTGTCGGGCTTGCGCTTGCGGCGATCCGGCATGCCCGGCTTGTAGGGAACTTGTTGAGCCTGTCCAGCGGGTGCGTCCATGGCGTTCTCCTTCATCGTGGCGGTCGTTTCCTTACCACGGCGCGATCATAACGAGACCGGATCAGGCAAGGCAATCGCGCAATTCCGGAAAACGCCCGGTTAATCGCATTTTAATATTATGGGCCGGAAGGGGTTCCGCCAAATCGTATGCGCTTGGTCCGCTCCGCGCCGCCCCCCCCGCCCCTCCCTGCCGGACGACGATCTAGGGCGGTTTTCAGAATACCGT
>DDWR01000015.1:0-19529 GCA_002347655.1 Verrucomicrobia bacterium UBA2281 | reverse complement strand
ACAGTAAATCTGAATTTGCTCTAGTTCCCCAGCCGTTCCATGAGCCAAACGATCTGCTCGCCGAGGTTCTTCATGTTTTCCATGCCCTCCTCGTCGTTGAGCACGTCGCCGGGCGAAAGACCCTGGCCGTAGTTCCAGTAGGTGGACCCCGGCACGATCATCTCGGTCATGAGAAACAAGTGGTTGATGGAATCCAGGACGGGCACGAAGCCGCCGCGGCGCGCGGCGACGACGGCCGCGCCGATCTTCCGGCGCAGGAGGCCGCCGTTGGCGAGGGCAACGTAGCCGGCCCGTTCGATCAGCGCCTTCGTGTCCGCCGTCATGTCGGCGAAATAGGCCGGCGTGCCGATCAGGATCGCGTCGGCTTCCAGCATTTTCGCGAACACGTCGTTGAACCCATCGTCCTCCAGGGAGCAGCGCTTGTTCAGGTTTCGGCCGCAGTCGCCGCAGGCGATGCAGCCGCGGAGGCGGACGCCGCCGATCTGGACGATTTCCGTTTCGTGGCCGGCGGCGAAGATGGGCTCCAGCGCCCGCCGCAGCAGGATTTCGACGTTGCCGCCCTTGCGCGGGCTGCCGTTGATGGCCAAGGCTTTCATCTCGAACCTCCGGGGTCGATCCAGCGCGCTCGCCGCGCTAGAAGTTGTACTGGAGCCCGACGGTGAAGTCGTGCTCGGAATAATCGCGCAGGAAATTGACGGACAGCTCGCCGACCAGGTCCAGGCGGCGCCACAGCCGCTGGCGATAGGTGGCGCCGAGGCCGACGAACGTGTCCCAATCGGCGTCGGGATTGGGGCCCGGATCCCAGTTGCCGTCGGCCTCGGCCCGCGCCTTGAGGTTGCGCCAGACCAGCACGTCCTCGGGCCGGGCGTCTTCGCGCTGCTGGCCGAGGCGGACGTCGAACCGGAAGAAGTAGTCCTGGTAGGCGCGCAGCAGGCGCAGGACGGCCGCATAGCGGGTGTCCCAATAGGGCGTCCAGTAGAACTCGGAGTCCTCGTCGGTGCTGTAGGTGGAGGCCTCGAGCCCGGCCCAGATCCCCTGCCGTTCGAACAGTTGCCAGAAGGAACTGCCGGAAAGCTGGACCATGGCATTGTCGTCTTCGTAGCTCAGGTAGCGCGCGATCCCGGCGAGCTCCCAGCGGTCGGACGTCAGCCAGCGGGCCGTCAGGCCGAAACCGTTGTAGGAGATTTCGCGGCGGGCGGACGCGACGAGGTCGTGTTCGAAGACGGCCGCGATCCGCAGGGCGCGTTGCCGGCTCCAGGCCACGGTCAGGGACCCGACCACTTCCTCCTGCTCGGCTTCGTCGGGATCGTCGGCCTGGTTGAATTCGACGGCTTTCACGCCGAGCGCGGCGGTCAGGGAAGCGGCGTCGCTGATCCGCAGCGTGAGCGTGCCGCGCACTTCGGCGACGTCGGCGTCGTATTCCGTTTCCGTGATGCGGTTGGTCTGGATCTTGTTGATCGTGGTGGTTTCGGTGGTGCTGGACGAGGTGGTGGTGTTGCCGTCGATGGTCGTGGTGGTGGTGGAACTGCTGACGCTGGTGACGGGTTGTTCGATCTCGTACCAGACGTTGGAGGTCACGGTCTGGTCGATGCGTCCGGCGAAGGCGGAAACCTCCAGCCCCAGCCGGGCGCTCAGGTTGAGGCCCGCGCGGGCGATGCCGTAGCGCTGGACGATGTCGTCGTTGGACTGGTTTTCGCGGTAGGCGCCGGCGACGTAGAGGTTCGACGGCCGCAGGCGGTTCCGGGACGTGCCCGAGCGGTCGGCCTCGTCCACCGCGACGGCGCGCCCCGCGGGAATCCGGTTCTGGGCATAGGCGACGAGCTCGCGCAGCAAGCGGTCGGGATAGCCGTCGCGGCGGAGCAATTCGATCTGCTGTTCGGCCAGATACGGCTTGTTCATCAGCGTGGCGATCTCGGCGCGCATCCGCCGCGCCTGGAACACGGGGTGGTTCGCCAACACCTGCTCGACGACGTCGGCGGCGTCGGCGTCCCAATCCGGCTCGTAGCGGCGCACGGTCAGGAGATCGTCGCCGGGGCAGGTATAGCCGAAGGCATCGACGACGAACCCGAGCGCGAATTCGCGGGCGGCCTCGCCGAGCAGCGTGCGGACGGGATCGACGAGGCGGGCGACGTTGCTCCCCTCCTCCTGGCCGATCTCGCCGAAGGGATACGCCACGGCCAGCGGCTCCTTGGGCGGCAAGTCCAGATGTCGTTCGAGATCGGCGCGGCTTTCGGAAAATTCGCGGCGGACGCGGGCGGTCCATTCGCGCAGCGTCTCCAGGCGCTTCTTTTCCGGCAGCCAGAGCCGATTGGGCAGCGGGAACACGTCGGGCGAGCCTTCCGGGCCCGCCGGCCCCGGGGTGTTGGCGTATTTGAGATGGCTGCCGATCTGCCAGGCGCCGGTTTCCCGGTAGCCGCGCAGTTCTTCCCAGGCCGCGTACATCGGGGCGTTGAGTTCCTCGATGCTGGTGATGACGAACATGCCGAAGGTGAGGCCGAGTTCCTGCGCGACCGGCGTGCCGAGGCTGAGGGAACTGCGCAGGCCGTCGTCGAAGGTGACCGCCGCGATTTTGGCGATCGGGGCGTCTTCGCGCCGGCGGAACTTGCGCTCGCCGGTCCAGGCGTAGCGGGCCTGGTCCACCTGCTGCGCCAGCCAGGGCGGATCCTCCGCCGAACCGCCGGCGCCGGCGTTCTTCTGCAGATAGGCGGGGACGTCCAGCGGGTCGATGAAAGTGAACCCCGCGTCGCGCAGGGCCAGCAGGTGCTCGCGGAAGCGCCGGGTCGAAGGCAGCGCCAGCCATTCGCTCTCGGTCAAGCCGTGGTAGAGCAGCGTCAGCACTGCGCCGCGGTTGCCGATTTCTTCCAGACGGTCCAGCGCCGCCAGCGCGGCCGGATAGTCGCCGCGCTGCACCTCGAGCCGGGCGCGTTGCAGGAACCGGTACGGATTGTTGGGTTGGTAGTCTTCGTAGAGCGCGTCGAGCGCCCGCTCGGCGGCCACGAAGTCCCGGCGGAACATTTCGATTTCGAAACGCGTGGCCAGCGCCTGCTGGTTGTAGGGGTTCAGGTCGCGCAGGATGCGGTCCACGACGTCGCGCGCCGTTTCGGGCCGGTGGGCCATCACGGCGATTTGGGCGTACTGGTTGAGCCACGGCACGTAGGTCGGCCGCGCTTCCGTGGCGGCGGCGTATTGTTCCAGCGCCAGCGTCAGCGGCCACCGGGCGGCATCCTTCCGGTTCAAGACCACCAGCCGCGCCCCGAGGCGGACCTGCAGCTGCGCGCGGACGTCGGGATCCGCGGCGTCCGCGACCAGTCCGCGCAGGGCTTGCACCGCCTCCTCGGGCAGCTGGCCGATTTCCACCAAGTCGGCGCGCAGATTCATGACGTCCCAGCGGGCCGGGTCCTCTTCGAGAATGCGCCGGGCTTCCGCGTCGGCCTCGTCGAGGCTGCCGACCAGCATGAGGGCGCGCGCGAATTCGGTCCGGAACGCGAGATTGTCCGGCAGGACCTCGACGATTTCCGTCCACAGGTCGAGCGCGTCTTCGTGGCGCTGGACCAGCGAACAGGTGCGGGCCAGATCCGTCTTCACGTCGAAACGCCCGGCGTCTTCGGCGACCAGCTGTTCGAAGATCTCCACCGCCGGATCGAGGCGGCCGAGGCGGAACAAATTCTGGGCATACCAGTAGCGGAGGTCGTAGTTGGCGGGTTCGAGGGCGAGCGCGCGGGACAGATGCCGGTCCGCCGCGGCCCAGTCGCTGCGGGCGATGGCGAGCTGCGCGAGCAGGTTGTGCGCCTTGGGCGATTCGGGCCGCAAGGCGGCGAATTGCTCCCAGAGTTTTTCGGCCTCGTCCAGGCGGCCGACGTGGTAGTAGCACCAGCCGAGGGCCTCCCAGGTCGCTTCGACGGTCGGATCGACTTGCAGGGCGTCTTCCAGCAGCGGCGTGGCGGCGGCGTAGTCCTTTTCCTGGATCAGCATGATGGCTTGTTCCAGTTCGTCGCGGGCGGCCCGTTCCGCCTGGGGGTCGGCGGGACCGGCTTCGAGCCGGAACGGCTCGCGTGCGGCGGTCTGGCGCGTGGCGCGGACCAGGCTTTCCACCGCGGTGGCCGTGGCGACGGCCGCGGTCTCGGCCGGGGCGACGGCCGGCGCCGGCGCCGCGAGCAGCCACGCGGCCAATCCGCCGGCCGCCAAACGGAAAAACGTCGGTTTCATTTGGAAACGTCCTCCTGCGGATCGGGAACGGGTTTTCATTTCCAGTATTCCTTGATCAAGGCGTCGGCCAGCAGGCGCGCGCCGTCGGGCGAGAGATGGATGCCGTCGACGTCGCGCACCGGGATGGCGGCGGCGGTCAGCGGATCCATGCGCCGCTCGACGTAGCCGCCGGTGCGCCGGTCGGCCACCAGCGCGGAAAAATCGTGCGCGACCACCTGCGGGCGCGACGCCGCCTGGGCGGCCACGATCGCGTTCACGCGCCGGGCGAACTCGGCGACGACCGGCTCGCGCATCGGCGGCAATTGCAGCCAGACGACCTTTTCGCAGCCGCCGGCCAGCAGGCGGTCCAGCGCGCGGCCGACGCGCGCGGCGTATTCAGCCTCCCACTCGGGCGTGCCCGGCTGGGCCAAGCCGAAGTTTTCCAGCATCATCGGCTGGCGGTCGTTCGCCCCGAGCGCCACCACCGCCACCTTGGGGCGGTGCGCCGCGCACAGCTCGTCGATCTTGGCCAGCCAGTCGAACGCATCCAGCCGGGCCAGACCCGTGCCGATGCTGGCGAAGCTCGCCGTTTGGACGTCCGGCAGTTTCGCCAGTTCGCGCTCCAGCGCGCGGGCCGGCAACCGCATCATCGAATCGCCGAGGAGCAACACGGGCGATTTCGCGCCGGAGCCTTGCCCGAACGCCGCGGCGGCCCACAGACCCGCCGCCAGCGCCCCGCCCCACCCGAGCCAGTTCCAGCCTTTTCTACCGTTGCGGCGTTGCGGATTCATCTTTTCCTCCATGCTACGGACACGAATGCCGGAACACAAACCAATTGGCGGCCTTTCATTCATTGAGGGCCTTCCCCGCCGTCCGGGTCCAAAACGCCCGCGGGCGGTCGAAACCGAGCGCGGCGCACGTCTTGGCCGCCGGCCCGCTGACGGCCAACCAAAACGAGCGCACGGGACCGTAGGACAGGATTTCGTTGTTGCGGTGCAGCGCGGCGGCGTTCAGCGCCAGCGCCACCGCATAGAACAGCACCACCCCGCCCCACGCCTTTTTCAAGGGCATCCCGACCGGTTTTTCTCGTTCATCCATCTCTCGTCCGTCCTCTGCTCTCCGCCCTCTGGCCTCTCCCTAAAACTGGAAATAGATGAACGGCGCGACGCCTTCCGGCCCCAAGGCCAGAATGCCGGTCAAGACAATCGCCGCGGCCGTGGCCAGCGCCCAGGCGGGCCAAGCCGAGACCTTGCGGGCCGCGCGCCACAGGCGGTCGCCGTCGAGAAACTGCGTGGCGAAACCGACCGCCACCATCGCGACGGACAGCGCGCTCCAGGTCGCCACCTCCGGCACCGCCGCGCGCCAGCGCCCGAGGCTGTGCAGCATCGCGGTCACCGTTTCCAGGCGCCCCCCGCGGAACCAAATCCAGGAGAAACACACCACGTGGAAAATCCAGATCCGCCCCAGCAGCGCCACCGGCCACGGCGCGGGGGGCGCGTTGCGCTTGTTCCGCCCCAGGGCCTTGAGCATGGCGCGCTCGAGGGCGAGATAGATTCCGTGGAAGGCTCCCCACGCCAAAAACGTCCAGGCCGCGCCGTGCCATAGCCCGCCGAGCAGGAACGTGATCAGCAGATTGACGGTCGTGCGCGCGGCACCGGCGCGCGACCCGCCGAGCGGCACGTAGAGGTAGTCGCGCAGCCACGACGACAGCGAAATATGCCAGCGCCGCCAGAAATCCTGCAGGGTCGTCGCGAAGTACGGGGCGTTGAAGTTCGCCGGGAAGCGGAAGCCCAGCAGCAGGGCCGTGCCGATGGCGATGTCCGAATAGGCCGAAAAATCGCAGTAGATCTGCACGGCGTAGGCGTAGACGCCCAGGAGAACGTCCGGCCCCGCGAAGCGTTCCGGCCAGGCGAAGACGGGATCGGCCAGGCGCGTCGCCAGCCAGTTGGCCACCACCGTTTTCTTGAAGAGGCCCACCAGGATCAAAAAGACCGCGCGGGCGGCTTCGATCGGCTCGGCGCGGCCGGGCATCCGCTCCATCTGCGGCACGAGCTCGGCCGCGCGCACGATGGGGCCGGCCACGAGCTGCGGGAAAAAGGCCAGGTAGTTCGCGAAATCGAGCCACGACCGCGCCGGCGCCACGCGGCGGCGGTGCACGTCCAGCACGTAGCTCAGCGCCTGGAACGTGAAGAACGAAATGCCCACGGGCAGGACGATCTTCGCCAGCCACGGATAAACGTCCTCCTGCGCGCCTACCAGCCAGGCCACCGCCGCCGGCCCGAGCCGGAGGCAAATCGGACGCAGCAGCGGGAACAGCGCGTCGGCGAAAATGAATCCGGTATACTTGAAGAACCCCAGCAGCCCCAGATTGAAGGCCACGCCTCCGACCAGCCAGCGCCGCCGGACGCGTTGCGGGGCGGCGGCCCGCGCCAGCGCATCCATGCGCACGGCCAGCGCGTGGTTGATCAACGCCGAGGCCAGCAGCATGCCCGCGAATTTCCAGCTCCAGAAGCCGTAGAAGAACAAGCTGGCCGCCAGCAGGAACGCTTTGCGCGCCCGCGGAACTCCGGCCAAGGCCCAATGGATCTGGAAGACGACGAAGAAAAAAACGGCGAACGCTGTGGTCGGAAACAACATGGGGGCAACCGCTCCGGTTCGGGCCCCCTAGGGCGGCGGCGGCAGCGCCAGCTCGCCGTCGGGGCCCATCCGGTACAGGCGGGGCGCGGCCGGATCCTTTTCCTTCTTGCGCGGCGGTTCCCCGGGCAGCCGCAGCGGCACGTTCCACTCGCCCCGCAGCGGCGCGATCAACACGCTGCCGACCGGCAGCTCGACGAGCGCGACGGTTTCGCCCGGTTGGGGCAGCAGGCGATCGCCCACTTCCGGACGCACGACGTATTCGCCCTTGGATTCCGCGCCGGCGCGCGGCGAATTCCACAGCGCGGCTTCGGTCTGGAGCACGATCACGCTCGCCGGGGTTTCCTCCAGCGCGGCGGTCAGCCGTTCCAGCCAGGCCGCCGGCGGCGGCGTGCGCCGCTTGACCACGGCGCCGGCCAGGCCGTTGCGCCGGATGAAGTCCACGATCTGCGCGGGCTCGACGTCGCCGTCGTAGGACAAATCGATCGCCGGCAGCAGCCGCACGCGGTGGAACGCGCAGAACATCCGCAGCACGTCGGCGTCCGCCGGCAGGCCGGCGGGCAGCGTGCCGTCGGGCTGCTGGAACGTCCACGCCGGCACCAGCGCGGACATGCCGCCCACGAAAGGCCGCAGCTGTTTGACCTGTTCGACCGGGTCGCCCGGCGGCACCAGGACCAGCGTCGCGGGCCAGGGCTCGAAATCCATCTTCAGGATGCGCGCCCGCGCCACGCCCAGATCGAACGCGAAGGGCGCGATGCCCCACCAGCCGTAGGCCACCGCTTCGGGAATGGCCACGGGGCCGGCGAAGATTTCCAGGCCGTTGACGAAACCGCGCGCGCCGTCGCCGCGGATTTCCAGGCGCATCTTGAGGCTGCCGGGCGGGCGGATCCACGGGCGGACGTCGCTCGCCAGCAGTTCGCCGCGGTTCCAGGCCTGCAGGTGGATGAAGCCGTCCTCGTCGAAGCCGAACCGCACCATCGCGCGCGAACTGCGCCGCGCGTAGAGCCAGAAAAAGCCCTGCGACTCGTCGAGCGTCACCTCGAGGGCGCCGTCGCGGACCAGCTCCGAGCGGCGCAGGCGCAGGTAGGTTTCGGCCTGGTCGATGGCGGCGCGCAGCTCGTAGCGCCCGCGCTCCAGCGCGCGCATGCCGCCGGAAGCGATCCAGCCGTCGGAAAGCTTGCCGGCCGCGAAGTCGTCGGCGACGGGCCGGTCCAGCGGCAGGAAGCCTTCGTAGAGCTCGCGCGGCTTGGGTCCCCCGCGCGCGGCCTGCTCGCGCAGATGCGCGAAGAACACGGCCGACTCCGGATAGGTCAGCATCTCCATGCTCATCAGGGAGTGGCCGAACGGAATCTGGGAATCGCGGGCGCGGCCCAGGTCGAGCACGCCGCGCATCGTCCGGTGGCGTTCGGCGGGCGAATCCTGGAGTTCGAGCAGCGCCAGCCGGGCTTCCAGGTTCAGCGGCGCTTCGGCCACGAGCGTTTCGACCATCGCGCGAGCCTCGGCGCGGCGCTTGTGCCTAGCCAGCCACTGGGCCTGGGCGATGAGGACGTCGGGATTTTCGGGAAAAACCCGCGCATAGAGGTTGAGCTGTTCGCGCGATTCGTCGTCGCGACCCATTTTCTCGAGCAGTTCCGCGCGGCGGATCGCCATGTGGATCTGGCCGGGGCTGGCCTGCAGGCTGCGGGTGTAGTAGTCGAGCGCGGCCTCCAGATCGTTTTTCTGGAGCTGGGCCCGGCCGATCAGCGACAGCGCTTCGGCGCTGCGCGGATCCTCCGCCAGCCAGCGTTGCCACTGCTCGATGGCCCGGTCGAAGCGGCCTTCCTGATAGGCCAGATAGCCTTCGCGGCGGTAGGCTTCCTGGCGGGCCTGGGGCGACAGTTCGTCCAGCGGCAGGTCGCGCGTCGCCAGTTGGTAGTAGAGGCTCAGGTGCAGGTCGGCCGCCGGGGGCGGCGGCAGTTCTTCCGCCGCCAGCACCTGGGGCACCGCGGTTTCCAATTCCTCCGCGCGGGCGGTGGATTCCACGACGACCAGCGCGCCCGGGAACAGCGCCGCGATGGACGCGAACGACGCCAGCTTGGTCAGCGATTCGGGAAACTGGATGGCGAGCTTCATGTGGTGCTCCTTCGCGTGTTGATCGACTTGCTGCAGCCACGGCACGAGGGCCGAAATCTCGTCGTCCGGCACGAGGCGGCAATCCAGATGGAGGCCGTCGACGTCCATCGCGGCGGCCTCGCGCGCCGGCAAGTCGGGGGGGATTTGCCGGGCCAGCGCGGCGGAGCCCACCGCCAGCCGGGGCAGGACGTCCGCGCCGCGCATCCGCGCGAAGATCCGCACGCTGGCGTCGTCCCATTTCGGCAAGATCAGGGGCACCGCGCCCACGGCATCCAGCCACGGCGGACTGACCGCCGCGAGGCGGAACGCGTCGCGCCCGAGTTCGTCCATCAGGCGCGTCGGCGAAAAGGCGGCGCTCGAGGGCCACTGCTTCAGCACGAGGCGCGGCCGGGGAAATTCCAGCGCCACGACCCGCGTTTCCGCGGCGCCGATCGCGGGATCCCACACCTCCAGGCCGAACAGGCCGGGCAGGCCGTCGCCCAGCAGATCGAGGGGTTCTTTCAGCAGCATCCGGCCGTTGAGCTGCGCGAACAGGTTGCGCCCCTGGAGGTAGATTTCCAGATCCTGCTCCTTGCCCGGATAGGCCTCCGGATCCTGCGCCACGGCCTGGGTGAATTCCTCCGCGCCGAAGACCTTCTGGTTCACCCAGACGTTGCCTTCGTCGTCGAACAGCAGCCGCACGCTTCCCTCGCCGCCGGCGCGCGCGCGCAACCGCAGGCCGAACTGGCCGGCCAGCACGCGGAATTTGATCCGGAGCGCGAAGTCGCCGAACAGGTCGCTGGCCACCAGCCAGGCCAGCGCGCCGGTGGTCGGCTTGTATTTCGCGCCGGGCGGCTGCGGCCCGAGGGCCTTCAAGACCAAGCCGCCTTCGGGCGGATGTTCCGTCACGCCCCAATCCGTCAGCCAGCGCGCGGGGTCCAGCGGGCGCGCCATGTTCCACGGCGCGGTCGCCCAGCCCGATTCCACGATGGCCGCGAACTGCTCGGCGCTCCAGTCCGGATTCACCCGCAAGCGGTTCAGCGCGCGCGGATCGGAGTGGCGCGTGTTCAGCAGGAACGGGCCGGCCGCGAAACCCAATCCGTAGGTCTTGCCGACTTCCGCCAGATTCGCGACGCGCGTGGCCACCGCGCGCGGATCGAACTGGCCGTAGTCGCCGAAAGGAAACGCGAAGGCGAGCGGCGGCGCCCCCAGGCCTTTCTGGAACTCCGCCGCCATCTCCGCGTGGTCGCCGCGGACGCGCGCCAGGAATTCCTCCGGCGTTTCCAGCCGGCGCTCGGCCTCGATCCACCGGGGCGACGCGAAGAAGTTGGCGGTTTCGCCGCTCGGCCCCGCCGGAACGCGCTGGAAGCCCGCCACCGATTCCGCGCCGATTTCCCAGGTGCCCGAGCGCACCATGTCGCGCAGGATCGGCCAGCGCAGGGCGTCCGGATCCCCGGCGCGGATGGTATCGGCCCGCACGAACATGACGGCCTTCCAGCGGTTGGCCTGCAGGACCTGGCGCGTTTCCAGATAGGAATTCTTCTTGCCCTGCTCCAGCGTCAGCAGCACCGCCTTGCGCGGCAGCAGGCGGCCTTCCCGGTAGAACGCCTGCACGTCCGCAAGGCCGATGGGATGGAATCCGCGCTCGCGCAGAAGGCGGACGTGCTCCGCGAACTGCGCGCGGGACACCTCGTCGGCCCCGCGCACGTTGCCGCCGCTGACGCCGGCATAGGCCAGCGCGATGAAACTGTCCGCGTCGCGGAGGCCGGCGGCGGCGGGTTTGTAGCGGTACTGCTGGTAGGCCGACCGCACCGGCACCCACAGGCCCGCCAGGAGCGCGAGGCCCGCCAGGAACAGCAGCCACGCGCGGACGTTGCTGTCGCGGCGCACGGGTTGCGGCCGCATCCAGCCGGACGTGCCCGGCGCGGGGGCGGCCGCCGGCGCGGCGGGTTTCGGCGCCGACAGCGGCGTCGCCGGCGCGGCCGCCGCGGATTTCCGCAACGAGGTCGGAATCGACGGATCTTCCGGCGCGGGCGGGACCCCGCCGGCGCGGCGGAAGGGATCGGAACCGTCGTCGGGCGCTTCGTAGAAGGTGCGTTTCATCCGCGCGTCCCCCAGTGGCGGCCCCGGATGGTGGCCAGGGCCCAGTAGATCTGCCAACTGAAAAAGGCCATGTAGGTCGCGGTGTAGAGGAAGCCCGTCCACCAGTGGCGGCGGCCGGTTTGCTCCCAATAGTGCAGCGTCCACACCACCGTGATCGCGGTGACGCCCAGCAGGTAGGACCAGGCCAGGTTGCTGCCGCCCGCCAGGATGGCCAGGACCGGCGCGATCACCAGGGCCGAGGTGATCACCACCGGCTCGATGATCGGCATCCACATCATCGCGTACCACGACAGCGCCGGCACCGGATGCTTGCGCCACATCCAGCGGCCCACCTTGAGGATCTCGCGCAGATAGGACCGGCTCCAGCGCGCCTGCTGGCGCGCGTACTGCTTCCAGTCTTGGGGGGCGATCGTCGTCGCCAGGGCCTGGTCGTGGTAGAGGATCTTGTAGTCCTTCAGGATCAGGTTCGTCAGGCTGCGGTCGTCGCCGAAGTTGCCGTACTCGCCCATCACCTTCGCGTTGAGCCATTCGTCCAGCACGTGCAGGACGCACACGCGGCGATAGGCCGAAAAGCAGCCCGGCAGGCAGCTCACCGTGCCGCTCACGCTCTCGGCCGCCTTCATCACCTTGTAGGAAAAGAAATAGCGCACGTCCTGCATGCGCGTCAGCAGGTTCGCGCCCGCGTTCTCGACGTCGCAGTGCCCGCTGACGCCGCCGACCGTCGGATCCGCGAAGCCTTGCATCAGCTTTTGGATGGAGCCCGGGAAAATGAACGTGTCCGAATCCACGCACACGACGAATTCGCCCCGCCCCAGCAGCACCGCCACCGCCCAGGCGTGGCTCAAACCGCGGTTTTTCTCGAAATCCACCACCACCAGGTTCGGATGGCGCGTCTGCGCCGCCAGCATCTGCGCCAGCGTGTCGTCCGTCGATCCGTCGTTGACGCACACCACCTCGATCTTGTCGTCGGGATAGCGCGCGCCGAAGATGCGCTCGATGGTCTGGCGGATCACCGGCCCTTCGTTCATGCACGGCACCAGCACCGTCGCCGTCGGCTCGAAACCTTGGTCCGGCGGCGCCATGTACATCGAAGCGATCAGGAAGCGCGAGACCACGAACAAACCGGCCACCAGCGAATAGATGCTCACCAGCGGTTGGTAGAAATAGTTGCCTGCGCTGCGCAACTGCATGAATACCGCGGTCGCCAGCATCAGGACCGCCACCGTCAGGATCAGCCCGGCCAGCCATTTCGGCGGGCGCCGGTAGAGCCGCGCCAGCCGCGCCCGGGCCTCGTCCAGCGAGGGAAATTCCGCCGCCGGCGCGACCGCCACCTGCGCCTCGTCCCGGTCCAGGGTCCGCCGGCAATACGGGCAAACCACCGGCGCCGGCGTCGCGTGCACGTGCACCGCTATGGCACACTTCGGACAATGGCAACGGGTTATCCGGACCGTGGCGGACCCTTTTGCGCTGGCGGATTTTTCCATATGCTCGATAGAGTATCGTATCACCTCTCGGAACCGGTTGCCAAAGGTCGAATTACGACCTGCGACCCGTCTTCCGGGAAGGGCTAATCTACCACGCCGATCCGGAACTGTCGCGGAGATTTTTCGGAAATGTACTGATGCATCCACTTCTCATCATCCGAAAATTTTCGAAACAAACGAGGTTTCTGCGCTCCGTTCGTTGACAGGCCGGCAAGAGGCGGATACTTTCCATACTCTAGGAGCCAAATAGAGGAACTTCAGCGACATGGCCAAAATCCTGATCATCGACGACGACGAATCGGTTCGGAACTATCTCGTTGCGGCCATATCGCGCAAGGGTCACGACCCCCTCCCCGCCGCCACCTGTCAAGACGGGCTCGCCCAACTGGACGATCCGACCGTCCAGGCCGTCGTTGCGGATCTGTTCCTGCCCGACAGCCCGCCGATCGCCGAATGGATGGCCCAATTGAAGCGCCATGCCGCCGGGCGCCCGCTCATCCTCATCACCGGCGAACCGTCCGAAGAACTGGCCGCCCAGGTCCGGGGCGGCGAGATCGCGGCGTTCCTGTCCAAGCCCTTCGAACTGGCGTTCATCCATAAATTGCTGGAACGCGCGCTGGCCGATCCCGCGCCCCGCGCCGCCGACCCGCCCGACGTCCAAGGCCCGCCATGATCGACAAGACCAGGTTGGGACTCGAATTTTTCGACCAGCGCTTCGGCGGCATCTACCGCCAGCGCGCCACGCTGTGCGTCGGCCGCCACGGCAGCGGCAAGACCCTCGCCGCCCTGCACGCCCTGATGCAAAGCGTCAAGGAAGGCGAACGCGGCCTGATGCTCTCCGCCTGGCACTCCGGCGTGTTGTGCCTCGTCGCCGAGCAGTACGGATTTCCCCTCGCCGAAGCCGTGCGCGACGGCCAGATCATCCTGCTCGAATACGCCCGGTTCAGCCCCGAACCCGAGTTGGAAATAAGCCGCGTCCTGCCCCCCGGCAGCTTCATGGAGTTCGAAGACGTCGTCGTGTCCAACAACGTTCGCCGCGTGGTCATCGACACCGTCCTGCCGTGGATCGCGATTCGCCAGGAAGACCAATTGGCCAAGCACGTCTATTCGTTCCTCCACGCCCTCGAGCGGATGGACGTCACGGCGTTCCTGACCATGCCCCGGCCGGTCTCGCCGCTCGCGTTCGCCTTGAAAAACCGGATCGAGCAGCAGGCCCCCGTCGTGTTCACCCTCGACGTCGACGCCCAGAAACGCCGCCACCTGCTGGTGAACCGCTACTTGGGCCAGGCGAACCTGCCGCCCCCGCTGCCGATCGCCATCGAGCCCGGCCGCGGCATCGTGCCCGTGGCGGAAACTCCGCCGCCGCCCCCGCCGCCCGTGCCGGCCACCCCGCGCGACGTCAAGTTCGCCGCCGCCTTCCGAATCTAGGGCCCCGCCAATGTACACCGCCTACTGGAATCTCAAAGGCAACCCTTTCCTCAACGCCATCGACCGGCGCTATCTTTTCGCCGGCGACCAGCACGAGGAAGCGATCGCCCGGTTGGCGTTCCTCGCCGAAAACGGCCGACTCGCCGGCGCGCTCGTCGGCCCCTGCGGCGTCGGCAAAACCACCGTGCTCAGCCACGTCGCCGCCGAAGTCGAAGCCCGCTACCATCTGCCCGTCCTGCGCCTCGACGGCGTTCCCGGCGGGCACCTGCCCCTGACCCGCCAGATCCTGTCCGCCTTGAAACTCGACGCCTCCGCCGCCACCCTGCCCGAAGCCCTCCTGCAATTCCGGCGTCTGGCGGATCTGCGGCCCGATGGCCCCCCGCGCACCGTGCTGCTCCTCGACGACGTCCAGCATCTCGGGGCCGATCCGGGACTGCATTTCCTGCGGTATCTTGCCAACCTCCGCGCGCCCAACCGCAAAACGCAGGCCGAAGAACCGCTGTTCACCTTGATTCTCGCCGGCACCCCCGATCTGCTGCCGGCCATCCAGGCCGATCCCGGATTTGCCCAGCTCATCCAAATCCTGTTCCACCTCGAGCCCCTCTCCGACGCCCAAACCACGGCCTACGTCCAGCACCACATGCGCGCCGTCGGCGGCGACATCTGGTCCTTCGATCGCCCCGCCCTCGAAGCCATCTGGCGCTGTTCCGGCGGCCTCCCCCGGCGGATCAACCTGCTGTGCGACACCGCCCTCATGCTGGGTTTCGCCGCCAAGGCCACCCAGGTTTCCGCCGCCCTCGTCGAACAAGCCGCGCGCGACACCAGCCTCGCCGCGCCCCCCCCTCCGGAGTACAACCTATGAATCCCGAATCCTTCTTCGGCCCCGTCACCGTCATCGCCGTCCTCCTTGCCCTGTTCTTCATCGCGATGGCCTACCTCCGGCATCTCGGCGTCCAACGCGCCCGGACCCAGAAGACCTCCGCCACCGCCAAACCTTGGCAAGTCGCCAATCCCTACACCGCGTCCGAAACGCTCGTATCGACCGCAGCGGCGCCCGCCACGTTGGCCCCGCCTTCCGCCGCCACGAAAGCGGCATCCGATCCGAGCCGCTCCGTGTTCCGCCAGTTCGGTTCCGTCGGCGCCGGCACCGCCGCGCCGGATGACCGTACCCCCGGCTACGTCTGGGAGTGACCCCATGCGCCGGCTCTGGAAACTCCTCCCGAGCCTGATCGTTTGCGGGCTGGCCCTGCCGACCGCCGGTGTTGCCCGCGACGTCGTGGACCTTGCTCCGCGCCGGTTCGCCGCCGGCGAATCTTCACCGCCGCCCCAAACCGCGCCGGACGGCGGCATCGCCTTCGCGCTGCCCTTTTCCGCCGATCGCGACCGCGTCTTTTGGGACGTCCCCCTGCGGCATCTGCCTCCCGCCGCCGCCCTCGAAGTCGAAGTCGCGTGCGACGATCCCGCCGCCGTCCGCGCCGTGTCGCTCCATCTCCAAGCCGGCGGCGCGTGGGCCTCCGCCCAGCAAATCCTCGCCGGCCCGAGCCGCCAAACGCTCCTCTTCCGCCGATCCGATTTCGATCGGGATCCTTGGCCGCCGGCCGAGGCCGCTCCGGCCACGACCCTCCGCCTTTCCGTCTGGAAAGGCGCGGCCCGCGACGCCCGGCTCGTGCTCTACGGCATCCGCGCCCGTACGTTTTCCGTCGGCGTCGTGCGGGGATCCGAGGCCTACACCGCCCCCGGCGAATCCCCTCTCGCCGAACAATGCGCCCTCCGCGCCCGGCAACTTCTCGACCGGGCCGGCCTCCCCGCCGAATTCGTGGCGGACGACTTCGAAAAGCTCGATCTGCGTCCCTACCGCCTGCTCGTCCTGCCCTACAATCCCCGGCTGACTTCCGGCCAAATCGCCGCCCTCGAGCGGTTCGTCAAGCGGCACAACGGCACGCTTGCCGTCTTCTACAACGCCAACGCCGACCTCGCCCGCCTCCTCGGCTTCCAGGCTCCGGCCTATTCCACGGCGCCGGCCGCCTGGACCACCATCGCCTTCGATGAAACGGCCCTGCCGGGCCTGCCCGCCGCCTTGCCCCACCGCACGCAACATCTGCTGCCCGCCCGCGCCAAGGCCAAGTCCGCCGTCGAACTCGGCATTTGGCTCGATCCCAACAACCGGCCCGATGGAAATCTCCCGGCGTCCGTCGTCTCGTCGGGCGGCATTTGGTTCTCGCACGTGCCGCCGTTCGCCTCTCCGGCCGCCGTGCAGTGGTTCCTCGCCGCGCTGGCCCGCTCCGATCGCGCCTATGCCCGCGAGCGCGACCGATTCCGCGCCGAGATCGCGCGCCGCGACGCCCAGGCCATCGACATCCTCCGGCAGCCGCCCGCCCCCGCCAACGAACTCCGCGCCGTCTGGGCCCACCCCATTCCGGCCAAGTCGCGCCCTGACATCTTCCGCCAACTCGCCGAGCACGGCATTCGCACCGTCTTCGAACACCTGGCGACGGCCGGACGCCTGCTCGACGGCGCCCGCGAAAAACCGCTCGCCGCCGCCCGCGCCGCCGCCCGCGCCGCCGGCCTCCCATTGCATGCGTGGTGCATCGCCTGGAGCCTGTACGATCTGCCGGCCGAGCAAATCGACCCTCTTCGCGCGCAAAACCGCCTCATGCAGGACGCCAACGGCAACGAACTTCCCTGGCTGTGCCCTTCGCATCCGGAAAACCGCCAACGCCTGATCGAGGCCTGCGCCGATCTCGCCCGCCGCGGCGTCGCCGGCATCCACCTCGACTATATCCGCTATCCCGCCCGCGAGGGCTGCTACTGCCCTCGCCACCGCTTCGCTTTCGAAGGCACCACGACCGCCTTCCATTTGAACTGGCCCGCCGACGTCCTCCCCGGTGCGCCGCTCGCCGCCGAATTCGATCGATTCCGCCGCGATGAAATGACGTCGTTCGTCGCCGAACTCGCCGCCGCCGTGCGCGCCATCAATCCCGCCATCCAGATCTCCGCCGCCGTCTTCCCCCTGCCCGAAGCCGTCGAACAATACGGCCAGGATTGGCCGGCCTGGCTCCGCGCCGGCCACCTCGATTTCGTCGCCCCCATGCTCTACGAGCCCACCGCGTCCCGCTTCGCCGACCGGCTCGATCTATGCCTCGCCGCCGCGCCCGCGTCCGGGAAAATCATCCCCGGCATCGGCACGTCCGCCGATTCATCCCAACTCGACGCCCTCGCCGCCGCCGAACAAATCGCCGCCGCCCGCGCCCGCCAAACCCCCGGCTTCGCCTTTTTCCACCTCGACGCCCATCTGCAGCAGCTCCTCCCGCTCCTGGATCGGTGAAGGGCTCCGAAGGTTAAAGGTTGCAGGTTGATGGTTCTCCGCTTGAACGTTGAACATTGGATGTTGGACCTTCTGCCCCCCGGCTTGAGGACCCCCACGGGCTCGCCCCGTGGGTGAATCAGGTTCGGGCGGCGATGGCCCGCCCCCCTCCCGCGGGCCTAGACTTCTTTCCCAATCACCTTCGAACTGAGCATCTTGTCTTTCAGCCGCGCCGGGAAGAAACGCGCCGCGAAATCCCCGAACCACGCCACCGCCGTTACCGGATAGCGCGCGCGGGGCCAGCGCGACTCCAGCGCATGCGCGATCTTCGCCGCCACCGCCTCGGGCGGCTTGCGGAACACGTCCGTCGGCCGCGAATAGGTCCGCTCCGGCTCGCTCAGCTCCTTGGCGTATTGCGCCGCGAACACCGAATGGCGCATCTCCAGCCCGCGCGTCGCCTCGCTCACCACCCGCTTGCGGAAACACGTCTGGATCGGCCCCGGCTCCACGAGCGACACCGAAATGCCCGCCGGCCCGAGTTCCATCCGCAGGCCGTCGCCGATCGCCTCCAGCGCGAACTTGCTGGCCGAATACGCCCCCAGGAACGGCACCGCGACGCGCCCCACCACCGAACTGACCAGCACGATCCGGCCGCTGTTCTGCGCCCGCAGGACGGGAATGAACCGGTTCGTGAAATCCAGCGTCCCGATCACGTTCGTCTCGAACTGCTTCCGGAGCGCCGTCCGCGACAGATCCTCCAGCGCCCCCGGCTGACCGTAGCCCGCGTTGTTCACCACCGCGCCGATCACCCCCTGCGCCAGTTCCAGCACTTCCTTCGCCGCATATTCGACCGAATCCGGATCCGCCAAATCCAGTTCCACCGGCTGGAAGCCCTCGCCCCGCAGCAGATCCAGATCCGTCCGGCTGCGCGCCGTCGGAAACACCCGCCAGCCCCGGCTCTTCAGCAAGCGGGCCGTCGCCCGGCCGATGCCCGTCGAAGCCCCCGTCACCACCGCCACCTTTTCGCCCACCAACGGATATCGTTTCATGCGCCCATGCTACGCGCCGCCCCCGCGTCCATCAATCCCGTTCTGCCGGCTCAAGCGCCGAACGCGCGCCCGACCAGCGCCCGGGCTTCCTCCAGCCATTGGCGCCGCTGCGCCACCGTGCTGGCGACCACGACCCCGAACGTGCGCCGATGGAAATCCCCGACGCCGCACAGCCCGAAGATGCAGTTGCGCCAAAGGGTTTCCAACGGATCCCCGAATACCGTCCGTTCCCGATCCGCCGCGGTGTTGGCGGTGTTGAACACGACGGCGGTCCGGGCCTTGAGCAACCCGCGGGGCACGCCCTCGCCGGAATCGCCCTCGAGGAACTCGTAGGCGACACCGGGACGGACGACGCGGTCGATCCAGCCCTTGAGGATGGCCGGCGGCTGGCCCCACCAGTTGGGATGCACGACCACGATGCCGTCCGCCGCCGCCAGATCCGCGCAATGCGCGGCCACTTTGGGCGGCAGGACCGCGGCGCGGGCGCTTTCGTCGGACGGAATCACCGGATCGAATCCCTCGGCGCAAAGATCGTGGAAAACCACGCGGTGGCCGGCGCCGGCCAGCGTTTCCCGCACGGCCTGCGCGATCGCGTGGTTGAAACTGCCGGGCCGCGGATGGGCCAGAATGAGCAGGACGTTCATGGAGTGCGTGGAAAGGTGGTGGCGGCTAGGTGTCGTCGCCCGAACTTTCTTTGACCCCGACTATGCCAGGAGTACGCAGAAGTAAAAGCCCATAATCTTTTCCCCCCTTGCGCGGCCTTGCCTTTCCCCCCTTGGCCGCGCTTCCCCCCATGCCGCCGCCTTCCCCTTTTGCGCGGCCCTGCTTCCCCCCTGCGCCGCTTCCCCCCTTGCGCCCGACCTTCCTTTCCCCCTTCCGCCGCGACCTCCTCAAGCCCCCCTTGCGCCGCCGCTACGCTGCCCCCCTTTGCGCGGCTCCCCCCGTACGCGCGGCGCTGCCGCGCCGCTACGCTGACCCTCGCTCCGCTTCGCTTCGCTCGGGGCTGGCCGCCCCCGCTTCGGCCACAGCCCAGCCGCTCGCGCGGCTGGGCGCGGCCTGCGCCGGGAGCTGGCCATTCCTCGCCCCGCCGTCACGCCTGCGGCGTCCACGGCTGGGCTCCGGGTGGAACTCGCTCGCTGGCGCTCGCTCGCCTCCGCCTCGGGCGTTGCCCTCGGCGTGAAGATCGGCGGGGTTCTTCGCGGCGTTCTGCCGCGCTCTTCCGCCCTGCGGGCTTCGGGTGGGGGCGCGCGC
>DDWR01000025.1:4691-14296 GCA_002347655.1 Verrucomicrobia bacterium UBA2281 | reverse complement strand
GGGGTCGGGAAGTGGAGCGCCGCAGGCGGGCCGCAAAGCCGTGGGCGGTTCGGAAGGGGGGGCGGGCGATTCGATCCTCGGGCCTCTCGGCGGCTCTGCCGCACGCTCGGCCTGCCCGAATCCCGAAAATCCCCCCCAAAATGGATCGTTTTCGTTCGTCGCCGATCCCGAGGCCCCGTTCCTCCCGATCCTGCCGCAGGATTTGAGCGCCGTAGCCCCCGCCGCAAAAATCTTTCGTTCGCAGGGGTCGAAATCCGATCCCGTCTTGCACATCCAATACCCGCCCGCTTGGGCCGATGTCGCGCAAAATGGGAAAACAGGAAAATGGCGGAGAGGGAGGGATTCGAACCCTCGGTACCCTTTTGAGGTACACACGCTTTCCAAGCGGGCGCGATCGGCCACTCCGCCACCTCTCCGCGTCAACACATCACCGATTTCGTTGTAGCCGTAAACGACGGGCGCGGAGGCGAAAACCTCCGGCCCCACCGGGGCCGGCTACGGCAAACCCAAAACGATCAAACTGGTACCGGAGAAGGGACTTGAACCCATACGCCCGTGAAGGCGCCAGATTTTGAGTCTGGTGCGTCTGCCATTCCGCCACTCCGGCATTTTCGATGGCACGCGGAAACCTAACCGCGGGGGCGATGTGGCGCAAGTCAAAAGAAGGGGGACCGGGGCAGGGTTCAGGGTTCGGGGTTCAGGGGGCGGGGAAGCGGCGCACGCCGATGCGTGGACTACGTACCGGGCCCAGGTCGGCACGCTGAAGCGTGGACTACGTACTCGACCCGTTTGTAGTCCAGCCTTCAGGCTGGATTCGCGCGCGAGCCGCCTCCGCTACGGCACCTGGACGCGGACGCGGTAGAGCTGGGCGGGGGAATCGGGCAGCGGTTCCATGCCGTCGGCACCGCCGAGGCCGAGGCGCGGGCCGCGGCCGGGCAGGTTGCTCCACGACTCCAGCGCCGGGGTGCGGCCTTGCAGGACGTAGAGCCGGCCGGTGGAGGACGTGAACCGGATGGCGTTGGCCGCCGCCGGCGGGAGGGCGTCGGCGACGAAGAAATAGTCGCCGGGGGCGTTCGGATCGGTGTCGGCGGCGTATTCCTGGCCGGCGGTGAAGCCGTCGACGTCGTCGTCGGAAGCTTCGGCGGCGTCGAAGTCGTTGGTGTCGGGATACTGGTCGGCCAGCCACCAGAGCGGGGTGCCGCCGGCGGCGAGGATCGCGGCGAACTCCGCCGACACGGCCAGGTTGGACTGCACGTTCACGTCGGTGCGCGCGGCCGTGCCGAGGCCGTCGCTCCACTGGACGAAGGCGTAGTAGGGGTTCGTCACGGCGGTCACGGCGGAGCCGCTGCCGCCGGGGGCGACGAGCTGGGTGGCCACGCCGTCGAGGGTGCCGCCGGCCAGCGCCGTATAGACGAGCATGAATTCCGCTCCGGCGGTGGCCGAGCGCAAGACCAGGTTGCCGTTGGCGTCGTAGCCGTAGGCGATGGTTTGCCCGCCGCCGTAGTCGGCCTCCAGCAGCCGGCCGGCATCGTCGTAGGCGTAGCGGATCTGGAGGGCGGCGGCGGGCGGGGCCACGGCCAGCGGGAGGAGGAGCAATGCGGGCCGAAGCAGGCGCCGGAGCAACGCCCGGCCGGAGGATGCGTGCGGATTCATGTCGGCTCCTTATTGTTCGTACAACGGGGCGAAGGGATACAGGCGACCGTAGTCGGCCACGTCTTGCTCGGCCTGCTTGAGGTCGTCGAGCGCCGCGCGGGCGCCGGCGGCGTCGCCGGCCTGCAGGCGGGCGGCCACGCGCGAGAAGGCGTCGTTGCGGGCCTTCTTCAGGTCCGGATACCGGCGGCCCTGGAAGCGGTTGGGCGCGGGCGGCTGGGGGGCCGTGGCGGAGCGGGCGAAATCGAGGGCGGCTTGGGGGCCGTGCATCCAGTCGAGCATCTCGCCGGGATTCGGCAACGGGGGCGGCGCGGCGGAGCGGGCGTGATCGAGAACGGCCTGGGGGCCGAACATCCATTCGAGCACGTCGCCGGGATTCGGCAGCGGAGGGAGCGCGGCGGAGCGGGCGTAATCGAGAACGGCCTGGGGACCGAACATCCAGTCGAGCACGTCGCCGGGATTCGGCAGCGGAGCGGCCGGCGGCGGCTTGGGAATCTGCGAGAAGTCCGGAATCACGTAGCGCGGAGGGGCCGGCGTCGAAGCGCGCGGGGTGGGATAGCGGATGCCGGAATCCCACGCTACGAGCGGATCGAACAGCCCCGTGACGAGGTCCGCGGCGGAATAGTCGTAGAGAGATTTGGAGCCTAACGATTCCGGCGGCGGCGCGGCCGGCGGCGGCATCTGGACCGCAACGGGCTGGTAGCGGGCGGTTTGTTCGTTCAGCAGCGGGGTCTTGCCCAGTCGCGCGGCATGGTCCTGCGCGGGATCGGCCGGGCGCTGCGGCTGGACGTCGAAGGGCCGGGAGTGGGAAGGCTTCGCTTGCGCCATCCGTACTTCGATCTCGCGTCTTTGGCGAAACAGTTCATTGATTCTATGGGTTAAGAGCCTGGCATGTTCTTGGTGGGCACGAAGGAGTGCCCTATTGCCGGCCACCGGAATCTGGATATGTTCGACATAGTACTGCTCCTCGACCAGGAGCCGGATGGCATCGTCCAGGCGATACAAATCCACATGCACCACGGCGTCGTCCGGCGAGGGGGGGGAACTCAGCGGATCGATGGTTTGGCGGGCGCTGGTCTGCGCTTGGGCCGTCACGCCGAGGGTCTCTTCCCGCCCGCTGGGGTCGATGAACCGGACGGGGTCGCCGGCGGCGTACTGGTAGGGGTTCAACGATTTGGGATGCCAGATCCGCGGCCAGAGGGGTTCGGGGGAGAGGAAGCGGCCGAGGGTGGCGTCGTACCAGCGCGCGCGCATCTGGTAGAGGGTGCCGGAGTCGCCGTCCTGCCGCACGCCCCAGGCGCCGGAGTAGGTGAACGGCTGGGTCACGGTGCCGGTTTGCGCGAGGATGCGGCCGTAGGGATCGTAGGCGTAGGCCGCGACGACGTCGCGGTTGGTATCGGTAAGGGCCAGCGTGTTTCCGACCTGGTCGAAGTGGTAGAAATAGACCGCGTTGTCGTGTTCGGCATCGATCATATAGAGCAGCCGCCCGCCGGGGGTCCAGACGTAGTAGCGCAGCGGGGTGCCGGTGGCCTCATCCTTTTCGGCGACGAGCGGGGCGCCGGCGACGGCGGGGTTGTAGAAGAACCGGTTGGTGTTGCCGCCTTCGGCGCGCGTGCGGAGCTGGCCGAAGCCGTCGTAGGAATGGGTTGATGGTTGGTGGTTGGTGGTGGATGGAACGATGGCGGTCAGTCGCGAGGCGCCGTCCCACGCGAACGTCCGCTCCGGCGTGGCGGTCACGCGGCCGCGGGCGTCGTGGGCGTAGCCGGGGGATGCGATTTGCGACGCGGCGTCGAACGTCAGCGCCGCGATGGCCGAAGCGACGTGGCCGGAGGGGTCCAGCGGGGCGTAGCCGACCGCGTTGGTGAGGCGGCCGGACAGGTCGTAGGCCATTTCGAGATCCACGTGGTCGCCCGATTGCACCCGCGCCAGGCGGTCGAGATCGTCCCAGGTCGTCGTGATGACCTCTCCGTTGGAGAGCGTGAGCGTGCGCAGGCGGCCGTCGGCGTCGTAGCCGAAATCGATCCGCGCGTGGGTCAAATCGTCGGAGACGGCCGTCAGCCGGCCGGTGCCGCCCGGGTATTCATCGTACTCGTAGTGGACGCCGACGGCCCAATTGCCGTAGCCGACCCATTCCAGGCGTCCCGCCCAGCCGTAGGCCGCGTGGTTGGTCGCGCCGGCGTGGGTTTCGGAAACGATGCGGCCGGACGCGTCGTAGGCGCGGGCGGCGCCGTTGGCCGCGACGATGCGGCCCAGCGCGTCGCGCTGGAACTGCAGATCGGGGCCGGCGGAGTGCTGGATGCGTTCCACGCGGCCGTTGGCGTCGCGGGTGAAGCCGGTCGTTTGGCCGCCGGGATGGGCGATGGACGAGACTCTTCCGTTGGCGTCGTAGGCGTAGAGCGTGGCGCGGAAGAGCGGATCGGTGGCCGACAGCAGCCGGCCCATCGGGGTATAGGCGAACGTCCAGTCCGCGCCGTTGAAGTCGGTGAGTTTCGCCAGCCGGCCCAGCGCGTTCCAGGCATAGGCCACGGCGTTCGCGTCCGGCAGGCGGATGCCGGCCGGCCGCCCGCGCGGATCGTAGGTGAAGGTCGTGGCGCGGCTGTCCGGATCGAGGGCGGCCGCGAGCCGGCCGCGGGCGTCGTAGGCGCGGGTGGAGGTTTGACCGAGCGCGTTGGTGACGCGCGCGACGCGGTGGAGCGCGTCCAGGCCGAAGTCCGTCCGCCGTCCCAGCGGCGTCTGCAGGGCGACGGGCGCGCCGGAGAGGTTGCGTTCGACGTGCCACGTGCCGGTGGGCGTGATGCGGCCGACGATCCGGCCGTTGGCGTCGCGGCTGAACTCCGTCCGCACGCCGGCGGCGTCGACGACGGCCGTCAGGCGGCCGACGAGGTCGTATTCGTAGGTCGTGGCGATCCCGGTGCGGTCCACGGCGTTGGTCAGGCGGCCGGCCGCGTCGTAGAAATAGCGGTTGGTTTTCCCGAGCGGATCCACGGCGGCCACCAGGCGGCCGTCGGGGTCGTATTCGTAGCGGTTCGTGCGGCCGAGCGCATCCGTGAAGCCGACGAGTTCGCCGTGCTCGCTGTATTCGTACCGGACGCTGGCACCGTCGGGCCCGACGGTTTCGACGAGCCGCCGGGCGGCATCGTAGCGGTTGGAGACGGGGCCGACGTCGGAGTCGGACGTGCGCTGGAGCGTGCCGTCGAGGTTGTAGGCGAAGGTCGCGGCGCCCCCGGCGGGATTGGTGAGGGCCACGACGGCGCCGCGGGAGTCGTAGGCCGCGCGCCAGGCGTTGGTGGCTTCGTCGACGAGCGTGGCCGGGCGGCCGGCGGTGTCGTAGGCGGTTTCCGCGCGGGAGTCGTCGGCGAAGATCGTGCGGACGGGCCGGCCGGCGGCGTCGTATTCGAAGCGCGTGGCCTCGCCGAGGGGATTGGTGACGGCGGCCAGGCGGCCCATGGGCGTGTAGCCGAAGGTGGTGGCGTGGCCGTCGAAATCGGTCTGCCGGGTCCGGTTGCCGGCGTCGTCGTATTCGAAATAGGCCTTCAGCATGGCGGCGTTCGAGAGGACGACGAGGCGGTCGGCCTTGTCCCAGCCGTGGCCGATGGTTTCGTTCATCTGGTTTTTGACGCGGGTCGGGTTGCCGCGGTAGTCGTAGAGCCAGGTCGCCGTCTGGGCATGCGCGGTGCCGTAGAGCGGGTCGTACCACGTGGACGGCCAGCCGATCATGTTGTAGGCCAGGCGGTTGGTGGCGCCGCCGGGCGAGACGACGTTGGTGACGTTGCCTTCGGGGTCCCGGTGCTCCGTCCAGGTGCGGGCGCCGCGCACGACGTTGGTGACCCAGCCGCGCCGGTCGTAGAGATATTCGTTGGTGCCGCCGAGGACGGCCACGGCGGCGGGGCGGCCCATATTGTCGTAGGCCGTCGCCGCCACGGCCCCGAGACTGTCCACGCAGTTGGTGGGGCGGTCCATGGCGTCGTAGGAGACGACGGTTTCGTAGCCGAGCGGGTCCACGGTCCGCACGAGGTTGCCGTTGGCGTCGTATTCGAACGTCGTCACGCCGCCGGCGGCGTTGGTGTAGGCCGTGATCCGGTCGCAGGCGTCGAGGCCCCAGCCTTCGGACATGCCGCCGGGCCCCCGCGTGCCGATCCGCCGGCGCAGCGCGTCGTACACGTTGGTCGTCGCGCCGACTTCGCTTTCCGCACGGCTCGCGAGGGTGCCGTCGGAGCGGTAGGCGAATATTCGCGCGCCCCCCCGGGGATTGACGATCGACGATGGCCGGCCGCGGGCGTCGATGGACACGGTCCAGCGCTGTTCCGCCCGGTCCACGTAGCCGGTGACGTTGCCGCGCCCGTCGCGCTCGAAGCGTTCGACGGAGGTATTGTCCAGATTGCGGTTGGTGATGGCCGACACGTCGTGGAACCGGAAGGCGACGGTGCGCGCGGGGAATTCGCGGTTGGTGAAGACCTGGACGTTGGTGACGTACTGGTACTGCGTGCGGGCATAGTACCGGTCCATGACTTCGGTGACCCGGCGCGAGGCGTAGTCGCGGTTGATCTGCATGGCGTTGCCGCGCCGGTCCCGCTGCCAGCCGAGGGCGTCGCGGCCGCCGCCGAAGCCGTACTGGAAATAGTTGGAATAGGCGTCGTAGGCCCGGTAGAGCTTGCCGTCCATGTATTCGTGCCGGAAGGCCGTGCCGTCGGGGTCGGTCACGACGCCGGTGGACGTGAAGTTGCTGACGCCGTAGGCGAACGTCGCCTCGTTGGCCAGAGCGTCCGCCTGGCGCACGACGCGGCCGGCGGCGTCGTAGGTCTGGACCAGCGGGACGTTGCCGCGCGGGAACGTCACCGCCGCCAGCAGCGCCCCGTTGCCGTTGACGAAGGAGTTCGTCGGGTCGTAGGCGTAGGTTTCGGCCTGGCCGAGGGCGTTGGTGGCGGCGACGAGTTCGCCGTGGGGGCCGTAGCCGAAGCCGACCGCGCGCGTGCCGTCCGTCACGCGCACCAGGTTGCTCGCGGCGTTGTATTCGAAGCGCAGCTCGCGGCCAAGGCCGTCGGCCGCGTTGGTGGCCAGGCCGTCCGCGCGGCGGCCGATCAGGATGGAATTGCCGTTGCGGTCCAGGAGCTCCTTCGCGCCCGACCGGTCGGCATCGGCGAAGCGGTAGAGCAGGCCCTGGTCCGGATCGCAGAACCAGACGTCTTCGCCGTCGGATTGCAGCGCATAGGGCGTGAGCGGTTCTTTCAGATTCAACTGCCAGGTGCCGTCCTCCAGTTCCGTGAAGGGGATCACCTGGCCGCCGGGGCGGATCACGAAAAAGCTGCGGTCGGCGGCGGCGGGATCCTGGCGGACGAGCTGGGCGTCGAAATTGTGCATCCAGCCGGGCCCCAGCGCGCTGCGGACGAGGTCCGTGCCCGGATCGTCGAGACGCGAGGCATACCACCGGACGAAACGCAACGGCTGGGGGCCGCCCAGATCGAAATCGGGGGCGGGATCGTAGACGTATTCGCCCGTGCGGGTGTTGACGGGGTCGCGGCCCACGTGGCTTGAGCCGCTGGCTTTCGTCGTGTCGTTGTCCCGGCCGACCCAGACGGTTTGCTCCACCGACGTCGTTCCGTTGCTGTCCGTCACGGTCGCCTTGTTGACGACGCGCGCGCCCGGCGGCAGGTCCGATTTGAGGATCGTCGAGAGGTAGCCGTAGGTCGAGGCACCGTTGGGCATGTCCTGGGTCCAGACGATCGTGTTGGCGGTGCCGCCGCCCGAGAAGGGCGGAGGGAAGACTTCGGGGCCGTAGCCGTCGGTCGTGGCCGGATCGCGCTCGTCGCTGAAGGTGATCGGCCCGGCGTCGGGTCCGGTGCGGGTGACGTCGATGTAATACGTGACGCTGGTCGGGGTGACGGACTGGACGGTTTTTTCGATGCGCCAGCCGTTGGCCTCGTAGACCTCGGCGCGGGCGGTCCCGCCGCCCAAGGCCCATCCCAGCGCGAGCCACAACAGGATCCGAGTCGTTTTCATGACGTGCCTTTCGGATGGAACCGGACCGCGTTCACCGCTGGTTCCGGCGAGGGCGGATGCCGCCGCCGGCCGGATTCTTTTTAACATGGCCCAAACGGCGGAGGGAAAAGCTTTTTGCCGGAAATCCGTTAAAATTTCATTAGCGCCCGGCCCAAAATATCGACTGGATTTTCGGCGGGGAAGGGGGAGAATGGAGCGCGTTTTTCCAATGAAAGCGGGTTTTCCATGTTGAGTCTGATGTTTCTGGGCTGTTGCGCGCTGTTTTTCGCCGCCTACAAGATCTACGGCGGCTGGATGGAGCGCAAGCTGGACGCGATGGACGAGCGGCTGACGCCGGCGCACACGCTGCGCGACGGCGTGGACTACGAGCCGGGGCCGGACGCGGTGGTGTTCGGGCACCATTTCAGCTCCATCGCGGGGGCGGGGCCGATCGTGGGGCCGATCGCGGCGGCGCTGCTGTTCGGGTGGGGCCCGGCGCTGGTCTGGATCGTGCTGGGGGTGATCTTCGTGGGCGGCGTGCAGGACTACACCTCCATGATGGCCAGCCTGCGCAACAAGGGCCAGAGCCTGGCGCAGATCGGCCGCACGACGATGGGCCCGCTGACCTACCGGCTCTTCCTGCTGTTCATTCTGCTGGTGCTGATCTACGTGATCATCGTGTTTTTGGACATGACGGCGGCGACGTTCGCGCCCGCGACGCTGGCCTGGGGCGACGCGGTGCCGGACGGTCCGCGCGTCGGCGGCGTCGTGGCGACGGCGTCGGTGTTCTACATCCTGCTGGCGGTGTTCTTCGGCCGGATGCTGAACCGCTGGCGGGTGTCGCTGCGCCGGGCCACGCTGGTCGCGCTGCCGCTGGTGTTCGCCGGGCTGTGGCTGGGCAACGTGTTTCCGCTCTCGCCCGCGGTCGTGCCGGCCCTGCTGGGCTCGGACAAGTATTTCTGGTCGCTCATCCTGCTGGGCTACAGCCTCGCGGCGTCGGTCCTGCCGGTGAACGCGCTGCTGCAGCCGCGGGATTACCTGTCCTCGTTCCTGCTCTACGCCTGCCTGATCGGCGGGGCGTTGGGCCTGCTGGTGGGCTCCGCGACGGGCGGGGCCGACGTCGCGTGGCCGGTCGTCAAGGCCTGGAGCACGCCCCACGACGGCTTCATCTATCCGGCGCTGTGCGTGATGATCGCCTGCGGCGCCGTCAGCGGCTTCCACGCGGTGCTGGCGAGCGGGACGACCTCCAAGCAACTGAACAAGGAAAGCTCCGCCAAGCGCGTGGGGCTCGGCGCGATGCTGGTGGAGGCGGTGCTGGCGCTGCTGGCGCTGGCGACGGTGATGACGCTGAAAGAGGCGCCGCAGGGCGCGCCCCCGGCGATCTTCGCCGAAGGCCTCGAACGGTTCTTCGTGCCGCTCGGGCTGGGGCAGGGCTGGATCCGGGCCTTCGCGATGCTGGCGGTGAGCACGTTCGTGCTGACGACGCTGGACACCTGCACGCGGCTGAGCCGCATCATGCTCCAGGAGCTGACGGGCATCGACGCCAAGACGGTTTCGCACCGGGTGCTGACGACGCTGCTGGTGCTGGCGCTGCCGGCGTTCGTCGTGTTCCGGGAAATCCCGGGGGCGGGCGGGGCGCTGATGCCGGCCTGGAAGGCGATCTGGCCGGCGTTTGGCGCGACCAACCAGCTCATGGGCGCGCTGGCGCTGCTGATGGTCCACGGCTGGCTGCGCCGGCAGGGCAAAACCGCCTGGTTCGTGTTCGGGCCGATGGTCTTCATGTTCGTCACGACCCTGCTGGCGCTGGGGCAGATCGTCTGGCGCAACTTCGCGCAGGGCGGCAGTCACCTGGTGGGCGGCCTGAGCGCGGTGCTGTTCGTCCTGGCGCTGGTCGTCCTGGCCGACGTGGCCGGCCGCGCCCTGCGGCACCGGCCGGCGGCGGTTTACTAGCGGTTTAGGGCGGTTTTCAGAATACCGTA
>DDWR01000025.1:0-4609 GCA_002347655.1 Verrucomicrobia bacterium UBA2281 | reverse complement strand
CAGTAAATCTGAATTTGCTCTAGGGGGGACCATCCACGGTTGCCGGAGAACCGGAGGGGCAACCTCCGTGTTGCCCATCTTGGAACCGGCACATCGTTCGGGAACCGGGCAGGACGGAGCCTGCCCCTCCGGGACAGTCTTCTGCGGGCATCGTTTGACCGGTAAAACGCGCCACATTTTACTTGCCTTGTCGAGCGATTTACCTAAAGATTTCGCCCGTCAACCTTCCCAAGGAGCCCCCGATGAAACGCAGAACCATCAAGGACATCGCCAAGGAAAGCGGTTTTTCCCTCAGCACGGTTTCGCTGGTGCTGAACAACCACCCGCGCATCAGCCAGGCCACGCGCGACCGCGTCATGGCCGTGGTGAAAAAGTACAATTTCTTCCCGAACAGCGCCGCGCGCGGGTTGGCGAGCAAGTCGAGCAAGACGCTCAGCGTGGTGGTGCCGAACCTCACGCGCGTGTTTTCCGACATCTATCTCGGGGAACTGATCTCCGGCATCTACGAGCGGGCGACGTCGCAGGGCTACAAGATCCTGCTGGACATCGCGACCTCGCAATTCATCAAGACCCAGGAGTACACGAAGCTGCTGGCGAGCCGCCGCGCGGACGGCATGCTGTTCATCGCCTCGGACATCCACGCGGACTACCTCGGCGTGTTCGAGGACAGCCCCTACAAGTTCCTGCTCGTGAACCACGTGTTCCCCGGCAAGAAGCTCAACTACGTCAGCGTGGATTACGCGGCCTCGGCCCGCACGGCCGCCGAACACCTGCTCGGCCTCGGCCACCGGAAGATCGGCCTGATCGCCGGCACGAACACGTTCACCGGCCTGCAGTTCCGCGATGAATTCCTGCGCACGTGCAAGACCTGGCCCGCCGGCGCCGCGCAGGTGGCCTGGGTCGACGGCGGCGAAGAGTGGAGCCAGCGCGGCGGCTACGCGGCCGCCGCCAAGCTCATGGCCCAGACGCCCGACCTGACCGCCATCATGGCCGCCAACGACCGCATGGCCATCGGCGCCATGCGCTGGCTGGCCGACAACCGCCGCGAAGTGCCCGAGGCCGTCTCCGTCATGGGCGTGGACGACATCCAGCTCGCGGCCTACGTCAACCCCGGCCTCTCGACCGTCCGCCACGACCTCTACCAGGTCGGCATCGAATCCTGCAACCGCATCCTCCAGCTCATCAAGGGCGAGATCACGGAATGCAGCGACCTCTTGCCCACCTCGCTCGTCGTCCGCGGCTCCACCGACCGCGCCCGCGGCAGCAAGTAGCCGCCCCTGAAAGTTTTTACGTTCCACGTAAAACCGACGTCAAAGTTTTTACGTTCTACGTAAAACGCCGCGAAAGTTTTTACGTTCCACGTAAACGTTCCCCCGCCCGGAAAGGTGCCCGCCATGACGACCGCCGAAATCCTGACCTTCCTGAACGCCCATCCCGCCTGCCACCTGGCCACGCTGGACGACGGCCGGCCGCGCGTGCGCGGCATGCTGATGTACCGGGCCGACGAGCGTGGACTGACGTTCCACACCGGCACGGGCAAGGCGCTGGGGCGGCAGGCGCTTGACGGCGCGCCGGCGGAAGCGTGTTTCAATTCCGCGGATCGCCAGATCCGCGTGGCGGGCACGGTGCAGGTCGTGGACGACCTGGAGCTGAAGCAGGAAATCGTGGCGGCCCGGCCGTTCATGCAGCCGTGGGTCGCCGCGCACGGCTACGGTCTGCTGCACGTGTTCCGCCTGACGGACTGCGCGGCCGCGGTCTGGACGATGGCCGACAACTTCCGGCCCACGACGTACCAGAAGATCTAGAGCAAATTCAGATTTACTGTGGCCGTTTTGAACGGCCAGAGAGATCGGCTCACCCGGAGGGTTCGCCCTACCCCAAGCNNGGTAGGGCGAGGCATCCCTGCCGAGCCGGGCTGTTTCCGACTTCGAGCGGCTACGGTATTCTGAAAACCGCCCTAGCGGTCGGACCCGCGGCGGAGGCCGAGGCGCCGCCGCAGCCAGCGGAAGGGGCGGTTGCCGCCGGCGCGCCAAAACGCGAACGCGCGCCGCCAGCCGGGGGAATCGTCCGCGCCCAGATAGCGCCGCAAAAACACGTCGAGCCGGGCGCCGTCGAGGTCGAGCCGGCGCAGATCGTTGAGATCGAAGCACCGCTTGAGACGGGGCCAGCGGCGCAGGCGCGCGGCATGGACGTGGTCGACGTCGACCAAGTAGAGCGCGCCGTCGGCGCCGACGAGGAAATTGCCGCAGGCCAGATCGTCGTGGCGGAGGCCGCGGCGGTGCAGTTCGGCGACGAGCTCGGCCAGGGGCGCGACGAACGCATCCAAGGCCCGGGCGTTTTCGGCGGGCGGCAAGCCGGTCGTGCCGAGCTTGTAGTCCTTGAGCGAATGGCGGGCGGGAATCCGGGTATAGAGGAAAAAGCTGTCGCGGAAGAACCCGCCGCGCCGCGCGGTCCAGCAAGCCAGCGGGCGCAGGGTGGGAAGGCCGTTTTGCGCGAGGAGCCGCGCGCCGCGCAGGGCGCGGCGGGAGGGATCGCGCGCGAGATGGGAAACCAGCGCTTCGAGGCGGCGGGCGAGGCGATGGGCTTTGGGCGCGGCCTGCGCGATCTTGAGGATGCAAGGCGTGCCGACGTCCGGCAGCGGGAAGGCGTAGGCCTCGTAGCGGGGATTGCGGGTGGCGATGAGCTGGAACGCGGCGACGTCCCGCCAGGCGCCGGAAGCCACGAACGCGCGCACGGCCGCGGCTTCGGGTTGGTCGTCCAGGACGAGCAGGCGGTGGACGGCGGCGGTCATGGCGGGGATTGGGCGAGGCGGCGGGCGACGACGGCGAGCGCCGGCAGCGGTTGCGCGCGCAAGGCGCGCAGGAGCTGGCGCGCGGCGGCGGGGATATGGCGGGCGAAGCGCTCCATGCCGGGCTTTTGCGAGAGGACGGCGTAGGCGCCGAGGGCTTGGCCCAGGCGCTGGATCGCGGCGGCGGGAAAGGCGGCGGCGACGGCCGCGCCCTGCGGGTGCCGCGCCGCGTAGTGCCGCAGGAGCGTTTGCTGGAGGGGCGCGGCCAGGTCGGCGTAGGGATCGCAGAGCAGGCTGGCCAGATCGTAGGCGACCGGACCGCGGCGCATGCCTTGGTAGTCGATCAGCACCGGCGCCGCGCCGCGGAACAGGACGTTGCTGGACTGGAAATCGCGGTGGATCAGGCCTTGCGGGGAGGCGGCGAGGACGGCGGCGACCGTTTCCAGTTCCGCGGCGACGGCGGCGATTTGCCGTTCGGGCAGGCGCAGGCGCGCGCGCAGGACGTGCTCGATGAAATAGGCATGCTCCCAGGCGTAGAGCTTCGCGTCGAATCCCGGCATGAGCGGCAGGCGCGCGCGCCGCGCGGCGGGCAGGCCGGCGCGATGCAGGCGCAGGGCGACGGCGAGCAGCCAGCGGTAGATGCGCGCGAGTTCCGCCGGCTTCAGGCGGGGCCGGCGCGTTTCGAGCGTGGCGGGGCCGAGATCCTCGATGGCGAGGAACCGATCGCGCGGCGCATCGAGAAACAGGCGCGGGACGGGGACGTCGAGGGCCGCGAGAAACCGCGTGTGGCGGGCATAGAACCGGTTGTCGGCGCGCTCCGGCGACCAGCGGATCAGGATGAGGGAACGCGACAGTTGTTTATAAACATCTGTACAGGCGTTTGCGTCCACGGGCAGGCGGAAGAATTCGCGGTTGGAGCCGCGGGGGGGGAGGACTTCGATGGGGAGGGATAGACTGGAGACCGGAGACTGGAGACTAGAGATTGGAGAAAGGAGGCGTTGTTCGCGGGGGGTGAGGACGGCGGCGGCGGGAAGGGTGAAATTCTCGCCGGCGTGGCCGAGGCGTTGCGCCGTGTCGCGGTGGGCCTGGACGTATTGGGCGGGGGTGCCGATGTCGGCCCAGAACGAGCCGGGAACAAGGACGCCGGCGATGCGGTGGCCGCGTTTCTGCGCGCGGCGGTAGGCGGCGACGAGGGTGTCGAAGCCGGCCGGCGCGATGAACGGCAGGATGCGCGGATCGAGCAGCTGCAGGCCGCAGAACGTGGCGTGGTCCGGGGCGGGATCGTGGAAGTCGCGGATGACGCCGCGCTCGCACCGGACGGTCTTGGGACCGGCGTCGGCCGTGAGCCAGCAGGCGGCGAGGGGCTTTTGCTTTTGCCACGCGCGGAGCAGCGGCGCGGGATCGACGTCGGCGACGACGTCGGCGTTGAGCAGCCAGAAGGGTTCGTCGATGAACCAGCGCGCGTTGCGCAGCGCGCCGCCGGTGCCGAGGATGTCGGGCTCGAAGACGGCGGAGATGCGCAGCTGCGGGAAGGGCTGGGTGGCCAGATAGCGGACGATGGGGCCGGGCGCGTGGTGCAGGTTGATCAACACCTGCTCGACGCCCCAGCGGGCGAGCATCGCGAGGGTGCGCGCGAGCATGGGTTCGCCCCAGAGCGGCAACATGGGCTTGGGCGTTTCCAGGGTGAGGGGCCGCAGGCGGGTGCCGAGGCCGGCGGCGAGGATGAACGCTTTGCGGGGGGCGCGCATGGGGAAACAGAATAGCGGGCGAGGGCGGCGGTGGCAAGAGGAGGGCGAGCAGGACTATCCCCAGTTTTTCAGG
>DDWR01000022.1 GCA_002347655.1 Verrucomicrobia bacterium UBA2281 | reverse complement strand
CCCTCAAAACTGGGGATGGTCCTGGTCAACTATAATAGTGAATAATTACGGTCTGACCCCGATTTACTTGATGCCGGCGCCGAGATCGCTGGCGACGACGTGGCGCTGGGCGAGGCGGAAGACCAGCAGGACGGGCAGGGTCACCAGCACGGCGCAAGCAAGAATGTCGCCCCACTGGATCGGCGGCTGGGTGAAAAGGTTGGCCAGGGCGAGCTGGACGGTGCGGGTTTCCGCGCGGGTGCAGACGATAAGCGGCCAGATGAAATCGCTCCAGTGGGTCAGCACGTCGAGCACGAGCACGGTGGCGAGGGCCGGGCGGATGGCCGGGAGGGCCACGCTCCAGTAGATCCGGAACGGCCCGGCGCCGTCCACGACGGCCGCTTCCTCGAGATCGCGCGGCAGGGCCAGGAAATGCTGGCGCAGGAAATAGACGTTGAAGGCCTTGACGGCGAAAGGCAGGACGAGCGCCGCGAGGGTGCGCCCGTAGCCGCCGGTGAGTCCGAGGTCGCGCACGGTCAGCAGCAGCGGCACCGCCAGCACTTCGACCGGCAGGATGATCAGCACCAGCACGAGGCCGAACAGCAGGCGCCGCCCGGCGAATTCGAAGCGCGCCAGGGCGAAGGCGGCCATGCTGTTGAACAGCAGCCCCAGCCCGAGGATGCCGGCGACCTGCAGGATGGAGTTGAGCAGGCCGATGCCCAGCGCGGCGCGGCGCCAGGCCGCGGCATAGTTGTCGAGGCCCAGTCCCCGGAACGAGAACAGCCCGCGGAATCCGCCCGTGAACACCTCGGCTTCGGGCCGGAACGAGGCGTGCAGCATCCACAGCAAGGGCAGCAGGAACCCGAGCGCGATCGCGCCGGCCGCCAGCCATCCCAAGGCCCGCTTCATGAGCGCACCTCCCGCGCGAAAAGACGCTGGAGCAGGGTCAGGCCCGCCACCAGCAGCAGGAACAGCATCGCGCCGGCGCAGGCCCGGCCGAGTTCGCGGCCGAGGAACGTCGTTTCGTAGACGAACTGGATCAGGGAAACCGTCGAATCCGCCGGCCCGCCGCGGGTCATCAGATAAGGCTGCACGAAGAGGCGGAACGACAAGATCAAGGTGGCCGTCAGCACGAAGGCGATGGAGGACCGCATGGCGGGCACGATGACGTGCCGCAGGCGCTGGCCGGCGTTTGCGCCGTCGATCTGGGCGGCTTCGAGCTGGTCCTTCGAGAGGTTCTGGAGCCCGGCGAGGAAGATCATCATCTGGAATCCTACGCCCTGCCAGACGGACATGAACGCGATGGCGGGCAGGGCGAGGCGGGGATTCTGGAGCCAATCCTGCGCGGGCAGGCCGAGGCCGGCGACGAGGGCGTTCACGAGCCCCATCTGGTCGCCGCGCAGCGGCTGGTAGAGCATCGTCCAGAGCACGGCGAGCACGGGCATGGAGACGACGACGGGAACGAAGAACACGGTGCGCAGCCAGCGCCAATGGGGCTCGGGACGGTTGACCCACAGCGCGAGGAAAAACGCGAGGGCGGCCTGCGCGGGCACGACCATCAGCGCGAACAGGGCGGTGTTGAAAAACGCGCGCCGGAAGCGGGGGTCGGTCAGCAGGTCGGAATAGTTGGCGGCACCGATCCACCGCGCGCCGCCGACGTCGAGGAGGTCGGCGCCGGTGAAACTCCACCGCGCGGCGCGCAGCATCGGCACCAGGGCGAACGCGCCCAGCAAGAGCAAGGCCGGCGCGAGGAACAGCCAGGGGGTTGCGCGCGTGGCGCCGCCGGCGCGGTTCATGGCGCCCCCCGTTGGCGGTCGATCCGCCGCTGCACCTGGGCCGCCGCGCGGTCGAGGCTTTCCTGCGGATCCGCGCCGCGGGCGACGTCGCGCAGGGCGGCCGCGAAGTGCTGGGTCAGGGTGGGATAGACCGGCGTGCGCGGCCGGGGCCGCCCGGCGGTTTCCTGCAGTTCGCGGAACAGGCGAAAGGGTGGGTCGGCGTATTCGGGGAAGAGCGGATAGGCCGAGGCGCGCGCCGGCACCGCGCCGTTGGCGGCGACGATCGGCTGGATGCCGTGGACCGGGTCGGTCACCCAGCGCAGCCAGAGGGCGGCCCCGTCGGGATCGCGCGCGCCCTGCGTCAGGCCCCAGCACCAGCTGCCGCAGGCGGCGACCGTCTCGGGGCCCATGCGGGGCAGCGGCATTGCCCCGAGCCGGGCGCCTTTGGCTGCCAGATGCGCGCGGACCATCCAATGGCCCGACCAGTCCATGGCGGTTTGGCCGTGGCCGAAGGGGTTGGGATCGATGGGGGCGCGCGCGGCGAAATCGCGCGCGAACACTTCGCGCCAGCGCCGCAAGGTCGCGGCGTTTTCGGGTGCGTTCAGCACGCCTTCCACCTGCCGGCCATCCGCGGAGATGAGACGGCCGCCGGCGGACCAGATCACGGGGCTGAAGGCATAGGTGTACCACTCGTCGCCGCTTTCATCCATGTGCAGGGAGACGGGATCGAATCCGGCCGCTTTCAGGCGGGCGCAGGCGGCGAGGAATTCGTCCCAGGTCCAACCCCGGTCGGCGGCGGGTGGTTCCACGCCGGCGCGGGCCAGCATCTCGCGGTCGTAATAGAGGACCATGGCGGAATCGAACGCGCCCAGCGCGTAGAGTTCGCCGCCGAGGGTGCCCTGCGCGCGGATGGTCGGGGCGAAGTCGGCGAGCTCTTCCTCGCTGAACCAATCCGCGATGGGCCGCAGCAGGCCGGCATCGACGAACTGGGCGACGGTGGGTCCGTCGAGCGCGAGCACGTCGGGCAGATCGCGGGCGGCGGCGGCGATGGACACTTTTTCGGTGTACTGGAAGTCGGGGAAAAAGGTGATCTGCGCTGCGAGGTTCTGCGCGGCGTGCGCGGCATTGAAGGCGGCGGCCATTTCGCGCATCGCCCGGTTTTCGGCTTCCTGGCCCTGTTGGCACCAGACGCGGACGACGTGCGGCGCGGCCGGACGTTCCGGGGCGCAACCCGCCGCCCCGGTCGCGAGCAGCGCCGCGAGCGTCCACTGCCAAGCCCGCCTGACGGAAGGAAAATCCGACCGCAGGCGCAACCGCTGTCCATTCCCGACCACGTGTCCAACCTAACGGCGGAGGTTGGCCGCGGCCAGAAAATAATCAGGCCGAAACGAGCCCGAAGCGGCGGCAGCCCTCGAGGACGCCGCTGGTGGCGGGCAGGGTCGCTTGGAACAGGCGGCGTTCGAGCCCGCGCCGCGCGAGTTCGCAGCGGGCTTCGTCGGCGAGTTCGGCGGGGGCGTTGGCGACGACGATGGCGCGGAAGCCGCACGTGAGGGCGGCGAAATCGTTGCCGGAATCGCCGGCGAAGACGACTTCGTCCGGCGCGAAGTCCGCGTGGGTGGCCAGCCAGATCAGGGCGGCGGCCTTGGACGCGCCGGTCGGCAGGACGTCGAGCAGGCCATGGGGGTTGAACGGATCGATGCTGGCGAGGCAGACGTAGGGCAGTCCGGCCTCCTGCAGGCGTCGGTTGGCGAGCGCCGCGAGCCGTTCGGCGGCGTTGGCGGTGGAATCGTAGCTGATCTTGAAGCGCTGTTGATGCTCGGGAGCTTGGAGCGTCAATCCGTCGACGTCGCCCAGGAGGGCCTCGACGGCGGCGCGGTCCGCGCCGCGGGTTTGAGCGGCCAGCAGGGTTTCGAACGGGGCGTAGGATTCGAAGCCCGCGCCGGCGCGGCGATAGATGGACGTGCCGACGTCGCAGACGATCCAGTCGGGCTCGGGCAGCGCGTGTTGGCGCAGCGCCGCGAGCACGGATTCGAAATGCCGGCCGGTGGCGAAAACGAGGCCGAGGCGGTTTTGCGCGCGCGCCTGCCGGAACGTTTCCAGCGCGGTCTGGTTGTCCGCGCGGTCGGGCAGCGGAATGAACGTGCCGTCGAGGTCGGTGGCCAGCACGCGCGGCGGGATCCGGGGATTAGGGTTGAAAAAACTCACAAAAAACCTATACTGGAAACCAATCGGATGAAACGAGCGGAAAATGCAGTTTTGATCGACGCCGCGCGAACCGTTCCGGTGCTGGTGTTCGGCGAGGTGCTGGTCGATGCCTTTCCGGACGGGCGGCGAGTGCTGGGCGGCGCGCCGTTCAACGTGGCGTGGGGTTTGAAAGGCTTCGGGCAGGATCCGCTGCTGGTCGGCGCCGTGGGGGCCGACGCGGACGGCCGGCGCATCCGCGATCAAATGGCGGCGTGGGGCTTGCGGCGGGATGGGTTGCAGACCGATCCGGCGCAGGCGACCGGCGAGGTCCGCGTCGACTTCCGCGCCGGCGAGCCGCGCTACGACATCTGCCGGCCGCGCGCCTGGGACTTCATCCGCGACGAAGGCTTCGGAGCCGCGCGCGTCCTGTGCCACGGCCTGCTGGCGCTGCGCGGCGAAACCAGCCGGAAGACGTTCGCGGCGATCCGGGAGCGCTCGGCGGGCGCGATTCGCTTTTTCGACGTCAATCTGCGTCCGCCGTACGATTCGCCGGATTTGTTGCGGACCTGGATGCAAGGCGCGGATTGGCTGAAGCTGAACTTGGATGAGCTGAAGACCGTGCTGGGCGAGAAAACCGTATCGTTCGCGGGATGCGAAGCGCATCTGGACCGCCTGCGCGCGGCCTACGGCGTCCGCAACGTGCTGTTGACGGCCGGAGCGGAGGGGCTGCGCATCCATGGGGAGTACGGCCATGCGGTTTGTTCCCCGGCGCCGCCGCTGGCGCGTTTGGCGGATACCGTGGGCGCGGGGGATTCGATCTCGGCCGTCGCCATCGACGGCATCTTGCGCGGCCGGTCCGCGCCGGACATCGCGGCGGCCGCCGGCCGGTTCGCCTCGAAAATTTGCGGATTGCACGGGGCCGTCACCGAAGAAAAGGAGTTCTACCGCCATGAGTGAAGACAAAAAACTGAAAATCGCGTTGCTCAGCCTGCACGGGCTGATCCGCGGGGAAAACCTGGAACTGGGGCGGGACGAGGACACGGGCGGCCAGACGCGCTACGTGCTGGAACTGGCCCGCGCGCTGGCGGCCGATCCGGGCGTGGAGCGGGTGGATCTGATCACCCGCCAGGTGGTGGACGATCGCGTTTCCGACGACTACGCGCGGCTGGAGGAGCCCATTGCGGAGAAGGCCTGGATCATCCGGATTCCCTTCGGGCCCCGGCGCTATCTGGGCAAGACGCGGTTGTGGCCGTACGTCGAGGTGTTCGTGGACCAGTGCCTGAACTACTTCCGGAAGACCGGCCGCGTGCCGGACGTGATCCACGGCCATTACGCCGACGCCGGCTACGGCGGCGGGCAACTGGCCCGCCTGCTGGGCGTGCCGTTCGTCTTCACCGGGCATTCGCTGGGGCGCGTGAAGCGCCAGCGCCTGCTGGACGCCGGGCTCAGCCGCGAGAAGATCGAGTCGCGCTACAACATGGCGGCCCGCATCGAGGCCGAGGAGTTCGCGCTCGAGACCTGTTCGCTCATCTGCACCAGCACGCGCCAGGAGGTGAAAGAACAGTACGAACCCTACGAAAACTACATTCCCGAGCGGATGGAGGTCATTCCGCCCGGCGTGGATTTGAGTTTGTTCCATCCCCCTGGAGAAGACGAGCCGGCGTCGAAAATGGAAGCGGACGTCTGCGGCTTCCTGCGCGAGCCGGACAAGCCGATGATCGTGGCGATGGCCCGGCCGGACGAGCGCAAGAACCTGGAGATGCTGGTGAAGGTCTATGGCGAGTCTCCGCCGATGCAGCGCGCGGCCAACCTGGTGCTGGTGATGGGGTCGCGCGACGACGTCCGGGCCATGCCGTCCGGACAACGCGCGGTGCTGACCAACGTGCTGGCCTTGATCGACGTCTACGACCTCTATGGAAAAGCGGCGTATCCCAAGCACCACCAAGTGGAGGACGTGCCCGCGTTCTACCGCCGCATTGCCCGCACGCGGGGCGTCTTCGTCAATCCCGCGCTCACCGAGCCGTTCGGGCTGACGCTGCTGGAGGCGGCCGCCAGCGGCGTGCCGATCGTGGCCACCCACGACGGCGGACCGAGCGACATCGTCGCCAACTGCCACAACGGCCTGCTGGTCGATCCGCTCGATCCGGAAGCGATCCGCAAGGCCATCCTGCACGTGCTGACGGAGCCGGGGGCGTGGGACGAATTCTCCAAGGCCGGCATCGAAAACGTGCACGCGCACTACTCGTGGGCGCGCCACGTGCAGCGCTACCTGCGGGACGTGCGCGAGGTCCTCGCCGAGTCCGCCGCCCCGGTGCCGGTCATCCGCGGCCGCCAGACGCGCCAGATGCCGCAACTCGACCGCCTGATCCTGACGGACATCGACAACACGCTGACGGGCGACGACGGCGCGATGCACGAATTCTTCCGGATCATCGCCGAGGCCCCCCTCAACGTCGGGTTCGGCATCGCGACCGGCCGCCGCTTCGAGGAAGTCGTGCGGATGATCCGGGAGCTGGACGTGCCCCCGCCCGAGGTGCTGATCACGTCGGTGGGGACGGAAATCTACTACGGCAAGAACTACACGATGGACAAGAGCTGGCAGAAGCACATCGATTTCCAGTGGGAACCGGAACGGGTGCGCGAGGTGCTCGACGGGATCGACGGTTTTTTCCGGCAGGCGGACCACGAGCAATCGGCCTACAAGGTCAGCTACCAGCTCGATCCGGCGAAGGCGCCCAACCTGAACCGCATCAAGCGGATCCTGCGCGAGAACGGCCTGCGGGTCAAGACGGTGCTGTCGCACGGGATGTTCCTGGACGTGATCCCGACGCGCGCCGGCAGCGGCGTGAGCGTGCGCCACGTCGCCTACAAGTGGAATTTCCCGCTCGAACATATCCTGGTGGCGGGGGATTCCGGCAACGACGAGGGGATGCTGTCGGTCAACGCGCTGGGCGTGGTGGTGGGCAACTATTGCCCCGAGCTCGAAAAGCTGCGGAAGCTGCCGCGGGTCTATTTCGCCCAGGGGCACCACGCGGCCGGCATCCTCGAGGGCATCCGCTTCTACAACTTCCTGGACCGGATCGTGATCCCGAACGAGCGGGCGCCGGACACGGAAAAAACGGCAGAGAACGGCAAGGCTCCCGAAAACGGCAAGGACGCGCCGCCCGATGCCTGAGTTCGACGTCGCCTACGAAGCCGCGCGCTCGCTCCGGCGCATCCGTCCGCTGATCCTCCGGCGGATCCGGGAATCGTGCAGTTCGCGCTTCGGCGTCGAGCAATGGATCGAAACGGTCGATGCGCGGCTGGCCGCGCATTGGCCGCGCTTCTTCGGGCTGCTGCACCGGTTGTATGGCCACCACTACGATTTCTTCTACTATCTCGCCAGCATCACGCTCACGGCGATCGACTGCTGGCTCGAACGCCCCGACGATCTCTACGAACTCGATCTGCGCCGCGAAAACGATCCGGGCTGGCATCTGTCCGAGCGAATGGTCGGCGGCTCGCTCTACGTGGACCGGTTCGCCGGCGACCTCGCCAAGCTCCGCGAGCGGATTCCGTATTTCCGGAAACTCGGCCTGACCTATCTGCATCTGATGCCGCTGTTCGCGGTGCGGCCCGGCAACAACGACGGCGGCTACGCCATCAGCGACTATCGGAGCGTCGATCCGCGCCTCGGCACGAGCGACGATCTGCGGGCGCTGGCGGCCGACCTGCGCCGCGCGGGAATCTCGCTCGTGCTGGATTTCGTGTTCAACCACACTTCCGAGGACCACGTCTGGGCGTTGCGGGCGCAGGAGGGCGACCGGGAACACATGGATTACTACCACCTCTACGAGGACCGCACGATCCCCGACCAGTACGAGCGCACCTTGCGGGAAATCTTCCCGACGGTGCGGCGCGGCAACTTCACCTGGCACGCCGGGATGCAGCGCTGGGTCTGGACCACGTTCAACAGCTTCCAGTGGGATCTGAAATACGCCAACCCCGAAGTGTTCCGCGCGATGGCCGCCGAAATGCTCTTCCTGGCCAACACGGGCGTGGAAATCCTGCGGCTGGACGCGGTGGCGTTCATCTGGAAGCAGCTGGGCACGAGCTGCGAAAACCTGCCCGAAGCGCACCTGCTCATCCAGGCCTTCAACGCCTTGTGCCGCATCGCCGCGCCGGGGTTGGTCTTCAAGTCCGAGGCCATCGTGCATCCCGACGAAGTCGTGCGCTATATCGGTCCCGGCGAATGTCCGCTCTCCTACAACCCCGCGCTGATGGCGCTGCTGTGGGAAAGCGCGGCCACCCGCGAGACCCGGTTGCTGAAGCAGTCCCTCGGCCATCGGCAGAATCTGCCGCCCGGCACGGGCTGGGTCAACTATCTGCGCTGCCACGACGACGTCGGCTGGGCGTTCGCCAACGCCGACGCGGAAACGGTCGGCATCCGCCCCGCCGACCATCGGGATTTCCTGAATCGGTTCTATACCGGCCGGTTCGAAGGCTCCTTCGCCGCCGGCGTGCCCTTCCAGCACAACGAGGACACCGGCGACATGCGCATCTCCGGCGCGGCGGCCTCGCTGGCGGGGCTGGAGCAGGCGCTGCAGAAGAACGACCCCGGCCTCGCCGAAATGGCCCTGCGCCGGCTCCGCGTGCTCTACGGCGTGCTGTGCAGCGTCGGCGGCATTCCGCTGATCTTTCTCGGCGAGGAATGGGCGGTCCTCAACGATTATTCCTATCTCGCCGATCCGGACAAGGCCGGCGACAGCCGCTGGATCCACCGCCCCAAAGCGGATTGGAAGCTGTACGCGGACGAGGTCGAACAAGCGGGCACGCTCCGCCACCGGCATTTCGAAGGGTTGCGCGAACTGTTCGCCGAGCGCAAGCGGCAGCCCGCGCTGCAAGGCACTGCCCTGCGCCTGTTGCCGGCCGAAAACGGCCACGTGCTCGCCTTTCTCCGGGAACACGCCAGCGACCGGCTCGCGGTGCTGGCCAATTTTACGGAACGGGACCAGGTCGTCGATCTGCGCGGCTGGCGCGCGCAAGGGCTCGCGCACTACTTCCGGGACGTCTTCACGGGGCGTTCCGTATCCACCGCCGGCATCGTCGAACTCGCGCCCTACGAACTGCTCTGGCTGGCGGAGGATTAGGAATCGGGGTCAGACCGTAGGAATCGGGGTCAGACCGTAATTATTCACTATACTCATACAAGTGAATATTTACGGTCTGACCCCTATTTCGTTCAGATGGCGTAGACGACGACCTGGCCGGGGCGCAGGACGGCCGGCAGCGGTTCGCCGGTCAGCAGATCCCGTTTGGCGGACGGGTGCGGCAACATCAGCGGCTGCTCATGGTGCATGTCGCCGTTGCCGAGGACGGCGAAGGCCTTTTTGTAGCCGGGTTTTTGGCGCAGGTAGCCGAAGATGGCGCGGTTGGCCGTTTCCAGCGGGATGATCGTGCCGGGAGACGGATCGCTGAAAAGCTCGCGGTGCTTGTCGCGCAGGGCGTGCACGCGGCGCAGCTCGGCCACCAGCGTTTGCGCGCGCGTCCAGTCCATCGCGGCCGCGCTGAAGAGCGGCAGGAGGGCGGCCGGCAGCGCCGCCGTTTCTTCGTCGGTGAAGTCGAAGCCGGTGTTGACCGGCGCGGGCTCGGCCAGCTCGATGCCGTTGTGCAGATAGGGCACGCCGGGCAAGAACGCGCCGATGGCTTGCGCGTGCAAGGCGTAGGCCCGCCCGCCGGGCCAATGCACCGCGCGCGGGGTGTTGTGGTTTTCGGCCGTGGCCATGAACGGCACCGGCAGTCCCGCCCCGTGGATCCAGCGCAGCCAGCCGCGCAGATTCTCGTCGTTGCGCACGGTCTGCAAGAACGGCCCGAGGCAGACGTTGTAGCCTTCTTCGCGGGCGCGGGGCGTGACGTTGAATTCTTCCGCCCAGAGCGCGAAGTCGGGATCCACCTGGCGCGCGCGCGCCACGAGCTGCTGCTTGAGGGGCACCGGCAGGGAATGGCCCATGTCGATCATCACGCCGTCGATGCCGAAGGTCGTCTGGTAGTGCGGGATGATTTCGATGATCTTGTCCCACAGCGGGCGCACGGCGTTTTCCGGATGCGCCAGTTGCGCGGCGTACATCCGGACCGTGTTGTAGGCGATGTAGTTGAAATCGGGGTGGTCGTAGAGCCGCAGGTAGGTCACGTCCGTCCACGGCGGCTGCGTCGAGTCCGGCGTCCAGTCGCAAAAGGCGCCGGGGATGCGCACGGCCACGGGGCGGCCGGTGCGGGCATCGGCGGACGTGCCGCGCCAGGCGCCGTTTTCCAGGCGGAGGGTGTCCGGCGCGGGCGGCGCGGTGAACATGTCGCGGTGCACCGCGTGCGGCGGCGGCAGCTCGTGGAAGCGGCCTTGGCCGACGGCGTCGTAGACCTCGCGGAGTTCGTCGGGCGGGAAAAGCGGCACGCCATAGCTTTCTTCCGACGTTTCGCCGGCCTTGCGGTCGGGGATGTCGGCGCGGATCCAGTAGAACCACTCGGGGTGTTCCTTGGCCCAGACCGAATCTTTCGCGGCGGTGCGGAAGACGAATTCGACGACGATGCGGATGCCGAGATGGTGCGCGGCTTCGACGAAGGCGGCGAATTCGGTTTCCACGTCGAGGCCCAGCGCGGGCTCGGCGAGATGATCGTCGAGCGCGTAGGGATCGCGGATCGCGAAGGCGCTGCCCATGTCGCCCTTGTTGCCGTCCTGGCCGATGGAGGTGATGGGCAGCAAATGGATCACGGTGCAACCGAGCGAGCGGACGTACGGCAGCATCGCGGTGGCCTTGAGGAACGTGCCGGTTTCGCGCCAGCCGGAAGCCAGCGGCTCGCAGGAGATATTTCCGTCGCCGTCGTGGTCGAAGGCCGCGCCGTAGCGGACGAGAAGGTTGTAGGCGATGGCGTTCTTGCCCCAGTCGCCGGGCACGTCGCCGTCGGTGACCCGCTTGCGGCGGGGCGCCGCGAGGATGCCGCGCAGGCTGTTGAGGAAAAATTCCTCGGGGACGACGGATTGGGCGGCGACGGGGCCGTCGGGGTTGAGCCATAGCCCGGGCATGCGGACCGCCGGCGACGGTTGCGCGCGGCGTTCTTCGAGACGGGCGATGACTTTCTTCAAAGCGGATTTCATGGGTGCTCCAGTCAAAGGGGAATGAATGTAGGCCCGGGGCGACAAAAATGGAAGAGAAAAACGATTTACTAGGCGATTTTTCTTTCCAATTCGGCCCCGCACAGCCATTCTGAAGCCTCGAAATCCTCGGAAATGGCATGAAAAAGCCCCGAAAAGCGCTGAAATCGAAGCCACATCCCTCTGCTCTCGTTGAGGTTGCGGAATTCGAACGCCGGCTGCGGCTTGGGGCGGGGGATCCGGAGGGGCTGGCCGATTTCTTCGCCCAACGGCCGATCTGGGCGGCGCGGGTCCCGGCGCGGCTGGACGTGATGGGGGGCATCGCCGACTACTCCGGGGCAAACGTTTGCGAAGGAACGCTCGGGGCTGGCGTGCTCGTCGCGGTGCAACCGCGGCCAGATCGCGTGGTGCGGATCCGCAGCGTTTCGTTGGCGCCGCGCCGCTTGCCGGTGGAGACCCGCTTTCCTCTCGGTTGGCTGGAATCCCGCGGAAAACCCGTCTCCTACGGCGAGGTACGGGCGCTGTTCCGCGAAAACCACCTGGCGTCGTGGGCGGCCTATGCCGCCGGCAGCCTGTTCGCGCTGCTCAAGGAGGAGCAGCTGCGCCTGCGGGGCGGGTTCGACGTGTGGATGTTGAGCGCGGTGCCGATGAATGCCGGCGTCGCGAGTTCGGCGGCGGTGGAAATCGGCACGTTGTGCGCCTTCGATGCGTGCCTGGATCTGGGCTTGGAACCGGCGCGAATCGCGCGGCTCGGTCAGATCGCGGAAAACCGCGTGGTGGGCGCGCCGTGCGGCATCATGGACCAGATCGCGATCGCCAGCGGCCGGCGCGGCCAGCTCGTGCACATCCTGTGCCGGCCGGGCGCGGTCGTGGACGCGGTGGCGATACCCAAGGGCACGGGATTCGTCGGCATCAATTCCATGGTGCGCCACTCGGTGGCGGCGGCGCCCTACGGCGACGTGCGCATCGGCGCCTTCATGGGCAAGCGGATTCTCAACGCCCTGCGCGCGCGGGAGGGACTGCCCGCGGCGCGGCACCTGACGGAAATTTCGGACAAGGAATTCGCCGCGCGGAGCCGGCATCTGCCGGAAGCGCTGAAGGGATCGGAATTCCTCAAGCGGTACGGAACGCACGGCGACGCGGCCACGACGATCCGGCCGGGAACGGTCTATCGCGTCCGCGGCCCGACGCGCCATGCCGTGCGGGAAAACGAGCGCGTGCTGCGGTTCATCGCCGCGCTGCGCCGAGGCGGCGAAGCGGGTTGCGCCGCGGCCGGACGCGAGATGTACGGCGCGCACGCGAGCTATCGCGACGAATGTCGCCTGTCGGTGCCGGAAGTGGATGCGCTGGTGGCGGCGGTGCGGCGGCGCGGCGCGAAACAAGGCCTCTACGGCGCCAAGATCACCGGCGGCGGCGCCGGCGGCACCGTGGCGGTGTTCGGACGGCTCGAGGCCTTGGAAAAACTCGTGCCGGCGATCGCGCGGGGACACGCGCGGCGGTTCGGCGTCGCGCCCGAAATCTACGGGGGCACGTCGCCGGGGGCGTTCGAGTTCGGCGCGCGGCGCTACGAGCCGCTGGCAGGAGGGTGGACATGTCTGCGAATGGCGTAGCGGCGAAAAAAGCGGTGATTCCGGTCGCGGGTCTCGGCACGCGGCTGTTTCCGGCGTCGCAGGCGGTGAAGAAGGAACTGATGCCGGTGGTGGGGCCGGACGGCGTCGCGCGCGCCATGCTCCACTTCCACGTGAGGGAGCTCGTTGCGGCCGGCATCGAGGATATCTGCATCGTCGCGCAGCCGGGCGACGAAGAGGCGATCCGCGCCTATTTCGCGGGTCCGGGGCCCGATTTGTTGCGGCGGCTGGAGAAAACCCCGGCGCTGGCCGAAGAGGCGCGGCGCATGCGGGAATTCAACGACCGGCTGCATTTTGCGTTCCAGCGCGAGCAGGAAGGCTACGGCCACGCGGTGTTCCAGAGCCGCGCCTTCGCCGGCGGCGAACCGGTGTTGCTGTGCCTGGGCGACCATCTGTTCCGCGGCGCGCCGGTTTCGCCGTACCGCGAATTGGCGGAAATGGCCGGGCGCAGTGGCGGACGCTCGGTGTCCGCGGTCAACCGGATCGAGCCGGCGGAACTCAAGGGCTACGGCACCATCGCCGGCGCGCGGCGGAAAGATTTTCCGCGGCTGATCGACGTGGACCGCATCGTGGAGAAGCCCGATCCCGAGCTGGCCCGGCGCGAATTGCGCGTGGACGGGCTGGGCGCGGACGAATTCCTCGGCTGGTTCGGCATGCACCTGCTGGCGCCGTCGATCTACGACGTGCTGGAACGGATGATCCGCGACGACGTGCGCGACGGTGGCGAGTTCCAGCTCACGCGCGCGCAGGAGCTGCAGCGCGAACGCGAGGGTTATCTCGCGCTGGAAATGACCGCCGCCGAGCGCTTCGATTTCGGTACGCCGGCGGATTATCTGGAAAGCCTCGCGCGGTTCGCGCGGTAGCGGCTAGGTCCGCGGGGGCTTGGCCGGGCGGTAGAGGTGGGCGCAGAGGCCTGCGTGGAGTTCGGCGGCTTCGCCGAGGGTTTCGGACAGGGTGGGGTGGGGATGGATGGTGCGCGCGAGGTCGGCGACGGAAGCGCCGGAGGCCAGCGCGAGGGACGCCTCGGAAATCAGATCGCCTGCGCCGGGGCCGGCGATGGCGACGCCCAGCAGTTTCCCGGTGTCCGGATCGGCCAGGATTTTCGTGACGCCGTCGGCGCGGTCGAGCGTGAGCGCGCGGCCGCTGGCGGCCCAGGGGAATTTCGAGACCTTGATTTCGAGTCCCTGCTCCTTGGCTTGCGTTTCGGTGAGGCCCACCCACGCGATTTCGGGATCGGTGAAAACCACGGATGGGACGGGCGCGGGAGCGTGCCCCGCGCGGCCGGCGAGGCGCGCGACGAGCGTGCGGGCCTCGTGCGTGGCCTTGTGGGCCAGCATCGGATTGCCCGCGACGTCGCCCGCGGCGAACACGCGTGGATTCGCCGTGCGACCGGTTTCGTCGACGGAAACAAACCCGCGCTCAGTCAGGGAAATTCCGGCTTTTTCCAGTTCGAGTCCGTCGACGTACGGCCGGCGACCGACGGCGACGAGGACTTTGGCAAACGTTTCCTCCCGTTTTTCGCCGGCCTTGGCGTTTTCGAGGGTCACGCGGAGGCCGGCGGGATCGTCGGCGACGCCGGCGACGCGGGTGTTCAGATGGATGTCCTGGAAAATTCCGCGCAGGCGCTTGGCGAGGGGCACGATCAGGTCGCGGTCGGCGCCGGGCAGCAGGCCGCCGGTCATTTCGACGACGGTGACGCGCGCGCCGAGCGCGGCATAGACCGAACCGAGTTCGAGGCCGATGTAGCCGCCGCCTACGACGAGGAGGGTTTCGGGAATCTCGGCCAAGGCAAGCGCCGCGGTGGAATCCCACAGGTGCGGATGTCCGGCGGGAAAGCCGGCGGGCATGGCCGGAACGGAGCCGGTGGCCAGCAGCAGCGTTTCGAAATCGTGCGCCGCGGCGGTGCCGTCGGGCGCGGCCAGGCGCAACTGCGTCGGCGACGCGAAGGCGGCGCGCGCCTGGACGACGCGGACGCCGCGCGCCTTGGCGAGCTGGGCCAGGCCTTGGGCGAGGCGGTCGGTCACGGATTCCTTCCACGCGCGCAATTTTTCGAGCTGGATCGCGGGCGGCGCGAAATCGAGGCCGATGGCCGCGGCTTCGCGGGCGTCGGACAACAGGCGCGCGGCGTGAAGGAGGGACTTCGACGGGATGCAGCCGCGGTGCAGGCAGGTGCCGCCGAGGGCAGGGGCGGCATCGATCAGCGTGACGGACACTCCGAGATCGGCGGCGAGAAAGGCGGCGGGATAACCGGCGGGGCCGGCGCCGAGGATGGTCAGGGAAGTGGGCGCTGTCATGGTGGAACAGGCTAGGTCTTCGGCCCGCGCCGGGCAAGGGGAAAGAGGAGGGGGCTGTCGGCTGTGGTCGCGACCCCCACGACCTTGTGTCGTGGGTGAAGAAGGTGGGGCTTGTGGCGCCGCGGGCTGGAACGGACCTGATTCACCCACGGGGCCAGACTTCGCCAAGGCTTCGTCCGGCAAGCAAGCCCGCGGGGGTCTGGGAACAAGCAGAGCAAGCCCGTGGGGGTCTTACCGGAAAATGGCCGGATCGAGGGTGCCGGCGGACATGAAGGCGGAGCGCAAGGTCAGGAGAATGGCGGCGACGACGGTGACGGCCGTGCCGCAGAAGATGGCGATCATGATGGCGATCTGGTAGCGGATGGCGGTGGCCGGATCGGAGCCGCCGAGGATGACGCCGGTCATCATGCCGGGCAGCGACACCAGGCCGATGGTCGCCATGCTGGCGACCGTGGGCGCGAGCGCGGCGCTGCAGGCGTCGCGGAGATAGGGCCGGACGGCTTCGGCGCGGCTGGCGCCGCAGGCCAGCCGGCGCAGATAGGCGCGGTTGGATTTGCGGATGGCGTCGTAGAACGTGCGGATGCCGACGATGTCGGCGCGCAGGCAGTTGCCGAGGATCATGCCGGCGATGGGCACGACGTATTGCGGGTCCATCCAGTGCGGCAGGCGCAGCAGCAGGGCCACGAAGAAGAACAGCGGCAGGGCGGTGCCGACGGCCAGCGAGAAGAACAGCGGCGCGGCGAAACACCGCACGCACAGATGGGTGCCGCGCAGGATCGAGACGTCGGCCACGCCGATCATGACGACCAGCCAGAGGGTCGTCAGCCGCCAATCGTCCAGCTCGAACAGGAACTGCAAGTAGAACCCGACCAGCAGCAGCTGCACGGTCATGCGCGCGACCGAAACCGCCGTTTGGCCGATCAGGGGGATCTTCAGCCACAGCATCGCGCCCAGCGGCAGCAGCAGCAGGAGATAGCACGCCGCGAGGCCGGCATAGCCGATGTCATGCGCCACGGGCGGCCTCCTCTCCGGGCAGCCGCACCGTGCGGTCGGCGAAATGCAGCCCCGGGCCCGCGTCGTGCGACACCATCAGCAAGGTCTGCCGTTCCAAGCCGGCCAGGCAGTCGTAGACGGCTTGGCGCGAATCGGGATCGAGCGCGGACGTCGGCTCGTCCAGCAGCAGGATCGGCCGGTCGAGCAGCAGCGCGGAGACGAACGCGAGCCGCTGCTTTTCGCCGCCGGACAGCTCGGACCCTTTCTGCCGGAGGATGGCCGGGGACAGCCGCAGCCGCGCCAGCCATTCCGGCACGCGCGCGAAATTCCCCTGCAGCGCTTCGTTGGCGCGGAACGCCAGCGGCTCCCGCAGCCATTCCTCCACGCCGAGTTCGCCGAGATCGGGTTCCTGCTGGACGAGCGCCAGCTGGCGGCGCAGGCGCCACGCGGAGCGGGGTGTCAGCGGCTCGCCGCCGATTTCGATCCGGCCCGCGGCCGGCTCCAGGAACCCCAGCAGGCAGGCGAGCACGCTGGATTTGCCGCTGCCCGAGGGCCCCGCCAGCACGACTTTTTCGCGCGGGGCCACCCGCAGCGAAAAGTCCCGCAGCACCGTGCGCGCGCCGAACGCGAGCGTCAATCCGGCGAGGGCGAGGGCCGGCGGTTCCGCCGCGGCGGCCGGCGGACGTTGTTCTAGCGCGTTCACGACGTTGCCACCGTACGGCCTCCGCGCGCGCCGGGCAAGGGGAAAGAGGACACGGATGGCGGCCGGTGTCGCGACCCCCGCGACCTCGTGTCGTGGGTGAAGCAGGTGGGGGGTTGCTTCGCCGGCCGGAACGAACCTGATTCACCCACGGGACAAGCCCGTGGGGGTCTGGGTCAATCGGGACAGGCCCGTGCGGGGTCGAATGGGGTTGCCGTTTTCGCATTCGGCGGGCACAATCCAGGACGGTTGCCGGTGGCGGCCGAGAGAGGAGAGCGAAAATGAAAAAAACGACGTGGAGCTTGGCCATGGGCGCGGTCGGTCTGGCCGTCTGGTGCGGGTGCGCGGAGAAGAAGCCGACGCTGCACGTCTACACGTGGTCGGACTACGTCAAACCGGAGCTGGTCCAGCGCTTCGAGCGGGAAAACGGCTGCCGGGTCGTGATCGACACGTTCGCCTCCAACGAAGAGATGTACGCCAAGCTGAAAGCGGGCGCGACGGGCTACGACCTGCTGTTTCCCAGCAGCTACATGGTCAAGATCATGCACGACCAGGGCATGCTGCGGGAGCTGGACCCCGCGCTCCTGCCCAACCGGAAGAACGTCGATCCGGCCTACCTGGCGATGGCGTTCGACCGGGACATGGCCTACAGCGTGCCCTACACGGTCACGATCACGTGCCTGGGGGTTCTCGGCAGCAAGGTGGACGATTTCAAGCCCTCCTGGGCCATGCTCGACCGCGCGGACCTCAAGGGACGCACGACGCTGCTGAACGACCACCGCGAAACGATCGGCGCGGCGCTGAAGTCCCTGGGCTACAGCCTGAACACCCTCGACGATCGGGAACTGGCCGAAGCCAAAGAGGTCGTCCTGCGCTGGAAGAAGAACGTCGCGAAGTTCGAGAACGAGCAGTACAAGACCGGCCTCGCCTCCGGCGAATTCCTGCTGACCCACGGCTACAGCGGCGACCTGATGCTCGTGCAGAGCGAAAACGACGACATCCGGATCGCGGTGCCGGAGGAGGGCTCGGCGCTGAGCTTCGACGACATGGCGATCCCGGCCACCGCCAAGCAGGTGGACCTCGCGCACAAGTTCATCGATTTCGTGCTCGATCCGCAGGTGGCCGCGGAACTGACGGAATACATCTATTTCCTCTGCCCGAACGCCGCCAGCTACGAGTTGCTGTCCGAGGAAATCCGGTCCGATCCGATCCTGTTCCCGCCGCCGGAGGTGGTGGCGAAGCTGGAGATGATCGGCGATCTCGGCGACCAGAACGTCAAGTACACGAAGCTCTGGGACGAGATCAAGGCCGGGGAATAACCCCGCGGCGGAGGCCGCGCTTTTTCGGCGGACGAAAATTGCGTTTCCGGGGGTAACGTGATATTAACAGTCGCCGTCACGTGTGCGGACGGGCGAGGAACTTGGCATGAAGAGCGGTCGAATCGGATCTTGGTTGGCATGCGCCCTGACGTTGGCGTTGGTTTGCGGTTGCGCGGACAAGCGGCCCGTCTTGCGCATCTTCACGTGGTCGGACTACCTCAAGCCGGAGCTGCTCGAGCGCTTCGAGCAGGAGAACGGCTGCCGGATCGTCGTGGAAACCTACGATTCCAACGAGGCGCTGTACGACAGTCTGGTCGCCCGCGACCGCGAGCCGTTCGACCTGCTGTTCCCCAGCAGCTACATGGTCAAGATCCTCCGCAAGCAGGGCATGCTGCTGCCGCTCAACCACGACTGGATTCCCAACCGGCGGAACGTCGATCCCAGCTATCTGGAACAGGGGTTCGATCCGCGGATGCGGTTCAGCGTGCCCTATGCCGTCACCGTCACCAGCCTGGGTTATCTCGCGCAGGAGGTGCCGGACTTCCAGCCCAGCTGGAAGGTGTTCGACCGCCCCGACCTGCGCGGGAGCATGACGCTGCTGGCCGACGTCCGCGAAACCATCGGCGCCGCGCTGAAAAGCCTCGGCTACAGCCTCAACTCCACCAACGACCAGGAACTGGCCGCGGCCAAGGAGGTCGTCCTGCGCTGGAAACGGAACGCGGCCGGGTTCGAAAACGAAGGCTACAAGGACGAACTGGCCGCCGGCGCCATCCGGCTGGCGCACGGCTACAGCGGCGATCTGATGCTGGCCCAGGCCGAAAACGAGGACGTGCGCATCGCCGTGCCGGAGGAAGGTTCTGCGCTGAGCTTCGACGACATGGCGATTCCGGCCGACGCCCGGGAAATCCTGCTCGCCCACAAATTCATCGATTTCATCCTCGATCCGCGCGTGGCCGCGGAAATGACCGAATACATCTGCTACCTGTGCCCGAACGAGGTCAGCTACCAGTATCTCTCGGCGGAAATCCGGACCAACCCGATCCTGTTTCCGCCGCCGGAAGTCGTCGAACGGCTCGAAATGATCGCCGATCTCGGCCCCGCCAACGCGAAGTACGCGAAGCTGTGGGAAGAGATCCAGGCGGGGAAATAGGGATCCTCGGGAAAGTTCCCGTCCGATTCCCCCCGGATCCGTCCGGATCGTTCTCGCCAAGAACGCAGCGGCCGCAAGGAAGCGCCTGCGATGCCCGCCGCCGCCGCCGGATCCCGCCTGTTTCCCGCCGTTTTTCGGCCGAAAACGGGCCGGCCCGGACGAAACGCCAACAGCCTCTGGCCGCGCAAACCTAACCTGTTGCCGAAAAACAGATTGCGGCCCAAAAACCACTTTTCGTTGTTGTCTTGACGATTAACAACCACGTTTGGTTGTGGTATTTGGCTTTTTTTTCATTTTTTTCGGATTGCCCGTTGTGGGGAATCGGCCATTGGCGTTAGATGCCTTCAAACGGTGCGAGGCAACTGCGGGTTGCCTGGTACCGTTGCGATTTTCTGGAGCCCGGAAAAAAGGAGAAACGGCGGAATGAACAAGGCAGAAGCGACGGTTTTCGACGGGTTCCGCAAGCGCGACGGCATGGTGGTGCCGTTCAGCCGCGACAAGATCGTGGTGGCCATCTCCCGCGCGGCCGACGAAGTGCGCCGCCGCGACCACGTCGAGGTCGGCGAGACGATGCCCGAGCAGATGGCCGCCCTCGTGATCCAGCAGCTGTCCGATCCGCGCAGCGAATACCACGTGTCGGCCGACGAGCACGGCCGCCGCATCCCGCACATCGAGGACATGCAGGACCTGATCGAGATCGTGCTGGCCGAGCAGGGCTACGCGCCGATCGTCGCCGCCTACAAGCGCTTCCGCAAGCACCGCCAGCTGGCCCGCGAGCGCATCCGCGTGCGCAACCAGCACAAGCACGCCGGCAACAAGCCCGTGGACCTCACCGACGCCAGCATGCTGCTGGTCGAATCCGTCGCGCGCGGCAGCACGCTGCCGTGGGACCGCAAGGAACTCATCGACACGCTCGTGCGCCACACCGACCTGAACGAAGAGGTCGCGCTCAACGTCGCCAAGACGGTGGAAAACCAGATCATCGCCAGCGGCATGGGCAGCGTGGACAGCACGCTGATCCGCGAGCTGCTCAACAACGAGCTCGCGCTGCGCGGCTACCGCCACCAGCTGCGCGACCTGTCGGTCTACGGCGTCTCGCGCCAGTTCGTGGACCGGCTGATGTACGCGAAGAGCCTCGAAAACAGCAACATCGTCAACAACAACCCCGAAGCCGTCCAGCTGGGCATCGCGGAGCTGGTGCTCAAGCAGTGGGCGCTGGACACGATCTTCTCCGCCGACCTGAAGAACGCGCACAACACCGGCGCGCTGCACCTGCACGACCTGGGCTATCCGCACCGCGTCTACTGCTCGTCGCACTCCGTCGAATACGTCAAGAAGTACGGCCTGCGCGGCCTGAACAACCTCAACAACGACAGCGCGCCCGCCTCGAGCGCCCACGTGCTGACCGGCCACCTGAACACGTTCGTGGCCTCCATGCAGGCGAACTACGCCGGCGCCCTCGGCCTGGCCTACATCAACATCATGTTCGCGCCCTACCTGCGCGGCAAGTCCGCCAAGGAAATCCGCCAGGTCGCCCAGGGCCTCATCTTCGGCGGCGCCCAGAACGCTTTCTCCCGCGGCGGCCAGACGATCTTCCTCGATTTCAACATCCACACCGGCGTGCCGGGCTACCTCAAGACCGTGCCCGCCGTCGGACAGCACGGCCGCTACATGCTGCGCCGCGCCGACGGCACGGTCACCCGCCTCGACGAGGTGATCCGCGCCGAAAAGGACGCCAACGGCAACCGCATGATGGAACTGCACCTGACGGAAGCCGACGGTTCCCGCCGCTGCGTCCTGCGCGAGGTGGCCGATCCGAAGCACGGGCAGGCCTACGACGCCGAAATCGAAAAGGATCTCGCCGCCCGCGGCGAACGCGTTCTGACCTACGGCGATTTCGAGGAAGAGGCCCGCGAACTGACCCGCGCCCTGCTCGGCGTGTGGGAAGAAGGCGACGCCAACGGCCACGTCTTCGAATTCCCGAAGTGCGATTTCCACGTCAGCGCCGAGACGTTCACCGATCCCAAGCAGATGGAGATCTACCGCCGCGCGTGCGAAGTGGCCAGCCGCAACGGTTCGGTCTATTTCATCTTCGACCGCGACGAGGTCACGCTGTCCGCCTGCTGCCGCCTGCGCACGACGATCCAGGACAACTACATGCTGCGGCATCCCGAAAGCCTGCGTTTCTGCGGCTTCCAGAACGTCACCATCAACGTCCCGCAGTGCATGTACCGCGCCGCCCGCGCGGGCGCCCGCACGTTCGACGGGCTCGTCGCCGAAATCGACAAGATGATGGACCTGTGCGTGAAGGCCCACGAGCAGAAGCGCGCGCGCATCGCCGAAATGATCAGCGGCCCCGGCTTCCCCCTGTGGCAGATCGGCAAGGAGGCCTGCGACGGCAAGCCCTACGTCGAGCTCGACAAGGCCACCTACATCATCGGGCTGATCGGCGTGAACGATGCCGTGCGCTTCCTGATGGGGAAGGAATTCCACGAGAGCGACGAAGCCCTGCGGCTGGGCGAAAAGATCGTGGCCCACATGTTCCTGCGCTGCAAGAAGCTTTCCGTGAAGCACAAGATGAAGCTCACGCTGGAGGAATCGCCCGCCGAGAGCGCGGCGCGCCGCCTGGCCAAGGCCGATCTGGTGTATTACCGCGACGAGGCGCTGCAGGTCTACAAGGGCGGCAGCGAAGACGTGGCCTACTACACCAACAGCGTGCACCTGTGCGCGGACGCCCCGGTCTCGCTGGTCGAGCGCATCCGCAAGCAGGCGCAGTTCCACAGCCTGATCGAAAGCGGCGCCATCACCCACGCCTTCATCGGCGAGGAACGCCCGTCGCCGCAGGCCATCGAAACCCTCATGCGCGAGACGTTCTTCCGCACGCAGTCGGCGCAGGTCACCCTCTCGCCGGAATTCACCTACTGCCTCGATTGCGGCCACAACATGCGCGGCCTGAAGGAAAAATGCACCACGTGCGGCTCGGCGCACGTCGAGGGCGAAACCCGCGTCGTCGGCTACTTCAGCAAGATCAACAACTGGAACAAGAGCAAGCGCGACGGCGAGCTGCCGGCCCGCCAGCGCGGCGTCTACGCGGTCGAAGCTGTTGCCGCACCCGTTGCCGCTTGCGCCGAAACCCAGCCCGCGGAGGCCTGAGCCATGTCCAAGACCTACCAGATCCACGTGTTCGGCAAGCCCGGCTGCGACAAGTGCCATACCCTCAACGGCCGCCTCGACGACCTCCTCCAGGAAGCCGAATGGGCCGATTTCGAGAAGCTCTATCACGATCTCGAAACCGAAAACGGCCTCGTCGAATTCTGCGAAGCGGAATGCCTGAATCCGCAGCGCGTGCCCGGTTTCTACGTCTCCAAGGCCAACCCCGCCACCGGCGAGCAGGAGCCCCTGCCGAATCCGCAGCCCGGCTCCGCCGATGCCCCCGGCGGCTCCAGCGCCCTCTATACCTGGGTCGGCCTGCAGACGGATTATACGTCCGTCGGCCGCGGCGTCATCACCCCGCGCATGATCGAAGCCGTCCTGCGCCAGGCCAAGGCGCTGTAGCAGCGCTGGGCCGGCCATGTCCCTGTCTCCCGTCTACGGCGTGCTCCAGAACGCCTCGATGGTGGACTTTCCCGGCAAGCTGGCCGCGGTGTTTTTTCTGACCGGCTGCAACTTCACCTGCGGCTTCTGCCACAACGCCGCGCTGATGGGGCGGGTGGACGCCGCCGGCCTGCCGTGGACCGAGGTCGAACAGATCTGCCGCAAGTTCCGCGACAACTGGGTGGAAGGCGCCGTCGTCACCGGCGGCGAACCCACGCTGAATCCCGGCGTTTTCCAGGTCGTGGAAAAACTGCGCGAGTGGGGCTTCGCCATCAAGCTGGACACCAACGGCTCGCGCCCGCGGATCTTGGAAAAACTGCTGCCGCAGGTGGACTACGTCGCCATGGACGTCAAATTCGCTCCGGCCGACTATCCCGCGCGCGCCGGGTTCGCCGACGTCGCCGCGCTGACCGAATCCATCCGCCTGATCAGCGAGCAAGCCAAGGCCTATGAATTCCGCACCACGGTGATCGAGGCCTGGCACGACGCGGCCGCCATGCGCGCCATCGGCGAATGGGTGCGGGGGGCCAAGCTGCACGTCCTGCAGGCCTTCGTGCCGCGCGGCGAGCTGCCCGATCCCGCCTGCCGCGACATGCCCGAGACCCGCGCCGAGACCCTCCACGCCTACGCCGACCTCCTGCGGCCCTACGTCGACCGCGTCGAAATCCGCGGGGAGTTCTAAAAGCCTTTTTCACCACAGAGGGCACAGAGGTTCCCCTCGGTGAACCTCTCTGGGGGGGCGCACGAAATATTCCAGCCCATTTGCGGCAGGAAATCCCGAATCCTTTAACCACGGATGGACACGAATAAACACGGATGGAGACCTAAACGGCAAAGGCGGGTAAATCCGTGTCCATCCGTGTCTATCCGTGGTTGGTTTTCAACTCTGGGGGGCGCACGTAAATATTTCAGCCCATTTGCGGCAGGAAATCCCGAACCCTTTAACCACGGATAAACACGAATAAACCGGATGGAGACCTAAACGGCAAAGGCGGGTAAATCCGTGTCCATCCGTGTCTATCCGTGGTTGGTTTTCAACTCTGGGGGGCGCACGAAATATTCCAGCCCATTTTCGGCGGAAAATCCCGGGCCCTTTAACCACGGATGCACACGAATAAACACGGATGAAGACCTAGGGCACATTCATATATTCCATAGCCGCTACATCCGACCGGGACGAGGTCGTTCCGGCTCCAAACAGACGCACTTTCGACGTTATTGGAGCCCCCGACGACCCCGTCGGGGGAGGTATGATGGCTACGGTATTCTGAAAACCGCTCTAAACGGCAATGGCGGGTAAATCCGTGTCCATCCGTGTCTATCCGTGGTTGGTTTTCAACATCGAGCAATCCCGCTCCGCGAACCTCTGTGTTCTCTGTGGTGAAACGAACGGGGAATGGTATCGTATCGGCATGCTCCAATTTTCCGACAAGGTGAAGGCGAAGCTGGCGGCGCTGCCGGACCAGCCGGGCGTCTACCTGATGCGGAACCGGCAGGGGAAGATCATCTACGTCGGCAAGGCCGCCAGCCTCCGCAGCCGCGTGTCGTCCTATTTCCGCCACGGCACCTTTTCCAAGGCCGATCCGAAGCTGCGCGGACTGATCCGCAGCATCGACGACCTGGATTTCGTGCCGCTCAAGACCGAGGCCGAAGCCCTGCTGACCGAAAGCCGCCTGATCAAGGACTATCGCCCGCGCTACAACGTGACGCTCAAGGACGACAAGCGGTTCCTGCTCCTGCGCGTGAACCTGAACGAGCCGTTTCCGCGCTTCGACGCCGTGCGCATCCGCAAGGACGACGGCGCGCGCTACTGGGGGCCGTACGCGACGTCGGCCTCCGCCTGGGCCTCGCTGGAGTTCATGGACAAGCAGTTCGGCCTGCGCCGCTGCGCGCCGCGCGAGCCCGGGAAGGACGACCACAAGCACTGCCTGAACGACATCGTGCGCTTCTGCTCCGCCCCGTGCATCGGCAAGGTCACGCCCGAGCAGTACCGCGAGCGGGTGCTGACCGCCTGCGCGTTTTTGGACGGCGAGCGCCGCGAATTCCTCGAAGCCCTGCGCCAGCAAATGGCCGCCGCCGCCAAGGAAATGAAGTTCGAAAAGGCCGCCGCCCTGCGCGACATGTATCTGCTGCTGGTCAAGGGCATTCGCGAGAAGGCCCGCGGCCGCAAGAGCCTCCATTTGAAGCGGGAAGAGGCGCAGAAAGGCCTCGCCGAGCTGCAAGAACGACTCGGGCTCGCGCGCCCGCCCGAAGTCATCGAGTGCTACGACATCTCCAACATCTCCGGCACGAATTCCGTGGCCAGCCGGGTGGTTTCGGTGGACGGCATTCCGACGCCGGCGCGCTACCGGACGTATCGGATCAAGACGGTGGCCGGCGCGGACGATCCGGCCTCGATGGCCGAAGTGATTCGCCGGCGGTTCACGCGCGCCTTGGATGAGAAAGAAAAGCTGCCGGATCTGGTGCTGGTGGATGGCGGCATCACGCAGTTGCGCGCCGCGCGGGCGGAACTGGATGCGCTGGGGTTAAAAGAACAGCGCGTGGCGGGCATCGCCAAGCAGTTCGAAGAGCTGTACCACGATCCGGAGAACGAGCAGGCCCCGTTGCGGTTCAAGGCCGATTCGCCGGCCCTGCGCGTGATCCAGCAGATCCGCGACGAAGCCCACCGCTTCGCTCTGACCTACCACCGCAAGCTGCGGTCGCAGCGCATCCAGGAATCGATCCTCGACGACGTCGAAGGCATCGGCCAGAAGCGCAAGGAAAAGCTATTGGCCCATTTCGGCTCGGTCGACCGCCTGCGCCGCGCCACCCCCGCGGAAATCGCCGCCGCCCCCGACGTCGGCCCCAAAACCGCCGCCCTCATCCATGCGGCGCTGCATGGGGGCCAAGTTTGACGACGGCATCCGCTAAAAGCGCACCTGGCGTGAAAGAGGAACGTCAGCGTTGAGGCTGAGGTGACTTGTCGCCGATAGCCTAGAACGCCTTGTCGGCCGTTTTGTTTTATGCGTCACCATCGGCAATGTCTATCTCGACAGGAAATCTTTCAGCGATTTCACAAGCTTGTTTTCTGATCGATATGAACTCGTCATATTTCACTTTAGTCCCAGTATTGTCTTTTATGCTGAGATATAGTGTGTCCGGTTCTGGGCTTTCACCGTCTTCTCTAACTTCAAGTATAAATGAATAGGTTGGATGCAAATCGCGCAATCTTGCCATTAGCACATCACTATATGGTTTGAGTTTCTCGGTCTCTTGCTGGAGTCTTTTTCGCCTCACGGCCATTCTGAATTTATTAACCTCATCCGTTAGCGACTTCTTTTCGCCGATAAGGGCGTCAATAGTTCTTTCAAGCCGCTTTACTTTTTCCCGGTGCATTCCATACGCGGCTAGAATGAGCAGCGCGATGATAAATATAGACTCGAAGTTCATGCTTTATGCTTTATCATTACTCGGATTAAGTCTTCGGCATCAGTCGAAACAAGGTCATCAAATGCATACGGTTCCCCACATACCTCTTTGTGCACGGTATTCGCGAAATCCATTAGGTCTTCAAAATACTGAAGGTCTTTACCCTCGGGGAAGGCGCCAAGAGTTGAATGATTTAGGATCGTATTAAGATCTGTATGGGAAAGAATCTTGTGCCTAGCTGGACGCAAGAGCGATGCAAAGCCGTCAAGCCGCGCAACTTGTTTTTTTAACTTTGAAAAGAGGGGCTCCGGCCAACGGCCGTTATTTAGAATATAGTTGATACTAAGATTAATATGGACTCCTGTCTTTTCTGGGTCATGTAGCTTCATGATCTGAAGCATAGAATACTCGTGAGTAATGGTTCGAAGAAGCTTAAGGGCGGCTTCAGCATCCGACTTTCGCAGCTCGGCGGCATAAGGATTGTCGTCGAATAGGGTTTTACGGAACAGCCAGGTCTGATAGACCCAATTGCACTGGTTGCAGAACTCTATAATGACCTGCATTGACAAATTGTGCATATACTATTTCGAGAGGTTATCCGGCGGAACCCAGCGCAGGCTTTCGTTGAATGGATATTCCTGTTTTGCTATCTCGAATAATCGGTCTTCTGCCGAATTACCTTCGTCTGTGTTGGCAAAAGCAACCGCAGAGACTACGGCACAAGTAAAAGCTGGAATTTCTGTAAGCCGGTTAACTTCTGCAATGAAATATTCCCGCCATAGTCTTAGCACTCGTGTTCGTTCATCCTCTTTATTTAAATGTGGCAATTGAGGGTGTAGTTGTTCGGCGCGTTCGAAACGGAAACTCGCCGCAATAGCATCATGAGTAAGCTGTAATACCCTATGATCGAAGGAATCCTCATTTTTCAGTATAGTGCCGGGCACCGTAGCTACATTTAATAGTTTTTCAGCTGTTTTGATTTTGCGGTGAGCAATATCCAATAAATGGGGCAATATTTCCCAATAGACGTCATGCTGGAGTTGCATCACCCACTTGTTTGTATCACCATTAAAACATGAACTAATGATCATTATATTAATTCTAGGCTAACAGTGTCATTCAACGAACTTAAGTTGTCTTTTTACACCTAAAGTTCAGCCGGTTGGGTATCATGATAGGCCCGGGAAAATGATGGGTCAATTCTTTGTTCGCCATGGGGGAGCGGCGGTTCTGAGGGTCGGCGCGAATCGGTCTTTGAGTGAAACCGTCTTTGGCTGAGGCGACAGGTGATTAGGCGGGCGGGACGGGGAGGGACGAACGGGGCATTTTCGAGCCCAGCCTGAAGGCTGGACTACAAGCGGGATGAGTATGTAGTCCACGCTTCAGCGTGGGGAATTTGGGTGGCGTTGCCGTTGCGTGTGCTTGAAACGGACCTGATTCACCCGCGACGCGAGGTCGCGGGGGTCTGGGGAGACGAAAACCACAAAACGGCTCGAAAAGCCGGATTTGGGGGCTCAAAATCGCGAAAAATGGTTCAAAACGGGTTGAAAAGGCGGTTTTGGGGCTCAAAATCGTGTTTTGGACCGCCCGCCGTCGCCTCGCGGCTATGGTGGGCAGGCAAATGGGGCACGAGTCGCAACGGGTGGCGAAATGGGGGGCGGGGTCGGCGTTGTAGGCCGGGGTTGCATCCCCGGCGGGATCGGGGGCGAAAAACGGACCGCCAGCCACGCAGGGCTGGCCTACAACCGATCCAGAGGCAAAAAATCGTTAAAAAACAGCCCGAAAAGGTGGTTTTGGGCGAAAAACTTGCCACGCCAAGGGCGTGGTGGGCGAAAATCGGCCCGAAAAGGCAGTTTTGGACCGTCCCGACCTCTCGCGGAGAGTCGGGAGACGCAAATTCACGCAAATTTGCCACGCCGAGGGCGTGGTGGGCATTTTTAAGCCCAGCCTGAAGGCTGGACTACAAACGGGGTCGGGTACGTAGTCCACGCTTCAGCGTGGGGGTTATGTAGGCCGGGGTTGCATCCCCGGCGGGATCGGGGCCGAAAACAGCCCGCCAGCCGTCCCGCCGGACGCGGGATAAATGGAAGGCTGGCCTACAACCGATCCGAGGGCAAATAATTCGCGAAAACGGGCCTTCGGACGCCTCGGAGAGGCGTCCCTACCTTTCGATCGCGTATTGCGGCTGCGGTAGGGACCGCTCTCCGAGCGGTCCGCTGTCTTCGGGAGATTGAGTCGCGATTTATGGCGAAATGGGGAGAAGACTCGGCGTTCATCCGTGCGCCGCTTGCGGCGCATAGGGGTGCCGCGCCTTGTTTGCCGTCTTTATCTAGGCCATGGCATAGGATTGCACTTCTTGCTCAAGTCGGTCGCCGAGCCGGTCGCGTTCTTGTTCCAGGTCGAAATGCGACTGCAGGTTCAGCCAGAACTGCGGCGAAACGCCGAAATACCGGCCCAGGCGCAGCGCGGTGTCAGCGGTAACGCTTCGCGTGCCGTGCACGATCTCATTGATCCGCCGGGGCGGGACGCTGATGTCGCGCGACAGGCGGTACTGGGAAATGCCCATGGGTGTCAGAAACTCCTCCATGAGAATCTCGCCGGGATGGACGGGGGGCATTTTGTTGGTTCTCATGACAATTCTCCTAGTGATAATCCACGATCTCTACTTCATGCGCGTTGCCTTCTCTCCATCGAAAGCAAATGCGCCACTGGTCGTTGATCCGGATGCTGTGTTGTCCCGCGCGTTTGCCGGCCAGCGCTTCCAGCCGGTTCCCGGGCGGTACCCGCAGAGAGATCAAATCCGGCGCCGCATCGATCATCCACAGTTTCCGCAAGGCGGTCCGCTGGATGTCGTGGGGGAGTTTCCGCACGACCTCCCGCCGGAAGATCTTTTCAGCCTCCGGGCTTTTGAAAGACTTGATCACGGGCGGAACATAACGCGTCGCGGTAATGGCGTCAAGCGTTACGATTCGGTTTCTCGGGGGAACCGCTGCGTTGCTCGCGCGGGAACGGACCTGATTCACCCGGCGAGGTCGTGGGGGTCTGGGAAGGCGAAAAACGGATCAAAAGAGGCGCAACAGCCGCCCGGCTCGGCGCGCCGGGCTACAGAAGGCGAAAAATTGTAGGCCGGGGCGTTGACCCGGCCGGTTCCCGCCCCCGACGCCCTCGTCTGGTGTAAAAAACGGCGAAAAAGAGGGTTTTTGGGCCTGGAGGGGCAAAACTTGCCGCGTGGAAGGCGCGGAGCGCGAAAAACGGGCATTCGGACGCCTCGGAGAGGCGTCCCTACCTTTCGATCGCGATTTGCGGCTGCGGTAGGGACCGCTCTCCGAGCGGTCCGCGAAAACGAGGCATTTACGAGCCCAGCCTGAAGGCTGGACTACGAACGCGACCGGGTACGTAGTCCACGCTTCAGCGTGGGATCGGGTTCAGAGGCTGCCGAGGGAGAGGTCGCCGTGGATTTTATAGACGGGGCCGTCGCGGTCGACGAACAGCTTCACGCCGGGGAAGGCGGCGGGGAGTTTCTTTTTCAGGCGGCGGATCACTTCCGTCTCGAATTGCTCCTGCTTTTCGGCGGGGACGCTGTCGAGGGTGGCGATGCGGGCCTGGACGACGTAGCCGGGGCCGTGCTGCGAGCCGATGCCGACGGAGAAAGCGGCGCCGAGGTCGAAGAGGCCGTCGTCTTCGCGGTTGGACGTGGCGCCGGCGGGCGGACGGGCCGGGTGGCGCTTGAATTTCTGGCAGGCGCCTGCGGCTTCGAGCTCGGCATCGATCTCGTCGAAGACTTTTTTCAGCCGTTGTTCCCAGCGCTCGAGTTTGGTTTTGGTGGCGGTCATTGCAAACGGGAGAATCTTAGCAGGAAAACAGGAAACACAGGAAAACATGTTTGAGGAAAGAATACATGGGATGGGATGAACAGGATTTGCAGGATGGAACAGCCGGGAGAATCATGGTGGGAAAACAGAAACCGGATTTCATCCTGTTTTCCTGTGTTTCCTGTTTTCCTGCTGGGTTCCCATTAGAGAAGGGTGCCGGGATTGAGCAAGTTGTCGGGGTCGAAGCATTTTTTCAGGTCGCGCATCTGGGCGAGGGCGGCGTCGCCGGCCATCTGGCGGAAGAGGTCGCGCTTGAGCTTGCCGATGCCGTGTTCGGCGGAGATGGAGCCGCCCCAGGCGATGACCTGCGCGGCCCAGCGGGCGTAGAGGGCGCGGCCGGCGTCGTAGTCGGCCGGATGCCGCGGCAGGATGTTCACGTGGAGATGGTTGGCGCCGATGTGGCCGAAGATCAGACGTTCGAGGCCGGAGGCGGCGAGATCGGTTTCGTACATCGCGAGGACGTCGGCGAGGCGGGCGTCGGGCACGGACATGTCGGTGCCGAGCTTGACGAGGCCGGGATGGATCTTGCGGCGCTCGTCGATGGCGGAATTGACCATTTCGGGGGCGGAATGGCGGAAGAGCTTGAGCTTTTCCAGGTCGTGGGGATTGTCGGCGAGGATGCAGGCGTCGGAATCGGCGCCGAATTCGGGCAGGCGCTCGGCGGCGGCCATGAGGGCCGCCTCGGCTGCGGCGGCGTCGGGGGCGTGCCACTCGGCATAGACGCAGGCGGAGCCGTCGGGCAGGTTGGGCACGGAGATGCCCTTGGAGGCGAGTTCGTCGGCGTGTTCGCGCAGGAAGACGAGGCAGTTGGAGTCGAAGTATTCCAGCGCCGCGAGGCGCGGCGCGGTTGATGGTTGGTGGTTGGTGGTTGGTGGCGTTCCGACTTCCGAACTCTGACCTCCGACCTCTGACCTCTGATTCGCCCGCAGGGCGTCGACGAACCCGACGACGGCGGCGGTGGAGGGCAGGAAGGCCATGAGGCCCCAGACGGCGCCGGGGGCGGGCAGCAGGCGCAGCGTGGCTTCGGTCACGACGCCGAGGGTGCCTTCGGCGCCGACGAAGAGATCGACGAGGTCCATGTCGGGATCGACGAAGTAGCCGGCGGCGTTCTTGACGGCGGGACGGCGCAACGGGGGGAGTTCGCCGGAAACGGACCCGAGCTGGAAGCGCAGGCCGGCGGTTTGGTCGCGGCCGCGGCGCAGATCGACGACGTCGCCGTTCGCCAGGGCGACGCGCAGGCCGAGGATATGGTTGCGGGTGGGCCCGTGGAGGAACGAGAGGGCGCCGGAGGAGTTGCAGGAGATCATGCCGCCGATGGAGGCGGAGGTCTCGGTGGGATCGGGGGCGAAGTAGAAGCCGGGCGGGACGGCGGCGCGGATGGCGGCGAGGGTGGCGCCGGGCTGGACGCGCAGCTCGCCGTTTTCGGCGGCGAGAATTTTGTCCATGTGCGCGAGGTTGAGGATCATGCCGCCTTCGGGGACGGCTCCGCCGGTGACGCCGGTGCGGGCGCCCTGGGTCGTGACGGGCAGCTTCCGGGCGCGGGCTTCGGCGAGGGCGGCGAGGACGTCGGTCTCGGTGCGGGGGAACGCGATGCGGTCGGCGCGGCCGACGCGGCGGGACTCGTCGCGCAGGTAGTCGGCGAGGGCGGGTTGGAACGATTCACTCATGGGGGGCAATATAGCTTGCCTCGGCTTCCCGCGCACGGGTAAAGTGTCCGATTCAAATAATAGGAGAAAAGCATGACCAATCGGTTGGTTAAGGTGAAGTTCGAGCACGGGCCCGAACAGGACGTGGAAGCTGGAATCACGCTGAGCGAGATTCTGGCGAAGTATCCGGCGACGAAGGAAGGGATCGATTTCCCGGCCCTGGGCGCGCTGGTGAACAATGAATTCGTTTCGGTGGAATACCGGATCGAGACGGACAGCACGGTGAAGGTCCTGGGCTACCGGGATTCGTACGGGCAGCGGGTGTATCGGCACACGATCGCCTTCCTGCTGGCGAAGACGGCGCACGAGCTGTTCCCGGGCTGCGATTTCGCGGTGGAGCACTCGCTGTCCAAGGGGCTGTACTGCAGCTTCCGCCTGGGCGAAGAGGCGGGCGTGTCGAAGGACCAGCTGGCGAAGCTGGACGCGGCGCTGCGCAAGCTGTTCGACCAGAAGGCGGCGATCGACCGCATCAAGGTGACGTACGACGAGGCCATCGCCCACTTCGAGGCGGCCGGTGCCAAGGACAAGCTGAACCTGCTGCGCTACAAGAACAGCTCCAAGGTCAGCGTCTACAAGTGCGGCGACTACATGGACCTGGCGAACCAGCCGCTGGCCAACAACGCGGCGGCGCTGGGCAACTACCAGCTGATCGCCTACAAGGAAGGCTTCGTGGTGATGGGGCCGGACCGCATGGACAACAACGCGTTTCCGCCGTTCGATCCCGCCCACTACATCTACGACGTCTTCAAGGGCCACAAGGATTGGGGCCGGATCGTGCGCGTGCGCACGGTGGGCGACCTGAACGAGCGCATCGCCCGCAAGAAGATCGACGACTTCATCGACGTGAACGAGGCCTACCAGGAGAAGCGCATCGCGCTGCTGGCCGAGTCGATCGCCCAGCGCAAGGGCCACGTGAAATGGATCCTGATCGCCGGGCCGTCCTCGTCGGGCAAGACGACGTTCTCCAAGCGCCTGTCGCTGCAGCTGAAGGCCAGCGGCCTCAACGCCAAGCCGATCTCGCTGGACAACTACTTCGTCGAGCGCGGCAAAACCCCGCTGGACGAGAAGGGCGAGGTGGACTACGAGCACCTGGAGGCGCTGAACCTGGCGCTGATCGACGAGCAGCTGACCGCGCTGGACGAAGGCAAGCGGGTGGAACTGCCGTACTACAACTTCCACACCGGCCAGCGGGAATTCCGCGGCGAGTTCATGCACATCGGTCCCGACGACGTGATCGTGCTGGAAGGCATCCACGGGCTGAACCCGCGCCTGACGGCCAGCGTGCCGGCGGAGCACAAGTTCAAGATCTACATCAGCGCGCTGACGCAGCTGAACATCGACAGCAACAACCGGATCTCCACGACGGACAACCGCCTGATCCGGCGCATGGTGCGGGACAACAACTTCCGCAGCCACAGCGCGCTCAAGACGCTGCAGATGTGGCCCAAGGTGCGCCGCGGCGAGAAGACCTGGATCTTCCCGTTCCAGAAGGAAGCCGACGTGGCCTTCAACTCGGCGCTGGACTACGAGCTCGCCGTGCTGCGGCCCTACGCGGAACCCCTGCTGGCGGAAATCAAGCCGTCCATGCCGGAATACGCCGAAGCCGTGCGCATCCAGCAGTTCCTGGCGAACTTCCTGGTGATCCCGACGGACCGCGTGCCCCCGACCAGCGTCATCCGCGAGTTCATCGGCAAGAGCTTCTTCCAGTATTAGGAAGATTCAATATTCAATATCCAATCATCAACGTTCAATCTTCAAGTGGACAGCCGCCCGGCCCGGGGGGGCTCCTGCTTGAAGATTGGATATTGAATATTGATTATTGAATATTGTGCCTTCCAATAGGCGGCCTTCGATGAGCAATGCCCCTCCATCCGAGCGCATCGTGGCGATCGTGGGCCGGCCCAACGTGGGCAAGTCCGCGCTCTTCAACCGGCTCGTGCGCCGCCGGCTGGCGATCGTCCATTCGGAAGAAGGCGTCACCCGCGACCGCCTGATGGCGGCCGCGGAGTGGCTGGGCGAGAAGTTCCGGGTGGTGGACACCGGCGGGCTGTCGCTGATGGACCGCGCCCGGACCGGCGACGAGATCCTGCGGGCGACGGCGGACCAGGTGCAGGCGGCCATCGAGGATTCGGCGGCGGTGATCCTGGTCGTGGACCTCACGGCCGGGCTGCAACCGCTGGACCGCGAGGTCGCGCGGCTGCTGCACAAGGCGGGCCGGCCGGTCGTCGTGGCCGCCAACAAGGCGGACCTGCCCGGCCAGGACGAGCAGGCCGACGATTTCGCCGGGCTGGGCTATCCGGTCTTTCCGGTGTCGGCGGCGCACGCCCGCGGCATCGAGGAACTGGTGGGCGCGGCGCTGAAGCACCTGCCGGCGGCTACCGGGGAAGCCGAGCCGGCGCGGCTGAAGGTGGCCGTCGTCGGCCGGCCCAACGTGGGCAAGTCGTCGTACATCAACCGGCTGACGGGCCGCGACCGCGTGATCGTCTCGCCGGTGCCGGGCACGACGCGCGACCTGATCGACGTGCCGTTCACGCTGAAAACGGCGGACGGCGCGGAGCGGCACTACTGGCTGGTGGACACCGCCGGCATGCGCAAGCAGGGCAAGGTGCACGAGTCGGTCGAGAAGTTCAGCCTGTTCCGCGCCGAGGAATGCGTCGCCGAGGCCGACATCGTCGTGCTGGTGCTGGACGCGGAAGAAGGGCCCGGTTCGCAGGAGAAGAAGATCGCGGCGCTGATCCAGCGGCACCACAAGGCCTGCGTCGTGCTGGTGAACAAGTGGGATCTGGCGAAGGACACGGCGGTCAAGGCGGCGGACTACGAGGAGCGCATGCGCCAGGAATTGTTCTTCCTGGGCGACATTCCGGTGATCTTCGTTTCCGCGAAAAGCGGGCACCAGATCCAGCGCAGCTTCCGGGTGATCGACGCGGTGGCCGCGCGGCTGCAGACCAAGATGCCCACCGGCGTGCTCAACCGCGTGGTGCGCGACGCCTTCGCGCGCTCGCAGCCGCCGTTCTCCAAGGGGCGCCAGCTCAAGTTCTACTACGCGACGCAGACGGGCCAGAACCCGCCGCGCGTCACGCTGTTCGTGAACGAACCCGAGCTGAGCACGCCGACCCACCAGGCCTACCTGACGGCGCAGATCCGCGCGGCGTTCGACCTGGCCGGCGTGCCGCTGGTCCTGCGCTACCGCTCCAGCCACGGCGAAAAGGGGACGGGCGCCCGCTGAGGGCGCCCGGCCGGCAAGCCGCCCGGGCCGGCAGCCGATGGACGGTTGACGCGCCGGGAGAGGCGTACTACATTGTCGTACAGGAGATTCGACATGACCACGCTGACCATTCGTTTGCCCGAAGAACTCAAGACGGAGATCGATGCGATCAGCCGCGATGAAAATCGCGGCGTCAGCGAGATCGTCCGGGAGTCGCTGCGCCGCTACGTCGCGATCGAACGGTTCCGTTCGCTGCGCCGGAAAATCCTCCCGTTTGCAGAAGCGCAAGGACTGCTGACCGATGAAGACGTGTTCAAGGCCCTGCGATGAGGGTTGTCCTCGATGCCAACGTGGCCATCGCGGCGGCCGCCACCCGCGGGCTCTGCGATGCCGTGCTGGAGCTGTGCATCGAGCGGCATCGGATCGTCCTCTGCCGCGGGATCTTGGCTGAAATCGAAGACAAGTTGCGCCGCAAGTTGCGGATTCCGCCGGCCATCGTCGCCGAATACGTGAAATACTTGGAGAACAACGCCCAGGTCGTGGAGCCGGCAACGATCCCTTCCGCCGCTTGCCGGGATCCGGAAGATCTCATGGTTTTGGGCGTGGCGCTCAGCGGCGGGGCCGACGTCGTCGTAACCGGAGACCACGATCTTCTCTCGCTGAAAAGCTTCAAGGGCGTCCAAATCGTTGCGCCGCGCATGTTCTGGGAGACCCATCAAAAACAGGAATGAGCCGCCCGGACGTGGCGGGTCATGGGCGCCGAGGCGCGCCTGGACCTGAACGCCGGATCTTTTGGAGAAAGCCGTTTCAACCATGCTCCGCAAATGGACCAGCCTGAAGCCGCCGCCAAGTCCCGGCGGGTACCGCGAGATGGTGCGCGTGGCCGCGCCCATCATCGTGACGATGGCGTCGTTCACGCTGATGCAGTTCTGCGACCGCATCTTCCTGGCGCACCACGGCTCGGTCTCGCTGCGCGCGGCGTTCCCGGCGGGAATCCTGGCGCTGACGCTGACGATGTTCTTCCAGGCGCTGGCGGGCTATTCGGGCACGTTCGTGGCGCAGTACCACGGCGCCGGGCAGAAGCGCGAGTGCGGCCGCGCCACCGCGCAGGGGCTGTGGATCGGCCTGCTGACCTGGCCGCTGGGCCTCGCGCTGATCCCGTTCGGCTTCTGGCTGCTGACCGTGGCGGACCACCCCGCGGACGTGCTGGCGGCGGAAAAAATCTACCTGGGCATCCTGATGGTCGGCTGCGGCTTCTGGTCCATGGGCAACGCGACGTCGGGCTTCTTCTCGGGTCGCGGCGACACGCGCACGCCGATGGTGGCGCACATCGCGTCCAATCTGGCGAACATCGCGCTCGACTACGCCCTGATCTTCGGCCACTGGGGCTTCCCGGCCTGGGGCATCGCGGGGGCGGCGACGGCGACGGTGCTGTCCTCGGCGCTGGGGCTGGCGATCCTGCTCGGGCTCTATTTCCGCAAGCGCTTTCGCGCCGAATACGGCACGTGGAGCAACCAGCGGCTGGAGTGGCGGCTGATGAAGCCGCTGCTGCGCTACGGCGTGCCGGCGTCGATCAATTCGCTGCAGGACGTGGGCGCCTTCACGTTCTTCGTGGTGCTGCTGGGGCGCTTGCCGCCGGCGGACATGGCGGCCAGCAACATCGCCTTCAGCATCAACAACGTGGCCTTCATGCCGCTGCTGGGCATGGGCATGGCGGCGACGATCCTGGTGGGGCAGTACCAGGGCGCGCGGCAGGCCGCCACGGCGGAACGCGCCGGGCTCACCGCGCTGAAGATCGGCGCGGCCTACATGGGGTTCATCGCGCTCACGTTCGTGGCGTTCCCGCAGCCGTATTTCGCGCTCTTCACCGGCGACGCGCCGGGCATGGTGACGCTGGGCGAGGTGCTCGGCAAGGGCCGCTGGCTGCTGGCGATGATGGCGCTGTGGGGCCTGCTGGACGCCATCAATCTCATCATCGGCGGCGCGCTGAAGGGCGCGGGCGACACCCGCTTCGTGCTGGTCTATTCCGCGCTGGCGACCTGGCTGGTGTGGATGCCGGGCGAGCTCGTCCTGCTGCTGTGGCTGGATGCCGGCCTGATGGTGGCGTGGATCTGGATGACGCTGTTCGTGTTCCTGCTGGCCGCGGGCTTCTGGCTGCGCTTCAAGCGCGGCAAATGGAAGACCATCGAGATGATTCCGCAGGCGCCGGTCGTGGTGCCGGTGACGGAGGCGGCGATATGAAAATCACCGTCCTGACGCCCAACTACAACGGCGGCCGCTGGCTGGCGCGCGGCATGGACAGCGTCCTGGCGCAGGAACTCGCGCCCGGCGACGAACTCGAATACCTCTTCCTCGACGGCGGCAGCACCGACGATTCCGTGAAGATCGCCGAAGCGCGCCGCGATCGGCTGGCCGCCCTCGTCAGCGAAAAGGACGCCGGCCCGGCCGACGCCTTGAACAAGGGCTTCGCGCGCGCGACGGGCGAGCTGGTGGGGTGGCTCAACGCCGACGACGTCTACCGCCCCGGCGCGCTGGCGAAGGCCATCGCCGCGGCCAAGGCGCATCCGCGCGCCGCGTTGTTCTTCGGCAAATGCCGGATCGTGGACGAGGCCGGCGCCGAGATCCGCGGGTTCCCGACGTTCGTGAAGAACGCGTGTTTTCCGTTTTCGAGCCGGTTCCTGATCCAGTGCATCAACTACGTTTCCCAGCCGGCGTCGTGGTTCCGGCGCTCCGCGCTGGCGGCGGCGGGCGGGCTGCGGACGGATTTCAAGGCGGCGTGGGACTACGACCTGACGCTGCGCCTGTGGCGGCAGGGCGGGGGCGTGCGGATCGCCGGCGAACCGCTGGCGGACTTCCAGTGGCATCCGGGTTCGATCAGCGGCACGCACTACGAACGCCAGTTCGCGGAAGAATGGCGCGCGGCCGCGGCCGACGCCGGCCGCTTCTCGCCGCAAGCCGCCATCCACTGGTGCGTGCGCCACGGCATCGTGGCCTGTTACCGCGTCATGAATCGCGGGTCGTGATTTTTACGTAGAACGTAAAAACTTTGCGGGGCGGGTCATTCGACCGCGGAGAGTTCCTGCACCTGGTCGGGCACGAGGACGGGGGCGGCCGCGCCCTGGATCCAGTACTGGCGGCCCTTGACGAGCACCGGCTTGTTCTGCAGGCTGCGGAACTTGCTGGCTTCGCCGTAGACGTGGCAGAGGATCTGCCAGCGGTTGTCCAGCCAGCGCACCACGCGGTAGCGCGTCGGGGCTTCGTTGATCAACGGCGCCGCGCGCAGCTCGCCCGACACTTCCACCAGCCGGCCTTGGCCTTCCAGCGGGATCAGCTTGAGATTCGCCGGCGGGGGCACCGGGATTTCGCGCGCGGCGGCGGCGGTTTCCGGCACCGACGGCGCCACGATGGGCGTGGGCATCTCGACGGGGGGCAGGGCGGCCGCAACAAGCGCCGCCGGCTCCTCTTTCAGGCCGGATTTGCGCTTTTTGGCCGATTTTTCCGCTTTTTCGGCCTTTTTGGCCGCTTTTTCGTCGATTTTCAGCTCTTTTTCGGTTTTTTCGGCCTTGGAGGAGCCGATTTGGGCCGATTTTTCGGTTCCGGGGGCCGCCGCGGCCGTTTCGGAGAGGATTTCGACGTAGTCGCGGCTGATCCAGAGCCGGGCGGAGGCCGGCGGGGCGATCTTGAGCCATTCGGCGACTTCCTCGCCGCGCGGTTCGACGGTCTCGCCGAGTTCGACGGTGCAGACCACGTTGTAGGCGATGCCCGGCCCCGCGCGGACGTTCACGCGGTTGGCGCCGATCGTGTTCGCGGGCGCCTGGACGAAGCTCTTGGTGATCCACAGGCTGGCCTGGTCCGGCGCGGCCACTTCGACCCATTCGTCGCCGATCTCGAAGGCGGTCAGGCGTTCGTCGTAGGCGGCCTGGGCGACGACTTCGGCCGTCAGCAGGGCCTTGGCCCGCAGGTTGACGTGGTCGGCCGTGACGCGCACGGGGGTCTGGGCGGACAGGGGCGCGGCGGCCGCCGCCCCCAGCGCCGCGCCCAACAGCAGGGTCTGGATCGTGTTCATGGCGGGGAAGCATACGGAGCGGCCGCGCGTTCGGCAATTCTGAATTATTGCGTGTCGGGCCCGTTTGGGGTAGAACCACCCATCATGTCAACCTCACCGAAACACAAGGGCCTGGGCCGGGGACTGGATGCGCTGATCAAGGGCGGGGCGACGCGCCCCGGCACCGCGCCGCCGAAGAAGCCCGCCGCGCCGGCCGTTCCGCCGGAGCCGGCGGCGAAGGCCAAGGGCAGCGTCCATCTGGTGCCCGTCCACAAGATCCAGAAGGGTCCGTGGCAGCCCCGCCGCCATTTCGCGGAAGACGCCTTGCAGGAACTGGCCGATTCCATCCGCGCCAAAGGCGTGCTGGAGCCGGTGTGGCTGCGGCGGGCGGGGGAGATCTTCCACCTGATCGCCGGCGAGCGGCGCTTCCGCGCGGCGCAGCTGGCGGGCCTGCCGGAAATTCCCGCGCTGCTCCACGAAGTCAGCGATCTCGAAGCGCGCGAGCTGGCCCTGATCGAAAACCTGCAGCGGGCGGACCTGGACCTGATCGAGGAAGCGGAAGGCTATCGCGACCTGATGCGCGAAGCCGGCCTGACGCAGGAAGAAGCGGCGAAACGGATCGGCAAGGCCCGGGCCACGGTGGCGAACGCGCTGCGCCTGCTGGATCTGTCCGACGGCATCAAGCGGGCGCTCTCCGCGGGCGCGCTCACCGCCGGCCACGCGAAGGTGCTGCTGGGGCTCGCGCCCGGCGACCGCGAGCTGCTGGCCGCGCGCGCGATGGCGCAAGGCCTCTCCGTGCGCGCGCTGGAAAAACTGGTGGCCGATCTCGGCCGGCCCAAGCCCGGGAAAAAAGGCGCGGAACCCGCGAAATCCGCCGCCCCCGGCGACGAAAAAAGCGCCAAGCAGCTGAAGTTCCTGGCCGACCGCATGCAGCAGGAGCTCGGCACGAAGGTCGCGCTGGTTCCGGCCCGCGCGTTGCCCGACGGCAAGCGCGAGATGGGCCGCATCGTGATCGAGTTCTTCGACAACGAAGACCTCTCGCGCCTGCTGGAGACGCTGAACCTCGGCGATCTGGCCTGAGGGAGCCGCGCGCGATGGCGGCGGGGATCGACGAGCGGCGGGAGGCGCAGGCGCGGGCCTACGACCGCAGCCAGGCCCTGCTGTTCCTGGTGCGCTTCGCCCTGCTGTTCGCGCTGGCGGCCGGGTTCTGGGTTTCGGGGCTGTCGCGCGCGCTGGCGGCCGGCCTGCGCGGGTGGTTTCCGCATCCGTTCGCCTGGCCGCTGGTCTGCGCGGGCGTGGCGGCGCTGGCCACGTTCGGCTACGAAGTCGTGCTCTTCCCCCTGTCGGTGCTGGCGGATTTCACCGTCGAGCGCGCCTGCGGCCGGACGCGGGCGGAATTCGGCGCCTGGCTGCGGGGCTACGTCGCGACGCTGCTGCTGGAAACGGGCCTCATGGCGGCGGCGTTCACGGGGCTCTACGTGCTGATGCGGCTCTATCCGGTCTGGGGCTGGCTGGCGGCCACCGGCGCCTATGCGCTGGTGGTGCCGGGCCTCGGCGAGTGGGGCCCTTCGTGGCTGCTGCCGCGCGTGCGGCCGCCCGTGCCGGCCAACGACGCCGAGCTGGAGCGCGAGCTGCGCCGGGTGGGGCAGGCCGCGGGCCTGGAAATCGCGGGGGCGGCGTGGTGGGATTTCGAGCACCAGGACGAACTCGACGACGTGCGCCTGACCGGCTGGGGCCGGCGGCGGCGCGCGGTGTTTTCGGCGGCGGCGTGGCGCGGCCTGGGCCGCCGCGAACAGGTGTTTTTGGCCGCGCGCCACGCGGCGTGGCACCGCCGCGGCGCCGCGCTCGGCCTGCTGGCGCTGCAGGTGGCGCTGGCCGGGGGGACGTTCTTCGGCGCGGCGCGGTTCGTCGATGCCGCGGCGCGCGCGCGCGGCCTGCCGGGCGCGACCGCGCCGGAAGCGCTGCCGTTCTGGATCCTCGCGCTGTTCGGGCTGGCGGCGCTGGCCGGCGTGGTCGCCCATGCCGTCGCGCGCCGCGGCGAATTGCGGGCCGATCGCTTCGCCCTGCGCCACGCGGGCGGCCGGGAAGCCTTGGAAGCCTGCCTGCGCCGTCGTTTCGAGCGCGAACCGTTCGCGTGGGACGCGCCGTTCTGGCAGGTGGCGCTCCTGAGCAAGACGCCCACGCCCGCGCAACGGCTTGCGCAGGCCCGCGCCCTGGAGCGCGCCGCGCCGGAATCCTGACGCCGCGCGCGGAGTTTGCGCTTGGCGGCGCCTGCGCGCCGCTGTTAGATTGCCCCGGCATGGAAGGCATCGGACGGAAGGATTCGGCATGAAGTTCACGACGACGTTTCGGCTGGCGGCGGGTTGCGTGTTGCTCGCGGGGGCCGCCTCGGCCCAGCAGCCGGTTGCGCCCTCCCGGCCCGTGGTCGCCCCGTCGCGGCCCGCCCGCTCCGAAGCCGACGAACCCGTCTGGTACGATGCCGCGCCGAAACCCGCCGCCGCAAAGCCGGCGGCCGCGAAACCCGCCGCCGCGCCACCGGCGGCCCCGGCCGCGCCCGCGCCGGCGAAAGGCGGCGTCGCCGCGCTGAAGGCCCCGGCCGGTCCGCTGGGCGGCCTGCTCGACGTCCAGGCCGACAACCTGTCCTACGACGCGGCCCGCCGCCTCGTCATCGCCAAGGGCAACGCCAAGATTTCGCGCGGGACGGATTCGGTCGCCGCGGACTACGCCGAGGTGGACACCGCCGCCGAAAGCGTCCTGGCGCGCGGCCACATCCGGATCGAATACCAGGGCAACGTCTGGCAGGGCGAGGAGGCCACCTACAATTTCAAGACCGGGCAAGGCGATTTCGGCGCCTTCACGGCCTACGCGCCGCCGTACCATTTGACCGCCCGCGACTCGCGCCGCCTGTCCCTCAACCTGATGGAGCTCGAAGGCGTCATGCTCACGACCTGCGAGCCCGACCGGCCCGAATACTCCATCCGCGCCAGCTCGGCCCTCCTCGAGGACAACCGCTACCTGCGCGCCAAGAACGTCCGCTTCCAGCTCGGGCCCCTGCCGTTCTTCTGGATCCCGTACATGTCGGCCGACGTCGACGAACTGGCCAACTTCGAGTTCACCCCCGGCGCCAGTTCCGAGATGGGCGTCTTCCTGCTCACCGCCTACAACTACTCCGTCAACGACGTCTTCACCTCCCGGACGCACCTCGACCTGCGCGAAAAGCGCGGCGTCGCCGTCGGCCAGGACGTGCTCTGGCAAGATCCCGACGGCCGGGACTTCGCCGGCCAGCTGCGCCTCTACTACGCCAACGACCAGAAGCCCTGGCGCGACGACGCCGAGCAGGCCGAGCGCGAGGAACTCGTCGATGCCGACCGCTACTGGCTGCACTTCGACGACGTCCACAACTGGACCGATCGGGACTACCTGATCACCGAGCTGAACTACGTCAGCGACCCCTGGCTGCTCCACGACTTCTTCGACGACGAATACCAGCGCAACGTGCAGCCCGAAAACCGCGTCACGCTGTCCCACCGCGGCGACCGCTACACCGCCGGCGTCCTCCTGAACATGCGCCTGAACGACTTCTACGGCAACGTCGACCGCCTGCCCGAAGTGTTCCTCGACGTCAACCGCCAGCAGATTTTCAACACGCCGTTTTTCTACGAAAGCGAAAACGCCTTCGGCTATCTCGGCAAGGTCTACCCCGACGGGGCGGTCGAAGAGCGCTACAACGCCTTTCGGTTCGACACGAAGCACATGGCCTATTGGCCCACGCGCCACTTCGGCTTCCTGAGCCTCATTCCGCGCGGCGGCTACCGCGGCACCTACTACTCCAAGACCCTCGACCGCTCGTTCGTCACCAACGTCGTGGCCGTCACCAACGAGCTGGGCGAAACCATCGGCACCAGCAACCAGGTCGTGCAGCTCCTCAACGACGGCGACGCCGTCTGGCGCAGCCTGCCCGAACTCGGCGCCGAGACCTCCTTCAAGGCCTTCGGCGATCTCTACCGGGGCCCCACCGGCATCGAGGAAGACGAAGACCTGCGCCACGTGCTCGAGCCCTATGCCGACTACACCCTGCGCTTCGAACCCAACGTCCTGCCCGCGGAACTCTGGCAGTTCGACTCCGTCGATGCGCTCGACGAGCGCAACGACCTGCGCCTGGGCCTGCGCAACTACCTGCAGACCCGCCGCCGCGCCGCCACCCACAACCTGATCTATGCCGACGTCTTCACCACCTTGGAGCTCGATCCCGACGAGGACAAGGGCGAGGAAACGTTCCGCCTCCTCGGCTTCAAGGCGGAACTGCGCCCGTGGTCGTGGCTGTCGTGGGATTTCAACGGCACCTACGACGCGCAGACGAACGCGCTCGACTCGTTCAATACGCAGGTCGAAATCCGCCAGGAGGACGTGTTCACCCTCGGCATGGACTACCGCTACAAGCTCGATTCCCGCGAGGCGATCGCCGGCGACCTGGTCGTCTTTCCCGAAGCGCGCTGGTCCGCCCGGGTCTATGCCCGCATGGACCTCGAAGAGTCGAACGTCGAAGAGCATTCCTACTACGTCATCCACCGCACGCGCTGCCTCGGCATCGGGCTGGGCGTGCGCATCCGGCCGGAACAGGGCACCGACGGCGACGACGACTACACCGTCTGGTTCCGGATCTGGCCGCTGGCCATTCCGTCGTTCGCCAGCTCCCTCGGCCGCTGACATGGACCTCGGCGGCCTCCAGCTCGTCACCGGCGGCGCCGGCTTCATCGGCGCCAACCTCGTCCGGCGCCTCGCCGGACTCGGCGCGCGCGTGCGCGTGTTCGACGATCTCTCTTCCGGCCACCTCGAAAACCTCGCCGGACTCGAACCGTCCGTCGAATTCGTCCGCGGCGACCTGCGCGACGCCGCGGCGGTGCGCGCCGCCGCGCAGGGCGCGGCCCACGTCTTCCACCTCGGCGCCCTCGCGTCCGTCCAGGCCTCCGTGGACGACCCCGCCGCCACCCACGAGATCAACGTCACCGGCACGCTCAACGTCCTGCTGGCCGCGCGCGCCGCCGGCGTCCGCCGCGTGGTGTTTTCCTCCTCCGCCTCCATCTACGGCGACGATCCGCAGATGCCCAAGCGCGAGGACATGCGGCCCGCGCCGCTCTCCGGCTACGCCCTGTCCAAGCTCGCCGGCGAGCACTACGGGCGGATCTTCCACGGCCTCTACGGCCTGGAATGCTTCGCCCTGCGCTACTTCAACGTCTTCGGCCCGCGCCAGGATCCGGCCTCCCACTACGCCGCCGTCATCCCGCTGTTCATGCGCGCCTACGCCGCCGGCCGCCAGCCGACCATCTACGGCGACGGCGAGCAGACCCGCGACTTCACTTACGTGGACGATATCGTCGCCGCGAACCTGTGCTGCCTCGACGCCCCCGCGGCCGCCGCCGGCGGCGTCTTCAACGTGGCCTACGGCGACCGGATCACCGTCAACGACCTCGCGCGGCAAATCGCGGCCCTCGCCGGCCAGCCCTTCGCGCCGACCTATGCGCCCGCGCGCCCCGGCGACGTCCGCGAATCCCAGGCCGATTCCTCCCTGGCCCGGCGCGTGCTGGGCTGGCAGCCGACCGGCGATTTCGCCGCCGGCCTGCGCGCCACCTACGACTGGTTCAAGCCCCGCTGAACGGAGGCCCCGTGGATCCCGAATTCGGCATCGTGCTGACGACCGTCGCGGACGTGGACGCCGCCCGGCGCCTCGCCGACGGCCTGCTTGAACAACGCCTGGCCGCGTGCGTGCAGGCCGTGCCCATCCAGAGCGCCTACCGCTGGAAAGGGGCCGTCCAGCACGAACCCGAGTTCCTGCTGCTGATCAAGACCCGCGCCGCGCTCTATCCCGAGGTCGAAGCCTTTCTCCGCGCGCACCATCCCTACGAAACGCCCGAGATCGTCCGCGTTGCCATCGCCGCCGGGTCCCCCGACTACCTCCGCTGGCTCGCCGCTGAAACCGAACCTCCGGCGGATCGCGGGTAGGGCGGGTTGGCCCAACCCGCCGTTGCAGCGGTTCGCAGGTGGGTCGGGTTGGCCCAACCCGCCGTTGCGTTTGCGCGCCGTCCGGCCAAAGGGCTTGAACCGGGCCGGGAATCCCGGCATGGTCCCGCGATGGAAACGCCCCGCCCAGTCCCGCCGGCCGCCGCCGCCCCGCCGGCGCCTGCTGGTCGCGACGTCTACGTCGATCTCGTCCGCGGCCTGCTGCTGTTGTCCGTGATCCACATCCACACCGTCTATTGGTCGCTGGCCAAATTCATTCCGGACGGCGTGCGCCACGCGGCCTATCTGGTGGACATCCCGATCTTCTTCTTCATTTCGGGCTATCTGTTCAAGAATCCGTCCTTCCTCGGCGCGCTCCGGAGCGTCGGGCGGCAGATCGCGCGGCTGTACCGCCAATATCTCGCCGTCACCTTCCTGGCGGCCGGCGCCATCCTCCTCTGGCTGCATTTCGGCGAACGCCGCATGGAGCCGCAGGTGTTCGCCGTGCTCGGCTCGGCCTTCACCGTCGATCTGCGGGGGCGGATGTGGAACTACCTGCGGATGTACGACGGCAACCTGTGGTACGTCCGGACCTATTTCTCCCTGTTGCCGCTGGTGCCGCTGCTGGTGGGCCCCGCGTTTCTCCGGAAGCGGCTGGGGCTGGTGCTGGCGTTCGTTTTCGCGGCTTACGTCCTGGCCACCTACCACGGCGCGGCCCGGACGTTCCTGCTGGCGCCCGCGGGGCAGGTGCTGTTCTATGCGCTGTTTTTCGTCCTCGGCGCGTGGGCCCGGGCCCGGGAACCGAAACTCCGGACCCGCGACGTCGCCCTGTCGCTGGCGCTGAACCTGCTGTTGGCGGCCTGGGTGTTCCACGGCGACGGCAACCGCCTGATCCTGGAGCCGGCCAAGTTCCCGCCCACGGTCCCGTATCTCGTCTACACCCTGCCGCTGGTCCATCTCTTCCTGCTGGCCAAGCCGTACGCCCGGCGCATTCGGTGGCCGGCGCTGGCGCCCCTCGTCTGGGCCGGCCGGAATTCCTTCGTGGTCTACCTGGTCCAGGGCGCGGTCTGCTCCCTGCCGTTTTTCTTCGTCGGGCAGCTCGGCACGAAAAATCCGTGGACGCTCTACGGCGCGGTCTTTTCCTTCAACGTGGCCGGCTCGTTCGCGCTCGCGGGCCTCTACGTCGCCGGCGCCGCCGGCGCGCGGCGGCTCTGGACCGCGGCCCGCCGGGGCCGCGCGGCCTGACGCCTACAGCCAGCTGCGGTGGCGGATCCGGAATTCGCCGCAGCCGTTGGGCCGCACGCCGATCAGTACCACCCCCGGCCCCGCGGCGCAGGGGAACAATTCGACCGGCGCGGGCGCGGACAGGCCCTCGGCCCAGTTGTAGCAGAGCACCGCTTCCGCCTCGGGATCGGCGACCTCCACGTCCAGGACGTTGAAGTCCGCCCGGACGCGCCCGGCGCCTTGGACGAACGGCGTCGACGGGCGGCGGAGCCGGAACACGGACGCCTGCACGGATTCGAAGCCCGCCAGTTCCTCGCATTCCGGGCCCAATTCCCGGAAGGCGCGTTTCCAGCGCTCGTGGTAGGTCGCGACGTGGGTGACGTTGTAGAACCGGACGAAGTCGCGCAGGGCTTCGTGGGAGGTGTAGAAGGGGTGGGGCGGATATTCGTATTCCACGTACGTCATCGGGAAGTGGTAGTAGTCCACCGCCATCATTTGCCGCTCCGCCAGCACGGGCAAATAGGCCACGTGTCCTTGTCCGAAATGGTGGACCATGGCGCCGGCGAACAGCACCCGGCCGTCTTCCGGAACTTCTTCGCGGAGCCGCGCGGCGAAGGCGCGGATTTCCGGCGGCAAGAGGCGGTAGCCGGCTCCGCTCCGGTTGCCGTACACGTTGGCGACGTTGGCGCCGCCGAGCGCCAGCAGGGCCACCAGCGCCGCCCGGGCCGGCGCCAGCCACCCGTTCCCGCCGCGCAGCAGGCGCGCGGCCCAGCCCGCCGCCGGCGCCACCGCCAGGAACGCCATCGGAATCGCCATGCGCCCGAGTTCCAGGTTCGGCAGGATCTGCGGTCCCCAGCCGACGATCAGCGCGAAGGCCAGCAGCGGGATCCCGAACCAGCGGCGCACCGCGCGGACGCCGGGCACCAGCAGGCCTGCGAAGCCGAAAACCAGCAGTACGGGATGGACTTCCTGCAGATGGGCCACCAGGAAGCGGAAGCCGTCGCCCCAGACCGCGTTCCACGCGATGGCCGCCGCGTCGCCGCCTTCGGTGACGTGCGCCACGACCGCGCCGCCCTTGAGCAGGATCACCAGCAGCCGGCGCAGCGCCACCGCCAGCACGATCCCCGCGCAAACCAGCAGGAACCGGATTTTCGGCCAGGTCCACCGCCGCCAGGAGGCCAGCGCGCCGAGCGCCAGCGGCACGGCCATCAGGCCGCCGGGCGGCCACTGGAGCAGCATCAGGACGGACACGACCAGCGCGGCCCCCAGCCAAATTTCGCGGCGGTCCAGCCAGAAGACGCGGTACAGGCAGGCCGCCGTCGGCAGGATGAACGCGGCCACCAGCGGCGCGCAGACCGTGCCGTAGTGCAGCAGCCACAGGAAAAAATGCCGGCTGACGCCCAGCGCCAGCAGGCCGGCGCACGCCGCCGCCGTGCGGCCGGCGCCCATGATCCGCAGCGAACCCGCCGCCACCAGCGGCAGCGCGACGATATAGGCGAGGCCCAGACCGAGCGTGTAGACCGCGTGGACCGGCAGGCAGCGCCACAGCGGCAGCAGCGGCAGGCCCAGCGCGCCCGTGCCGGACGTCGTGCAATAGGCGTTCACGATGCCGCCGTTCCACCACGGATTGTAGTTGATGAACCGCGGGAAGGTCCGGGCCAGTTCCCACAGCCGGAACAGGAAGGACGGGTGGTCGTCCTTGTAGAGCGCCGTCCCGCCCGTCGTCCACAGAAACGTGGCCAAGGCGGCCGCCTGCGCCGCCACCAGCCCGACCGCCAGCACCCCGCCCCAGCGCCGCCGCCGGAACGCCCACGGGGTCAGCGCCGCCGTCAGCAGCACGAATTGCGGCAGGCCCGTCCGGAGCGCGTCCCCGAGCGGTCCGGGTTGCGGGATCCAATTGACGAAATAGGTCCACGGATGCAGCGCGGCGCCGGCGAACAGATACATGCCGCCGCCCGCCAAGAGCAGGGCCGGGATCAGCTCGGCGGCCAGCCGCGGGCGGGCGGCGGGTCCGCGCCGCCAGGTCCGCCAGGCGGTCGCGCCCAGGAACGCCGCCCCCAGCAACAAGGCCAGCTTGCCCCAGAACCGCAGCAGATGCGGAAACCACGGCGCCCCCACGCGCAGCCGTTCGTCCAGCGTCAGCCCCGCCGCCAGCGCCAGCCCCGCGCCGGCCGCGGCCGCCGCCCGGCGCAGGAACGCTCCCGAGACCAAGCGCCCCGCGGTCGGCGTACGGCTTGAACGGTCCGGATTCATGCGCGGCGCGGAGGAACCCTCTCTATGCGGCGCCGGACTTGTTGTCGGCGGCAGCCGTTGGCGGTTTGGTCGCCAGCTTCTTGCGGATCAACGTCGGCAGCGGGCTTTGCATCACTTTCGGCGCCGCTTTGCCGCCGCTCAGATACAGGCAATTCGCGCACTCGGGCGGTACGAGCGGGCCCGGATCCAGGATGCCCGCCCGCATCTTCGCCAGCCCCGGCTGGTTGAGCAGTTCCGGCAACGGCGTCTCGAACAGGTTGCCGTTGCGGGGCGAGGGGAAACAGTACCGGCAGCACAGGCCGAGGTTCCCGCGCGCGTCCACGTGGAAATTCTCCCAGGGCTGGCGGCAGGTCTTGTCCCGGCTGCCGGAAATCGCGCGGCGCACGGTCGGGCGCCAGTAGATCGGGAAGTCCGGGAAGCGATCCGCGATGCGGGCCTTCAGGTCCGCCAGCGCCGGCTCGTCTTCATAGACCAGCTCCGCGTCGCCGCATTGGCCAGCCGGCATGTAGAAATTCAGGCGCATGCCGACCGAGCCCGACTCCGCGGCGATGCGCACCGCCTTTTCGATGGCTTCCGGCCGTTCGCGCATTTCCGTGCCGAGCACGATGTAGCTGGTGGCGATGGGCAGCTTGCCCCGGAGCTTCGGCAGGATGTCGGCCAGGCGGTCGAGCGTGTTGCCGTACATGGACACGCGCACGTCGGCGATTCCCGCCGCCCGCAGGTCGGCCACCCGGGTCTCCAGCAGCGTCCCGTTGGTCACCATGCCCGGCAGGAACCCGCGGCGGCGGATCAGCCGGATGATCTCCATCAGGTTCTTGTTCAGCAGCGGTTCCCCGCCCGTCAGGTTAATATGGGCTACCGTCCGGAACAAGGGATGGTCCAGCAGGCGGGCAACGGCCTCCGGCGTGGCTTCGAAGTCGTCCAGGCCCAGGCCCGCCGGCAGGGGAGGGTTCACGCACCAGGGACACGCCAGATTGCAGCGGAACGTCACGTACAGCCCGCAATAGAGCGGGCCATGGCGCCGCAGATCGTATTCCGCCCGGTAGGGCAGCACGTGGTGGCGGACCCAATTGGGACCGCAGCGCGCCGCCAGCTTCAGCAGGCGCAAGCCCAAGGTGACCATTCCATCGGAGCCGGATCGGCCCGTCGGCGCGTGCCGACCGTTGTCTTCGGGGTAGGTTCGTTCCATCATGCGTCTTTGGCGTTCGTCATCCTTGTTCCGGCTGCCTCCTCCCCGGATCCAAGCGGTTTCCGTCCGGAGAAGCTTCGCGGCAATTTTCCTACATGCCATGCTGCGCATGGCCGATGCAAGCCCGAAAGCCGCGGCCGCCCCCTTCGAACGCTGGCCGCGCGGCGCGCGCGCCCGCCGGCAACCGCGTCTTTCCGGCCTTTCGATCGGGCGGCCCGATTCTCCAAGTGCCGTCGCGAGGTCTCGTCCCGCCCAGCGGGACGGAACATCCGCGCCCAGTTGCGGGCCAACAAAATACCCCTGCCTGCGCAGGGGATCGACCACAAAAGTGGTCGGGGCGACTGGATTTCTCGCCGCAGGCGAGCCCGCCCGTGGCGGGGAACCCGCGACAAGTCGCTGGCCAAAAAAAACCTGCCGAGGGCAGGGGTGACGACCACAAAAGTGGTCGGACATCCTGGACAGGATGAAGAAATACTTTCAGCGATAGTTTCCCCCCTCGCGCGGCCTTCCCCTTTGCGCCCGACCTTCCCCCC
>DDWR01000016.1 GCA_002347655.1 Verrucomicrobia bacterium UBA2281 | reverse complement strand
TCAGGTTCTCCCGTGAAGCAATAGGGGCCGCGCGCCCGGCATATTTTCCTTTCCGCGTTGGGCCGGAAACGGTAGGACGGCACGGTGGAGTTCCGATGAAAGCGACTGGGTCCGGGTTTCGGGTGCGGTGGGCGTGGTGGCTGCCGTTGGTCGCGGCGTGGCCGACGGCCTGCGCGCCGGCGGTCCGCGACGAGCCGGTGGACGTGGCGGCCTATCCGGGTCAAGTCCGGTTGGCCTGCGTGGGCGACAGCCTCACGGGGTGTCCGGACTCCTGGCCGGTCCATTTGGCCGGCGCGCTGGATTCGCGCTGGGAAATCCGGACGTTCGGTCTGGGCGGAGCGACGGTGTTGTCTTTCGGCGACACGCCCTATGCCACGCTGAAATTGCCGGAAGTGCTGGCCTACCGGCCCGACGTGGTCGTGGTTCTGCTGGGAACCAACGATTCGAAGATGCGCCATTGGTACTACCGGAAGGAATTCGAGCGGGACTACCGGCAGATCATCGCGGACCTCCAGGCGCTGCCTTCGCGGCCGCGCATCTGGATCTGCCTGCCGCCGCCGGCGTTTCCCGGCCAATGGGGCATCGATGCCGGACGCCTCCGCGAAATGGTGCCGGTCATTCGCCGCGTGGCCCGGCGGCAGGGCGTGCCCGTGATCGACCTGCATGCGGCCTTGCTGGGCCACCCGGAATATTTTCCCGACCAGATCCATCCCGACGTCCGCGGCTCGATGGAAATCGCCCGGCACGTCTACCGGGCCCTGACGGGCCGAAACGCCGATTTCTAGGGGGCGGGGGATTCCGCCGCCGGCGGATCGGCCAGCGCCCGGGCGAACGCTTCCGTGAGTCGTCGGCGGCCTTCCGGGCCGACGTGGGTCATGTCCCGCCACAGGTCTTCGGGCAGCTCAAGCCCTTGGGTTTCGCGCGGAACGAACCGCACGGCGCCCAGCCGCTGCTGGCGGAGCAGGAAGTCCCGCGCTTCGCGGGAAAGCGCCGCGAGTTCCCCGCCCGGATAGGTGGGGTTGACCTGGCCTTCAAGGACGACGATCTGGCGGCAGCAGCCGGACATGTCCGCGAAGAAGCGGGCGAGCGCCCGCTGGCAGAGCTCCACCATTTCGCGGTTGGCTCCCAACTGGCTATAGCCGTCTTTTTGGTTTTCCAAGGCCGCGCCGGCGACGGGAGCAGTGTCCGCAGCGGCTCGGAACGGATGTTCCAGCACGAAGCGCGCGTAGTCCCGGGAGCGCCAGAACTCGCAGCTGGCCGCGCTGCCCAGATCGATCCACGCGCGCCAATGCCGCAGGAGAAAACGCGCGCGGGCGGCGCCCAGCAAATTCCGCAGGCCGGACGCCGTGGCCAGCGGGCGGATCGCTTCCGGATAGAGATCGCGCCGGGCGCCCAAATCGAATCCCGACACCATCAGCACCAAGCGGTTGTCCGGATGGAAATCGAACCACCCCTGGCTGGCGACGAGTTCGGTCGGGAACATCCCGGCCGCGGCGCGCCGGTGGACCGGTTGGCCGACCTGCGTCGCCAGTTCTTGGGCGTCGATGCCGTAAACGAGCTGGCTGGAGCCGGCGAGCACGACCCCGGGCCGCGGGGCGGCGGCCTGGTCGGCGGCTTCCAGGCGGAACAAGCTGATTTCGCGGGCCTGATGTTGTTGGCCCGAACGCGCCAGCACGGCCTGCCAGAACAGCGATTGGCCCAGATCCGTGCGCAAGAGGCCGTCGGCGAGCCAAACGAGCAGCGCCGCCAAAACCGGCGCGGCCGGCCAGCGCAGCGACCGGGGCCAGCGCCGCTCGATCCACAGGCCGGCCAGCCACGCCAACGGCAGCGCGGCAATGGCCAGGCCGATGACGAGGCCCTTCGCATCGGCTCTGCCCGCGGCGGCGGTCGGGGCCAGCAGGACGGCCCGCCAGACGTGACGGCCGATCCACAAACCAAGCGGAATGCCCGCCACCGGAAACAACCACCCATAGCGCCGCAGCCAGCGGCGTTCGGCTGCATCCAGCGGCTTCGGATTCGATTGGTCGGGGACGGATTTCATGGCCTCAGAACTGGAAATAGATGAAGGCGCGGCTGCCCGTGTTGGCGAACAAGAGCAGCAGCCCGGCCGTGGTGGCATACAGCAACGTCCGCGGCACCAGCGACAACCGCTGCGGCGCGAGCGAATCGCCCGTGCGTTCCTGCAGAACCTGGACGAACCACAGCGGCAGGGAGAGGAAGACGATCTGGAACGTCCACGCGCTGCACGCCGCGCTCCAACCGGGATTCCCGACCAGCGCGGCCAGCATGCCGCCGACGTCCCGCAGCGATTCGGCGCGGAACAGCAGCCAGCCGAAGCAGACGGCATGGAACATCGCCAGCCTCCGCCAGACGATGCCGAAGCCGGAAGGCTTCGTCCGTCCGGAGGCTTCGCCGCGGATGAAACGGTGGACCGCGAGCAGCAGCCCGTGGAACAGCCCCCAGAACACGAACGTCCAGGCCGCGCCGTGCCACAAGCCACCCAGCACCATCGTCAGCAGCAGGTTGAGATAGGTGCGCCCCGGACCCCGGCGGTTGCCGCCCAGCGGAATGTAGAGGTAGTCCCGCAGCCACGACGACAGGCTGATATGCCACCGCCGCCAGAAGTCGCTCGGATTCCGCGCGAAATAGGGATTGCGGAAATTGATCATGATCTCGAAGCCCAGAAAGCGGCCGAGCCCCCGGGCCATGTCGCTGTAGGCCGAGAAATCGCAATAGATCTGGAGCGCGAAGGCGTAGACGCCCAGCAGCACGGAGCCCGTCGTCCACGCGACGGAACCGGAAAACACCTGATCGGCCCAGGTCGCCACGTTGTCGCCGACGACGACTTTCTTGAAGAGACCCCAGAAAAACAGCCAGGTGCCGGCCTGGATCCCGTCCCAGGTGATTCGGCGCGGTCGGGCGATCTGGCCGAGGAGGTGCGCGGCCCGCTCGATGGGGCCGGCCACCAGCTGGGTGAAGAGCGACACGAACAAGGCGTAGTCCAGGAAGTCCCGGGTGGGTTGGAGCTGGCGGCGGTAGACGTCGATCACGTAGCTCATCGACTGGAAGGTGTAGAAGGAGATGCCGACCGGCAGCACGAGGCCGAGCCGGAGGCCCGGCGGATCGAAGCCCAAGGTGCGCGCCAGCGCTTCCGCGCTGCCGACGAAGAAGTCGAAATACTTGAAGAATCCCAGGATCCCCAGGTTGACCGCCATGCTCAGGAACAGCAGGCCTTTTCGGCGCCGGGGGTTTTCATTCCGGTCGATGCCGCGCGCCACGGCGAAGTCCACCGCCGTGGACAAGGCGATCAGCGAGAGGAACCGCCAGTCCCAGCAGCCGTAGAAGAAATAGCTGGCGACCAGCAGCAGGCGGTTCTGGCCGCGCGCGGGCAGCGCCGCGTAGACGGCGAAAACCACCAGGAAAAACAGCGCGAAATCTAGCGAGTTGAACAGCATGGGAACGGCGGATTCCGGGCGGTCCTCATGGCGCGGCGCGCGGCGCGGCCGGCTGGTCGGCGGCCAGTTCGCCCAAGGTGCGGGTGGCGAAGACCTCGAGGGCGATCTCGGGCGCGATGGCTTCGCCGCCGGTCATGGCGGCCTGCGCGTCCACGGCGGCGTTGAGCCAGCGGTACCAGCGGGCGGGCGGCAGGCGGTTGGCCTGTGCGGCCATCTTGGCGATCGCGTAGGGATTGCCCTTGCGCGGGTCCTTGGCCAGGCCGGCCAGCAGCGCTTCGCCCTCCGGCGGCAGGGACCAGGTCAGCCGGGGCCAGTCGCCGCCGGACACGCGCGCCCAGCCGCGCTTGAGGCAGTCGGAGAGGACCACGATCTCGCGCAGGCGGTTCTGGAGATTCACGATCAAGGCCACGGGCGAGACGCCCTGCGCGAACATCCGCCGCGCCATCTGCAGGGTGTCGGCCAAGTCGCCGCCGCAGAACGTGTCGGCGAATTCCCAGAATTTGCTCTCGCGCATGGGCGCGACCATCCGCCGGACGTCTTCCGCGGCGACGGATCGGCGGTCGCCGACGTAGAGCGCGAGCTTTTCGATTTCGTTTTCCACCTGCCGCAGGTTGTAGCCGGTGCGGTCGAGGAACGCGTGGAGGACCCCGCGCGGCATGTCGAGGCCGCGCTCCGCGAGCATCTGCTCCACGCGCGGGATGAAGTCTTCCGCGGCTTCCTTGTCCTTTTCGGGTTCGGCGAAAACGTGGACTTCGCCCGCGGCGCTGAACGTCTTGTAGAACGTGGTGGACTTGTTGACCTTGTCGGTCAGCAAGACAAGCGCGACGCCCGCCGGCAGTCCTTGCCGGAGCAAGGTCACGAGGCGGTCCACTTCGGCTTTCACGGAGGTGAACTTGCCCGGTTCCGTCAGCGGATCGAAAAACGGCGCGCCGCGGACGTAGACGGTCTTGGTCCCGCCGAGGAACGACGGCGTCCGCAGGGCTTCGCCGACGTTGCGCAGGAAGGCGCAGACGGCGTCGGCATTGTCGCCGCCGGGTTCGGGCTGGAGGATTTCGAGCCCGAACGCCTGCTCCGCGGGCGGGCAGAGCCGCGCCGCGATGTCGTCGGCTTTGCGCGTGGCGGAGAGGTCGTCGGTGCCGTACACGAGAAACAGCCGCGCCGCGTCCTTTTTCGGGGCGGCCTCGGCGGTGGTGGACTTCTTCGGCGGCATGGGGAGAGCGTCGGACATCCGGCGGGATTTTTCAATCCATTTCAGGACGCCGGCGGGGTTCAAATCCGCAGCGCGGCGGGGCCGTGGGTCTGCCAGATCGCCTGGACCTTGCCGGAGAGGCGCTCGACGTCGTCGCGGGGACCGACCTCGATCCAGACGACGTCGGCCTGGTGCCGGAACCAGGTCATCTGCCGCTTGGCGTACTGCCCGGTGCGGACGGCGACGAGCCGGATGGCTTCTTCTTCGGAAATTTTGCCGTCCAGCACGCGCGCGGCCTCTTCGTAGCCGATGGCGTGGCGGGCGGTGTCGGACAGCGTCGGGTATTTGGCGCGCAGGGCGCGGACTTCCTCGACGAGGCCGTAGGCGAACATCTGGCGGGCGCGCCGCGCGATGCGCGCGCGCAACTCTTCCGGCGGCAGCGCCAGACCGGCCAGCTTGGGCCGCGGGCGCTCTTCGGCGACGGGCAGGGGGTGGCCGGCCGCCAGCAGTTCGTAGGCGCGGACGACGCGCCGGGGGTTTTCGGGATCGCGCAGCTTGGCGAATTCGGCCGGATTCAGCGCGCGCGCGGCGGCTTGCAGCGCTTCGAGGCCTTCGGCGTTCAGGAGCGCTTCGGCGGCGGCGCGGTGGGCCGGATCGGTCGGCGCGCCGTCGAGCCCCTCCGTCAGGCACTTCACGTAGAGCCCCGTGCCGCCGACCACGATGGGCGGCGCGCCGCAGGCGGCGATGGCCGGCGCGGCCGCGCGGACGGCCGCCAGCCAGTCGCCGACGGAAAACGACTGGTCCGGATCGACGAGATCGAAGCCGAACGACGGCACCGCGGCGCGCTCCGCGGCCTCGGGCTTGGCCGTGCCGACGTCCATGCCGCGGTAGATCGTCATCGAATCGGCGGCCAGCACCGGCCGCGGCGGCCGCGACTTGAGCGCCAGATGCTGCGCCACGGCGCTCTTGCCGGAGGCCGTCGGACCGACGAGGAAATGGGCCGCCAGCGCGCTCATGCCGCGGTCGCCTCGATTTTACGTGGAACGTAAAAAGTTTCGGCGAATTTTACGTAGAACGTAAAAACTTTGAGGTGGGTTTTACGTAGGACGTAAAAACTTCGCCTCCGCGCCGAGGCGTTCATGGCGCGGGCGTTTCCGGCGCCGGCGCGGCGGCGCGCGGGGCGAGGAGGGTGCCGAGGATGTAGATGCCCACGCCGACGCAGATGGCGGAATCGGCCACGTTGAAGGCCGGGAAGTGCCAGCCGCGGTGGAAGAAGTCGAGGAAGTCGACGACGTAGTCCAGGCGCAGGCGGTCGAAGAGGTTGCCGACGATGCCGCCGCAGAGCAACCCGAGCGCCACGCGGTGGAGGCGGCCGGGCGGCAGGAACTGGCGGCGGAACAGCACGAGGGCGACGAGCATCCCGAACGCCAGCACGGCCAAGGCGAGGTTCTGCCCGCTGAACATGCCCCAGGCGGCGCCGGTGTTGCGGATGTAGGTCAGGTGGAAGAAACCCGGGACCACCGGGATGGATTCGTGCAGGGAAAACGCGCCGCGGACCCACTCCTTGGTGGCCTGGTCGAGCAGGATCACCAGCAGGGCGACGAGCAGCGGCGTCATGGGCGGAGCGGGCCGGCCCGCCTAGTCCGCGGATTCCGCCGCGTCGGCGGCGTCCTCGGCCGCGAGCTGCTGCAGGGGCTGCATGCCGCCGAAGGGCCGGTATTTGGTGCGGCCGCGTTCGGCGGCGTTCTGGCAGGCCATGCACTTCTTGGCGAAGGGCAGGGCCTTCAGGCGCGGCACCTCGATCGCCCCGCCGCACGATTCGCACGCGCCGTAGGTGCCTTCGTCGATGCGCCGGATGGCGTCTTCGACGTCATAGAGCGATTCCTGCCGGCTGGACGCCAGGTTCAAGGCGAGTTCGCGGTCGAAGTTGTCGGTGCCTTGGTCGGCCATGTGCGTGGAGTGGGCGCTGATGTCGCCGGACGATTCGATGGGCGAGCGCTTGAGGTTGTCGCCGGCCAGCGCGGCGAGGTTGCCCTGGATCAGGTCGAGCTGCTTCTGGAGCTGCGCGCGGAAGAACGTCAGTTCCGTCTTGTTGAAGGCGCGGGCCGGCTTGACCTTGCGGGGCGGCGGCGGCGGCAGGGGCTTTTTCTGGGCGATGGGCTTGGGCAAGGCGCGGGGCGCGGTTTTCGGCGCGGCCTTTTTCGCCGGCGCCTTTTTGGGCGGGGCTTTCTTCGCGGCCTTCCGGGCCGGCGCCTTCCGGGCGGGACCTTTTTTCGCGGCCTTCCGCGCGGGCAGCTTGCGGGCGGACGCTTTTTTCGCCGGCGCCTTTTTGGCGGGGGCTTTCTTGGCGGCCTTCTTGGGGGCGCTCTTCTTCACGGTCTTTTTCGCCGCTTGCTTCGCGGGGCGGGAGGGTTTCCGGATCGCTTTCCGCGCGGGTTTTTTCTTTGTGGCCATGCTGCACCTCTCGTTGGAGACCGTACCTCGCCGGACGCCCGGAAACAACCCCGGGTTCCGCAAGGGTGGCGCTGTTTACCATGGGCGGCGGACGGACGTCAACCGCCGATGCGCCGCCGGCGCGAAATGGTTTGCGACGGCCGGCGGCGTCGCCTAGGATGCGGCGCATGAGAACGTGCGGATGGGCAGGCTGGGCGACGGCGTTGGGACTGGGGCTGTGCGCCGCGGCGGCGGCCGGCGGCGATCCGGCGGCGGAAGCGCAGATGGATCGCGTGCAGCGTTCCATGCCCGAGGTGCCGCTGGAACTCGATGCGGCCATCCGCGTGGTGGATCCCAACGGCAAGACCCTCAAAACGGTGCAGGCCGAAGCCGTGCTGACGCCGCGGGAATCCGGCCGCACGGCGCGCTACGTGCTGCGCGACGCCTTCGGGGGCATCCTGGAGGAAATGACGGTGGAGCTCGGCGCTGGTGCCGCCGCGTTTGCCTATGCGCTGGGCGATCCGCCCCGGCCGGCGCCGTTGCCGGATTTGTTCGGCCCCATCCAGGGCAGCGAGATCAGCTGGATGGAAATGAGCTTTTCCTATTTCTGGTGGCCGGAGCCCAAGATCGTCGGCACCGAGAAGGTCGCCAACCGCTGGGAATGCCGGATCATCGAAATCCCGTGCCCGCCGGAATACGGCGGGGGCTGGTCGCACCTGCGCCTGTGGGTGGCGCCGGCCTACGACGCCGTGGTCCGCGGCGAGGCCTGGCGCGACGGCCGCGCCGTGAAGCGGTTCGAGGTCAAGTCGGTCAAAAAGCTCCGCCAGGTCTACATGATCGGCGATCTGGAAGTGAAGAACCTCGAGACCGGCGCGCGCGCGCGCCTCCAGGTCGGCCGGATGCGCATGCGCTCTCCGGACTACTCGCCCGAAGAGCTGGAACAGTTCAACGCGCCGATCGCGTGGTAAGGCCGCGATGGACGATTTCTTTCCAGTAGCCGGGGCATCCGCGGGCCGGGACGAAGCCCGGCGGCAAGTCTGGAAGGTGTCCGAGCTGACGCGTCGCATCAAGGGCACGCTGGAAGGCGCCTTCGGCAGCGTGTGGGTGGAGGGGGAGATTTCGAATTTCCGGAAACCGGCCTCGGGGCATGCCTATTTCACGCTCAAGGACGCCACGAGCCAGTTGCGGGCGGTGATGTTCCGCAGCGCGCTCGCCGGCGTGCAGCTGCCGCTCAAGGACGGCCTGCTGGTGCGCGGTTACGGGCAGATCACCGTCTACGAAGCGGCCGGCGACTACCAGATCCTGCTGCGCAAGCTCGAGCCGGCCGGCGAAGGCGAACTGATGCTGCGCCTGGAGGCGCTGAAGAAACGGCTCGCCGCGGAAGGGCTTTTCGCCCCCGAACGCAAGCGGCCGCTGCCGGTCCTGCCGCAGCACGTCGGCATCGTGACGTCGCCCACCGGCGCGGCCATCCGCGACGTTTTGCAGGTGCTGGAGCGCCGGTTCGCCAACCTGCACGTGGTGCTGGCGCCCGTGCGCGTGCAGGGCGCCGGCGCGGCCGACGAAATCGCCGCGGCGATCGATCTGCTGAACAAGCGGGGCGGGCTCGACGTGCTGATCGTCGGCCGCGGCGGCGGCAGCCTCGAGGATCTGTGGTGCTTCAACGAGGAAACCGTCGTGCGGGCCATCGTGCGCTCGGCCATTCCCGTGATTTCGGCGGTGGGGCACGAGATCGACTGGACCTTGAGCGATTTCGCGGCGGACGTGCGCGCGCCGACGCCCAGCGCGGCGGCGGAAATGGTCGTGCAGGGCAAGGCCGAGCTCGAACGGCGCGTGGCCGACCTGCGGCGCCGGCTGGCGCTGGGCGCGAAGGCGACGGCGGCGGATTGGCGGAACCGCCTCGACCGCGCGGCGCGGACGCCCGGCCTGCGCGATCCGCTGCAGGTCGTGCGGCAGGCGCAGCAGACCGTGGATTTCCTGGCCGTGCGCCTGCAGAAAGCGCTGGCGGGCCTGCCGCAACTGGTGCGGCAGCGGACGGACGCCGCGGCGCGGCGCATGGAACGGGCCGCGCGCATGCGGCTCGACGAAAACCGCCGCGCGCTGAAACACGCCGAGGCGCAATTGCGGATGCTCAATCCAAAGGGCGTGCTGGCGCGCGGCTACAGCTTGACCAAATCGCGGGACGGGAAAATCCTGCGCTCGGCGGCGGAAGCCCGGCCGGGCATGCAACTGGAAACGGAATTCGCCGACGGCGCGGTGCGCTCCACCGTGGACGCGGCGGGAGGAGGACGAGATGGCGGACAAACCGGAAAAAGCCCAGAGCTTCGAGAAGGCCCTGGCGCGGCTGGAGGAGATCGCGGCGGAGATGGAAAGCGGCGAACTCGGCCTGGAAAAAATGGTGGCGGCCTTCGCGGAGGGCCAGAAGCTGGTCAAGCTGTGCTCTTCTAAGCTCGACGAAGTCGAAAAGAAAATCGAACTGCTCGTGAAGAACGCCGACGGTACCGTCGGGACGGAACCCTTCGAAACCGAGAAAAATTGAAAGAGGGGGTTGCCAAACCCGGGGCGGTGGTGTACAACACACACCCTATCCGGCGTACCTGTAGCTCAATTGGATAGAGCATCTGACTACGGATCAGAAGGTTACAGGTTCAACTCCTGTCAGGTACGCCATTTCGACTTGTGGGACGCCCGGTTGCGGGCGTCTTTTTTCATGCGGGGGCGGGGCTCAATCCTGCGCGATGAGGGCGGCGAGAACGCCGGGCTGCTTGCGGACGTGGTCGTAGAGGCGCAACAAGCAGTCGCTGTAGGCATACATCCATTGCTGGCGGTAGAGCCGTTCCTGGATGTCGGAGTAGAGCGCGGCGGTGAAGGCGATCTTGCGGGCGGCGACGACGGGATCGCCGTGGACCTCGAACTGCCGCCGGATGAACAGGCCGGAGGCGGCGGAGGGCGTCAGCAGCGAGGGCAGGATCGCTTCGATCCACCGCCAATGCCGCTGGCGGAAGTCCAGCAGCGATTGGGGCGGCATGACGTAGCGGTGGAGGCGCTGCATGATCTTGACGATGTCGCGGCGGCCGTGGATTTCGGTCGTGCGCAGGAACAGGAGGAGGAAATCGCGGTACTGGCGCTCCCACTCCAGATGGGGGGCGTTGGCGGACCGCGGCAGGATGTCGGCCTGCGCCATGCGGCCGATGAGATGGTCGATGAAGACGCAAGCCATGCGGCTGACGAGCAGCGCCTGGGAGAGCTTGATCTGGTCGCGGCTCCAGCCCCAGCGGCGGCCGAGGCGTTCCATGCGCGCCGGGGCACGGACGATGCGGCGCCAGTAGACGAGGTTGAAGCCGGGATGATGGTCGAGGACGAACTCTTCGCGGCGCAAGTAACGCTGGCGGGCAACCTGGCGATTGTAGTTGGTGATCGGATCTGGCAGCGCCGGTTCCATGGGACGGGGAACCGGCGGCTAGGCGCCGAGCGCTTCTTTGTAGAGGTCCTGGTTCGTCAGGAACCGGGCGTAGCTTTTCTTGCTGAACGGGTGGGGATAAGCCTCGAAATGGCGATGGATGTCGGAGGGCGCTTCGGTGTGGGCGGCGATGTCGCGCAGGCGGGCGCGCTTGGCTGCGGCGTCCTGTTTGCCCCAAGCGTGGCTTTCGAAATCGAGGGCGCCTTGGACGACCGGAGCGGGGATGTTCCGATAGGCGTTTTTGATCAGGTGGGTGACCAGCAGTTGCAGGGCGTGACCGTAGTTGGCTTCCAGCTCGTCGTTCATGTTCTACTTTCGCATTTGCGGCCAGTATAGGGGGGCGCCGGCCGGCAAACAACGGGAAAAACGTAAAATGCGCTCAAAGCGCGGCGGCGGGGCGCGGCGGCATCCGGACAGCGGCCAGTTCGCCGAGATAGACGTCGTGCAAGGCGCTGGCGCGCTCGACATAGTCCTGGGTCTGGGCGGGCATGCGGTCGAGCGCGAAGCCCGAGCGGCGCAGGCGGCCGGGGCCGGCGTTGTAGGCGGCCAGCAGCAGCGAGCGCTCGTCGGCTTGCCATTCGGTCTGGCGGGGCAGGATGGACTCCTGGAGGAAAGCAAGGTAGGCGATGCCGACGCGGCGGTTGAGGTCGGGTTCGAAGGCCCGGTCGAAGGATAGGGGGGTGCCGAAGAGACGGGTGGTCATGTCGCGCCAGGTGCCGGCCCTGATCTGCATCAGGCCGCGTTCGCCGTGGCGGCCTACCTTGCGGGCGTCGCCGTTGGATTCGATCTGGATGATGGCGTCCACGAGGCGGTCGGCGTTTTGCTCGGCGTCCAAGGCGGCGACGGGGGCCTCCGCTGGGACACGGGGGGCCGGGGAACGATCCAGCGCGGCGCCAGTCGGCCGCGATTGGAAGGCGGTCACGCCCAGCGGCAGCAAGAGAGCTGCGCCGAGAAGAAGAACCTGCTGGATGGAAATTTCCCGATTCATGAATAAGGTGGGTAGAACGGTACACCTCCTTGGCGGATTCGCCAAGGAAAATCCGAAATATTTCACGGAAAGGGTATTGTTTTATAAAACTATACCCATTCTACAAGCGGCGGATTCAAGCGCGCTCAACAATGTCTTTTGGCCTTGTTCACCCTGCCCCGAGGGGGTATAACCGTTTTCCATGAAATCCTGCGGACAGTTGGAACTCGTTGTAGACAAGGATGATGTGGATTCCATTGTCGATTGGACCCGGGAAAGCTGGGGGGTGGAGCCGGTTTCGCTCGAACAGCCCCACGGCGATCGGGCCGTGGTTAAAATCTATTTCGACACCCTCGCGGAGGCCGAGACCCACCGCCGGAAATTGCCCCGGACCTTCGCCTTGTCCTCGGTCCAGACCATGGCCTGCCACGAGGAGCAGTGGACGACGTTCTGGCGGCACCATTTTCACGTCCAGGACATCGGCCGGCGCCTGCGGACGGTGCCGGTCTGGGAAAAAGCCCCTGATCGCAAGCGGATCAACCTGAAGATCGATCCGGGGCTCAGTTTCGGGACGGGAGGGCATTTCACCACCCGGTTTTGCCTGGAAGAGATCGAACGGGCCTGCGCGGACCTCCAACCGCGCTCGATGCTCGACGCGGGCACCGGCAGCGGCATTTTGGCCATTGCGGCGGCCAAATTGGGCGTCAAAACCGTCGATGCGTTCGATTTCGACCCCGTTTGCGTCGAAAAATGCGCCGAAAACGCCGCGTTGAACCGGCTGGAAAAGGGCCGGATCCGGTTTTATTTCGGCGACGTCCTGCAATCCGGCTGGCTGAGAAAGCCGGCCGACGTCGTCTGCGCGAACATCCTGACCCATATCCTGATCCAAGCCGCCCCCGGCCTCTGGCGGGCGACGAAAAAGCGTCTCATCCTGACCGGCATCCGCGAATTCGAAGGCGATTCCGTGGCGGACGTCTTCGTGGCGCAAGGCGCCCGCGAAGTGCTCCGCGACGGCGACGGCGAGTGGTGCGGGATCGTTCTGGACCGGCCTTGAGGCGGCCCGGCATTGCGCGACCGCGCCGTTTTTGGCATCGTGCGGACATGAGCGGAGGATTGCCAATGCGCAAGGTGGGCCGGTGGGCGTGGGTCGGGCTGACGTGGGCGGCGACGGCCGGCGCGGGGGATTTCACGTGGACGACCAACGGCAACGCGCTGGTGCTCGCCAAATACGCCGGGACGGGCGGCGCGGTGGAGATTCCGGCCGCCGTGGATGGCCGGCCCGTCGCGGCGCTCGGGCCAGAAGCCTTCGCCGATCGCGCCGGGGTGAAGTCCGTTGCGATTCCCGGCGGAGTCGTGCGCATCGAGGAAAAGGCCTTTGCCTATTGCTCCGATCTGGTCCGCGTCGAGCTCGGCGCCGGCGTGGCGGAAATCGGGGAATGGGCGTTCCGCGGGTGCCGCCAGTTGGCCGAAATCGCCGTGGCGGCGGGCAATCCGAACTACTGGAGCGCGAATGGGGCGTTGGTGGATCGGCGGACGGCGACGCTGGTGCTGGTTCCGCCGCGCACGGCGGGCTCGTTCACGGTTCCGGAAGGCCTCGCGGCCATCGGCAACGAAGCCTTCTCCGGCTGCGCGCAATTGACGGAAGTGGTTTTGCCCGCCGGCCTCGCGCGCATCGGCGCCTGGGCGTTCGATTCCAGCGGGTTGAGAAGCATGCATCTGCCCGACAGCGTGACGAATCTAGGCGAGGGTGCGTTTTCGGGGTGCGCGGCGCTGGGAGCGGTCGAAGGCGGGGCGGGGCTCGTGGAGATCGGGCGGCGGGCGTTCGAGCGGTCGGGTCTGACGTCGTTCGCCGTGAGCAACGGGGTGGAGCGGTTGGGGAAATGGGCGTTCTACGACTGCCGTCGGCTGGCGCGGGTCCGGCTCTCGGAACGGCTGGAACGCATTGAAGAACGGACCTTTTTCAATTGCACGGCGCTGGCGTCCATCCAGATCCCGCGCCGGGTGAACTATATCGGCGAGTGGGCGTTTGCGGAGTGTCCGGCGCTGGCCGCCATCTACTACCGGGGATTGCCGCCGGAGGTCGATCCGGAGGCGTTCGCGAACAGCCCGGGCGTTGCGAATTATTATCTGGCGGGCATTTCGGGTTGGGGGTCGAGTTTGGGGGGGCGTCCGGCGCTGCCGGGAAGTCCGATCGTGGAAACGAATCTCCCCGTTGCGCGGCCGGCGGTGGCCGCGCCTGCGGCCAAGCCGCGTTCCGGCGCGGCGATGGCGCGGGAGGCCGGGTTCTAGGGACGCGCGGGCGCGCCGTTCATTCGGGGATGGGCTCCACGGCGACGCGATAGATTTTGGCCGCGGCGTCGAAGGGGGCGTTGGTGTCGTTGAAACCGTCGTAGTTGCCGACGCCGGCATAGTTGGTTTTTCCGGTCATGGTCGTCCAGGCACAGCCATTGGAAACGACAGGGACTGAATACAGGTCGTAAAGCCGGTTGGAGGAAGACGTGAAGCCTACGAAAATACCGCGATCGGGGCGGTCGGGATTGTAAGCGCAATCGGTTAGGCGGAAGAAATCGCCGGCGTCCAACGGATCGGTGTCGGCGCAATACTCGTCGAAATTGGATGCCGGATCGGCGTCGCCGGCCGGTTCCGCGCCGTTGCGCGGATCAAGCCCGCGGGCCAGCTCCCAGGCATCGGGGATGCCGTCGCCGTCGGAGTCGTCGTAGGCGGAGTTGTACTCGAATGCGCCCATATCGAAGCCAAAGCCGAGGGGGCGCTCGCGGAATACGCAGTCGTTGGTCAGTCCGGCATCGGTGCCGGCGTCGACGACCGTCCCGGTGGAATCGATCGTGAGATGGAAGTCGCCGGCGGCCGGATCGCGGAACGCGGGTTCGGCATCGACGTTGCCAATGCCGGGATAGCCGCCTTGGACGTCGCAGTAGGCGACGACGTAGCCGGCAGAAACCTGTCCGCCCGCGTTGCTCCAGACGATGCAGTTGGTGAGGGAAAGGGCGACGGAGTCGGCGGCGGCGATGCCGTTGGGAGCATTGCCGTAGACGGTGCAGTGGCGCAGGGCGCAGGCGTTGGTGCCGGAGAAACTACCATCAAATATTCGAATCCCGCCCCCATTGAAGTTGGCGACGTTGCCGGCCACGACGACGTTGTCCAATCGCCCCGTGCAGTCGGATTCCATGTAGATGGCTCCGCCGTTGTCGGCCGCATTCGCGAAGAAGGACGTTTCTTGGATGACGAAGGGACTGGCGTAGGAATAGATGGCGCCGCCCGAGAATTGGGCGCTGTTGTTCGCAAAAAGGGACGCGGGCTGGGCGGTCGCGGGGGGGCCGGAGGGCGTGGAGTCGATATGGACTTGGGACCTGAAGACCAGGATGCCGCCCCCGCTGGCGGAGGGGCATTGGTTTAATTCCACGCGCAGGTTGCACCCGGTGAGCGCGGCGCCGTCCATGAGGGCGATGCCGCCGCCGCCGACCCCGCGGGCCGAAACGGTTCCCAGCGCCCAGTTGCCACGCGCGATGGAGTCGTTGCCCAGGCCAACCCGCACGTTCCGGAGGGTCAGCGTCGCGTTGGTTCCGGCTGCGTAGAGTCCTCCGCCCGAATCGGCGGCGGTGTTGTCGTAGAAAACGGGGGCGTCGCCACCGGCATCTTCAATGGTCACTTGGGCGGCAGCCCGAGCGGCTAGGCCCCCGCCATAGGTGGCACTGTTGGTGGCAAATATGATTCGGCCGGAAGCGATCAGCGTCGCCTGGGTGCTTGCGCAGATGCCGCCGCCGTAGTTGCTGGCGACGTTTTCGCGGAGGCGGCAGACATTGGTGCCGGTGACGGAGAGGGAGCAGACGGCGGCGGGTTGCACGAAGATGCCGCCGCCGTCGCCGGCGGAATTGCCGCGGATGGAGCAATCGATGATCCGGTTGGTCCAGGTGCCGGCGGGAGCGCACGCGATGCCGCCGCCGCAATCATCCTCGTCAAAGCCCCAATTGTTCTGAAGGATGCAGTTTTCGATGCGGGAGACGGTGCTGGCGATGCCGGCGCCGTAGGCGGCGACGTTGGTGAGTTGCTGCCAGGCCAGATCGTTGTTGCTGACGACGCTGTCGGAGAGCCAACACATCTCGAGATAGGCTCCCCCGCCAAAGTCGTAGGCGGTGTTGTGGAAAAGCCGGGCATCGGAAATCACGGCTTCGGCGGCGG
>DDWR01000017.1 GCA_002347655.1 Verrucomicrobia bacterium UBA2281 | reverse complement strand
TACCGCTTGCCGGCCCGGCGATACCGGGTTCGGATCTGTTCCAGATACTCGCGTTTCGTTGCCCTGACCATGTCCTGTACCTTCCTTGTTTTCGGTCAGGTCCATTATGAAGCAACGACGCCCTTCCCCCTCCACCCCCATCCCTTCTATGGTCATATTTAATTTGAGGCAATTCGGCCCGAAAACGGGGCCGGAAAACCATTGACATCCCCCGCCCCCCCGCTACACTGGCCGGACTTTTTGAATTGGAAGAGGAGTCCAGACCATGCCCAACATCAAGAGCGCCGCCAAGCGCGCCAAAACGTCCGAGAAGTCCCGGAAACGCAACGCCGAGGCCAAGTCGCAGCTCAAGACCCTGCGCAAGAGCCTGCTGACCGCCCTGGCGGCCAGCGAGGCGCCCAAGAACGCCGCCGCCTACGCCACGTATTGCTCGGCGCTGGACAAGGCCGTCAAGCACGGCATCATCAAGAAGAACAGCTCCGTCCGGAAAAAGGCCCGCGCCGCCACGATGCTGCGCAAGGCCGCCGCCAAGTAGGATCCGTTTTCCGTCCGGCCCCGCGCCGGCCATCGCCCCGCCCGCCATCGGCGCGCGGGGCGTTTGCATGTTTCAATCCAACGCTTTGCGCGCGGCGGCGTAGCCGGCGGCAAGGGCTTCCTTGGCACGGTGGAACTCCAGCGTGCCGATGGTCCCCAGCTTGGGTTCGATCAGGATGTCCGGCGGCTCGGCCATCCGGCGCGCCAGCGCGATGCGCGCTTCCGCGATCCGCACCGATTGCACCAGCACGTCCGTCACCGCGGGCCGCGCGGCGGCATCGGCGGCGGCCGCGCGCAGGCGGTTCACTTTCTTTTCGATCTCGGCAAAGAAGTCGTCCAGCAACCGCGTGGCTCCGCCTTTTTCTTCCGCTGCCGCCGGTTTCGGCAAAGCCAAGGGACCGCGCACGGGCTCCGGTTCTTTGGATTTGCGCGGCCCGGACTTCTTATCCGCCACGATGCCCTGCGAGACGTCCACGGCGATCACGATCTGCGCCCCCATCTCCCGGGCCACGCTCACCGGCACCGGATTGACGAGCCCGCCGTCCACCAGCAGGCGCCTGCCCACCCGCACCGGCGAGAACAGACCCGGGATCGAGATGCTGGCGCGCACCGCCTGCAGCAGGTTTCCGGAGCTCAGCACGACTTCCCCGCCCGTGTCCAAATCCGTGGCCACCGCGCGGAACGGCAGGTCCAGTTCCCGGAATTCCCGCAGCCCAAGCATCTTCCGGAACTCTTCCAGCAGCTTGCGGCCGTCCGTCAGCCCCGAACGCGACAGCGACACTTCCCAGAAAAACGGCCGCAGGCGTTTCCAATCCAAGTTCTGAGCCAACTCGCGCAAGACGTCCTCGCGGTCCGCCGCGAGGAAAGCGCCGACCAGCGAGCCCATGCTGGTGCCCGCGACATAATCGACCTGAATGCCCCTTTCCTTCAGCGCCTGCAAGACGCCCAGATGGGCCCAGCCGCGCGCCCCGCCGCTGCCTAGCGCCAGCCCGACCCGCTTGTGCTTCCAGAACCGGCTCATGCGCCCCCTGCCGCCGCTACGCCAGGAACGTCAGCGTGGCCGACCCGATCACGCCGGCGTCGTTGCCCAGTTCCGCGCGTTTGATCACCAGCCGCTCCGCGAAGTACGGACTCAGGCGCTCATTCAGATGCCGGCGCAGCGGATCGAAAAGCACCGGCCCCGCCGCCGACACGCCGCCGCCGACGATGAACGCCTGCGGCTGCAGCAAATAGGCCACCGACGCCATCATCGTGGCCAGGCAATCGGCCGTGAAATCGAAGATTTCCTTGGCCAGTTCGTCGCCGGCCGCGGCGGCCTCGCAGATGAGCTTGGGCGTCACGGCCTCGCGCTTGCCGGCTGCGCGTTCCAGGATGCGGCTCGGCCGGCCGGCGTCGATCTCGCGCAGGGCGCGCTCGACGATGCGCTTGTTGCCGACGTATTGCTCCACGCCGCCTTTGCCCATGGGCGCCGCGACGCCGTTCATGTCGATGGACACGTGGCCGATCTCGCCGGCCATCGAGTACGCGCCGCGGTAGAGGTTGTTGTTGATGAGCAGCCCCCCGCCGACGCCCGTGCCGAGCGTGAGGAATACCGCGTGCTGGTAGGCCTGGCCCGCGCCGTAGGTGCATTCGCCGACGGCCATGGCGTTGACGTCGTTGTCCACGCGCGCGATCTTGCCGAAGCGCTTGGCCAGCAGTTCCGCCAGCGGCACCGCCGTCCAGCCGGGCACGTTGGTCAGGTCGTGGACGAAGCCCTTGGCGTAGTCCACGAAGCCGGGCACGCCCACGCCGATGCCGGCCCACTCCGCGTCCCGCGGCATGTCCGCCAGCAACGCGCCGACGTGCCGCTCCACCTCGTCCAGCCAGCCCGGTACGCCCTTCAGGCCCGCCGTGCTGAAGCTCGCCCGCGCGCCGATCGCGCCGCGTTCGTCCACGCGCGCCATCTTCACGTAGGTTCCGCCGAAATCCACGCCGATCGCGCACCGTTTCTTGCTCTCGTCCATGTTCATCCTTCCAGTTGGAAAATCCGCCGGGCATTCACGAAGGTCGTTTCCGCGAGCGCGGAGGCATCCGCGCCGCGCGCTTCGGCCAAGACTTCGGCCACGCGCGCCACGAACGCCGGTTCGTTTACTTTCCCGCGAAACGGCTTGGGTGTCAAATAGGGACAATCCGTCTCGATCAGCAGCCGGTCTTCCGGCACGAGCTTGGCCACCTCTCGCAGCGGCCCCGCATTGTTGAAGCTGACGATCCCGCTGAAGCTGATGTAGAACCCCAGCGCCAGCAGCTCCTCCGCGAACGTCGCATCGCCCGTGAAGCAGTGCAGGATGCCCGGCGGAGGGATCGGACCCCCACCGCCTTGCGCGGTGGGTGAACGAGGTAGTTGGTTGGCCGTCGCATCACCGCCAACCTGATTCACCCATGGCGCAAGGCCATGGGGGTCTGAAACCGATTTTTTCCACGCCGTGGAAAACTCGCCGAGCATGTCGACCGTGTCGTCGTCGGCATAGCGGCTGTGGACGATGACGGGCCGTTTGCGCGCCGCGGCGAACTCCAGCATCTGGCCGAACAGCGCGCGCTGGGCCGGGGCGGTTTCCGCCGAATAGTAGTAATCGAGTCCGATTTCCCCCACCGCGACCACGGCGGGATCCGCCGCCAGCGCGGCCAGCTTTTCCATGTCGCGCGGCTTCTCGAGCTGGTCGCGGTCGTAGCCCACCGCCGCCACCAGCGCGGACGGATGCTCCCCCGCCAGCCGCACGACGAGTTCGTTCGAGGCTTCCGAACTGCCGACGGCGCACATTTTCTCCACGCCCGCCGCCGCGGCGCGGGCCAGCACCGCCGCCACGGTCCCCTCCGCCGCGAACGGGTCGAAATGCGCATGGGTGTCGAACAGCTTCATCGGCGGCCCCCGATCGCGGCGTACGCGGCCAAGGTGCCCGCCACCGTCGTTTCGTAGTCGTAGTGCGCCTGGGCCTGGCGGCGCGCCGCTTCAACGCGCGCCTGCCGCCGCGCGGCATCGCCTAAAACCTCGCGAACGTGGTCCGCCAACGCCTGCGGGTCGTCGGCGCCGGACGTCCAGCCGTGGCCCGCCAGCGACTCCACCACGCCCGGCGCGTCGGCCGCGACGACCGGCACGCCCAGCGCCATGGCTTCGCGAACGGTCACGGACGCTCCTTCCATGCGGGAGGGGAAGCACAGCGCGTCGAGTTGCCGCAGCAGTCGCGCGGCATCCGCGCGGAACCCCAGCAAATGGAAACGATCCGCCAGCCCCGCGTGCCCGATGGCCGCCTCCAGCGCGGCGCGATCCGGCCCATCCCCCGCCAGCAGCCACTGGACCGGGAACGATTCCCGCGCGAGGAGTTCCGCCGCGCGCACCATCAGCATCCAGTTCTTCTTGGGCGTCAGGCTGCCGAGTCCGCCCACGAGGAAATCGGTTCCGTAGGGCGCCCGGAATTCCGGCTCGACCGGAAGCCGCGCCAAGGCGGCGACGTCGATGCCGTCGCCGACGACCTGGATTTGCGCGGCGGGATAGCCGCCGCGCACCATGACGGCGCGGACGGTTTCCGACACGGCGATGGCCCCGTCCAGCCGGCGCGGGGAATATTTCCAGCGCGACAGCGGATTGCGCCGCAGCGGCGACGCGATCCGGCGCGTCAGGACGAGCGGGACTCCCAGCCGCCGCCTCAAAGCCAGGCCGAGCGCGGTGGACTCCGAGTCCTGCGCATTCAGATGGGTCAGGGAATATTCCTCGAGATCCAGCGCCAACTGGCGGCGCGCGGCGGAATCGTCCGGAAACGCGAGCGTCCGGATCCCTGCGCGGCGCGCGAGCGGATAGAGCGCGCCGTCCGCCGGCGTGACCAGCACCGTGAAAATCCCGCGCGCATGCATCCGCCGCGCCAGCGCCAGCAACTGGTTTTCGCCCCCGCCCCAGTTGCGGTTGGCGTGCAGATGGGCCACGCGCACGTTCATGGCCGTTCTCCCCCGGTCGGCAAGCGGATGGATTGCTGTCCACAGCCGACCACGTGGCACTCCATGGAAATCTCCGCCCCGGCGCGGGCCGTTTCGACGTAGAACGTCGCTTGGCCCGCGTGGACCGGCGCGGTTTCGCCGCCGACCAGCGACGCCCGCGCGCCGGCCGGCAAGCGGATCACCGCCTCGCCTTCGAAGCCCAGCACCGGCGCGCCGCGTTCGTCCGCAACCTGCAGCCGGCACCGGCACAGATTCGGCGCCAGCGCTTCGGTCCGCACGGAAAATCCGGCCGGTTCGCCCCACGGTTCCAGCGTCGTTTCGACGCCGGCGCCGACGAATCGGATCGGGCCGTCGTCGAATCCGACGTCGACTTCGATCCAGCCCGGCTCCGGCACCGCGAGGAGTTCGCTGGCGCCGTCGGCGCGGATCATGCGGACTTCGCGGGCGTTGGTCGCCACGTACAGGCGGCGGCGGAGACCCGCGCCGAGCGACCAATCGCCGCGCACGCTCAGGAAGGGTTCCGGGTTGTGCCGCGCCCGCGCCCAGTCCGCCGCCAGCTTGGGCGCGCGCCAGCCGTCCACGACGCCGCACTCGCGGAACCAGCGTTGCCGCCGCGGCGTGGCATAGTCCGCGAAACTCCACAGGGTCCAGCCGGCGGCACCCGGACCGGCGGCTTCGGTTCGCCGCACGGCCCCGCGCATCAAGGTGGCCTGCTGGGCTTCCGCCGCCCAATGCCCGCGCCGGGCGTAGGGCAGATTCGCGCACTCGGACACCACCACGCAGCCGGTCGGCGCCGCTTCCCGGGCAAAATCCAGCTCCTCGAACTCGTAGTTGAGCCCCCAGACGTCGGTCAAACCAGCCGTTTTCTTGCGGCGCGCCCGCCGGGCGTGGTTTTCGGCGTAGATGGTCGGCCGCGACGGATCCAGTTCGCGCGCCAGCGCCCGCAGGCGCAAGTAAGCGTCGCGGTGGCGGCCTTCGTTGCCCAAGCCCCACAGGATGACCGCGGGATGGTGCCGGTCGCGACGGATCATCCGCGCAAGCTGGGTTTCCGCGGCGCGCAGCCAGCGGCCGCCGGCGACGCTCTTCCACGAACACAATTCCGCGTAGACCAGCAGCCCGAGCCGATCGCACGCGTCGAGGAATGCCGGCGACTGCGGATAGTGAGACAGGCGCACGAAATTGAAGCCCAGTTCCTTGATGAGCCGCGCGTCTTCCGCGTGCAGCGCCGGCGGCAGGGCAAACCCGAAACCCGGCAGGTTTTCGTGCCGGTTCACGCCGCGCAGCCCGGTCGGTTTTCCGTTCAGCACGAAACCCCGCTGCGGATCGAATTCCGCGGTGCGCAAGCCGAACGTCCAGGCTATCCGGTCTACCGTCTCCGCGCCGCAACGCAACGCGGCTTCGGCTTCGTACAGGACGGGCGTATCCGGACTCCAGAGCTGCGGCGCCGGGATCTCGCAGCGGATTTCCCGCCGCGCGCTTTCGCCGGGGGCCAGGGCGACGTCCACCGGCGCCGGTTCGGCCACGGTCCGGCCCGCCGGATCCCGGACGGCGATCTGCAACGACAACGCCGTGCAGGGCCCGTCGCAGTTCATCATGCCCACTTCGATGCGGACGGCGCCGGACGCGACCTCTTCCGACGTCGCCTGGCAATCGCGACGCACCAAGCGCACGCGCGGCAGGAGGGCCAAATGCAAGCCGCCCCCCAGCCCGCCGTAGAGATGGAAATCGGGATCGCGGATGCCTGGTAGGATGGCCCGGGAATAGCGGTTGCAGACCTGGATCGCGAGGCGGTTGATCCCCGCGCGGACGGCTTCCGTGATGTCCAGATCGAATCCCAGATAATCGGCGTTGAACCGCCCGACGGCGCAGCCGTTGAGCCAAGCGCGGCCGACGCCGTGGAACCCCCCGCAACGCAGGCGCACTTCGCGTTCCGGCTCCGGCGCGGGCAACTCGACGTCCAGCCAATAGGTCGCCCAGCCGCGCCTGAGTTCGCGGCCGGAAACATATTCATCGACGGCATTCCAACAATGCGGCAATGAGACGGCCTCGCCCGGGGCCTGTGCCGCCGGATTCGCGGGGGAGAGCCGCCCGGCCGCCCAGCGCCAGCCGGCGGCATCCAGCGGCACGATCCGGCGCGGCTCTGGACAGGTCGGGTTCATGGATTCGCAGGCCGCCCCAGCAACGACCGATGCAGTTCGAGCGTCCGGCGCAAGGTCTCGCGCACGTGGAAATTCGTTTCGATTTGTTTCCGGCCCGCCTCGCCCAGGCGGCGGCGGAAATCGGGATCATCCAGCAGGCGGCGGAGCGCGGCGGCAAGCGCGGCGGGGTCGCGCGGCGGCACGACGAGGCCGCCGTTGCCATGGTCGAGCAGTTCCGGCAGGCCGCCGACGGCGCTGGCCACGACGGGCCGGCGCCGGCACATGGCTTCGATCGCGGCGCGCGGCAAGCCTTCGCGGGAAACCGACGGCATGGCGAACACGTCGCACAGGTCCAACAGGCCCAGCACGTTCGTCGATGGCCCGGCGAAATGGATGCGGGCGCGGCGTTCCGGCGTTTCCGCGGCGAGGCGTTCCAGCGCGGGATCGGCCACTTCCCCCACCAGCAGCAGGTGCGCCGAGGCGGGCAGCGCATCCAGCGCCCGGATCAGGACGTCCACGCCCTTGACCGGTCGCATGCGGCCGACGAAACCGACGACCGGCGCACCGGCGGGCAAGCCCAGTTCGGCGCGCGTCGCGACGCGCTCCGGCGGTCCGTCGTACCACGCCGGATCGTGGCCTTTGTAGATCCGGATGAGGCGGGACTGTGGAATCCGGATGTCGTCGCGCAGATACCTTTCCACCGCGTCGGACACGCAGACGATCTGCGCAAGGCGCGGATGGAGATAGGTCAGCCAGGCTGCGGGATCCCAGCGGCTGAGATGACCGACCGTTCCGCGGTAGGCGATCACGCGCACGGGCAGGCCGCGCGCGGCCATCAGGGAAATGGAGAGCGGCCGGTTGTCCGGAGCATAGAGCAGATCGGGTGGGTTCGCGACGAGGATCTTGCGCAGCGCGCGCGCGGCTTTCCAGTCCAAACGGTTCCGCACGGGCAGGAAGCCGGCGTCCGGAAATTCGCGCAGGATGGCCTCCCGCCGGGGGCTGGCCGGATCGAACAGGATGCGGACGGCGACGCCCGCGTCCCGCATGGCCGCGAACAGGGCCAGATGGGGGCGATCGATGGAGGTCGCGACGACCAGATACCGGTACGATTGCATCCTAGGCCGCGAGGATGCCGCAGCGGGTGCGGCAAGACAAGTCCGGAGTAAACCCGCGCTCAAAAGTTGGCGCATCTGCGATTCGGCGCACGACCCCATCCTGAAGACGGGACGACGAACGAAGTCTGCGGGTATTCAACGCTTCGGCGCGCGGCAGCCTTTTCGGTTGGAATCGACGGGGAACGAGCCGAATCGCAGATGCGCACCAAGGATTTCCCCGCGACGTCTCCCCCCCCGCTTCCCCTGCAAACCTGTCTCTCCGCGAGTCTCGCTTATAATTATAACCGAGACTGGATTCAGAAATGGAAATGCCGAATATTTCGAGAGGATCCGATTCTATCAGTCTCGCTTATAATTATAACCGAGACTGCGCATGGAGGCGGTTCGCCCGGGAACGACGGGCTGGTTCGCCGCGGCGCGCGCTCAGGTGTTGAGGCCGCTGGTGAGCTCGAAGACGGCCATGAGCATGCTGATGGCGACGAAGCCGACGCCGACGGCGATCAGGAGCATCATGATCGGCTCGAGGATCGTGGTGAATACCTTGACGGCGCGGTCGAGCTCGTTGTCGTAGCGCCGGCCGATGTGCTCGAGAGCGCCGGCCATGTCGCCGGATTCCTCGCCGATGGCGAGCATGTCGGTCAGCAGCCGGGGAAACGTGCCGTCCTGCGAGAGCGGCCGGGAAATGGTCGAACCGTCGGTGACGCGGTCCTTGGCCGCATGGATGGCCTTGGCGATGATGGAATTGTCCACGGTGTGCTCGACGATGGCGAGGGCCTGAAGCACTTGGACGCCGTTGGCGAGCAAGGTGCCCAGCGTGTGGGCGAAGTTGGCGAAGGCGTTGGCGCGGACGATGTGGCCGGCCACCGGCAGGCGCAGCAGCGCGCGGTCCTTCCAATCGCGCCCGGCGGGGGTCTTGAGCAGGCGCCGCAGCGCCGCGAATCCAAACACGCCGCCGATCGCCAGCGCCCAGCCGTACTTCAGCAGGCCCTTGCTCAGGCCGATGAGGATGCGGGTCGGCAGCGGCAGCGTGCCGCCGAGTTCCTCGAACATGGCGGAAAACCGCGGGATGACGAAGATCATCATGAAGATCATCGCGCCGAAGCCGACCAGCGTCACGATGAGCGGATAGACCATCGCCATGGCCACCTTCTCGCGCGCGGCCAGGGCCCGTTCGTAGTGCTTGACCAGCCGCTCCAACACGCCGGGGAGCTGGCCGCTGGCCTCGCCGGCCTTGACCATGCTGACGTAGAGCGCCGGGAAGCTGTCCGGCCACTTGGCCAGGGCGCCGGACAAGCTCGAGCCCGAGACGACTTCGTCGCGCAGGTTCGTCACGATGACGTCCTGGGCCTTGCCGGTCAGGCGCTGGGCCAGCGCGTGCAGCGCGGACCCCAGCGTCATGCCCGACGCCAGCAGGTCGGACAGCTCGCTGGTGAACAGCAGCAGTTCGCCCATTTTCAACCGGGAACGGGAGCGGACCGATTTCTCGAAGCGGAACCATTTCCGGCCCGGGCCGGCCGGCGGAGATTTGGCGGGAGACGGCGGCGCGGCGGAGGTTTTGGCGGGCGGCCGGGGCGCGCCTTTGGACTTCTCGGCGGCGGGCGCGGACTTCTGGGCGGAGGTTTCCACCACGGAGATCGGCACGAACCCCAGCCGACCGAGCTGGAGCATCAGGGTGCGCTTGTCGGGCGCTTCGAGCGTGCCTTCCTGGCGCTCGCCGGAGCGGCTTTTGGCGACGTAGCGGAATTGCGCCATCGTGTTTCCGGGACCGCGCGCGGCGCCGCCGCGCTAGGCCTCGTCCTCCGACGTCACGCGGATCACTTCTTCGAGGGTGGTCACCCCGCCGAGCACCTTGCGCCAGCCGTCCATGCGCAGCGTGCGCATGCCGTGTTCCAAGGCTTGGATCTTGATGTCCGCGGAGGATCGGCGCTCCACGATCATCTGGCGGATGGCGTCGGACACGAGCAAGATTTCGTAGATGCCGGTCCGGCCGGCGTAGCCGGTGCCGCGGCATTCCTCGCAACCGACCGGCTCGCAGATCGTGCCGGTCAGCAGCTTGGAGAGGGGGAACCCGAGGCTTTCGAGGAACGGCATGTCCACGGTCCAAGGCCGCTTGCATTTGGGGCACAGGCGGCGGACGAGGCGCTGGGCGACGAGCGCTTCGACCGAACTGGCCACGAGGAACGGTTCGATGCCCATGTCCACCAGGCGCGTCACGCCGCCGGCCGAGTCGTTCGTGTGCAGCGTGCTGAACACCAGATGGCCCGTCAACGCGGCGCGGATGGCGATGTCGGCCGTTTCCTGGTCGCGGATTTCGCCGACCATGATGACGTCGGGATCCTGGCGCAGGATGTGCCGGAGGCCCACGGCGAAGGTCAGGCCGATTTCCGGCTTCATCTGGATCTGGTTGATGCCGGCCATCTCGTATTCGATGGGGTCTTCGACCGTGAGGATGCGCTTGTCCACGGAATTGATGGTGTGGAGCCAGGCGTAGAGGCTCGTGGACTTGCCGGAGCCGGTCGGGCCGGTGACGAGCAGGATGCCGTGCGGGCGCCGGATCAGGCGGTGCAGGATTTCCTCGTCGTCCGGGAACAGGCCCAGCTTGTCCATGCCGTACATGCCGCTGGAGCGCATGAGCAGGCGCAGGCTGACGCTTTCGCCGTAGACGGTGGGCATGGTGGACACGCGGACGTCGATTTCCTCGCCCTTGACCTTGAGGCTGATGCGGCCGTCCTGCGGGAGGCGCTTCTCGGCGATGTCCATGCCGGCCATGACCTTGATGCGGCTGATGATGGCGGACTGGAAGCGCTTCATCTGCGGCGGCAGGGGCGTGGGATGCAGCACGCCGTCGATGCGGTAGCGGATGCGCAGGTCGTTTTCCAGCGGCTCGATGTGGATGTCGGTGCCGCGGTCGTGGTGGGCCTCCCAGATGACCTGGTTGACGAACTTGACGACGCTGGCTTCCTGATCGAGGTTGCTGAGGTCGCCGACGGAGAGGCCGGCGTCCTGGTCGAGATCGATCTGGTTGTCCGCGATGAGGCGGTCGAGGGTATCGGCCCCGACGCCGTAGAATTTCTTGGCGGCCTTTTCGATGTCGGCCGCGGGGCTGAGGGCGAATTTGACGCGCAGGCCGGACGCCAGGCGCAGCGAGTCGGCGAGCCCGGGCCGGAACGGCTCGCTGGTGGCCACGCGCAGGGTGCCGTTCTCGACGCCGACGGGCACGACGTTGTATTGGAACACGGCCTTGGTCGGCACCTTTTCGAGGATTTCGCCCGCAATGGGCTTGTCGCCGACCCGCAGGTAGGGCACGCCCATGGCCTTGGCCAGCGCGGGCAGCAAGACGTCTTCGCGGGCGTATTCCAGCGCGACGACGGTGGCGGTCAGCACGCCGTCGTTTTCCCGCTGCTTGATGGACAGCTCCTCGATCTGCGGCGGGGTGAAGAGCCCCGTCGCCTCGAGGAGGGATGCCCAACGGCTGGAAGCGGCGGCGGCCATGCCCTAGACGGGCTTCTCGGCCCGGATTTCGGCCAGCAAGATCAACGCGCGATCGAGCGCATCCTGGACGGTCGCGAGTTCCGCGGCGATGCGTTCCAGGCGGGCGGCGCCGGTCACGCGGATCTGCTCGAGGAAGGCGCGGCGTTCCTGCAAGGCTTCTTTCTCGGCCGTCAGGCGGTCGATCTGCTGGTTCGCCACCGCGAGGGCTTCGTCGAGCTGCCGGATGGTTTCCTGGGGATCTTCGCCTTCGAGAATCACGGGGCGCGGGACGGCCGCGACGGGCGCCTCCGGGGTGGCGGCGTCGGGAATGGGCACCTGCACGGCCTTGCCGCAACCGACGCACGGCACCATCAGGCCGGCCCCGGCCGCCTCGATGGCGAGGTTTTTCCCGCAGTAGGGGCAATCGAACAGGATGTCGCCCTCGCGGATTTCCGACGTGTCGATGATCTGGGTGGGGTCTTCGCTCATGGGGTTTCTCCATTGACTGCGGGTGCGGGCGCCGCTTCCGGCGCGGCGAACATCGAGGGCTTGGCGTCGTCCGCCTTTTCCTTGCGGCGGGACTTCTTGGCGGGTTTTTCCGCGGCGGGCGGCGGCGGTTCCGCCGGGGTGGCGGGCACGGCCGGATCGAACGCGAAAGGCGCGGTGGGCGTGGGTTCTTCCGGGGCCGGCAGCGGGGCGGCCGGCGCCGGGAGGGCGGCCGCGGCGCCGCTCATGGCCCGTTCGAGTTCGCGGCCGAACGCCGCCGGATCCTGGGCGGCGGGGCTGGGCTTGGGCATGGCCGCGGCCGGCGCGACCAAGGCGACGGGCGGCGCGGAATCCGGAGCCTCCGGCACCTGGACCCGGCCGCGGCGCTGTTCTTTTTGCTCCTGTTCCAATTCGCGGAGCTTCTGGGGCGAAAACGGCGCCAGGGAGCTGTCCGACCAGCCGCGGTACCAGTCTTCCGCGGCGACGTTGGACGCGCGGTGCAGGCGTTCGGTTTCCTCGCGCGCCTCGGCGGGCGTCATCAGCACGTAGGGCGTGATCAGCACCAGCAGTTCCGTGCGGTTGCGCGTGGTGTCCTCGCTGCGGAACAGCCCGCCGAGGAGCGGGATGCTGCCGAGGATGGGCACGCGCGTCTGGGTGTTCTGATAGACCGTCTGGACCAGGCCGCCGAGCACGATCGTCGAGCGGCTGGGCACGGAGACCGACGCGGTCATTTCGCGCTTGTTGATGGCGGTCATCTTGCCGTTGTTGCCCACGTCCACGCTGTCCCCCACCGTGTCGGCCGTCTGGGTGATGTCCAGCGTGACGTAGCGCGAGGGATTGATGCGCGGCTTCACCTTGAGGATGATGCCCACGTCCTTGTACTCGTAGTCCGACTGGATGGTCCCGCCCGACGTCGTGTCGCCGGTGCGGATCGGAATCTGCTGGCCGCTGTTGATGGTCGCTTCCGTGTTGTCCGTCGTCAGGATGACCGGCGTGGCCAGCACGCGGCCTTCGCCCGAGGAGGCGACCATGTCCAGGACCATGTCGATGTTCAGGTCCGCGAACGTGAAGAAATAGCTCAGTCCCGAGCCGAACGCGCCGGCCGAAGCCCGGGAGATGGTGTCGCCGGCCGCGGACACGAAGTCCTGGTTGCCGAACGCGCCGCCCCAGGAGGCGACCGGTTCGCGCAGGCTGACGCCGCCGTTGGCGCCGGCCGACCGCTGGCTGTAGGCCGTCATGGACTTCTGGAGCCAGTTGACGCCGTAGGCCGTGTTGTTGTTCAGGTTGACTTCGAGGATGACCGCCTCGATCAGCACCTGCGCCAGCATGATGTCGACCTTCTTGATGACGTCCTGCAGCGCGGCGATGTCGCCCTTGGTGCCCATCAGCAGCAGCGTGTTGGTGCGCTTGTCCGCCAGGATCTTCGTGTTGGCCGAGAGCTGGCCGATCTTGCTGGCGGCTTCGTCGCCGGCCGCCTGCCGCACGCGGTCCGCGGCCGCCGCGCGCGCCCGGACGAAGTCTTCCAGCGCCCGCGCCCGGCCGTCGGCCGAGTCGGCGGCGCCGGCCGGCGCCGCTTTTTCGCTTTCGGACTTGGCCGCGCCGATGAAGTCGTTGAGCAGGCCGGCCATCTCCTCGGCGTCGGCGAATTCCAGCGCGACGACCTGCACGACGACTTCCGGATCCACGGGCCGGTCCAGGACCGCCACGATCTTGTCGAAGAACGTGAAGTTCGACGGGCGCGAAATGACGATGATGATGTTGGTGCGTTCGTCGGCCAGCACCTTGACCTTGCCCGACAGGATGCCCTTCTCGGCCATGGCGGCTTCGAGCGCGGCGGCGGAATCCGCCGCGGGCGCGGGTTCCGGCGCGGCGGGCGTCCGGGCGCGGATCATGCCGGCCGGGCGGCGGATCGCCGGCGCGGGCTGCGCGACCTGGGCGACTTCTTCCTTCTTTTCGCTTTGGCTGTCGCTCACCAGCTCGTTCAGGCGCGCGGCGATCTCGGACGCCTTCGCGTGCTGGATTTCGTAGACGCGCGTCTCGACCTTCAGTTCCGTGGGCTGGTCCACCAGTTCGAGGATTTCGTAGATGCGCCGGAGGTTGGTGGCGGTTTCGGTCACCAGCAGGCTGTTGATGCGGTCGAACCGCTGGACCTTGCCGAAGCCGTGGAGCAGGCTCTGGACGATGGTGTTCGCGTCTTCCATCTCCAGGTATTTCAGGGCGATCAGCTGGCTGACGAGCGCGTCGCTGTCGGGGCCCGGCGCCAGCCCTTCGCGCTGGATCGCGAGGCCTTCGGTGGGGGCCTTGTCGATCTGCACGACGCGGTAGAAGCGCTCGCCCAGCGGCACCAGCGCGATGTTGTTCATGGACAGCAGGCTGTCCATGGCCTGGATCATCTCGGCCTTCGTCAGTTTTTCGCGGGCCTTGAAGTTGAACGTGCCGGCGACGCCGGGCGCCTTGATCATGGTGCGGCCCGTCAGCGGCGCGTAGTACTCGTCCAGCAACACGTCCAGCGACGCGTTGCTCAGCTTGAGCTGGTAGAGGGTCTCGCCGTCGGAGGCCGTCGTGGTTTCCAGGCTGGATTCGCCCGGCTCCGTGGTCTGGGCGGAAAACGCCGGCGTCTCTCCGCCCGCTTCGGAAGCCGGCGGCTGCCCGGCGCGGGCCGCACGGAACTGGGCGATGCGTTCGCGGGCGCGGGCATCGACGGCCGGGGCGTCCTGCGCGAACGCGCCCGCCGGCAGCGAGGCCAGCAGGAAGGCGACGGCCAGCAGCCAGGTCGTGCCGCGGACGAAGGGATTCAGGCGGGTGGACGTCATGCTCGGTTCCGTTAGGGTTGGCCCGTGTCCGCCGGCGGCGCGGCGGGCGCGGATTCGGGTTTGGTTTCCGGCCCGCCGGCTTCCCGGCGGTAGGCGTAATCGATCGTGAACGTGCCCTTGAGGTGGCCGGCCGGCACGTCGCGGCCGGCGACGGGCTGCACGGAGAGCTGGCGCACGTCGGACACCGCGCCCTGCGCCTGCTGGGCATAGAGGAAATTCACCAGCGCCGCCAGATCCCCTTCCCAGTAGCAGGTGATGGCCGTCTCGTAGAGATCCCCCGCCTGCCGTTCGGCGTCCGCTTCCCGGCGCGTCAAGCGCAGTTCGTGCTGGCCGGCCGTCTTCTCCAGCGCCTGGAGCAACTCCGCCTCCGCCTTCTTGCCGGCGGCGAAGACGGGCAGGCCGCGGCGGAATTCCTCCAGCCGCGCCTCGACTTCCGGCCGGCTGTCCAGCCGCCGCTGCGCCAATTCCTGCCGCGCCAGCAAATCCGCGCGCCGCTCGCGGAACTCGGCCCATTCCCGGACCTTCGGTTCGAGGACCAGATAGGTCAGCGCCAGCACGACCACCGCCAGCGTGAGCCCGAGCAGATTCAGTTCGCGCGCGGCGATTTTCACGGTTCGCCCTCCCCGCCCGCGCCGGGCAATTTCACGGTCGCGCCGAACTGCGAGCGCGTGCCCACGGGGGTGTTGCGCGTGCTGATGCCTTCGGACTTCACTTCGGGGAACAGGGCGGCCTGTTCGAGGGCCTGGATGAACGCATAGACCTTGTCGGCCGCGTCGGCCTCGCCGCGCAGCGCCAGCGTGGCGCCCTTGCGGTAGACGAAGGAGGTGAGGTCCACGCCCTCCGGCAGCGCCGCCGAAATCACCCGCAGGCATTCCAGCGCCGCGTGCGTGCGGTCCGCGTATTGGGCGAATTCCAGCGACTTGGCCTGCAACCGGCGGATCTCCAGCGCCGGGCCTTCGAGCGCCCCGACCTGCGCCGCGAGGCGCGCCAGGCGGCCGCGCTGCAGGTGGAGCGACGTGCCGAACGCGGCGAGCGCCAGCAGCCAAACCGCGCCGAACGCGGAGGCCGCGCGCAGCAACCGGCGGCGCGTGCGCCGGTCGGCGTCGGCCGTGCGCCAGGTTTCCGGCGCGAGATCCATGGCCAGCGGCCGGGCCGGGGCCGCCTGCCGCCGGGCAACGCCTTCCGCGGCCGACGGCAACCCGTCCAGCGGGTGCGCGAACGCCGCGTCCAGGCCCGCCGCCCGCCGCAGCGCCTCCGCGTTTTCCGCGGGAAATTCCGCGGCATGGAACACGTGCAACGTCGGCGCGCCGGTGCCGCCCCATTCGGTTTCCAGCGCCGTCAGCGCATCCGCCATTTCCTCGGCGCAGGCGCCGATCCAGTCCGTGCGCGCGGCCTCGTCGCCGGCGGCCGGCCAGACCGGCAGGGCGCGGAACGCCAGCGGCGCGCCGTCGCGGACCACCGCCATGTCCACGCCGGAGGGTTCCGCGCGCAACGCAAGCTGCGAACCGTGCGCGGGCAACGCGCCGCTTTGCTTGAGCGCCCACCACCAGCCCAGCGCCTCCACGTCCACGACATCCGGCGGCGCTCCCGCGCCTTGGAACGCCGCGCCCACCGCCTCCACGTCCTCGCGGCGCACCACCGCCAGCGCGACCAGCGACGACGTGCCGGCCGCTTCCAGCACTTCGGCGCCGGCGGCCACGGTTTCCACGGGGAACGGCGAAAACTTGTCCGTCTGCAGTTCGGCCATGCCGCGCAATTCGTCCGCGTCCGTGCTCGGCAGCAACGCCACCCGCAGCAGCGCGCGGTCCGTCGGCAGCGCCACGGCGATCCGGCCCCGGAACGACTTCAGGCGCGCCTTGAGCGCGGCCGCCGGAATCCAGCCGGCATCCCCCTCCGCGGCCGGCACGTCCTCGCGGCCCTGGGCGGCGATTTCCCAGACCTCTTTCGCGCGGCGCAAGACCGTCCATTCCAGACGGTTCGGCCGCAGGCATACGCCCGTGATCCACGCGGTGGCCATTCCTAAAATTCCCAATCCATTTTCAGTCCTGCATCCTATCGCCGCCGCCCGCGCCAAGCAACCCGATTCCGCACCCCGGCGCAAGATCCCCGCGGCGCGGTGCCGGCGGACCGAATTCGGAATTGCCATTCCCCGGGCCATCCCGCACACTGGCGCCGGCATATGTATAGGCTGGTCATTCAATCCGGGCGGCACCAAGGCAAGCGGCTCATGGTCCGCCAAGCCCTGACCCTGGTCGGCAACGGCCCCGACTGCCATCTGCCGCTGCCCGACGATCCCGATCTCGCGCCGCACCACGCCCGGCTCGAAGCGCGCGGCACGGGCGTTTATCTGTGCAGCCTCTGCCCCGACCGGCCTGTCCGGCGCAACGACGAGGCCGTCCGGACGGAAATCCGCCTGAACCATGGCGATCGGCTGGCGTTCGGCCAGACCCTCGTCGAATTCCAGGACATCATCGCTCCGCACCGGCGCCTGCGGCCCAGCCACGGCCTCCTGCAGCCGACGACGTTGCTGGTGGCCGCAGCCATCGTCATCCTCGAGCTGGCCTTGCTGGCGTTTCTCGTCGATTGGCCCCGCCGCCTCATCCGGCCGGAAACCGAAGCCGAAGATCTGGCCCGCGTCGAAGAGGTCCGCGCCGTCCTTGCGGCCGAAAAGGCCGCCGAAACCGGCACCGTCGCCACGGCGGGCGCGGCGTCCGTGGCCGTCCTGCCGGGCACGGCGCCCGGGCCGGCGGCCGGAACCGGCACGAACGCCTCCGCGGGGCCGCCGTCCCCCACCGTGGACATGCTGGCGCAGGCCGATTTCACGCCGGCCGACACCAACTTCGCCCTGATCGAGCCGCCGCCCATTTCCGCGGCCGATCCGGCCATCGCGGCCGCCCAGCGCACGTTGGCCGAAGCCTCCGCCGCCGCCCAGTTCGCCGACTACGGCCGCGCTTTCCGGCTCCTGAACCAGATCCACCAAACGACGCCCGCTTTCCTGCCGGCCCACGTCGAACACGCCCGGTTGCTCGAGGCCCGCGGCAACCTCGACGAGGCCTACCGGCGCTGGAGCGTGGTTCTGGGCTTGGCCGCCCAGGGTTCCCCGTTCCGCGCCCAGGCCGTGCGCGAGCGCGAACGCCTCGCCGAACTCCAGGAACTGCAGTCCCGGCTCCCGCAAACCCCCGGCCGCGCCGAACTGGACGACCGGACCCGCCAGGTGCGCATCGCCACCCCCCGGCTCCAGAAAATGACGGCGGACGAAGACGTCGCCGAGATGCGCGTCCTGGACGCCGAGCTCGAGCTCGCGCCCGACGCCAAGCTCTTCAAGAACGCCGCCATCCAGCTGTTCGTGACGTTCTACGACGTCGACCAGAACGGCGACGTGCGCCCGACCCGGGCCCTGGTGCCGACGTCGCCCATCGCCTTGGGCCAGGCCTTTGCCGACCGGCGCAGCGTGCCGCTCCACGCCACCTACGTCGTCCCGCGCGGCCTGCGCGAGCAGGAGTTCCGCGAGACCGGCCGCCGAACCGAATTCTACGGCTACGCCCTCCACGTGTTCGCCGGCCAGATCCTGCAGGACGCCGCCGCCAAACCCAAGAAGCTCCTCGACCTGCCCATCCACGTCCCCACGCCCGACCGCGCTCCGTGAGAACGGATTTTCCACGGAACGTAAAAACGTTCGGCAAGTTTTACGTACTACGTAAAAACGTTGGCGGATTTTTACGTAGCGTGGAAAAAACGCCGGCGGCGGTCTACCTGTTTGTTTTTGCGGTTGCCGCGCTCGTGCGGGTGGCCTATCTGGCCGAAACGGCGGACCAACCGTATTTCCGGATGCCGCTGGTGGACGCCGGCGAATACCACGCGCTGGCCCGGGACTGGGCCGCGGGCGTGCGGCCGCTGCCCAAGCTGGCGTGGCAACCATGGTTCTATCCGCTGGCGCTGGCGCAGCTCTACGCTCTCGCCGGGCCGGCGATCTGGGCCGCGAAGCTCCTGCAGGCCGCGGCGGGCGCCCTCGTCTGCGCGCTGGCCGCCGCACTGGCCTTCGCGCTGACCCGGCGGCCGGCGGCGCGCTGGCTCGCCGGCGGACTGGCTGCCTTCTGCGGCCCGCTGATCCATTCCGACGCCGAGCTGCTGGCCGAACCGTGGGCCGCGCTGTGGCTGACCGCCGCCGTGCTCGTCGCGCTGCGCTACCGGCGCGGGCCGCGCGGCGGCTTCGCGTTCGCGCTGGGGGCGCTGGGCGCCCTGATGCTCTTCACCCGTCCGCCGCTGGTCGCCGCTTGGCTGCCGCTCCTCGCCGTCGCCGCCTCGGCCTGGTGGCCCCGCCCGCGCCGCGCGGCGTGGGCCGATGCCGCCCTCGTGGCCGTGGGGTTCGCCGTGGCCGCCGGCCCGCTCGTGCGCGCGATCCACGTCGCCACCGGCGAAACGCGCTGGCTGCCGACCACCGGCGGCATCAATTTCTACATCGGCAACAGCGCCCGCCCCTGCGAGACGATCAATATCCGCCCCGGCTACGCCTGGGAAAACCTCACCCTCTGGCCGGAACTCCACGGCGCGCGCACCGACGCCGAAAAAGACGCCTTCTACCGGCAACAGGCTGGACGCGACGTCCGCGCCAACCCGGGCGCCGCCCTGCGCCAGCTCGGCGTGAAAACCCGGCAATTCTTCTCCGCGCGCGAAATCCCCCGCAACGTCGACGTCTACGCCTTCCGCGCCGACTCCCGCCTGTTGCGCGCGCTGGTCTGGAAGATCGGTGGCTTCGGCTTCCCGTTCGGCGCGCTGATCGGGCTGGCCGCCGTCGGCGTCTGGGCGCGGCGCCCCGCGGCGTTCGTGCCGGCGCTGGTCCTCGCGGCCTATGCCGCGGCGATCGTCGCCGTGCACGTCTGCGCCCGCTACCGGATGCCCGTCGTGCCGCTGGTCGTCGCCCTGGCCGCGGCCGGCGCGCTGGCGCTCGCCGACGCCGCGCGGGCGCGGCGGTTCGCGCGCCTCGCGGCCTACGCCACCGCGCTGCTGGCGCTCGGCGCCGCCGCCAGCGCCGGCGGCCCCTTCTGCGCGGAAACTCTCGACTACCGCGCCGAGCTCGCGCGCCTGATCGCCGTGACCGCCTACGAACAGCGCGACTTCGAAACCGCCGAAACCTACGCCCGCCGCGCCGTCGAAGCCGACCCCCGCGAAGCCCAGGCCTGGAACCAGCTCGGCCTGCTCGCCGTGCGCCGCGGCAATCTGGACGAAGCCGAACTGCACTTCCGGCGGGCCATCGCCGAAGATCCCGCCGTCTTTCCCGCCTGGTTCAACCTCGGCAAGGCCGCCGCCAAGCGCGGCGAAACCGCCGAGTCGATCCGCCATTTCCGGGAAGGCCTGCGCCTGTCGCCGGCCTGGGTGCCGGCCTGGGTGGAACTGGGCGACCTGCTGCGGAACGACGGCCAGACCAACGAAGCGCAGGCCTGCTATCGCGAAGCTTTGCGGTTCCGCCCCGACTTTGCCTCCGCCCGCCAGCGCCTCGCCGGCGCGGCTCAGCGCTCCGCCAGCGCTCCCCATCCCGCGGACCGCAACGCCTCCGCCACCGCCCCGGCCGCGAGGCCGTAGCCTGTCCGGTTGGGATGCAGCGGATCGGCGTGGAACGGCTCCCTGCCGGCTCGCAGCGCTTCCTGGTAAACCGGCAGCAGATCCAGCGTCCGCAATCCGCGCGCCGCCGCTTCTTCCGCGACGATCCGATGCAGATCGCCCAGCCGGTACGCGGCCAGCTCGACGAAAACGGGGAACACCACCACCCAGACCGGCACGCCGGTCTCCGCCTGCCAGCGCGCCAGCGCATCGAACCCCGCCGCGAGCCGCGCCCGCGCGGCCGGATCTTCGTACAGCGCGCGGTAGTGGGCTTCGCCGCCCCCGGCGAGGATGACCTCCATGTCGTCGCGGTAGCGCGGCAACGCCGGCGCCGCAGCGGCGGTCCAACTCGCCAGCCGCCAGCGGAACAGTTGCCACAGCCGCGAACGCTCCAACGCCGGATGCGCCGGATTCCACAGCCGGCGCAGGGCGTCCGCGCGCCCCGCCGGCAGCTCGCGCCAGCGCAGAATGCCCTCCAGTTCGCGGCTGGTTTCCTGCGGATCGTTCAGGCAGTACAACACCAGCGCCAGATCCGGCGCAAACGCCGCTGCGCGCCCGGCCAACGTCGCCGCCACCTGCCCGACGTGATAGCCCGGCACGCCGAAATTCAGGACTTCGCTGCCGCCGCCGAGCCGAAGCTCGAGCTGCCGGTTGAACGGGTCCTGCGACGTGCCCATCCCAAAGCAGACGGAATCGCCGACGCACGCGATGCGGCGGACGCCGGGCGGCTTGGCGAGCGCGCGCGGCGCGTCCCGCATGCCGTGGACGTTGATCTGCACGTCCCGCGCCGGCGAGACGTAGTTCGGCGCGAGTTCGTAACGCAACTCCGGATCGGGCGTCAGGCGGATCATGCCCCGTTGGATGCCGTAGACGTCCGGCCCCAGGCCGAACGCCCGCACCGCCGCTTCGCCCAAGCCCAGCGCCAGCAGCAGCGTCCCCAGCGCCAGCAGCGTTTTCGCCGCGGTCTTCATTCCGCGCGGATCAGGGCGCCTCCCGCACCCGGATCCGGTAGTAGCGCCGTGTTCCCGCGTCTTCCACCGCGATTTCCGCCGCGCCCGTGACGGCGTTGGTGGTTTCCACCATCACCGGCCATTCGTTCGTCGCCGCCAGGTCCGTCGCGCCCACGACCGAGTACACCTTGCCGCTCGCGCCCCAATACGACAGCGTCGTCACGTTCGCGGCATGGGCCACCGCATTCACGACGAGCTTGCGCCGCGCCACGCGGAAGCCCAGATAGGTCGCCGAAAACGGCGCCGGCAACGACGTGTGGAACGCGCAGCGCTGGAACGACGGATCCGGAATGCCCGCGCCGATGTAGTAGGTGAACCCGCCGCCGCGCGCCACGCGCTGCGTGTAGAACGAGGCCGCCGCCGGCGGGCCCGTGGGATCCGGCAGCGACGCCGCCGGATCCGCGTACCAGTTCGTGGCGTGGTAGTCCCAGCACCACTCGTAGACGTTTCCCGCCACGTCGTAGAGGCCATAGCCGTTGGCCATGTCGTTCGTTTGGCCGAAATCCGCTCCCGCCGTGCCCGCCTGGAGCACGAAGTTGGCATGCAGGTTGGTGACCGCCTGCGCCCCGTCGTAGTAGCCCACCGGCGTCGTGCGGATCGCCTCGCCGAACCACGGATGCATCGGATGGTTGGTCAGCGCCGCCCCGTAGCGGGCGTCCCAGTAGTTCGCCTTCACCGGATCGGTGCTGTACAGATAGACGTTCGTGCCTTGGACCGAATCGTCCGGCCACGGGTAATGCGTACCGGGATTTCCGCCGCGGGCGGCCTTTTCCCATTCCGCTTCCGTCGGCAGGCGGTAGCCCTCCGCGGCGACGTCCACGGTCCAGTCCGCCGGCGCGAAGTCCACGGCGCGCGCGAGTCCTTCCCGGTCGCTCAAGTAGTTGCAAACCGCCAACGCGCCGTGCCAGGTCACGTGGATCGCCGGGAAATTCGTCTTGCCCGCCGCCACCGCGAACGCACCGTTGGTGAAGGCGATCTGGCAATACGTCGCGTCGAGGTCCACCAGCTCCCGTTTCGTGCCCTCGGTGTTCCGCACCGTGCCGTAGAGGTTGGTCACGACGTTCGTTGCGCCTTCGACGACGTTGGTCGTCGCCGTCTGGTCCAGTTCCACCAACCCGTTCACGTAGGCCCACTGCAACGTCCGCGCCAGTTCCTCGTTGGTGAACTCGAAGCGCCCGACGAAAAACTCGCCCACCGGCACCGCGTGCACCGGCAATTCGTGCGCCCAACCTTCGTTGGGAAAGAGGTTGGAATAGGAATTTCCCATCAGGAAGCTGCCGCCGGGAATCCGCGCCAGCGCCGGCGGCGCGTAGTCCGCGGGCGACAACGCTTCATAGGCATACGCGCCCGCGACAACCGGCGCAGGAGCCTCCGCTGCGCGCGCCGCGGTCCGCACCGCCTGGCCGAACGCCGGCGGCGCCAGCCCGCCGCCGACCAGCAGCAGCGCCGCCCAGATGCGCACCCGCGAACGCTTCGATGACCACGCGTGAGACATGGGCATGATCCTATCACCGCCGCCGCCGACTGCAAAACGCCAATTTCGGCCCGCGGCGCGGGAGTTCAGCGCCGGTCGGCAGCCAGGCGCTCGGCGCGGGTCCGCGCTTCCGCCGCCCCTGCCCGGTCGCCTCCGAGTTCCCGCGCGCGCGCCAGCGTCCGCCACGCGTAGGGCGAATCCGGCGCGGCCTGCACCGCGCGCTCCGCCAGGGCCAACGCTTCGGCGCGGCCATCCGGATGCGCCAGCCGCAGCAAAGCCAGGTTGTTCAGCAAATGCGGACTGTCGGGACGGATCTCCAGCCCCTGCCGGTAATAGGCCTCCGCGCCGCGGGCGTCGCCCCGGACTTCGGCCAGGCGAGCGAGATCGATGAGCACGGCCAGATCCTTGGGCCGCAGCCGATGCGCCTGCGCCAAGTCCCGTTCCGCCTCCGCCCAACATCGTTCGCGCAGCGCCAGTTCCCCGCGCACCGCTAGCAATTCCGGATCGTCCGGCAGCCGCCGCAAGCCGGCTTCGGCATGCGCGCGGGCGCGCTCCGTTTCGTCGAGCCGCAGAGCGGCGCGCACCGCGACCGCGCGGGCATGGCTCAAGGTGGGGTTGGCCGCCAAGGCCGCTTCCAGCGCCTCCAAGGCCGTCGCCGGATCGCCCGCGACCAGCAGGTGTTCGCCCAGCCCCGCCGCCGCCCAGGGATCGAACGGCCGGCGATTCCGCGCTTCTGCCCAGCGGCCCCGCAAGCGCCCGGCGTCCCATTCCGCCCATTCGGCTTGGCACGCCTGAAGGCGGGCCTCGTTGGCCGCCAGGCGTTGGTCCGCACGGGCCTGGCTGGCGAACAAGGACCAGCCGTAGATGTCGCGGACGCTCGCCAACGCCCGCGCTTCGTCCGCCGGCAGGAATGGCAGCGCCCGCAGGACGGCGGCGGAGTCGTCGCCGCCGGCCGGCCGCGGCGCCGCCAGCCAGCCCGCCGCGTCCAAGGCATCGGCGATCCAGCCCGCCACGGCGATGCGCCCCGGCAACGTCAAATGCACGTGCTCGTAGAACCACTGGCGATCGCCGCCGCCGCCGGGATCGTCCTCGTGCAAGGCGCGATCCACGTCCACCAGCGCCACGCGGTCCGCCGGCCCGGCGACGCCCCGCGCGCGCAGGATGGCGTTGATCCGGGAATCGGCCCGGAAACGGATCAAATCGAGATCGCAGGCCCGGCGATACGCCGCCCAAGCCGCCGGCCCAGCGCCCGCTTCCGCCAACGTCTCGGCCTCCCGATACGCCTGCGCCGCCGACCGGGGCGACTCCGCCGGCTCCGAGCCCAGCGGCGGCCAATCGGTCAGGTTCACGCCCATGGTGCAGACCGCCACCCCGATTCCCCGGCGGACCAGCGCCGCCACCAAATCGTCCACGTTGGCTTCGAAATGCCGGTACATGGGTGCCAGCCGCGGATCGTCGGCGGCGATTTCCACGCCGCGGAATTCATCTAGGCCGCGCCAGACCTGCGGCCCCCGGTTCCGGAGGCGCCCGGTCCGCGCGATGCGGTCCACCCACCGCGCCAGGCGTCTTTCGCGCAGCGCCCCTTGCAGGCGGATCAACGGCAGGCCGCGCCGGATGCCCGGCAGCACGGCCGCCGGGCCATGCGGGCCGATGGCTTCGTTGTTGCCGGCGTAGAGCACCACGACGTCCGGATCGAGGCACCGCGCCGCGGCCAATCCCAGGCGGCGGATCTGGTGCGAATTGATGCCCGTCATCGCCAGCGAAATCGCGCGGACCCGCTGCGCGGGGTTCCGCTCCGCCAAGGTCGTTTCCAGCACGCGCGCCAGATTGAATTCCGCCAGGGGAAAGCCCTCCGCCGCCGATTCGCCCAGCACCACGATCCGGATCTCGCCGGGCTCTTTTTCGGCCGGCACCCACAAGGGCGGCAGCGATGGCCCCGCCTCCTGCGGAAAAATCGCCCGCCCAAAAGCGGGGTTGGACGTCCAATGCGGCCCCAGCGCGTCCTCCACGCGCACCAGCGGCGCCGCGCTCTCCACGCCGGCCAGGCGCAGAATCCCTTCGCACGCCGCCACGGCCGCCAGCGGCGCCACAACCGCCAGAACCAGCCGGAAGAAACCTGTTTTGAAGGATGCCACCCCTGCGCCTCGCGCCGCTATCGGTCTGCAAACGAAGAGCGGCCGCTTCCGGCCGCTCGTTCGGTTCGTCCTCGGGAACGGACTACGGACGGATCTGGCGCCGCCGGACCAGCGCCAGAGCGCCCAGGGCCAGCAGGCCCAGCGTCGCGGGCTCGGGCACCGCGGCAGTCTCGAAATCGGCGACGTAGTTCGCGCTGCTGTTGCTGTCCCAGACCGTGGTCGCGTCGCGCACGGCGTTGAACCACACCGCGACGGTGTATTCGGTCCCCGGAGCCAGGCCGGCCGCCACGTCCACGCCGAGCATGTTTTCCCACAGGTCGTTTGCGCCTTCCTGCCGGTTCCACGGCAGGGAGAGGAATCCGTCTTGCTGGGAAACGGCGCCCTGGAAGACTTCGTAGTACATCGTCACGGTCGTGCCGCCGCCCTGGTCGAAGGTCTGCGCCTGCGCGCCGAGGGTCAGGGTGGACACGATGCCGAAATCCATCGCGTCGAACACGGTTTCGCTGAGGTTGCCCCAGCCGCCGTTGGCCGGACCCGAAGCCCGGTACCAAGTATCCAGTTCTTCGTTGTAGATATAGCTGTCGCCCACCCAGCTCAACTGGGCCAACGCTCCGCCCGCCGCCAACGCGATCGCCAAGAACGCAAATGCCTTTTTCATCGCCGGTCTCCTTACGGGGGAACCGCGGTTCGGCCGCGAATTACCCCAACCTTTGCGCAAAATAGTACGCCGGCGGCTGCCCGGTCAAGGGTTTCTTGCGGTTCTTTTCCGGGGCGCCGCCGCCCCGGGACGCAAAAAGAGCGGCCGTTGCCGGCCGCCCTTTCGGTTCATCCCGCAGGCGCGGGATTACTTGCTCATCTTGCGACGGAGGACCATCGCCAAGGCGCCGAGGCCCAACAGGCTCATCGTCGCGGGCTCGGGAATCGCCGTGGAGAATTCCGCGTTGTAGTTCGCGCTGCTGTTGCTGTCGTAAACGGTGTTCACGCCGTCGTTGGCCGAGAAATACACCGCGAGGGTGTGGTTGCCCGCGCCGACGCCGCTGGCCGCGATCACGTTTTCGCCGGTCATGTTTTCCCACGTGTCGTTGTTAGAAGCATAGCTGAGCCAAGGCAGAGCCACGGAATCCCAATCGGTCGCATCGACCTGGTAGTTCAAAACCACGGTCGTCGCCGGGTGGGAGCCGCTGTCGTCCCACCAAGTCTGGGCCTGGCCGCCGAGGGTCAGCGACCACGAATCCAGCAGGCCGAAATCATGGGCTTCGAACGCGCCGCCCGCGCCCCAGCTGGCCGAGCCGTTGTACCAGGTATCTTCTTCCACGACATAGATCGCGCTGTTGCCGATCCAGCTGACGGCCTGCGCCATCGCGGAACCCGCGACCATCGCCACCAGAGCGAACATCAAGAACTTCTTCATCACTCGTCTCCTTGTTTGTCTTCTTTTATTTAAACCGCGTCACCAAGATGGACCTTTGCGTGACGGTAGGCAGAGTAAAGGGGAGGCCATGCGCAGGTCAATCGTTTTTTCTGTTAAAATATCGTTTTACCAATCGGGTTTGCAACCGCTTGGAAAGGAACGGATTGCGTCTGGGAACAAAAACCCCGAACCGACGAAAACGGCGGTTCGGGGCGAACGGGACCTGGCTTCGGCCCCGGCGTCCGGCGGCAGACCCGCCCTAGCGGATCTTGTTGGCCGCGCGGCGAGCCTTGATGATCTGCTCGGTGAGGAAGAACGGCACGGCTTCGTAGTGCTCGAACTGCATCGTGAAGCCCGCGCGGCCCTGGCTCATGCTGCGCAACGCCGTCGCGTAGCCGAACATCTCGCCCAAGGGCACCATGCCGCGGATCAGCTTCTGCGAGCCCTTCTCTTCCATCGTCTCGATGCGCCCGCGCCGCTGGCACACGCTGCCCGTGGCGCCGCCCATGAATTCCTCGGGCGTGTTCACTTCCACGGACATCACCGGCTCGAGGATGATCGGGCTGGCCTTCAGGAACAGCTCCTTGAACCCGGCGCGGCCGGCTTCCTGGAACGCGAAGTCGGACGAATCCACGTCGTGGTACGACCCGTCGTAGAGCGTCACGCGCATGTCCACGATCGGATAGCCCGCGTAGGGCCCGCTCGCCATCGCCTTGACCACGCCCTTTTCCACCGAGGGGATGAAGTTGGCCGGGATGCGCCCGCCGACGACGTCGTTGACGAATTCGAAGCCCTCGCCCGCCTTCAGCGGCTCCAGGCGCAGGCAGACGTGCGCGTACTGGCCGCGGCCGCCGCTCTGCTTGACGTGCTTGTACTGGCCTTCGATCTTCTGCGTCGCCGTCTCGCGGTAGGCCACTTCCGGACGCCCCACCTTCGCCGCCACGTTGAACTCCCGCTTGAGGCGGTCGACGATGATTTCCAGGTGCAGCTCGCCCATGCCCGAGATGATCGTTTCGCTCGTCTCGGAATCGAACCCGACCGTGAAGGTCGGATCTTCGTCCGCCAGCTTGTAGAGCGCGGCCGACAGCTTCTCGTTGTCCGCCGTCGTTTCCGGCGCGACCGAGATCGACACCACCGGCGCCGGGAACTCGATCGACATCAGCTGGATCGGATGGTCCTCGGAACAGATCGTGTCGCCCGTGCGCGTGTGCGCCAGGCCCACCACCGCCACGATGTCGCCCGTCTGGGCCGTGTCCAGGTTCTCGGAATGGTTCGCGTGCATGCGCAGGATGCGCCCGATGCGCTGGCCCTTGTCCAAGGTGCTGTTGAGCACGTTCTGGCCCGAGGTCAGCGTGCCCGAGTAGATGCGGATGTAGGTCAGCTTGCCGGCATGCTTGTCGGCCACGATCTTGAACGCCAGCGCGCTGAACGGGGATTCGTCCGTCGGCTCGCGCGCGACCGGCTCTTCGCCGTCTTCCGCCACGGCGGAAATGATCGGGGGGATCTCGTTGGGCGCCGGCAGCAGGTTCACCACGCCGTCGAGCAGGTGCTGCACGCCCTTGTTCTTGAACGCCGCGCCGCAGTAGACCGGCACGATCTTGCGCGCGACCGTCGCCTTGCGCAGGATGCCCCAGATTTCGTCCTCGGACAAATCGCCCTCGGCGAAGAACTTCTCCATCAGGGCGTCGTCCTGCTCGGCGCACTTCTCCACGAGGTTGGCGCGCCACTTCTTGGCTTTTTCCAGCTTTTCGGCCGGAATCTCCGCCACGCGGAAGTCGGTGCTCTTCTCGTCGTCGTAGTAGATCGCCTTCATCGCCACGAGGTCGATGATGCCCTGGAAGGTCTCCGCCTTCCCGATCGGCACCACCACCGGCACCGCGTTGCAGCCCAGTTCGTCCTGGATTTCCTCCAGCACGCCGAAGAAGTCCGCGCCGGTCCGGTCCATCTTGTTCACGAAGGCGACCTTGGGCACTTCGTACTTCTCGGACTGCAGCCAGACCTTCTCGGATTGCGGCTGCACGCCGCCCACCGCGCAGAACAGCGCCACCGCGCCGTCCAGCACCCGCAGGGACCGCTCCACCTCGACCGTGAAGTCCACGTGTCCGGGGGTGTCGATCAGCGTCACCAGATGGCCTTTCCACTCGAGGGTCGTCGCCGCGCTCTGGATGGTGATGCCGCGCTCGCGCTCCTGGACCATGAAGTCCATCGTCGCGGCGCCGTCGTGCACCTCGCCCAGCTTGTGGGTCTTGCCCGCGTAGAACAGGATGCGCTCCGACACGGTCGTCTTGCCGGCGTCGATGTGGGCCATGATGCCGATGTTGCGGATCTTCGAAATGGGGGTCGTCCTTGCCATGCCTTGCCTTCTCTTCCTAAACAAACGCCCCCGGCTGCCATGCGAATCGGCGCCGGGGGTGCTCGATCAAACGGACGCGGAACATACGGCTTGCGGCCGGATTGCGCAACGAAAATCTGCGGGGAATCCGCGCGGGCGGCCTACGGCGCCAGCGGGCGGACGTCCTGCACCAGCCGGTAGTAGCGCGGCTGGTGGGCCGGCAGGCGGTCCTTCACCACGATGGGTTCGCCGGTCGCCAGGCCGCGCACGTTGATCGCGTCCGGCAGCAGTTTCCACTGCGCCTTCGCGCCGCGCGCGTCGGTGTACATCACGCTGTAGTAGGTGCCGCGGACGCCGATCCACGAAAGGGTCACCTCGCCGCCCGAGCGCGCCACCGTCAGCGTGGTTTCGCGCAGGGGCCGGACTTCCTCGCGGACCGTTTGGCAGCCGGCGGCGCAGGCCACGGCCAACGCCAGCGCCAGCGCCCGAACCGTCCGCTTGCCGCCCCGGCCCATCGCGGCCGCCTACGGCGCGGGCGTTTCGACGACGTCTTCCGGCGCGACTTCCACGGGCTGGATCGGCGCGGCGGACGCGCGGCGGCGCGAGCGCGTGAAATACTTGAAGAAGGACGGCGGCGGTTCCTGCGGCTGGCCGGCGCCGTCGTACCACGTCTCGCGCCGGGCGGCTTCCGCCTTTTCCGCGTTGACGTTCTTCAGCGTCAGGTTGTAGCGCCCGGCGAACCAGCGCCAGTCCGCCGGCGTGAACGGCAGGTAGCTGCCGATCGCGTTGACCAGCGCGTGCCGTTCCAGCACCGGGATCTGCGTGGACCGCGGGCACCAGGCGCCGATTTCGCGCAGGCTCGCCGGCAGCAGGTCGTCGCCGCCGAGGAAAACCGTGCGGCCCGGATAGGACTGCAGGAACGCGCCGCCCTGGTAGTCCGCCAGCGCCAGCGCCATCCACTCGTAACCGTTCCAGACGTGCAGCGTCGGCGCCGCCGGCGCGCCCTGGTAGCTCACCAGCACGGTCGGATAGCGGCGCGCGACGTCGAACGCCACCTGCATCACCTCGAAACGCGCCGGCGCGACCAGCAGCACCGCGTCTTCCTGGGCCGCCGCCGGCGTCGCCGCCGCGCCGCCCCAAACCACCGCCGCCAACGCCAACGTCCAAATCGCTTTTTTCATCTCGCGTACTCCTACAAGATTTCCGGGAACGGGCGCATTCAACCATGCCGGCCCCGTGTTTTGCAAGCTTCTCCGGTGCTTTCGATCCACTTTACCCTCGTTGCCGCGCCGCCGCCACCGCAAGCTGGCCAAAAGCGATGCCCGCGTCGTTCGGCGGCACGTCCCGGTGCCGCCAAACCCGGAATCCCGCCGCCGCCAGCCGGCGACCGGCGCTGGCCAGCAACCGCCGGTTCTGGAAACAACCGCCCGTCAAGCAGACGTCCGCCAACCCGGCCCGTCCGGCCGCCGCCGCCATCATCGCCGCGAGCGTTTCGTGGAAGCGCGCCGCCGCCGTCGCCGGCGGCTCGCTCCCGCGCCGGATTTCCGCGATCATCGGGGCCCAGTCCAGCGCGTCGCCCCGCCAGCCGAACGGATAGGGCGCCGCCGGCGCATCCCCCGCCAGCGCCTCCAGCCGCATCGCCGCCTGTCCTTCGTGGCTCATCTTCAGGCAAACGCCCAGCAGCGCCGCCGCCGCATCGAACAGCCGGCCGGCGCTGCTCGTCCGCACGACGTTCACCCCGGCGGCCAGCAGGCCGTCCAGCACCGCGCCCTCTTCCGCCGTAAATCCCGGCGGCAGGTCGGCCACCCCCATCTCCCGCAGCACGCCCAGCGCCGCGCGGCGCGGCTCCCGCGCCGCCGCGTCGCCGCCCACCAGCGGATACGGCCGCAGCCACGCCGCGCGGCGGAATTCCGCGCGGGTACAAACCAGAAATTCCCCGCCCCAAACCGTGCCGTCCGTTCCCAACCCCGTGCCGTCCCAGGCGATGCCCAGCACGGGCCCGTCCAAGCCGTGTTCCGCCATGCAGGCCGCCACGTGCGCGTGATGGTGCTGGACGCGCTCCGTCGGCACGCCCCATTCGGCGGCGCCTTGCGTGGAGGCGTAATCCGGGTGCAGGTCCACCGCCGCCGCGACGGGTTTCAGTCCGTGCAAGTCCGCCAGATCCGCGACCGACCGTGCCCAGAGGCACGCCGCGCCCGCGTGGTCGAGATCGCCGACGTGCGGGCCGATCACCGCGTTGCCGCCGGCCGCCAGCGCCACCGCGCTTTTCATCTGCGCCCCCGCCCCCGCCCAGCCGTCCGGCGCGCCCGGCAGCGGCAGCGAGTACGGCGCCAGCCCGCGCCCGCGGCGCATCGGGATCGGCACGCCGGCGCACGTCGCAACCACCGAATCGTCCAGCGGCCGCGCGATGGGCCGGTCGTGCAGCAAAAAGAAATCCGCGACATCGCCCAGCCGCGCCCGGGCTTCGTCGTTGTCCGTGCAGATCGGCTCGTCGGTCAAGTTGCCGCTCGTCGCCACCACGGGAAAGCCCAGTTCGCGCAGCAACAGGTGGTGCAGCGGCGCATAGGGCAACATCGCGCCCAGCCACGGCAGTTCCGGCGCGACCTCATCCGCCAGCCCCGCCGCGCCGGCGAGCCGCCGCAGCAACACGATGGGCGCCGCCGGAGACTCCAGCCAAGCCTGCTCCGCCGCCGAAACCTCGCACGCCGCCGCGACGGCATCCAAATCCGGGAACATCAGCGCGAAGGGTTTTTCGTCGCGCCGCTTGCGCTGCCGCAGGCGCCGCACGGCGTCGGCGTTGCGCGCGTCCGCCAGCAGGTGGAAACCGCCGATGCCCTTGGCGGCCACGATTTGCCCCGCGCGCAGGGCGGCCGCCGCGGCCAACAGCGCCTCGTCGCGTTCGGCCAGGACCGCCCCCGTCGCCCGCGCCCACGCCAGTTGCGGCCCGCAGACCGGGCACGCATTGGGCTGGGCGTGGAAACGACGATCGCGCGGGTCGCCGTATTCCGCCGCGCAGGCCGGACACATCCGGAAATTCCGCATCGTCGTGTGCGCCCGGTCGTAGGGCAAGGCTTCGAGGATGCTGAACCGCGGGCCGCAGTGCGTGCAGTTCGCGAACGGATAGCGGTAGCGCCGATCGGCCGGATCGAAGATTTCCCGCAGGCAGTCCGGACACGTCGCCAGATCCGGCAGGATACCCGCCACGCGCGCGCCGTCCGCCGCGGCGCTCAATTGGATCTCGAAGCCGGCCGGCAAGTCGGCCGGCGTGCCCAGTTCTTCCACGGTTTGGACGTCGGCCGCCGCCGGCAGTCGCCCGGGCAGCTCCGCGCGGAAGCGCGCGAGGGCTTCGGCGGGGCCGGCCAAGGCCACCTCGGCGCCGGCCGCATCGTTGCGCACCCAGCCGCGCAGCCCCAGCTCGTGCGCCAGCCGGAACGCCGTCGGCCGGAACCCCACGCCCTGCACCCGCCCGCGCATCCGCAACAAAATGGATCGTTCCTCCGGCATTTCGTGCCAATATACGCCACGCCCCCCGCAGGGTCGAGCCCCGGACGACTGGGTTCAGGGTTCGGGGTTCAGGGTCAATCCATCCGGACCCTGAACTCCGAACCCTGAACCCTCTACCCTCCATCTCTCCGCTTGCGTTTTCGGACGGTGAACCGCATCCTTTCGCCCATGATCACATCCACGCCGCTCGCGTTGTCGCTGCTGGTCCTGGCCGCCTACTTGCTGGGCGCGATCCCCAACGGACTGTTCATCGCCCGCCTGAAGGGCGTCGATCTGCAAAAAACCGGCTCGGGCAACATCGGCGCGACGAACGTGTTCCGGTGCGTCGGCAAGGGCTGGGGCGTTTTGGCGTTCGTCCTCGACGCGGTCAAGGGCTTCGTGCCGGCGTTTTTCTTCCCGCGCGTGCTGGACGCGGCGCCGCCCTGGCTGGGCCTGGCGTGCGGCGTGGCGGCCGTGGCCGGCCACAATTGGCCGGTCTGGCTGAAATTCAAAGGCGGCAAGGGCGTCAGCACCAGCGCGGGCATGCTGCTGGGCATCGCGCCGGCCGCCGTCGGCATCGGGTTCGCGGTCTTCGCCGCGACCGTGGCGCTCACGCGCTTCGTGTCGCTGGGCTCGATCCTCGCGGCCATCGCCGTGCCGGCCGCCTACCTCGCGATGAACGGAACGGACAACCGCCTGCTGGCGGGCGCGCTGGTCCTCATGGGCCTGCTGGTGATCATCAAGCACCGCGCGAACGTCGGGCGACTGGTCAAGGGCACCGAGCCGCGCATCGCCGGCAAGAAATAGACCGCCCCGCCGCCGTTTTCCCCGAAAGCGATTCGGGTATTGTTTTATAAAACAATACCCGATCTTGCCGGCCGGTCCAAAGCCGGAACGGCGCGGGTTATCCCTTGGATTCTTCGGCCAGTTGGCGGATCCGATCCATCACGAGCGCCCCGACGGATTCGTAGTCGTTCTTCTTCGTCATCGCGGCGAGGATTTCATCCGGCGAGATGGCCGGGCCGTAGCGCGCGACGATGCGGGACGGGCGCAGCTTGTCCGCACCTTTGGGAAAGGCCGCGAACGTGCCGGAAATATGCAGCGGCACGACGGGCACGTTGCCCTTGGCGATCAGAAAGCCGATGCCGCCCTTGGCGGCGCGCATCTGCCCGTCCGGGGAGCGCGTGCCTTCGGGAAACAGCCCGACCACCTTGCCTTCCTTCAGGGTCGCGATCGCTTTCTTCAGGGCGCCGAGATCGCCCTTGGTGCGGTCGAGCGCGATCACGCCCACCCGCGGGAAAAACCACCGCGCGATGGGATTGGAAAAGAGCGTGTCGCGCGCCAGGAAGTGCACGATGCGCCGCGAATTGGCGCCGCCCATCACCGGGGGGTCGAGATAGCTGCAGTGGTTGGCGGCGACGACCGCCCCGCCCCGCGCGGGCACGTGTTCGCGGCCATGGACCCGCATGCGGTATTTCAGCAGAAGCAGGAGATAGACGGATCCGCGCGCCAGCCAATACAGCGGCTGCGTGAAGAAGCCCTCGCGCATGGACTCAGGCCGTCAGGGCGCCGCCGGCCTTCAGGTCGGCGACGATGGTCTCCACGACCTGTTCGACGGTCATGCCGGTGCTGTTGATGATCTTGGCGCCGAGGGCGATCTGCAGCGGCGCGGTGGCGCGGCTGGAGTCCTTCTGGTCGCGCCGGCGCAGCGAACTGAGCACGGCGCCGACGTCTTCGGTGCCTTCCTGCACCTTGATTTCGGCGGCGCGGCGGCGGGCCCGCTCTTCGGGATCGGCGTCGAGGTAGTACTTGAACGGCGTGTCGGGGAACACCACCGTGCCGATGTCGCGGCCCTCCATCACCAGGCTGCCGAACTTCGTCATCATCCGCAGTTTTTCCACGATGTAGACGCGCACGGACTGCTGGGCGGCGATGTCCGCCACGCGTTCGCGGACGGGTTCGGCGCGGATTTCCTGGCCCGGATCCTCGCCGTCGATGACGTAGCCCACCGCGCCGTCTTTCAGCACGAGTTCCATGTTCATGCGGATCAGGAGGTTCGTCACCGCCTGCGAATCCTTGACGTCGATGCCTTCCTTGACGCACTTCCAGGTCACGCCCCGGTAGAGGGCGCCGGAATCCACGTAGATGAAGCCCACGGCCTGGGCCGTCCGGCGCGATACGGTCGATTTTCCGGAGGCCGAGGGGCCGTCCACCGCCACGATGGTCACTTGTTTATTCAACTTTCACTCCCAATTGGCTCAACTGCTCCCAAAATTCCGGATAGGACGTGTCCACGCAGGCCACGTTGGCGATCGTGACCGGCTGGTCGGCGAAGATCGCGAGGATGGACATGCTCATGGCCACGCGGTGGTCGCCGTAGCTGCGGATGCTCTTGGTGGGCGAAATCTTCGCCGGCCCTTCGACGATCATGCCGTCGGGCTGCTCTTCGACCGCCACGCCCATGCCGGCGAGGTTCTCCACCATGACCGCGACGCGGTCGGATTCCTTCACGCGCAGCTCGCTGGCGTCGCGGATGACGGTGCGGCCCTGCGCCAGCGCGCCGAGCACGGCCACCAGCGGCAGCTCGTCGATCAGGTTGGGGATTTCCGCGCCGCCGACCTCGGTGCCCTTCAGCTCCGCGCCGTAGACCGTCACGTTGCCGTAGACTTCCGGATCCGTCGGCGCGGAGGTCCGCTCGATCTCGACCCGGGCGCCCATGCGCCGCAGGACGTCGAGCAGGGCGGTGCGCCGCAGGTTCAGGCCCACGCCTTCCGCGCGGACGGTCGCGCCGGGCACGGCCGCGGCCGCGGCCAGCCAATAGGCCGCCGAGGAGAAGTCGCCCGGCACCACGTAGGGCCGCGCAAGGAACTTGGGGCCCTTGGGCCCGTAGCCGTCCACGGAAATGTTCTGGCCTTCCACCCGGATCGGGGCGCCCACCGCGCGCAGCATGCGCTCGGTGTGGTCGCGGGTCGGAATGGGCTCCAGGACCGTCGTGCGGCCCTCGGCGTAGAGGCCGGCGAGGATGCAGCAGCTCTTCACCTGCGCCGACGCCGTCGGCAGCGAGTATTCGACGCCGTGCAGCTGCCCGCCGCGGATGGTCATCGGCGCAGTGCCCTGCGGCGTCAGCTCCACCTGGGCGCCCATGAGTTCCAGCGGCTCCTTGATGCGCCGCATGGGGCGGGAATTCAGCGAGGCGTCGCCGGTCAGCGTCACGGTGATCGGCGAGCCCGCGCACAACCCCGCCAACAAGCGCATGCCCGTGCCCGAGTTGCCGACGTCCAGCGGCCCGGCCGGCTCGATCATCTTGCCGCCGGTGCCCTGGATGGACAGCACGCCTTCGTCGTCGATCCACGACCGCGCGCCGAAGGATTCCATCGCCTTGAGGGTGTTCAGGCAGTCTTCCGCCTGGAGGAAGCCGCGGATTTCGGAGGTGCCGGAGGAAATGCCCGCCAGCAACGCCGTGCGGTGGGAAATGCTCTTGTCGCCCGGCACGCGGACCACGCCGCCGTCGAAGCCGCCGGGATGCACGATCTTGGTCTGTTTCTGGATGGCCATTTTTTACGTTCTTGGTTCGGTTTTCATGCAGGCGCGGCCTAACGGCCGCGTCCCTTCAGAAGTTCCGCTCGGGCCGCGCGCGCCCGCTCCAGGAACTGGGCCACGTCGGCAAAGCGACCGGCTTGGAGATCATCATATACCCGCTCGACTTCCAATTTGAAAGCCCGCAATTCCTCGGCCACCGCCGGGGCGTTGGTCATCAGGATGTCGTGCCACATGTCGATGGACCCCGACGCCACGCGGGTCGAGTCGTAGAAGCCCGTCCCGCAGAACGCGCCGACCTGGTCGGCGCAGTCGCGGCCGATGGCCTTGGCCAGCGCCGCGGCCGCCACGTGGGGCAGATGGCTGGTGCGCGCCAGCAGGCGATCGTGGTCTTCCGGCGCCATCCGGCAGGTCCGCGCCCCCGCCGAGCGCCACAGCGCCTCCACGCGTTCGACGGCTTCCGCGGGCACGTCCGGCGCCGCGGCCACGACCGTCAGGGCGTTTTCGTACAGATCGGCCGAGGCCGCCTCCAGCCCCTGTTTTTCGGAACCGGCGATGGGATGGCTGCCGACGAACGCGCCCGGCGGCAAAACGCCGGCCATCTGGCGGCAGATCCAGCCCTTGGTGCTGCCCACGTCCGTCACCAGCGTGCCCGGCCGCAGCGCCGGCGCGACGTCGGCCGCCAGTTCCACGCAGGCCCGGATCGGCGCGCACAGCACCGCCAGCGTAGCGGTTTCCACCGCCGCGTCCGGATCGGCGAACGCTTCGTCCACGATGCCGCGGGCCAGCGCCTCGCGGCGGGTCGCTTCCTTGCGCGCGAACGCCACGAGCCGGCCGGCATAGCCGCGCTGGCGCAGCGCCAGCGCCAGCGAGGCGCCCATCAGCCCCAGGCCGAGGATCGCGATGCCCGGTTCCCGCGTCATGGTCGGTTCGCTGCTCAAATCCATGCCCCCGTCAATGCAGGTTCCGGCCCACGGCGCGGGCCACGAGTTCCAGTTCGCCCATCAGGTCCTTGAACCGCTTGGGCGTCAGCGACTGCGGCCCGTCCGACACGGCCTTGGCCGGTTCCGGATGCACCTCCAGCAACAGGCCGTCCGCGCCGGCGGCCACCGCCGCCTTGGCCATCGGCGCCACCAAGTCCCAATGCCCCGTGCCGTGGCTGGGGTCCACCACCACCGGCAGGTGGCTCTCGCGCTTCAGCACCGGCACCGCGCTCAGGTCCAGGGTGTTGCGCGTGAATTTCTCGAAGGTCCGGATGCCCCGTTCGCACAGGATCACGTCCTGGTTGCCCTCGCTCATCACGTATTCCGCGCTCATCAGCAGCTCTTCGAGCGTGCTGGCCAGGCCGCGCTTGAGCATCACCGGCTTCGCGCAGCGCCCCAGCACCTTGAGCAGGTTGAAATTCTGCATGTTGCGCGCGCCCACCTGGATGACGTCCGCGAATTCGGCCACCATTTCGACGTCGCGCGTGTCGAGCACCTCGGTGACGACCGGCAAGCCAACCACGGACCGTTCTTCGGCCAGGTAGCGCAACCCTTCGACCCCCAGTCCCTGGAAGGCATAGGGCGAAGTTCGCGGCTTGAACGCCCCGCCGCGCATCATGTGGGCCCCCGCCCCTTTCAAAAATGCCCCCAGCGACAGGATCATGTCGCGGGTTTCGACCGAACACGGCCCCGCCATCACCACCACGCCGGCCCCGCCGATGCTCAGCCCCCGGTCGCCGTGCCGCGCCGGCGGGATCTTGATGACGGTTTTTTCGGGGTGGAACTCCGTGCTGGCCCGCTTGTAGGGCTTCAGCACCGGCATGGCTTTTTCCACCCCCGGCATCATTTCCAGCGCCGGGGCCTGGGCCGCCGCCTCCTCGCCGATCAGCCCGATCACGGTCACTTCCGCGCCGGGACTGACGTGCGCCTTCAGGTTCCAGTCCGCCGCGCGCTCCGCGATGGCCTGGATCTGGGCTTCGGTCGCCCCTTTTTTCATCACGACGATCATAAAATCTCCGGTTCTCCGGTGGGTGTTCCGACCCGCGCCGGAGGCGCGAATCGAGGCGGAACCATACTCCGCCCCCCTCCTCCTTTTCCATCTTAAAAACGGGCGGCCGGGCAAAAACCTCGGCCCGGCCGCGCATGGTCTTTCACCGCATCGCGTTGCGGCGGAATTGGCCATGCCCAAGGCGGGCTTTTCGACTTCAGCCCTGCCTGCGCAGCCAGTTCTGCAGGAATTCCCGCGCGGCGGCCCGATGGGACAACGCCGCGGCGGTGGGCGGTTCGTTCGGCTCCCAGGATTCCCCCCGGATGGCCAGGATCCACGCCCGCGGCCGCTCCCCGTAGAGTTCGTCCGCCAGCGCCAGCACGGCTTCCGGCGACATGGCATGGGTGGAGAAGGAGATTTCGTTCTGTGGCGCCAGCGGGCGGAACTCGAATGGCGCAGCCCCAGTCGCCGCCTGCGCGGCATCGACGAACACGACGGTCCGGCTCTCCGCCACGGCCAGCGCGTCCTCGGCGTTGAGCTGGTAGTTGGAGTCGAAAACAAGGCCGGCCAGCCCCTCCGCCTGCGCCCAGGCCTCGAGTTCCTCGACGAGCGCCACGCCCATTCCGTCGTCCTGGCGGCCCGGGTTTCCGTAACCGTAGATCAGGATCGGTTTTGGAATCTCAATGTCCAATATCCAATGTCCAATATCCAATCATCAATTGAACAGCCAGACCCCTGCGGGCTTGCCCCGCGGGTGAATCAGGTCCGATCCGCGGCTCAATTCTTTCGCCGCCGGGCCACCACCGCGCCCGCCGCATCCACCAAGGTCAGATCCAGCGGCATCTGGCCGTAGGCGTGGGTGGCGCAGCTCAGGCACGGATCGTAGGCGCGGATCGCCACCTCGACCGCGTTCATCATCGGCTCGGTGATTTCCTTCTGGCCCGCCATGTAGGTCGTCGCGACATAGTTGACCGCCCGGTTCATCGGCTCGTTGTTGTTCGTGGTGGACACGATCAGGTTCGCCATTTTGATTAGGTCGTCGTCGCCTACCGCGTAGTGGTGGAACAGCGTGCCGCGCGGCGCTTCGATGATGCCGACGCCTTCGGGCCGGCGCGCCCCCCTCACCACGAGATCGTTTCCCAGGACATCCGGATCCCGCAGCAGCTCGCGCATCTTTTCGGCCGCGTGCAGCACCTCGATCAGCCGCGCCCAGTGCGTGTGCATGCACATGTCGTTGGGCTTGCCGCCCGTCGCCGCCTTGAACTCCTCGAATTCCTTTTGCGCCAGCGGGGTCGGGATGAAATCGACGACGTTCAGCCGCGCGAGCGGCCCGACGCGATACCAGCCCTTTTCCGGCCCCAGTTTCTTCAGGTACGGGAACTTCATGTAGCTCCACGACTTCACTTCTTCGCGGAAATGCTGGAGATAGTCCTGGCAATCCACGTCGTCGAGGATCCGCCGGCCCTCCGCATCCACGGCCCGCAGCACGCCGTGGTAGAGATCGAGCGCGCCGTCCTTCCGCACGAGGCACAGGTGGTTCGAGGGGAACTTCGAGAAGTTGTCGATGAAGGCCTTGTGCTTCTGGTAGTAATCCTTGAAGAACGCCAGCGCGCCCTGCGACCACGCGACCATCTGGTCGGCGTTGAGCGGCCCGCCGTCGCCCTTCAGCAGCCGGTCGCGTTCCTCGGCCGTCAGGCTCTTGTTGACGCCGCCGGGGATCGCGCCCGTGCCGTGGATCTTCTTGCCGGCGGTCGCCGCGATGACTTCCTGGCCGTACTTGCGCATCAGGACCGCCTGCGTCGCCAGTTCGCGATTCGCCAGCGCCACGCCGATCACGTTGCGCGTCGCGGGGTCCGCGTCGTAGCCGAATAGCAGGTCCGGCGAAGCCAGATGGAAGAAGTGCAGCGAGTGCGACTGGAAAATCTGGCCGTAGTGCATCAGCCGGCGGATTTTTTCCGCCGTCGGCGTCAGCCCGTCGCCCGTGCCCGCGCCGACGACCACGTCCATCGCCTTCGCTCCGGACAGGTGGTGGCTGACCGGGCAGATGCCGCACAACCGCTGCACCAGCACCGGCGCCTCCCAGTACGGCCGCCCCTGCACGAAGCGCTCAAAGCCCCGGAACTCCACGATGTGCAGCCGGCTCTGCGCCACGTTCCCCGCGTCGTCGAGATGGATCGTGACCTTGCCGTGGCCTTCGACGCGCGTGACGGGATCGATGACGATTTTGCGGGTCATGGCTCTCTCAGTCGAATTTGAAGCTGCGGTATTGCAGGTCCAGTTCCTTGCCGGTCACCAGCGCGACCAGCGCGTCCCAGATCAGGTCCGCGCTCGGCGGGCACCCCGGCAGGAAATAATCGATCTTCACCACCTCGTGGCAGGGATAGACCCGGTTCAGGATCTTCGGCAGGTCGGGATCGTGCGGAATGATTTTTCCCGGATTTCCGTCGGCCACCGTCGGCCCGTCCAGGTAGGCCTCGTCGAGGCATTCTTTCAGCGGCAGGACGTTGCGCAGCGCCGGCAACCCGCCCATCAGCGCGCACTCGCCGAACGCGACCAGCGTCTTGCAGTGCTTGCGGAATTCCGTCAGCACGTGCACGTTCTCGTCGTTGCAGCAACCGCCTTCGATCAGGCCGACGTCGCATTCCTTCGTGAAGGTTTTGATGTCGTCCAGCGGCGACTTGTTGAACTCCACCAGCTCGATCAGGTCGAGGATCCGCTCGTCGATGTCCAGCAGCGACATGTGGCAGCCAAAGCAGCCGGCCAGCGAGGTCGTCGCGACGATTTTCTTGGGGGCCTTCGCGCTCACGGCCGCACCTCGCTGCCGATGGGGGCCCGGTCGTAGGTGCGCCGCCCGATGGGCACGTCGAAGCCCTTGCCCTTGCGCAGGATCGCGCCGACGGGGCAGATGTCCATCGCCCGCTGCGCCAGCTCGTCGTCGATGTCCTTCGAGGTGTCCGGATCGATGTTGATGACGACCTTGTCGCCGCGCTTGCCGAAGGCGAAAATCGCGTGGCCGGCCGCGTTGTGGATGCCGCGGATGCAGCGCTTGCACTGGATGCAGCGGTTGTGGTCCTTGACGAGCTTCGGGTGCCACGCCTCCACGTCGCGCTTGGGAAACAAGTAGGGGAAATTCGACACCGTCACGCGGTAGCGGTAGGCCAGCGCCTGCAGCTCGCAGTTGCCGCTGCGTTCGCAGGAGGGACACAGGTGGTTGCCTTCCGCGAACAGGATTTCGACGACCGACCTGCGGAACGCCTCCAGCTCCGGCGTGGTCGTCGCCACGTTCATGTCTTCGACCACCTTGGTCGTGCAGGCGGTCTGCGGAATGCCGTTGACCAGCACCGTGCAGATCCGGCACGCGCCCTTGGGCGGAATGCCCGGATAGTTGCACAGCGTCGGGATGTAGACCCCCGCCTCGCGCGCCGCCGCGACCAGCTGCGCGCCTTCCTCGGCCAGGCAGGTCTTGCCGTCGAGCGTGAACCGGACGAAGCTGGCCATCGCGCGCCTCCCTACCCTTTCCCGACCGCCGCGTCGTAGTCTTGGACCGCCGCCGCCAAGTCGAACGACGGCACGAAACGCGGATCGCCCGCCGCCAGCCGCGCGTCGTACAGCGGCCGGAAATTCTGGATCGTGGTGACGATCGGATTCAGCGCGGTCTGCCCCAGCCCGCAGCGGTTGTTGCGCATGATCTTCTGCCAGGCCCGCAGCCGTTCCACGTCTTCCGCCGTGCCTTGGCCCGCCACGAGCCGTTCGAGCACCACCTGCGCCATGCCCGTCAGCGCCCGGCACGGCACGCACGAACCGCACGATTCCTCGCGGAAAAACCGCGCGAAGTTCAGCACCACGTCCTTCAGCAGGTCGCGGTGCTTCCCGACGACGATGAACGAGCCGCCCGTCGCCAAGTCTTCGTAGGCCAGCACGCGGTTGAATTCGTCCGGGCCGATGCAGGAACCCGACGGCCCGCCGACCTGCACGGCCTGCACGTCCCGCGCGCCGGCTTCCCGCAGGATGTCGTTGACCGAAAAGCCCCATTCCACCTCGTAGATGCCCGGCCGGTCGCAGTCGCCCGACACGCACAGCACCTTGGTGCCCTTGGATTTCTCCGTCCCGAGCCGGTTGTACCACTCCGGCCCCTTCAGCAGCACCTGCACCGCCGAGCACAGCGTCTCGACGTTGTTGACCACCGTCGGCTTCTGCAAATAACCCTTTTCCACCGGGAACGGCGGGCGATCGCGCGGCTCGCCGCGCTTGCCCTCGGCCGACTCGATCAGCGCCGACTCCTCGCCGCACACGTAGGCGCCGCCGCCGAACTGCAGGCTGACGTCGAAATCGAAGCCCGCCAACCCGCCGATCGCGGTGCCCAGCAGCCCCTGCGCGCGCAGGTCCGCCAGCACGTGCTCCAGATACGCCCGCAAATAGAGGTATTCGTGGCGCACGTAAAGCACGCCGCGCCGCGCGCCGACGGCATAGGCCGCGATCGCCATGCCTTCGATCACCATCTGCGGCCGTTCCGTCAGGATGACGCGGTCCTTGAAGGTGCCCGGTTCGCCCTCGTCCGCGTTGCAGAAGACGTACTTCACGTCGCCGGCCGCCCGCCGCGCGAAATCCCACTTCATGCCCGTCGGAAAACCCGCCCCGCCCCGGCCGCGCACGCTCGCGGCCTTGACCGCCGCGATCACTTCGCCGGAACTCATTTTGACCACCTTCGCCAGCGCCTCGCCCGGCCGGTAGTGGTCGAACACCATGACCCCGCGCCGGCGGACGTGGTTGTGCACCAGCGCCCGCACCTCCGGATGCGCGTTCTGGCCGTCGCCGAAACGGTCGCCCTTGAGCTCCTCGATCGTCTTCCCGGCGCGCATGCCCACCACCAGCGCGCGCGCTTTCTCCGGCGTCAGTTTCGGAAACACCTGGCCGTTCACCAGCGCCGCCGGTTCCTGGTCGCTCATTCCGATGCACGCCGTGTGGAACAGTCCGACCACGCCGTCGGCCGAGACCGCCCCGAACTTGCAGCCCGCCGCGTCCTCGAACGCCGCCGCCACTTCCGCGCGCCCGCAGAACTCCGCCACCACGCTGTCGTTGAGGTAGACCGCGAATTTCCCGCGCGGCTCGCGCGCGAAGAAATGGTAGAAGGACGCCGTCTGCTCCACGTCCACCTGCGGGATGCCCAGCACGTCCGCGATCCGCGCCGCCGTGACGTGGCTCAGGCAGCCCAGCTCGGCCTGCACGTCGATCAGCACGTCCATCAGCCGCGTCGCGTCGCCGCCGTACTTGGCGACGACCTGCTTGACCGTATGGGCGATGGCCGGCATGGGCCGTTCCTTCCGGCTCGTTCCTAGAACGTGCCCGTGATGTATTTTTCGAGGCTGTCGATCGTCGACTGCTGGGCGTCGAGCAAGAACTTCACCACGTCGCCGATGGAAATCATGCCCACCAGTTTGCCGCCGGCCAGCACCGGCAGGTGGCGATGCCGCCGGCCCGAAATCAGCCCCATGCATTCCTCCACCGTCTGCGCGGGCGACACCGTATCCATTTGCTTGAGCGGCGTCATGGCGTCCTTGACCGCATGCGTTTTCGGCGACTTCCCGGCGGCGATCACCTTCCACAGGACGTCGCGTTCGGACAGGATGCCCGACAGCTTGCCCGCCTGGGTCACCACCGCGAGGCACCCAATGTGCTTTTCGCTCATGCGCCGGATCGCCTCCAGCAACGGTTCCGCTGCCGTGATGGTCTCCACCTTCGCGCCTTTGATCCGCAACAAATCGCCGACCGTCGTGCTCATGGGGTTTCTCCTTGCCGTTTGGATTCTAAAATTTGTCTGCCGACGGTGAAAGTGTAGGGAGCGCCCCACCCCGCCGTCAACGCCCCAGACCGCCCCAAACGCATTTTGTTCCCGAACCAGGGCGGTTTCCGGTTTGCGCCGGCCCCGACAATGGGATAGAGATGGGCCATGATCCAAGCCGCCCGCCTCCACCGTTTGGACGACCGCCCACCGGTTCGGGGCCGATACGTCCTCTATTGGATGCAGCAGTCGCAGCGCGCGGAATGGAATCCCGCGCTGGAATATGCCGTCGAACAGGCCAACGCCCTGGGCCTGCCGACGCTCGTCGGCTTCGCGCTGACGGCTTTCCCCGGCGCGAACGGCCGGCACTACCGGTTCATGCTCGAGGGCCTGCGCGAGACCGCAAAACGCCTCGCGGCGCGCGGCCTCGGCTTCTGCATCCGGCCGGGCGCACCGGAGGACGTCGTCTCCGACCTCGCGAAAAACGCCGCCCTCCTCGTCGGCGACGTCGGCTATCTCCGCGTCCAGCGCGCCTGGCGCGCGGCCGTCGCGAAGCGCGTGGCGTGCCCCGTCGTGCTCGTCGAAGGCGACGCCGTCGTGCCCGTGGAGGCCGTTTCCGACCACGCCGAATTCGCGGCGCGCACGATCCGGCCGAAAATCCACCGCTTGCTCGGCGAATATCTCCAGCCCTTCAAGTCCGCAAAGGTCGCCGTGCCTTTCGCGGGTCCCGCGAAAAACTCGCTGGACCTGTCCGATCCCGATGCGCTTTGGCGCGGGCTGGGCGTGGACGGCTCCGTGCCCGCCGCCGCCGCGGCCGTCGGCGGCGCGGCCGCCGCGCACCGCCTGCTCGACCGCTTCGTCGCGCACCGCCTGGCCGAATATGCCGAGGCGGCCAGCGATCCGGTCGCCGACGGCTGTTCCGGCTTGAGCCCCTATCTGCACTTTGGCCAGATTTCGCCCCTCGAAATCGCCCTGCGCGTCCAGGCCGCCGACGCCCCGCGCGTCGCGACCGACGCTTTCCTCGAGCAACTGATCGTCCGCCGCGAACTGAGCCTGAACGCCTGCCGGTTCAATCCCGGCTACGACCGCTACGACACCCTGCCCGCCTGGGCGCTGAAGACGCTGGATCAACACCGCAAGGACAAGCGCGAGTTCGTCTATTCCCGCGCGCAGTGGGAAGCCGGCGCCACGCACGATCCGTGCTGGAACGCCGCGCAAGCCGAGATGGTCCGCTCCGGCCGCATGCACAACTACATGCGCATGTATTGGGGCAAGAAAATCCTCGAATGGTCCCGCTCGCCCGAAGAGGCCTTTGAAACCGCGCTATTCCTCAACGACAAGTACGAACTCGACGGGCGCGACCCCAACGGCTACGTCGGCGTGGCCTGGTGCTTCGGCCGCCACGACCGCCCCTGGACCGAGCGCCCCGTCTTCGGCACGATCCGCTACATGAACGCCAACGGCCTGCGCCGCAAGTTCGACGTCCAGGCCTACGTCGAGCGCTGGCTCGGCCCCGCCGCCGGCGGCCGCCTGTTTTGAAACCGACCGAGGAGTTGCCATGGACGCCCCCGCCTTCCAAGACGCCTATCCCGACGACCTCAGCCATTGCTACGGCTGCGGCCGGCTCAACGAACACGGCCTGCAGCTGAAAAGCCGCTGGGACGGCGAGGAAACCGTGGCCGTCTTCACGCCCCGGCCCTACCACGTGGCGCTGCCCGGTTTCGTCTACGGCGGCCTGATCGCGTCCCTCGTCGATTGCCACGGCACCGCCTCCGCGGCCGCGGCCGCCTGCCGCGCGGAAGGCCGGGAACTCGGCTCGGAACCGCCCGTGCGCTTCGTCACCGCCGCCCTCCACGTCGATTATCTCCGTCCGACGCCCCTCGGCGGACCGCTCGAAATCCGCGGCCGGATCGAGGAAATCAAGGGCCGGAAGATCGTCGTCGCCGCAACGGTGTCGGCCGGCGGCCAGCTCTGTGCCCGCGGCCGCGTCGTCGCCGTGCGCATGCCCGCGTCCATGGCCCCGCCGGCCTAGGCTTCGCCCCGCCCCCCCCAAAAAAAAGAATTTGCCATTCCGCTGTTATGGGCATATGTTCATATCCATCGCAGCCGGGCCGTCCGGCCGCACCCACCCTGGAGAACCAAATGAAACCCGAAACGTCCGCGGCCTCCGCTCCCGGAGGCCATCCCGTCCGCCCCTTCGCTCTCGGCGTCCTGGCCGGCTTCCTGGCCGCCTTGCTGGCGGTCGGGCTGCTGATGAAGCCCCTGATGCTGACCACCCATGCCAGCCCCTACGGCGTCGAGGAAACCTGCCAGCGCCTCAAGGCGTCCATCGAAGCCAACGGCTGGCGCTGCCCCGCCATCCGCGACATGAACGCGGCCATCGCGAAGGAAGGCCTCACGCTGGCAGCTCCCGTGCGCATCGTCGAGCTGTGCAAGGCCGACTATGCCCAAGACGTGCTGGAGACCAATCCGGAAGTGTCCACCCTCATGCCCTGCGCCTTCGGCGTCTATGAAAAAGACGGCCGGGTCTACGTCACCGGCCTGAACACCGGCCTCATGGGCAAGCTCATGGGCGGCAACGTCGCCCGCGTCATGGGCGGCGGCGTCGGCGCCGACGAAAAGAAAATCCTCGAATGCCTGGACTGACGGACCGCCCCCGCCAAGGAGCATGACATGCCGCGCCCCTTCTGCAAACGCTTCGTCGGCTGGCAGCCGCAGGTTGCCCTCTTCAAGCCCGCCGGCATTCCCGCCGGCGAACTGGAACTCGTCGTGCTCAGCCTCGACGAGGTCGAAGCCCTGCGCCTGGCCGACCTCAACGGCCAGTACCAGGAAGCCGCCGCCGACCAGATGAAGATCTCGCGCGCGACCTTCGCGCGCATCGTCGAGTCCGCCCGCCGCAAGGTGGCCGACGCCCTCGTCCACGGCAAGGCGCTCCAGATCCAGACCGAACCCGGCGCGCTGCCCCCGCCGGCCGCGCTCGCGCCCGGCGCCTGCCACCGCCGCGGTTGCGGATGCCACGGCCATGGCCGCGGCAAAGGCCGCTACGTCGAATATCCGCCCAAGGGAGAAAGCCAATGAAAGTCGTCCTCACCTCGTCCGCCAAAACCCTGGCCGATCCCATCGACATGCACTTCGGCCGCGCCAAGGTTTTCATCCTGGCCGATACCGAAACCGGCCGGGCCGTCGCCCACGACAACGCCCAGAACCTGCATGCCGCCCAAGGCGCCGGCATCCAGTCCGCCGAAACCGTCGCCCGGCTCGGTGCCGAAGCCGTCGTCACCGGCAGCGTCGGCCCCAAGGCCTACAAGGCCCTCCAGGCGGCCGGTATCCGGATCGCCCTGATCGAAGCCGTCTGCCCCGGCACCGAAGCCCTCCGCCGGTTCAAGGACGGCGAACTGCCCGTGCTCGACCAGCCCAACGGCGAAAGCCACTGGGTCTAAGGAGCGCCGTGGCCCGTTCCCCCGCCATCGCGATCGCCAGCGGCAAGGGCGGCACCGGCAAAACCACCGTGGCCGTCCATCTGGCCGCCACGTTGCTTTTCCGGAAGCAAGCCGTCCAGTACCTGGACTGCGACGTCGAGGAGCCCAACGGGCATCTGTTTCTCAAGCCGACAATCGAATCGTCCGCATCCGTCGGCATTCCGGTGCCGGTCGTCGACGCCGCCCGCTGCATCGCCTGCGGCAAGTGCGCGGAGGTCTGCGAATTCAATGCCATCGCCATGTTGAAAAAGCCGCTGGTTTTTCCGGAACTGTGCCACGGCTGCGGGGCCTGCGCGCTCGTTTGCCCCGTCGGCGCCATCCGCGAAACGCCCCGCGCCATCGGCGTCGTGGAAACCGGCCGCGCGGGGTCCATCCGTTTCGCGCAGGGCCGGCTGAACGTCGGCGAACCGCTGGCGCCGCCGCTGATCCGGGCGGTCAAGACGCGGCGCGAGCCGGCTGCCGTCGCCCTCTACGATTCGCCCCCGGGCACGTCTTGTCCCGTCGTGGCCACCGTGCGCGGCGCGGATTTCGTTGTGCTCGTCACCGAGCCCACGCCGTTCGGCCTGCATGACCTGGCGTTGGCCGTCGCGACGCTCCGCCCCATGGGGCGGCCGCTGGGCGTCGTGGTCAACCGCGCCGACGACGATCGCCGCGTGCAGGACTATTGCCAAGCCGAGAACCTCCCCGTCCTCGCCGAACTGCCCGACGACCGGCGCGTGGCCGAAACCTACGCGCGCGGCGAACTGATCTTCGACCGCCTGCCGGACTGGCGCGGCCGTTTCGAAACCCTCTGGGCCCGCATCGAGGAACGAACGTGAAGGAACTGGTCGTCATCAGCGGCAAAGGCGGCACCGGCAAGACCAGCCTGACGGCGTCGTTCGCCGCGCTGGCTCCCAACGCCGCGTTCGCCGACGGCGACGTGGACGCCGCCGACCTGCATCTGCTCCTGGCCCCCGCCGTCCGGCGGCGCGAGGAATTCCGCAGCGGCCATGCCGCCGTCCTCCGCGCCGACGACTGCGTCGGCTGCGGCCGCTGCGCGGCCCTGTGCCGGTTCGAAGCCATCGCCCCGGCGACCCGGCCCGGCGACGGCGCGCGCGTTTTCGCGGTGGATCCCGGCGCCTGCGAAGGCTGCGGCGTCTGCGTTTGGAACTGCCCCGTCCGCGCCATCGATTTCCCCGAGCGGGTTTGCGGCGAGTGGTTCGTCTCCGCCACCCGCTTCGGCTCGCTGGTCCACGCCCGCCTGCATCCCGGCGCGGAAAATTCGGGCAAACTGGTCAGCCTCGTCCGCGAACAGGCGCGCGAAATCGCCAAGCAAGAACGGCGCGACCTCGTGATCGTGGATGGCCCGCCCGGCACCGGTTGCCCCGTCATCGCGGCGCTCACGGGCGCCAGCGGCGTCCTCGTCGTGACGGAACCCACCGTCTCCGGCGCGCACGATCTCGCCCGCGTCCTGGAGTTGACGGGCCACTTCAAAATCCCCACGGCGGTCTGCATCAACAAATGGGACCTGAATCCCGAGCAAGCCGACGGCATCGAGGCGGCGGCCCGGGCCGCCGGCGCGACCCCCGTTGGCCGCGTGCGCTACGACAAAGCCGCCACTCGCGCCCAGCGCCTGGGCCAAACCGTCGTCGAGGCGGGCCCGGATTCCCTCGCCGACGAGATCCGCGCCGTCTGGAAAAACTGGATCGGAACGGTCGCCCCATGAGCAACGCCCGCATCACCGTATTGGCCGACGATACCGTCTCCGCCCGTTCCGCGCTCGGCGAGCACGGGCTGAGCTACTTCATCGACGTCGGCGGCCACCGCACGCTCTTCGACACGGGCCAAGGCCTCGTGCTGGCCGAGAACGCCCGCGCCCTCGGCGTGGATCTCGGCGCCGTGGAGGCCATCGCTCTGAGCCATGGGCACTACGACCATACTGGGGGCCTGCCGATCGCGCTGGCCGCCGCGCGCGGCCCCGTTGCGATCCATCTGCATCCCGACGCCCTGCAACCCAAGTACAACGGAACGCGAGCCATCGGCATGCCGCCCGCCGCCCGCGAAGCGCTGGCCGGACCGAACGTCCGCCTCGTCGAATCCCGCGAGCCGGGCGTAGTCGTGCCCGGCCTCTTCCGCACCGGCGAAATCCCCCGCCCCCATCCCGAAGAAGCCCTTGCCGAACTATTCCACCTCGACCCCGACGGCCGCGCCGTCGATCCGCTGCTGGACGACCAATCGCTGTATTTCGACACCCCGGAAGGCGTCGTCGTGCTGCTCGGCTGCGCCCATGCGGGCGTCATCCACATCCTGGAACGCGTGCGGGCGTTGACGGACGGCCGCCCCCTCCGCGCCGTGCTCGGCGGAATGCATCTGGGCCGCGCGAACGATGCCCGGCTGCGCTGGGTGATCGAGCGGTTGCGCGAATTCCGCCCCCGCCTGCTGGCACCGATGCACTGCACCGGCCCCCGGGCCGCCGCCGCGCTCTGGACCGCCTTTCCCGAAGCCTGCCGCCCCGGCGGCGCGGGCGCCGTCTTCGATTTCTGAACGACAAGGAAAACCCATGGAACAACATCCCCAACCCGACTGCGACAAAAGTTCCTGCTCCTCGTGCGGCTCCCGCACGTACTGCGGCGGCATTCCCGAAGCCCCGCCGCGCGAGGAAACCGTCCCGGACGACCAGAAACTCCAGCATCGCCTCGGCCGGATCCGCCGCAAGATCATGGTCATGTCCGGCAAGGGCGGCGTCGGCAAAAGCACGGTCGCGACGAATCTGGCCGTGCATCTGATGCTGGCTGGCCAGCGCGTGGGCCTGCTCGACGTCGACATCCACGGCCCCAGCATCCCCCAGATGCTGAGCCTGGAGCACGCCCGCGTGGTCGGCAACGGCGAAGCGCTGCTGCCGCTCGAGTATTCGGGGCTCAAGGTGATGTCCATTGGCTTTTTGCTGCCCAACGCCGACGATCCGGTCGTCTGGCGCGGACCGATGAAAATGACGGTCATCCGCCAGTTCCTGGAAGACGTGGCCTGGGGCGATCTGGATTGCCTCGTGGTGGACCTGCCACCCGGCACCGGCGACGAACCGCTGTCGGTCTGCCAGTTGGCGGCGCCGGTGGACGGCGCGGTCATCGTCACCACGCCCCAGCGGATTTCCACGGCGGACGTCCGCCGCTCGATCCGCTTCTGCCAGAAGACGGACATCCCCGTGCTGGGCGTCGTGGAGAACATGAGCGGCTTCGTCTGCCCCAAATGCGGCGAAACCACCCACGTCTTCAAGACCGGCGGTGGCGAGACCATGGCCGCCGAAATGGGCGTGCCGTTCTTCGGCCGCGTCCCGCTCGATCCGCGCATCGGCCTGGCCAGCGACGACGGCGTGCCCTTCATCTGCAACCAGGCCCCCGCCGAATCCGTGGCAACCTTCGACCGCATCGTCGCGGCCATTCAAGCTCTGTAGAAAACACACCAGGAGATCCCCGAAATGAAAATCGCCATTCCGATCGTCGACGGCCAACTGTGCATGCACTTCGGCCACTGCGCGCACTTCGCGCTGGTCGACGTGGACGAAAAAGACAAGAAGATCGCCGCCCAGAAATTGGTCGAGCCCCCGCCGCACGAGCCCGGCGTGCTGCCGAAATGGCTGCACGAGCAGGGCGCGACCGTCATCCTCGCCGGAGGCATGGGAAGCCGCGCGCAGGATCTGTTCAAGCATAACGGCATTGAAGTCGTCGTCGGCTGCCAGTCCGCCGCGCCCGAAACCCTCGTTGCCGCCTATCTCGGCGGAAAACTCGTCGCCGGCGAAAATGCCTGCGACCACTGAAAGGAGAAAGAAAGTGCCAAGAGGAGATCGAACGGGACCGCTGGGCGCGGGGCCGATGACGGGCCGCGCCGCGGGTTTTTGCGCAGGCAACGCCGCGCGGGGTTATGCGAATTTCGGCGGTGGCCGGGGTCGCGGTTTCGGTCGCGGCTACGGCCGCGGCTGGATCGGACCGGCGGCTCCCGCCGCCATCCCCACGGGCGTCCAGGAACTCGCCGTGCTCAAACAGCAGGCCCAGCAACTCCAAGCGGACATGGAATTGATCCAAAGCCGCATCCGGGAGCTGGAACCCAAGCCGGAGCAATCCTGAGCGTCGGCGACGGAACGTCGTCGCCAAGGACCAAGGCAACTACGAAACGCTTGCGGAGGAGGACAAAAACCTCTATTTCCTCTTCACGGTCAAATGCCCGCTGGTGGCCGCACGCGTCGGCGAGCCGGTCGGCCGCCTCGTCGCCCGGCGCCAGCGTCGAATTTTGGAGGACCCCCGATGAACCGAACGAACTTGATCATCCATGAACTGCGTTCCCATGCCCCGTTCACCGCGCTGGGCACGTTGGCGGGCATCGCGCTGCTGCTGGGCCTGGTCAAGCTGGGCGTGACCGAAGAAACCTCGCACGGGCTGTTTGCCGTCCTGCACCCGTTGCACGTGCTGCTGAGCGCCCAGGCGACCGCCGCCACTTTCCGGCGGGCGGGCGGCAGCGGCTTCTGGCGCATCCTGGCCGTCGCCTATTTCGGCGGCGTTGCCATCGGCACGGTCAGCGACAGTCTCATCCCCTATCTGGGCGAATGGCTGTTCGGCCTGCCCAACGCCCACGTCCACGTCGGCTTCATCGAGGAATGGTGGCTGGTGAATCCGGCGGCCTTCATCGGCATCGCGCTGGGCGCTTGGAAGGCCAAGACCCGCATTCCGCACGGGTTGCACGTCTGGGTCAGCACCGGCGCGTCGCTCTTCCACGTCGCCATGGCCATGGGCGGCGCCCCCTCCGCGGCCGTTCTCGGCGGCCTCGCCGTATTCCTGTTCCTGTCCGTCTGGCTGCCATGCTGCACCAGCGACATCGTCTTTCCGCTGCTGTTCGCGCCGAACAAGGACGCCGTCGCCGGCTGCGGCTGCGGCCACGACCACCATCACTAGAGCAAATTCAGATTTACTGT
>DDWR01000039.1 GCA_002347655.1 Verrucomicrobia bacterium UBA2281 | reverse complement strand
GGCGGGCAGGCCAAGCTCGGGATGACCACCGCCCATGCCCACGGCCTGATCCTAGGGCTGTTTTCAGAATACCGTAGCCGCTCGAAGTCAGAAACAGCCCGGCTCGGCAGGGACGCCTCGCCCTACCCATAGGCCGTATTGAAAGCTTGGGGTAGGGCGAACCCTCCGGGTGAGCCGATCTCTCTGGCCGTTCAAAAACGGCCACAGTAAATCTGAATTTGCTCTAGGGCGCCGGACCGACAACCGGGGTGCCGTCCGCCACGACGCGCCCGAAATAGGCCGCGAAGGCCTCCGCCACAACCGGATCGCGAATGGCCACGCAGGCCTCGTTGCGGGTTTCGAGCGCATCCTTGCCCCAGTTGACCGAGCCGATCACCGCGCAGCCGTCCGCGACGATCACCTTGGCGTGCGTGGTGGTTTTCAGCGGGTCGTCGAACGTCGCCACGCCGGCGGCGGCCAGGAATTCCTTGGCGGGGGCGTTGACCTTGTTCAGCAGATGGTTGTAGTCGCTCAGGTCCATGGCCACGGCGACGTCCACGCCGCGGGCGCGGGCCGCGGCCAAGGCTTCGACCAGTTGGTTCACTTTGCCGCCGGCGTATTTCGGCGAGTAGTTGATGCCGTACATGACGACGCGGATCCGCTGCGTGGCGGACTGGAACAGGCCCAGGACTTCCGGGAAGTATTGCCGGTTCACGACGGTTTTCACCGTGCCCGACTCCACCGCCGGCAGATCGGGCTCCGCGGCGCTGTCGGCCCACAGCGCGGCGAAATAACGGGTGAAATAGGCGGCCAGGACCGGATCGTCCAGCCGGACGTTGGACTCGTTGTTGTTGCCCATGGAATTGCCGGTCCAGTTGGTGGAACCCAGCAGGACGACTTTGCCGTCCACGACCACGAGCTTGGCGTGCGTCATTTTCGCGGCGGTATCGAGCTTGGCTTCCGCGCCCAGCGCGAGCAGGCGCGCGATGGCGGCGGCGTTGAAGTCCACTCCGTCGTCCAGCAGCCCCCGCACCCGCACCCCGCGCTTCACGGCCGCGGCCAGCGCGGCCTCGATGGCCCCCACCGCGCGGTCGGCGTGCATTTCAAGCTGCACGAACTCGATCGAATTCGTCGCCGCATTGATCAAGTCCAGCACCGCCGGCAGATATTCCCGGTTCACGACCGGCCGGAGCGGCTCCCCCGCCCCGGCGGACGCTCGGACCATCAGGAAAACCAGGGCGAGGCCACAAAACGGCAACTTCTTCATGGTTGGCGATCCTACTCCCCGTTGCGGTCCGCCGCCACCCGGAATTTCCGGTGGGGGCGAGGATCGGGGTGCATTTCCGGCCGGAACGTGGCAGGCTCGTGGACCGATGACCGAAGAGCTTCCACGCAACCACGGCGAACAACCCATCGCGCAACTCATGGCGGAGCTCGCGCTCAGGCCGGCCGATCTGGTGGGGGCTTCGACCGAACACCTCACGTTCAAGATGGTGACCCGCGCCTGCAAAGGCCGGCGCCTCACCCCCAACGTCAAATCCAAGCTCCTCCGCGCCTTGAACCAAGCCGCGGGCAAGGAATACGCCTTGGGCGACTTGTTCAGCTATTGATGCCGGCCGTTCATGAAAATCCTCGCCCCCGCCCGCGTTGCGCGGCGGAAGCGAAAGGGCGGCGGCGAGCCGGGACGAAAAGGTCCGCGCCGTCGTCGTTTTCGTTTATGGCGGCTTGTCGTTGCTTTCGTCGGCCGGCGGGTTACGATGTCGATCCTATGCATGCGAACCCACTCTTCCGCCTCGGGCCTTGCGGCTGGATCCTGGCCGGATTGCTTTTGGCGAGCCGGGTCCAACCGGCCCGGGCCGAGGTTTGGCAGGGCAAAGCGGACATCGAATTCCAGGGCACCTCGACCCTGCACGATTTCTCGGGCACCGTTCGGGCGCGGCCCTTCGCTCTGGTCGGAACGCTGGACGACTCCGCCGCAACCCTGGGCGGCACCGCGACGGTCGCCGTGGCGGAAATGGACACCCGGCACGCCAAGCGCGACGAAAACATGCGCAAGATGTTCGCGGCCGACCGGTTCCCGCTGCTGGCGGGCGTGCTGGATCCGATCCGCATCGAGCCGGCCACCCGTCCGGAGTTGCCGCTGCGCCTCACGGTCCGCGATCGGACCCAGACGGTGCCCGCCACGCTGACCCGCTGGCAGCGGGAAACCGGAACGCTCCGATTCGATTTGGAAATGGTCCTGTCGCTCCGCGCGCTGGGCCTATCCCCGCCGGTTCTCATGGGCTTCATCCGGGTCGGCGATGCGGTTTCCGTCCGCATCCGCGCGGAACTCGCCCCTGCGGAGCCCATTTCCGGGGGCGAAGACTAGGGCGCACGAGAAGGATTCCCCGATGAAGATCGATCCCCACGCGAAATTCCCGACCCGCGAATGCCCCGGCTGCGCGGTCGAGGTGCCGGCCAACGAGAACCGCTGCCCGATCTGCGGCTACGAATTCCCCGCGCGCGGGCCGCTGCACCGCAATTTGATCTGGATCGTGGCGCTGCTGCTCGTCCTGTTCCTGCTGCCGCTGCTGCTGTCCCTGCGCTGATTTTTTCCGCCGGTTTCCGGCATTTCCAGTCCGCCTGCGGTATGCTTTACTGCCCGGCATGCACAAACCGCGCCAGCGCATTTTGGTCTCGGACTTCGACGGCACGATGACGAAGTTCGACTTCTTCGACTTGGCCCGGCGCGACCTGCCGTCGGCGGCCGACCACGATTTCTGGCAGGACTACGTCGACGGCAAGATCACCCACTTCGAGGCGCTGGCGGGCATTTTCGGTTCCATCCGCGCCGATTGGGCGGGCCTCGAACAGGTGCTGGCCGGCATGCAGCTCGATCCGACGCTGAAAGACTCCGTGGCGCGCCTGCGCGCGGCGGGCTGGGAGATCGTCGTGGCCTCGGCCGGCTGCGGGTGGTACATCGAGCGCCTGCTGCAGCAGGCCGGCGTGGATCTGGACGTGCACGCCAATCCCGGCGAATTCGCGCCCGAAACGGGCCTGCGGCTGGCGCTCCCGACGGACTCGCCCTACTTCAAGCGCGAAACGGGCATCGACAAGCCGGCGATCGTGCGCGCGGCGCTCGCGCGCGATCCGGACGCGGTCTTCGCCGGCGATGGCCGGCCCGATCTGGCGCCGGCGAACCTCGTCAAGCCCGGCAACCGATTCGCCACCGGCTGGCTGGCACACCATTTCCGGAACGTCGGCGAGCCTTTCCGCCCCTTTGAAACCTGGTCGCAGATCGCCGCCGCCCTGCTGGAGGAATCCCCATGCTGAACCGCACCCAGATCTCGATTCCGAACCTCGTCCGCGTGAAGGCCGGCGCCGCCGGCCGGGTCGGGATCTATGCCCGCCGGAACGGATTTTCCGACATCGTCGTGCTGCACAGCGCCGATCTCCAGATGGACCTGATGCGGAAGCTCTGCGACGGCCTGAAAGCGGAGAACGTCGCCGTTCTGCAGCGCTGGCCGATCCAGGAGGCCTCCTTCGAGCAGGCCCGCGAATTGTTCCCGCAGATTCCGGCCCGGACGCGCGCCATCGTCGGCTTCGGCGGCGGCAAGGCGCTGGACGTGGCCAAATACGTGGCGTTCCTGACCCGCATCCCCTACGTCGCCGTGCCGACGTCGCTGTCCAACGACGGCTTCTGCAGCCCGCAGTCGAGCCTGACGCTCGAAGGCAAGCGCAAGTCCCTGCCCTCCACCATGCCCTTCGGCGTGGCGATCGACACGGAAATCTGCCTGGCCGCGCCGGAAATCCTCTGGCTGGCGGGCGTCGGCGACCTCGTCGCCAAGTTGACCGCCGTGGCGGACTGGAAACTGGCCTTCAACGCCGTCGGCACGCCGGTGGACGACTTCGCGGCGCTGCTGTCGGACGCGACGGTGTTCCAGTTCATCGCCCGCTCGCAGCGCGACCTCGAAGGCGTGCGGCTGCTGGGCACCTCGCTGATGCTCAACGGCATCGCGATGGAAGTCTGCGGCTCCTCGCGCCCGGCCAGCGGCAGCGAGCATCTCATTTCGCACGCGCTGGATTCCCTCGGCGGCAAGCCGCGGATGCACGGCTTGCAGGTCGGCGTGGCCACCTACCTCGTCAGCCGGCTCCAGCAGCAGAATGCCGAACTCATCGCGGGCCTGTTCGAGAAGACGGGGTTTTGGCGCGCCATCGAAAACGATCCGTTCCGTTTGTCCGACTGGCTCGAAGCCCTGCGCCGCGCGCCGTCCATCAAGCAGGACTTCTACACCGTCCTGTCCTCCCGCGACTGCCTGCCCGAGGCCGAAGAACTTCTCCGCACCGATCCGCACCTGCGGAAGTGCGTGGTTGACTGATTCGGCCGCTCTTGACACCAGTATCATTAATGGTATCTTTTCGGCATGCCTAAGGTCGAGGATCTGGTGGCGGCCATGCGGATCAACCCAAAGGGCATCCGTTTTACGGAGGCCTGCAAGGTGTGCGAGCACTTCTTCGGACCGCCCCGGCAACGCGGATCGAGCCATCGCCTCTATCGAATGCCATGGCCCGGCGACCCGCGGGTCAACGTCCAGAATGACCGCGGCATGGCCAAAGCCTACCAGATCAGACAAATCATCAAAGCCATCGAGAAATTGACGAGCCATGAAAATCCCCGGAAATGATCGCTACACCTATCGCGTGACCTGGTCGGAAGAAGACCGGGAGTACGTGGGCCTTTGCGCGGAGTTTCCGAGTCTGAGCTGGCTGGCCCGCTCTCCGGAAGCCGCGCTCAAGGGAATCCGCGGCGTGGTGGCGGCGGCGGTCGCGGACCTGCGCGCTGAAGGCGAACCCGTTCCCGAACCGGTGGCCACCCGTCGCTACAGCGGTCGATTCGTCGTACGGGTTCCTCCGACCAGACACCAGGCGCTGGTGATGGAGGCCGCCGAGGCCGGCATCAGCCTGAACCGCTTGGTTTGCGAGAAATTGGCGGACTGACCGGCGCGTCCGCCCGCTCTCGCCGGCCGCGCCCTTCGCTTGACGCGCCGGGCGTTTTGGCGCATCCTGCGGCCCACTATGAGCAAGAAACTCGACATGGAAATCCTCGCGTCCCTGTGCAAGCGGCGCGGCTTCATCTTCCAATCTTCGGAACTGTACGGCGGCATCAACGGTTTCTGGGACTACGGCCCGCTGGGCTGCGAACTGAAGCGCAACATCAAGGACGCCTGGTGGAAAACCACGGTCCGCTGCCGCGAAGACGTCGTCGGCCTCGAGGCCTCGATCATCATGCATCCGGCCATCTGGAAGGCCTCCGGCCACGCCGACGGCTTCGCGGACCCGATGGTGGACTGCAAGGACTGCCGCAAGCGCTTCCGCGCCGACCAGCTCTGCGAGGAGCAGGGCCTGGACCTGATCAAGAACGGATCGGCCTTCGCCCTGCCCCCCGGCGCGGTCTGCCCGGCCTGCGGCTCGAAGAACCTGACCGAGCCCCGCAGCTTCAACCTGATGTTCAAGACGTTCGTGGGCCCCGTCGAGGACGAGTCCAACGTGGCCTGGCTGCGCCCGGAAACCGCGCAGGCGATTTTCGCGCAGTTCAACAACGTCGTCGCCACCGCGCGCCAGAAGGTGCCCTTCGGCGTGGCGCAGATGGGCAAGAGCTTCCGCAACGAGATCAACCCGCGCAACTACACCTTCCGCTCGCGCGAATTCGAGCAGATGGAGCTGGAATTCTTCATCCGCCCCGACGAAGCCGTCGAGCTGATCTGCGGGAAGGTCACCACGCTGGCGGACAACCCGGACCTGGCCGGCGAGCCGCAGGCCAGCTGGGGCTGGGAGGTCTGGCACCGCTACTGGGTCGAACAGCGCCTGAGTTGGTATCGCGCCATCGGCCTGCCCGCCGCCGACCTCGAGCAGTACTGGCAGACCGGCGACGAACTCGCCCACTACGCCCGCGCCTGCGTGGACATCGAATACGCCTTCCCCTTCGGCGTGCAGGAGCTCGAAGGCATCGCCGCGCGCTCCGATTTCGACCTCAGCCAGCACCAGAAGCACTCCGGCAAGGGCCTGGACGTCTTCGACGAGGCCCTCAAGCAGGCCGCCGACAAGCTGGACGCCGCCGCCAAGGACGCCTTCGTCCAGAAGGTCGTCGCCGACTGGACCAGCCGCGGCAAAGCCGAGGAAGACGCCCGCGCGTTCGCGACGAAGCTGCTCGAAGGCAAATACGTGCCACACGTCATCGAGCCCTCCGCCGGCACCGACCGCCTCGCGCTGGCGCTGCTCTGCAACGCCTACGCCGAGGAGACCCTGACCGACGACAAGGGCAAGACCGACGTCCGCACCGTCATGCGCTTCCACCCGGCCATCGCCCCCATCAAGCTCGGCGTGTTCCCGCTGGTGAAGAACAAGCCCGAACTCTACGGCAAGGCCCGCGAGATCTTCGCGAAGCTCCAGCGCCGCTGGAATTGCTTCTGGGACGAGTCCGGCGCCATCGGCCGCCGCTACCGCCGCATGGACGAGGCCGGCACCCCGTGGTGCGTCACCGTCGATTTCCAAACCCTCGAGGACGGCACCGTCACGCTGCGCGACCGCGACAGCATGCAGCAGGAACGCTTGACGATTCCGGCCTTGATCGAGAAAATGGACGCCGAAATCGGTTAGGGCGCCGCCAGGCGCCGGGAGGCCCGCCATGTTCGTCAAGGTCAACTGCCAGTTCTGCCGCCAGCCGTTCGACTTCGACAGTTCCAGCGGGCTGCCCCAGATCGATTGCCCCCACTGCGGCAAGCAGAACCACGTCGAGCTGCCGGCGCCGACGCCGAAACCGGAGCTGACGATCCAGCACGGCGCGCCGAACCTCTCGGGCGCCAAACCCTGCCCGGACTGCCGCCACCAAGTCGCGCGCGACGCGTCGCTGTGCATCCACTGCGGCTACAACTTCGTCACCGGCAAGAAAGCCGGCGAAAAAAGCTGGCTGGCGGCGAATCTCGGTCTGGTGCTTGTGCTGGCCGGCGTGGCCGCCGCCGCCGTGGCGGGCGGCTTCTACTTGTTGCGCACCGAAGAAGCGCCGCTTCCGCCGCCGCCGGCCGAGCCCGCCGCCGAACCAGCGGCCGCGGTGCCGGCGCCTCAAGATCCGGTCCAAGAACCGGCGGCCACCCATGCCCCGACCGAGCCGGTCGCCGCGCCGGAACCCCCGCCCCCGCCGGCGCCTTCGCCCGAAGAACTCGCCGCGCAAAAGGCCGCGGCCGAACGCGCCGCCTTCGCCGCCAAGAAAGCGGAAGCCGAGCGCAATCTGCGCCTGCAACTCGCCACCCGGGAACCGCCGTACAAGCTCAACGAACCGGTCGAGCTGCGGCGCAAGAACGGACTTTTCGACAAGGGCACCCTCACGGGCTTTGCGGGTGCGGGCACGAACCGCGTCGCGCTCGTCGCCACCCCGCGCGGGGAAATCGGCGTGCCGCTGGCCGCGCTGGACAATCCCACGCGCCGCCGCATCGATCCCGAATACCGCGAAGCCTTCATCCGGCATCTGCTGAGCACCAAGCTGCCGGAACCGGCCGGCCAGCCGAATCAAGAACTGTAAGTTCTTCGGCGACTTGAGCCAAGTCGCCCTACCGCAAATCGGATTGCCGCGCGTCGGTCCGGCGGCGCAACTGGCCGCAGGCGGCATCGACTCCCTTGCCCTTGGAGTCGCGCAAGGTCACGGAGACGCCGCGGTTTTCCAGCACGCGCTGGAAGGCTTCGATGGCCGCGCGCGGCGGCGCTTCGCCGGCGAATTCCGCCACCGGGCTCAGCGGAATCAGGTTCACGCGGCAGGAAAACTTGCGTAAATGCCCCGCCAGTTCCTCCGCGGCGCGGACGGAATCGTTGACGCCGCGGATCAGGGTATATTCGAACGTCACGAAGCGCTTGGTCTTGGCGGTATAGTCCACGCAGGCCGCCAGCAGTTCGGGCAGCGGATATTTGTTCTCGATGGGCATCAGCTTCCGCCGCCGTTCGGAATTGGGCGCGTGCAGGGAAACGGACAGCTCCACCTGCAAGCCCTCGTCCGCCAGCCGCCGGATGCCGGGAATCACGCCGCTGGTGCTCAGCGTGATGCGCCGCGCGCCGACGTTCAGGCCGTCGGGATGGTTCAGGAGGCGGACGGACTTGAGGACTTCATCGTAGTTGTCGAACGGCTCGCCCATCCCCATGTAGACGACGTTGTCCGGCCGCTTGCCCCGCGCGGCGGCGACGAGCTGGAACTGCGCGACGATCTCGCCGGCGGCCAGGTTGCGGGCGAACCCGCATTGGCCGCTGGCGCAAAAGGCGCAGCCCATCTTGCAGCCGACCTGGGTCGAGAGGCAGACCGTCGTCCAGTCGCGCGCCGGAATCAGCACGGTTTCCACGCGCTCGCCGTCGTCGAGACCGACGAGCCACTTGCGCGTGCCGCCGGATTCGCCGGATTCCTGGAGGATTTTCGCGGGTTCCGGCGTGTGGGTCGCGGCCAGCGCGTCCTTCAGCGCCTGGGGCAGATTGCCCATCTGGTCCCAGCGGGTCGCGCCCTGGACCTGCACCCACTGCCAGAGCTGCTTGGCCCGGAACGCGGGCTGGCCGATTTCCTTGCAGAGGGAGTGCAGCTCTTCCGGCCGCAACCCCTGCAAAGCGATCTTCATGCGCCTAGTAGCGGTAGTGTTCGGGCTTGTAGGGCCCGTCCACGGGCACGCCGAGATAGGCGGCCTGCTTGCGGTTCAGGCGGTCCAGCTTGACCCCCAGATGCCCGAGGTGCAGCTGCGCAACCTTTTCGTCCAGCTTCTTGGGCAGGGTATAGACGCCCACCGGATATTTCTCCGAGCGGGTGAACAGTTCGATCTGCGCGAGGACCTGGTTGGAGAAGCTGTTGCTCATCACGAAGCTCGGGTGGCCGGTGGCGCAGCCGAGGTTGACGAGCCGGCCTTCCGCCAGCAGCAGGATCGACTTGCTCTTCCCGGTCCAGATGCGGTGCACCTGCGGCTTGATTTCTTCCCAGCGGTACTTCTTCATCGCCGCGGTCTGGATCTCGCTGTCGAAGTGGCCGATGTTGCAGACGATGGCCAGGTTCTTCATCTTCAGCATGTGCTTGGCGGTGATGACGTCGCAGCAGCCGGTCGTCGTCACGAAGATGTCGCCCTGCGCGCAGGCCTCGTCCATCGTCATGACCTCGTAGCCGTCGATGGCCGCCTGCAGGGCGCAGATGGGATCGATTTCGGTCACGATCACGCGCGCGCACTGGCCCTTGAGGGACTGGCACGAGCCTTTGCCGACGTCGCCGTAGCCGGCGACCACGGCGACCTTGCCGGCGATCATCACGTCCGTCGCCCGCATGAGGCCGTCCACCAGCGAGTGGCGGCAGCCGTAGATGTTGTCGAACTTCGACTTCGTGACCGAGTCGTTCACGTTGAACGCCGGGAAGAGCAGTTCCTTGCGTTCGGCCATCTGGTAGAGGCGGTGCACGCCCGTCGTGGTTTCCTCCGTGACGCCCTTGATGGACTTGGCCATCTTGAGGAAGCGGTCGGGGTTCTTCTTCACGGCCTTGCGGACCTGGGCCTTGAGGATTTCCTCTTCTTCGCTCTCGTAGGGGCCCTTCAGGACCTGGAGGCCTTCCTTGACCGCCTTCACGCCGAGGTGCACGAACAGGGTCGCGTCGCCGCCGTCGTCCAAAATCATGTTGGGGGCTTCCTTGCCCCAGTCGAGGATGCGGTCGGTGTATTCCCAGTATTCCTTGAGCGTCTCGCCCTTGACGGCGAAGACGGGGGTGCCCCGGACGGCCAGCGCGGCGGCGGCGTGGTCCTGGGTGGAGAAGATGTTGCAGCTGGCCCAGCGGACGCGGGCGCCCAGCGCCTGCAGCGTCTCGACCAGGACGGCCGTCTGGATCGTCATGTGGATGGAGCCGGAAATCCGCGCGCCCTTCAGCGGCTTGGTCTTGGCGTATTCCGCCCGGACGCTCATCAGGCCGGGCATCTCGTGCTCGGCCAATTCGATTTCCTTGCGGCCGAATTCCGCCAAGCTCAGATCCTTCACCACCGCGTCCAACGTTTTCTTGCTCTTCGCCATGCCGACTCCTTCTGGGTTGAAAACAGACCGGGACTATACCCGCCTCCCCGCCCCGATGCAAGGGCCGCGTGCCGGACCCGGGCGGCACTTTTACCGCGCTTTTACGTAGAACGTAAAAACTTCCGCGCGGGTTTACGTGGAACGTAAAAACTTTGCGGGGAATCACGTGCGCAGGCGGTGGCGCAGGCCCTGGCGGGCGACGTTGAGCAGCACGCCGGTCATGAACAGCGTGACCATCAGGCTGGTGCCGCCGAAGCTGATGAACGGCAGCGGCAGGCCCTTGGTCGGCAGGCGGCCGGTCACGACGGCGACGTTGATGGCGGCCTGCAGGGAGACGAGCACCGTGATGCCGAAGGCCAGCAGCCGGCCGCCGACGTCCGGCGCGCGGCCGCTGATGCGGATGCCGCACAGCAGGAAGACCACGAACAGCAGCACGACGCCCAGCGACGCGCCGAAGCCGAGTTCCTCGCCGATGATCGCGAAGATGAAATCGGTGTGGGCCTCGGGCAGATAGAACTTCTTCTGCAGGCTCTGGCCGAGGCCCGCGCCGCCGAGGCCGCCGGCCACGAAGGCGTAGAGGGCGTTCATGAGCTGCCAGGCCTCGGTCTGCTCGTATTGTTCCGGATGGAGAAACGCCAAGATCCGCCCCATGCGTTCGGGGTTCCGCGAGATCATCCAGGCCAGGGCGCCGGCGGCCGCGACCCCGGCCGGCAGCAGGAACAGCACCGGCGCGCCGGCCACGAACATCAGCAGGCCGCCCGTCGCGCCGATCAGGACGGTGGCGCCGAAATCGGTCTCGAACACGATCAGCGCCAGCAGCGCGCCGAGGATCGCGCCCGGGATCGCGAGGCCGCCCACGAACCCGCCGCGCTCCCGCCGCTTGGTGCCGTACCAGGCCGCCAGCGCGTTGATCGCGGCGAATTTCGCCAATTCCGAGGGCTGGAAACTCAGGCCCAGCGGCAGGCGGATCCAGCGATGGCTGCCCTTGACGCTCAGGCCGATGCCGGGCACGTAGACCAGCGCGAGCAGGACGAGCACGACGCCGAGCAGCGGCCAGGCCAGCTTCAGCCAAAGGCGGTAGTCCACCTTGGCCGCGACGACGGCGGCGACGAGCCCGAACACGAGCCACGCCGCCTGGCGCAGGACGAAGTGGTACGGGTTGTGCGCAAGTTTTTCGCCCTGCGGTCCGCTGGTGCTGAAGAGCATCACGAGGCCGAAGATGACCAGCAGCCCCACGACCAGGATCAGGATGACGCGCGCCGACACCGGGGACTTCCTTTCGTAAAAAACGCCCGGCCTTTCGGTCCGGGCGCTCGACACCTCGCCCCGCAGGGCGGGCGGACTACATGCTGGGGGGAATCTTGATCTTCTGGCTGGGGGCGACTTCGGCGCCGGCGGCCAGGCCGTTCACCTTGCGGATCTCGTCCGCGCTCACCACGAACAGCCGGGCGATGCCTTCGACGGTGTCGCCGTCCTGGACGGTATAGTCCAGCATGGCGTCCTGGAACCCGCTGGCCGAAGCGGCCTCGGGCGCCGGCGCGGGAGCGACCGCGGCCTCGGGCACCGGCGCGGGCAACGGCGCGACCGCCGGCTCGCCGGACTTGGCCTCGGCCTTCTTCTCGGCCTTCTTCTCGGCCTTTTTCTCGACGGCCTTCTCTTCGGACCTCTCGGCCTTCTGGGCGCCGGGAATGACGAGCTTCTGGCCGGCGCGGATCTTGTTCGCGTCGACGATGTCGTTCGCGGCCATCAGGTCCTTCGTCTTCACGCCGTGGGCGGACGCGATCTTCGACAGCGAGTCGCCGGGCTTCACGACGTAGGCGTCGCCGGACGCCGCCGCTTTGGCGGCCGCGGGCTTGGCCGACTTCTCGGCCGGCGGCGAGGCGGACGGCTGGGAGTAGTCGGGCAGGATCAGCTTCTGGCCGACGAGGATCTTGTTCACGTCGGCGATCTTGTTGAGTTCCTTGAGCTCGGCGGTCTTGATGCCGTGGGCGGCCGCGATCTTGGAGAGCGAATCGCCGGGCTTGACGACGTAGACGTTTTCGGCGGCGACCGCCGTCTTGACCGGCGCGGGAGCGACGGGCGGCTGCAAGGCCGGAAACGCCACGGGCGCGGGCATGGCCACGACGTCGGCGGACGGCGGCATCGGGGGCACGGGCGCGGTTTCGACCGGCGCGGGAACGACGACATCGGACTCGGTCCGCGTGCTGACGCAACCCTGCGTCATGACCACGGAGCCAATCACCGCGACATGGACGGCGACGATCAAACCGGCAACGACAGATACCCTCATCTTCGAACTCCTTGCTTGTTCTTGAAATTCAACACGTTTTCCAACGTACGGGGCGGATTATGCTCCGCTCCCCCGCGGGATTCAACCCTTTTCCCGCACGAATTGCCGGAACGCGTCGCCGCGCTCGCCGTAGGCGCGGAACTGGTCGTAGCTGGTGCAGGCGGGCGCGAGGAGCACGGTCTCGCCCGGCGCCGCGGCGCGCCGCGCGGCGGCCACCGCGCGCTCGAGGGTGCCGCTGATTTCGCACGGGACGGCCGCGCCCCAGGCGGCCGCCATCGCCGCCGCCGCCTCGCCGATCAGGAAGACGCCGCGGACCCGGGCCCGCAGGACCGGCGCGGCCGCGGAAAAGTCGGTTTCCTTCGGCCGGCCGCCGGCGATCAACCAGACCGGCCGGTCCTGCATGCGCACGGACGCGACCAGCGCCGAGAGGTTCGTGGCCTTGGAATCGTTGACGTAGCGCACGCCGCCGAATTCGCCGACGGGTTCGGCCCGGTGCGGCAGCGGCCGGAAGCGGTCCAGCGCGGTCTGGATCGTTCCGGACGGCACCCCGGCCGCGCGCGCCGCGCCATAGAGCGCGGCGGCGTTGGGACCCAGCACTTCGTTGTCGAAATAGGAACCGGCGAACCGGATGCCGTCCCCGCCGCGCGCCGCGATCCGGTGGGCGGCAAACGCGAAATCCAGATCCGCCCCGGCCCCGAAGGTTTGCCACCGGCCGCGACCGCCGGACCACGCCTCGAGGCGTTCCCGCCATTCCGGCGGCACCAGGGCGACGTCGCCCGCGCGCTGGCGCGCGAACGTCCGCGCCTTGAGGCGCGCATAGGCCTCCAGGGTGCCGTGCCGATCCAGATGGTTGGGCAGCACGTTCAGCAGCACGGCGACGTCCGGCCGGAATTCCGCGCACGTCTCGAGCTGGAAAGAGCTGGCTTCGATCACGAGCCAGTCGGCGGCGGGCATGTCGAGGACGGCTTGGCAGACCGGCAGGCCGTAGTTGCCGCAGGGCACCGCGCGCCGGTCGGCCGCTTCGAGACATTCGGCCAGCGCCTTGACCACGCTGCTCTTGCCGTTGCTGCCGGTCACCGCGATCGAGCGGCCGCGGAACCGGCTCCAGCCCAGTTCCATTTCCGACACCAGCGGAATCCCGCGGCGGCGGATTTCGGCGAGGAAGGCGCCGTCCACCGGCAGGCCGGGGCTGACGACGGCGCCGTCGAAGTCCCCCGCGGGCGGCGCGGAAACGCCCAGCGCGACGGCGCAGCCGAGCGCCTCCAGCGCCGCCGCGGTGCGGCGGCTTTCGGGCGCGTCGCGCTCGTCGACGGCCAGAACTTCGGCGCCTTCCGCGCGCAGGAGGCGCGCGGCGGCGACGCCGCTGGCCCCGAGCCCGCACACCACCGCCTGGCGAAACGTCCGCACGGAACCGCCTCAGCGCAGTTTCAGCGTCGCCAAGCCCAGAAGCGCGCAGACGATCGAGACGATCCAGAAGCGGATCACCACGGAATTTTCGGCGGAATCGGGCGAGCGGCCCTCCGCCTTGGCGCGCTCCTTGGAAATGATTTCGAAGTGGTGGTGGATGGGCGTCATGCGGAACGGACGGCGCTCCGGCGGCAGGCCCTGGCCGGTGACTTTGCGATAGAGGCGGCAACTGGCGCGCTGGACCAGGACGCTGGCGGCCTCGCCCACGAAGACCAGGCCGACGATCAGCAGCGTCAGCTCGTGCTTGATGAGAATGGCGACCATCGCGATCGTGCCGCCCAGCGCGAGGCTGCCCGTGTCGCCCATGAACACCTTGGCCGGATAGGCGTTCCACCAGAGAAACCCGAGCCCTGCGCCCAGCAGGCAGCCGCAGAAGACGGCCAGTTCGTGCGCGCCCGCGATCGACGGCACTTGCAGATAATTGGACATGATCGCGTTGCCCGCCACGTAGGCCAGCACGAGATAGGCCGCCGAAACGGAGTTCATGCAGCCCGCCGCCAGCCCGTCCAGGCCGTCCGTCAGGTTGACCGCGTTGGTCGTGCCGACCAGGACCAGGAACATGAAGGCCAGCGCGCCGGGGACCGTCAGGTCCGCCACCACCGGCGCCTTGAAGAACGGCACCATCAGTTCCCGCGCATGGGGCCGCGTGCCCGGGACCGCTTCGATGGCGGCAAAGGCGATCACGACCCACAGTCCCTGCAATGCCAGTTTCTGCCATTCCGCGAGCCCGTCGGAATTCCGGCGCTTGAGCTTCAGCCAGTCGTCGGCGAACCCGATGCCGCCCATGAACAGCATGGTGGCCAGCGCGATCCAGACCTGCGGATTCGTCGTTTGGCACCACAGCAGCGCCGACACCAGCGTCGCGAAAATGATCAGCACCCCGCCCATCGTCGGCGTGCCCGCCTTGCCGCCGTGCGTGATCCGGGCCAGTTCCGGATCCTGGCGGACGATCTGGCCGATCTTGTAGGCCCGCAACTTGCCGATCATCCAGCGCCCGAGCAGCAGCGACAGGAAAAACGCGGTGCCCGCGCCCATGACCGCGCGGAACGTCACGTAGCGGAACAGGTTCAGCGGCGTGAACCAATGGGTGAAGGCGGACAGATAGTACAGCATGGCTCAGCTTTCTTGCTTCAACGATTCCAGGACGCGTTCGATGCGCACGCCGCGCGAGGCCTTCAACAACAGGGCGTCGCCCGGGCGCAGGCGGGCGCGCAGCCAGTCCGCGGCGGCGGCGGCATCCGGCGCGGCGCAGGAAGTTTCCGCCGGCCAGCCGCCGGCGCACAGGCCTGCCGCCAACGCCCGGACCGCGGGTTCGTCGGCCGCCTGCCACGGCACGCAGGCCACGCCCGCCCAGGCGCCGGCGGCGACCTCGCGGCCGACGGCTTCGTGCTCGGCGGCTTCGCGGCCGCCCAGTTCCAGCATGGGCCCCAGCGCCAGAAACCGGCGCCCGGGCACGGGCCACTGCGCGAACGCCGCGAGGGCGGCGCGCACGCTGACGGGATTGGCGTTGTAGGCGTCGTTGATGGCGGTCCAGCCGCGGACATTCTCCACGGCCCAGCGCATGCCGACCGGACGGAACGCGGCCAGCGCGCCGGCCAGCGCCGGCCAGGCCGCGCCGCATGTCCGCGCCGCGGCGACGGCCTGCAGGACGTTGCGCGCCATGTAGCCGCCCGGCGGCGGCACCGGCAGGTCGGCGCGCTCGTCCGTGGTTTTTTCGCGGACGCGCAGGCCGCCGGACGGCAGGACCTCGCCGAAATAGTCGGCGGCGGGATCGGCCAGCGAACAGGCCACGACGGGCGCGGAAGCATGCGCGCGCAGGACCGGGAAGAACTCGTCGTCGCGGTCCAGCACCGCGAAGCCGTCCGCCGGCAGCTTCTCCAGCAGCGCGGCTTTTTCTTCCGCGATGGCGCGAACCGAAGCGAAAAACTCGATATGGACCGGCCCGATGGCCGTCATCACCGCGGCGTCCGGCCGCAGCACGTCGCGCAGCGGCGCCATTTCGCCGGGATGGCTGATGCCGGTTTCAAGGACGGCAAACGCGCAGGACCGATCCACGCCGAGCACGCTCAGCGGCAAGCCGATCTCGTTGTTGAAATTGCCCGCGGTGCGCGCGGTCTTGCCGACGGTCGCCAGCAGGTCGGCGACGAGTTCCTTGACGGTGGTTTTGCCGACGCTGCCGCCCACGCCGAGGATCCGCGCGCCGAGCGTCGCGCGGTAGCCCGCCGCCAGGCGGCCCAGCGCGGCTTGCACGTCGTCCACGCGCAGGAACGCGCCGCCCGCCGGCAGGCGGTCGGCCGGGTAATCGGCGCGCACGACGGCCGCCGCGCCGGCGGCCGCCGCGGCGGAGAGGAAATCGTGACCGTCGGCGCGGGCGCCGGACAGCGCGAAAAACAGGTGGTCGGGCCCGACCTGGCGACTGTCCACGGCCACGCCGCGCAGCGGCGCCGCGGGCCGAACGCCGTGCCAGTGGCCGCGGCACCAGGCGGCCGCCGATTCTGGGGAAATGGGATCCATGTCGAAGGAGGAATTTGTAGGTGTTTCGGCCGCCCGGCGCAAATCCTTTCCGGCGGCCTAGGGGCCGGCGGCGGCGAGGATCTCGCGGGCGATTTCGCGGTCGTCGAAGGGCAGCATGCGGCCGGCGATTTCCTGGTAGGGCTCGTGGCCCTTCCCCGCGAGCAGCACGACGTCGCCCGGGCCCGCTTCGCGCAGGGCGGCCCGAATGGCCGCGGCGCGGTCGGGCTCGACGAGATGCGGCTTGCCGCGGTCCATCCCCGCCAGGACGTCCGCGAGGATGGCCTGCGGATCTTCGTGGCGGGGATTGTCGCTGGTGACGACGGCGAAATCGGCCCAATCGGAGACGGCGGCGCCCATGCGCGGCCGCTTGGAGCGGTCGCGGTTGCCGCCGCAGCCGAACAGGCAGATCAGGCGGCCGGACGCGTTTTCGCGCAGGGTTTGGAGCACGCAGCGCAGGGCGTCCTCGGTGTGGGCGTAGTCCACGAACACGTGGCGGCCGGCCGGATCGGGAATGCGCTCGAGCCGGCCGGGCACGGACTCCATCCGGCCCAGCGCGGCGGCCATGGTTTCCGGCGGCACGCCGAACCCGCCGCACGTGGCCAGCGCCGCGAGCGCGTTCATCACGTTGAAGCGCCCCGCGAAACCCAGTTCCACGCGCGTTTCGCCCCACGGGCCGATGGCCCGGAAAGCCGAACTCGTCTCCGACAGGCGGAGGTCCTCCGCCCGCACGGCGGCTTCCGGACCGCACCCGAAGGTCACGAGCCGGCTGGCCAGGTTCGGCGCTTCCGCGAGGCGCCGGCCGTAGGGATCGTCGCCGTTCACGATGGCGGGCGCCTCCGGCGGCAATTCGTCGAAGAGGCGCTTCTTGGCGTCGAAATAGGACTCCATGGTCCGGTGGAAATCGAGATGGTCCACGCTGAGATTGGTGAAGACGGCCGCGGCGAACCGCGTGCCGCGCAGGCGCCCGGCGGCGAGCCCCTGCGAGGAAACCTCCATCGCCACGGCGCGGCAGCCGGCCGCCCGGGCCTCGGCGAGCATCCGCTGGAGATCGGGCGCTTCGGGGGTGGTGCGCGCGGCGGCGATGAGCCGGCCGCCGTATTCGTACTGGATCGTGCCGATCAAGCCGCATTCCCGGCCGGCCGCGCGCAGGATCGCGCGGATCATGTAGGTGGTCGTGGTCTTGCCGTTGGTGCCGGTGACGCCGACGACCGGCAGCGCGGCCGACGGATGGCCGTAGAATTCCGCGGCGAGGTCGGCCATGGCGGCGCGGGCGTCGGGCGCGGCGACGTCCGCCGTGCCGCGCGGCAGGCGCAGGCCGTTCTGGTGGAGGACGGCGACGGCGCCGCGCCGGATGGCTTCTTCGGCGAATTGGCCGCCGTCGGTTTTCTCGCCGGGCAAGGCGCAGAACAGAAAGCCCGGGCGCACGGCGCGCGAATCGTAGGCCAAACCCGCGATTTCCGTGGCGGCGGCGCCGTCCCGCAAGCGGGCGGCCGGCGCCGCCTGCAGCAGGCGGCCTAGCTTCACCGGCCGCGGCCCATGCCCGTCCCGGTTCACGGCGCTCCGTCCAGGATTTTCTGGTAATAGACCATTTCGGCGGCGTCGAGCGGGCGGACGTCGAGGTAGCGCGCGACGGGTTCGGCGATCTTCGCGAAGACGGGCGCGGCGGTGATGCCGCCGGTGCGCAGGCCGGTGGCCGGGTCGGTCGGATTGTCCAGCACCACGATGATGCCGATTTCCGGCCGTTCCGCGGGCAGCAGCCCCATGAAGGAGGACACGTTGGCGTTCTTCACGTAGCGGCCGCCCACGATCTTCTCGGCGCTGCCGGTCTTGCCGGCGACGGAATAGCCCGCCACGGCGGCGCGCGTGCCGGTGCCGCCCGCGCGCGTGACTTCCGCCAGCATCTGGCGCATCAGCGCCGCGGTGCGTTCGGTGATCGGCCGCGCCAGGGCCTCGGGCTTGTTCTCCAGCAGCACGACGCCGTTTTTGTCCACCACCTTGCGGACGACGTGGCTCTTCATCAGGAACCCGTCGTTGCCGATGCAGCACAGGACGTTGAGCATCTGGAGGGCCGTGACGGCCACGGAATGGCCCATCGCCACGCGGGTGACGTCGATCTTGGCCCACTTTTCCCACGGGTTGAGGATACCGCTTTCCTCGCCGGGCACCTCGATGCCGGTGGGCTGTCCCAGGCCGTAGGCGGAGAGATAACGATGCAGGCGCTGCTCGCCGAGCAGCACGGCGATCTTCGCCGCGCCGATGTTGCTGGACTTGCGCAGGATGCCGGTGACGTCGAGATCGCCGTAGGGATGGAAATCCTTCAGCGGCCGGCCGGCATAGAACCACATGCCGTTTTCGCAATCGAACACGTCGTTGGTGGCCACGAGGCCCTCGTTGAGCCCGGCGGCGACGACGCCGACCTTGAAGACGGATCCCGGCTCGAAATTGACGCCCACGGCCCGGTTCAGGCGCGTTTCCGGCGCGGTCTGCGAATAGGCGTTGAGGTCGTAGGCCGGCCGCGACGCCATGGCGAGGATCGCGCCGGTGCGGACGTCTTCCACGATGGCCCAGGCGGCTTCGGCCTGCAGATTGGTCATCGCCGCGTCGAGCGCCTTCTCGACGAAATACTGCACGTTGAGATCCAGCGTCAGGTGGACGTCGGCGCCCTCCTGCGGATCGATCTGCAGCGTGCGGCGGAGGACGATTTCCTGGCGGATGCCGTCGCGCTCGCTTTGGCGCAGGCCCGGCCGGCCCTTGAGGAAGGAATTCCAGCGCTGTTCGATGCCGGCGCTGCCCACGCCTTCCGCGTTGGAAAAGCCCAGCAGATGGCACCCGAGCGCGCCGTGCGGATAGTAGCGGGTCGTCAGCGGCTCGGGATAGACGCCCTTGAGCTGGAGCCGCATGACCTGCTCGGCGACTTCCTCGCGGACGAGCCGGGCCACGGGTTCGTAGGGATCGCCGGGCTTGGCGACGCGGGCGAGCACCTGATCGTAGGGCAGGTCCAGCACGCGCGCCAGATGCGCGCTGACGGTCCGCACCTGGCCGTTGCTCTGCACGACCTTCGGTTCGACGATGATGTTCTTGACCGGCAAGTCCAGCGCCAGCAGCTGGCCGTGGCGGTCCAGGATGCGCCCCCGCCCCACCAGGATTTCCTGCTCCACGGAGCGCATCTGGCGCACCCGCTGCTTGAGCGCCTCGTTGGGTCCCAGATGCAGATAGCCGAGCCGGACGGCCAGCCCCCCCCAGACCAGCAGCAGGGCCACCACCACCAGCGTCGTGCGCCAGATGTAGCCGCGGTCAATCACGGGCCGGCGGCGCGCCGCGGAGCGCGTATTGGGCCGGTTCGTCCGGCTCCGTCGCCACCAGGCGGACGATGTTCCGTTCCTGCGGGAACGTCATTTCGATGCCGTGGGCCACCAGCAGCCGCTCCATGTTGACGATCGAGCGCGCCATGGTCCAGTTGCGCTCCTCGTTCACCACCTGCTTGCGCAGCTCGGCGCGGTTGGCTTCGAGCGTCTTGATCTGGCGGCCGAGGTGGTCGCAGGCGTTGACCAGGCCCAGATAGATGCCGGCCAGGGCCGCGGCCACGCCGAACAGCGCGATGCTCCAGAGCATCGCCCGATGACCTTCTTCGCCGTTTTTCCGGTTTCGTCGCGCCATGTCACGCCATCCTTTCCAATACCCGCAGCTTGGCCGAGCGCGCGCGCGGGTTGCGCGCCGTTTCGTCCGCGCCGGCCATTGTCGCCTTGCGGTCCACGCGGCGCGCGCGCGGCAGTTGCCCGCTCCAGCGGGAACCGCCTTTCGCCAGCGCCTCCATGCGGCCCTCGTGCGCCACCATGAACCGCTTCACCATCCGGTCTTCCAGACTGTGGAAACTGATCACCGCCAGGCGCCCGCCGGGCGCCAGCAGATCCAGCGCCGCCGGCAGCGCCTGCTCCAACGCGGCCAGTTCGCCGTTCACCGCGATCCGCAGCGCCTGGAAGGTCTGCGTCGCGGGGTGCGCATGTCCGCGCCGCCCGCCCTTCGCGTTCGCCACCAGCTCGGCCAGCTGCGCCGTGGTCGCCGGCGTCTCGCCGCGTTCCCGCGCGCGGGCCACCGCCTTGGCGATGCGCCGGGCCATCCGTTCCTCGCCGTAGCGCCGCAGCACGTCGGCCAGCTCGGCCTCGGGCAGCCGCTGCAGCAGCATGGCCGCCGTCAGTTCCTGGCGATCGTCCATCCGCATGTCCAGCGGGTGGTCGTGCTGGAAACTGAAACCGCGTTCCGGCCGGTCGAGCTGCATGGAGGACACGCCCAGATCCAGCAGGATGCCGCGCACGTCGCGCACGCCATGCCGCGCGGCCACTTCGGCCAGATCCGCGAAATTGGCCCGTTCGAGGATCGCGCGGTCGCCGAACGGCGCCAAGGCGGCGCGCGCCAGTTCCAGGGCGTCGCCGTCGCGGTCCAGCGCCAGCAGGCGCGCATCGAGCCCCGCCGCCGCCAGCACCGCCGTCGCATGGCCCCCCGCCCCCGCCGTCGCGTCCACGTACCAGCCGCCCGGGGCCGTCACCAACCTGGCAACGGTTTCCGCGAGCAAAACCGGCACGTGCAACATGGAAACCTCCGCGCGATCAGACGAACCAGACCCGGCCCCGCTGCGTCTTCAAGGCGGGGGAGCCGATCCGCAGCCCCCCGGGTTCCTCGATGACCGCCTCGGCGCCTTCGAACAACTGGAAACGCGGCAGGAGGGTGCGCTGGGGAACGGAGAACCAGCGCGATTCCTCCCTGCCGCTCGAAAGGGATTGGCTCATGACGAGATGGCGGCCCACCTCGCCCCGCGCGTTCGCCGCGGTCTTGGGCACCGCCGCCACGCGCGTCGCCGCCGCCGCGCGGGTCGTGGCCACGACGCGCGCGCCGGTCCGGGACTTGGCCTGCACCGAGACGACCGTCCGGGGTTGCGCCGGGGCCGCCGGCACGGCGACCGCCTGGCCGGCCGCGTCGAACAATTCCGCCTGCCGGCCAAGGACGACGGGGGGCGCCTCTTCGCGGATCGGCGTCGGGTCGCGGTCCCACCAGTTTTCCGCGCGGCGTTCCGCGCGCGCGTCCGGCCCGATGCCGAGGAAAAACGCGCCGAGGAAGTTTAGAAGCCGATGTACTGGGCCGCTTCCGCGAACTTCGATTGATCCAGCTGCGAACTCTGCTCGTTCCATGATTCCGGACTCCATAACTCGAACCGGCTGCCGGTGCCGACCAGCACCATCTGATTGAAAATTCCCGCGAAATCCAGAAGCTCGTCCTTCACCCGGATGCGGCCCTGCGCATCCAGCGCCACGCGGTCCGCCCGCGAAAAGAAATCGCGCATGAATTTCTGCGCCTGGACGTTCGCGACCGAGGCCGCGCGCACTTTTTCGAGGCGCTGCGCCATCTCGCGGGCCGTGACGACGTAGAGGCACTTGAAGTTGACGCCAGGCAACACGAACAGCGTGGGATTCCCCGCCGCGTCGCGCCAATCCGCCGGGATCGTGACCCGCTTCTTGGCATCGAGCGAATGGACGTAGCTGCCCACGAACGCACCGGCGTCCAGCAGCTCCTCCATTTCGGTTGTGACACGACGCTCCATTTGGCCTTCTCTTTGATGCACTTTATCCCACTTTGCCCCACCAAGCGTCAACAGAAAAAAGGACAAAAACATTCGATTATTTATCTCGTTGCCTTGCAATGCATTGCAATTCAGCTTTCCCGGGGCGCCCCCCCGCCTGTACACAACTTATTCACAGGCGTTTTTTGCCCCGCCCCGAAACGTCGAAATTCCCCCATAAACCGGCGCGTTTTGGACCTCGAAACCGGCTGTGCACATCCGGTCGGATCCCCACGATCCGGGGAAAATTCCGCCATCCCCGGCACGCGTTTTTCCAGTGGCGGATTGCCGCCGCTGCGTTTATGGTACGGACTCGCGTTTATGCACGAACTGAGTCTCATGTCGAATTTGCTGGCGGACGCCGCGGCCGCGGCGGACGGTGCGCCGATCTGCGCCCTGCGCGTCCGCGTCGGCCCGCTCTCCGGCGTCGTGGTCGAGGCCCTGCGCTTCGCGTTCGAGGCGCTGGCGCCCGACACCCCCGCCGCCGGCGCGCGGCTCGACGTCGAGGAAACGGCCCCCGCTTTCCACTGCCCCCGCTGCGGCGCCGATTACGAAACGCCCGTCGGCGCCTACCAATGCCCGGGCTGCGGCGCCGCCGACGGCGAATTGCGCGGCGGCCATGAACTGGAATTGATCTCCATCGAGGTACCCGACCATGTGTGACACCTGCGGCTGCAACGATCCCCACAACCACCCCCACGACCACGCCCATCCCCATGAGCACGGCCATGGCCACTCCCACGAACATGGCCACCCGCCGCCGGTCCGCACCGTCCCCGTCCAGAAATCCGCGCTGGAACTCAACCAGCGCCTCGCCGACCAAAACCGCGGCTGGTTCCGCGCCAAAGGACTGAAGGTCTTCAACCTGCTCTCGTCCCCCGGCTCCGGCAAGACCGCCCTGCTGGAACGCACGCTGCGCGACCTGCCCCGCGCCGCCGCCATCGTCGGCGACCTCCAGACCGAGAACGACGCCGACCGCCTGCGCGCGGCGGGCGCACAAGCCATCCAGATCACCACCGGCGCGACGTGCCACCTCGACGCGCACATGGTGGCCCACGCGCTCGAAAAGCTCGACGTGGCCGGCCTCGAAACGCTCTTCATCGAAAACGTCGGCAACTTGGTGTGCCCCGCCTCCTACGACCTCGGCGAAGCAAAGCGCGTCGTGCTGCTGTCCGTGACCGAAGGCGAAGACAAGCCGCTGAAGTACCCCGTGATCTTTCGCAACGCGGATCTCGTGCTCGTCACCAAGACCGATCTGGCCGCCGCCGTGGGGTTCGACCGCGAAAAAGCCCTGGCCGCCATCCGGCAAACCGCCCCCCGGGCGCAGATCCTCGAATTGTCCGCCCAGACCGGCGCGGGCATTGACGACTGGCTCGCCTGGCTCCGGACCTGATTTCCTTCCGGCACTTCCGCCCCGCGCGACTCCATGGTGCGCGCGCGGCCGCTTCATTGTTTACAACCAGTGACTTCAATTGTTGTAAACAATGAAGTCGCGTTCCGGGCGATTTTTGCAAGCCCCAGGGAACTTCAGCGCGCAGGCGTCGGCACCATCCGGACGATGACCGGCGACCCCCACAGGCGCGTGAGCCCCAGCGCGCGGCAGACCGCCTCCAACGCGGCCGACGCCGCGCGGTTCTTCAGCATCCGGTGCAGCACCATCGGCAGGAAAAACTGCTTGCCGGTCGCCGCCGGCTCGTAGCCGTTCTTCGCGAACTCGCCGATCACCTGCGCATGGCGGAACAGCGCCCACGTGCGCGTGTTCTTCTCGAACTTCTTCTTCGCGCCGAACAGCGCCGGCGCGATCGCGTTCAGGCTCTGCCCCGTCGGATAGTCCACGATCACGGCCCGCCGCGCCACGCGGCACAGCTCGCGCACCAGCTCCGGCCACCGCTCGCAATGCGTCAGCAGCCGGAAACACAGCACCACGTCGAACGATTGGTCCGGAAACGGCAACGCCACCACGTTGCCGACGACAAACCGGCACGCGCCGGAATCCACGACGGCCTGCACGCGATGCCGGCACGACTCGTCGCTGCCCAGCACCGTCACGTTCCAGCCGTCGCGGCACAGCGGCACCGCCAGCTGGCCGTGGCCGCCGCCGACGTCCAGCACCGCGGCTCCGGCAAAGCCGCGCAGCAGGCGGCGCGCGATCCGCTCCTGCACCGCCAGCATCCATTCGCCGGCGGCGCCGGCGAACCGCGTGGCGTAGTCGTCCGACGACGTGTGGATGTCGGCGGTTTCGGGAAACGGGCACTGGGGATCGGTTGCGCTCATGCGATTCTTGTATCCTTTCGCGTGCGGACGCGCAAGGCCGCGCCGAACAGCAGCGCCAGGCCGAGGAAGCCCAAGGCCGAAAACCCGAACACCGCGCGCAGGCCGAGCAGCGACACCGCCCCCGCCGCGATCGGTCCCGCCGCCCAGCCGATCGACCGGGTGGTGCTGGCCAGGCCGAACGCGACGCCTTGGCGCGATTCCGGCACGCGTTTGGCCAGCCACGCGTTCAGCGCCGGCTCCAGCGCCCCCGCGAAAAACACCGCGCCGAACCGCACCGGAAACAAAACGGCGAACGAATGGATGGCCATCTGCCAACCGCTGAACGCCGCCGCCACCAGCGCCGCCACGATCACCAGGCGCAGCGGATTGATCCGATCCGACAGCCACCCCGTCGCCAGCCCCGCCACCAGTCCGGCCACGCTGCCGCAGGCGTTCAGCGCCCCGCTCCACAGCGACGCCCGCTCCAGCGTGCCATGGATCTCCTGCACCAGCAGCGGCAGGAAGGCCAGATCCGACTGGCGCACGAACGCAATGGCCCCGATCATTCCCAGCACCCCGTAGAACGCGGTCGGCAAGTCCCGCCAATGCATCCGCGCGCTTTCGGGAATCCCTTCCGGCACGTGGCTGCGCACGGTCGGCACCACGGTCTCGCGCGTGCAGCACAGCACCAGCAGCCCCGCCGCCAGCAACAGCGCGCCCGACACGGCGAACGCCGCGCGATAGCCCAGCCACTCCGCCGCGAAACCGCCCAGCAGCGCCCCCGCCATGCTGCCCGAAAACACCGCCGCGCTCAATCCGCCGACCGCCAGCCCGCGCCGCTCGCGCGGCATCTCGCCGGCCAGGAACGCCTGCGCCGCCGTCATCGTGCCCGTCAACGCCCCCTGCAGCAGCCGCAGCACGATCAACGCCGTCGGCGTCTGCGCCGCCCCCATCAGCGACATGACCACCGCCCCCGCGAAATTCGCCCGGATCAGCATGATCCGTTTCCCGTAGCGGTCCGCCAGCAACCCCCACAGCGGCGCCGCCACCGCCATCGTCACCGCCGTCGACGCCGAAAACAGCGCCACCCACATCCGCACCTCGGCCGGCCGCGTCACGCCGAGATCTTCCTGGAGAAAGTACGCGACGAACGGCAACGCGAAGGAGAATCCCATGATCGACAGGAACTGCGCCGCCCACACCCGCACCATCTGTTGTTTCCACGAACCAGCCATGACGGGGACGCATCCTGCCCGAAAACGGAAAGACTTGGCAGGAAAAACGGCGGCGCAATCGGTTCTTGCTCCGCGCTCCGCTTCTTTCGTAGGATGCGACGCCAAATGGCTTCCCCAGGCGCACATCCCGACGCGGAACCCCGGCCACCGACGGCCGCTCCGGATCCCATCCCGCCGCGGGAACATTACCGGCCCCGGCGCAACGCCCTCATTCCGCCCCAGCCTTCGATGCGCACCCACGTCGTCCGGCTGCTCGTCGCCACCGCCCTGAGCTTCGCCCTGATGTTCGCGCTGCTGATGCTGGCGGTCCAATACCTGAAACGCGACTGGACCCAGAAGCAGCAACGGGCCTGGGCGTCCGGCGCGCAACGCCACGCGGAAACGCCGGCGGAAGAAACCGCCGAACCGACCGGCTGGGCCTATGCCGTGCCGCCCGCCGCCGCCGACCGATACCTGGCGCAGTTGGCCGCCGAACCCCTCTCCCGGGAAAACGGCTGGCTGATCCTCGCCCGGGGATTGTCGGACAAGACCGATGCGGCCTTGGTGATTTCCGCGCTCCGCATGGCCATGGCCATCAGCGGCGAAAGCGCCGACATCCGGAACGATTTCGGCGCGGCCTATCTCCAGCAGCGGCGCATGCGGCCGGCCGCCGACCAGTTCGCCGCCGCCGAGCAGATCCGGCCGGGGTTTGCCCCGGCCCTCTACAACCGCGCCCTCTGCGCCATTTCCGACCGCCAGCCGGAAAAGGCCGTGCGCCTGCTGGGCCGGTACCTCGGCCAACGCCCCGAAGACGTCGTCGCCCTGCGCCTGCAAGCGACGTTGCTGTCCCAGCTCGGCCGCACGGACCATGCCTTGCTGCTTCTGGAAAAATTCCTGAGAACCCAGCCGCCCGACCAACCTCTCTTTCTCGAAGCCGCCCAGCTGGCCGCGCGCCGCGGCCTGACCGGCAAGGCCCTCCGCTATCTCGAAACGGCCCTGAACGGCAATTCCATCCAGGCCGTCGTCCGCACCTACCAGTCCGCCGTCTTCCGCGAAATCCGCTTGTCGGGCGAGGGCGACCGCCTGGCCGCGCACATGGCGGATCGGGCCCGCATGGCGTTCTCGACGCCGATTCCGGAAGCCGACATCCAGCCCTTGCGCGAAATCCCGCCGGAAGCCATCGTCCGCTGATCCCGGTTACGGACGCGCGGCCCAGATCCGATAGCCGGGCTGCGGCCAGCGGGCGGGATCCCGCGCCGGCTCCACGTGGATCGTCCCCTGCAGATCGGTCCGCCACAGGCGCACGCCCCGCGCCGCGAGCCGGTCGAGCACCGCTTCGTCCGGATGCCGCTCCTCCGCGTGCACCCCCGCGCTGACGATCGCGTCGCGCGGCCGCACCGCATCCAGCCAAGCACCGGAGGTCGCCTCGGCGTCGCCGTGCCGCCCGGCCACCAGCACCGCGGAAGCCAAGGATGGACCGGACGCCGCCAACCGCTTTTCCACTCCTTGGCCGGCATCGCCCGCCAGCAGGATCGAGGTGCCCCCGCGCGCCACCCGCAGCACCAGGGAGGCATCGTCCGCGCACGACATCCTCAGTTCCGCCGGCGGCCAGAACACTTCCCAGAACAGGTCGCCGGGCCAGTCGCCCGCGTCTCCGGCCCGCAACGTCCGGATAGGCATCCCGGCGGTCTCCGCCCGGCGCAGGACGTCCTTCATGACGGGCGAAGGCCAGAGCACCGCCGGCACCCACAGCTCCCGGATCGGCACGGCCGCCATCAATTCCGGGGCCGCCCCGACGTGCCGGGCGTCCGCATGCGACAGGATCAGCGCATCCAACCGGTTGACGCCCGCGGCCCGCAACTGCCGCACCGTGTCCGCCGCGGCGAACGCCGGACCCGTGTCCACGAGAATCCGCGCGGAACGGGCCTGCACCAAGGTCGCGCTGCCCTCGCCCACGTCCAGCACGGATAACCGGCAGCGCTGCGCTTCCCGGACGCTCCAAGCCACCGCCAGCGCGGCCAGCAAGCCCAGACCGAGGGGAAACGCGCCCCGCACGCGCCGCGCCATCGTCGTCGCCGCGCCCAACACCGCATACCACGCGACCACGCCCGCGGCCGGGGGCGGCCGGACGAACCAATGCCCGCCGGGAAATTCCGCCGCCCAACCGATGCACCGCGCCAGACCGGCCGCGAACAGCGCCGCCGCCTGGTTGAAGGTCTCCGCCACCCAGCCGGACAGCGGAGCGCTCAGCAAGCTCAGCACCCCGGACATCAAAATGCAGAACGCCGCGGGAATCACCAGCAGGTTCATGCCCAGCGCGATCGGCGAAAACAAATTGAAGAAATAGGCGGTCAACGGCGCCGTGGCGATCCAGGCCGAAACCGACACCAGCCCGAACCGCGTCGCGGCAAGCCCGCCTTCCCGGATCCGGCGCCGATCCGACCGCTCTTCATCTGGCAACTGCCATTCGTCGCGCCGGAACAGGCGCACGGCCGCGGCATCGAACAGCGGCTGGATCGCCAGCAGGCCGGCCACGGCCGTGAACGACAGCAGGAACCCCAGATCCCCCAGTTGCGCCGGCGCGGCCAACAGGATCGCGATGGCCGCCACCGCCAACCCCGAGATCGCGTCTGGCCGACGCCGGCAAAACGGCGCGGCCAACATCAGGACGGCCATGACGCCGGCGCGGACCGCGCTGGTGGCCGCGCCGGTCGCGACCACGTAGATCGCCAGCAACGGCGCCAGGAACAGGAACCAGCGCGTCATGGGAATCCGCAACGCCCGCAACAGGCCGGAAATCATGAGCGCCAGCATGCCCACGTGCGCGCCGGAAATCGCGAAGATGTGCACGGTGCCGGTCGCGGCGAAATCGCGCCGCAGGGGGCGCGGCAAATCCTCCCGATAGCCCAGCAGCAGCGCCTGCAGCACGCCCCGTTCTTCGGGCCGGCTTTCCAATCCGCGCCCGAGGATTTCGCGGCAGGCCCGCCGCCGCGCCAGACACCACGCCACGAACGGATTCCCGCGCCCGGCATCCAGGAAAAACACCCGGTCCCCGTCCACCATGGCCTGGTTTTCCGGCAACGCGAACAAGCCCTTGCGCCGCAGCTGGGCCGGACGCACCAGTCCGCGCAAGCGCCAGCGCTCGCCGTAGCGCGGCAGGCGTCCGTTCGGCAAAGCGCCGCGCACCGCCACGCGGAGGCGATCGTCCACCCGCTGCCACGTGCCGTCGCGGTTCAAGCCTTCGACCCGGGCTGCGAACGTCGCGCCGGCCGCCCGGCCCGGCTGCGCCGCCTGCGGCACGGCATCCTCCAAAACCAGCGCCACGACCTGCACGTATTCCATCGGGCGCGCCAGCGCCGCGGCGAGCGCCGTCGCTCCGCCGCCGCCCGTCGCCAGCCGCGCCTGGGCGGCCACCAGGAAAAACGCCGCCGCCAGCAGCGGGACGATGGAAAGGCGGTGGCGCACCCACACGAACAGCGGCAACAGCAACAACGCGCCGGCGCCCCAGAACCACGCCGGCGAGATCGGCGCGCAAATGCCCGTGGCCGTCCCCGCCACGACCGGCAACGCCAACCCCACCATCGCCCGCCGCCGCGGCGGACGCGGGGGCCGCAGCATGTCTTGCCATTCTTCTTCGAACCAGCTTTCCACGACTCGAACCTCGCCCGCCTTCGACTCTTTCTACTCTCCGGCCGGGGTCGGCACAAGCCGCAACCGCCTGCAAAAACCTCTCCCCTTCCGGCCGCACAACCGCCATACTGTTCCCCATGACCCGCCTCGCGGAAATCCTTTCCGAACGCGGCCCGCTGACGGGGGCCGAACTCGCCGCCGCCGCCGGCTTCGCCGACGTGCTCGACCTCTGGCGCGCCTGCCATGCGCCCGGGCTCGTGCGGCGCCCCACCGGCCGGCGCTACCTGCGGCTCGATTCCGCCGTCGCGGGCTATGCCCGCCTCTCCCCCTCCATCCGCCGCGAATTCCTCACCTATACCCTCGTCGGCCTTGAAACCCAGGCGGAGGCCCTCGACTCCCGCGCCGCCGAACTGGAGGCGAACGCCGCCGCCATCTCCCGCGAAAAGATCGATCTGGCCCGTGAAAGCGTCTGCATGGCCCTCGGCGGCCTCCCCGACGAACCCCGCCTGCTCCGCAACGCGACGTTCCTGATCGCCGGCGACATCACCTACCAGATGGCCCACCGCGTGCCCCGGCCCGAGAAAAGCTCCGGCCGCATGGTCCGCGGTTCCGATCTCGACGTCATCGTCGTCGTTTCCGACGACCTCCCCGAAACCGACCGCCGGACCCTCGACGACGCCATCTACCGCCAGAAGCACTATCTCCTGACCCATCCCGACCATCAGGAAGAAATCGATTACGTCCTCAAGCCGCTCGAGAAAGTCCGCCAGCAGCTCGCGTGCGACCGCTTCGAGCACATGGTCGCCTGCAAGATCCTCTGCGAATGCCGGCTGCTCTACGGCTCCCCGTTCCTCTACGACGAAATCCTGAAGCTCGTGGATGCGTCCGGCGTCCGCGCCAAGCTCGCCGCCCTGCAAACCGCCGCCGAAAACGAGCGCGCCGAGGCCGAACGGGTCTTGCTCGACCCCGCCGCCTGCGCGAAAAACCACCTCCATCTCTTCTACACGCGCGAAGAGAGCGAGGAAATCTACTGAGCCGCGGCCCGCGCCGCGGCCGGCCTAGCCGATTTCCTTCTTCAGCGCCGCGGCGATCGACTCGCACAGGCGCCCCACGGTTTCGTCGGTCGGCCCCTCGACCATCACGCGGCACAGATTCTGCGTCCCGGAATAGCGCACCAGCACGCGGCCGTCCTGCCCCAGTTCCTTTTCCGCCGCCGCGATCGCGGCTTGTACGCCCTTGAGCCCCTCCAGCGGCGGCCGGCTCGCCAGTTCCACGTTCACCAGCTTTTGCGGCGCCAGCTTCAGCACCGCCGCCAGCGCCGACATTTCCTTGCCCGTCCGGCGCAGCACCGCCAGCAGCTGCAGCGCGGCCACGATGCCGTCGCCCGTCGTCTGCTTGTCCAGGAAGATCATGTGGCCCGACGCCTCCGCGCCGATCACGCCGCCTTTTTCCTTCATCGCTTCCAGCACGTAGCGGTCGCCCACCGCGCTGCACGCCAGCTCGATCCCCAGCTTGCGCATCGCCGCGTGCAGGCCGAAGTTGCTCATCACCGTGCCCACGGCGACGTTGTTCTTCAGCTTCCCGCGCTCCTTGAGATCCTGCGCGCAGACGGCCAGCACGTGGTCGCCCGTCAGTTCCGCGCCGTTTTCGTCGACGACGATCAACCGGTCGCCGTCGCCGTCGAACGCCAGCCCCACGTCGGCGCGTTCGGCCAGCACCTGCTCGCGCAAGGCGTCGGTGTGCTGCGAGCCGCTGCGCGCATTGATGTTCAACCCGTTCGGCGTGCAGTGCAGGCTCGTCACGGCCGCGCCGAGCTGCTTGAACACCGCCGGCGCCGCCTTGTAGGTCGCCCCGTTGCCGCAATCCAGCACGATCCGCATGCCCTTCAGGTCCAGATCGGCCGGAAACGTCTTGACGCAAAACGCGATGTACCGCTCCAAGGCGTCTTCCACGCGGAACGACTTGCCGATGCCGCCCGCCTTCGGCAACAGGCTGGGCAACGTGCCGCTGGCCATCAGTTTTTCGATCTCGGCCTCCTCCGCGTCCGGCAGCTTGTAGCCGTCGCCCGAGAACAGCTTGATTCCGTTGTCCTGGAATGGATTGTGCGAAGCGGAAATCACGAAGCCCGCGTCCGCCTTCTGGTCGATCGTCAGCACCGCGATGCCCGGCGTGGGCAGCGTGCCCACGAGCAGCGCATCGCCGCCCATCGAGCACAGTCCGGCCACCAGCGCGTTTTCGAGCATGTAGCCGCTCAGGCGCGTGTCCTTGCCGATCACCACGCGCGGGCGCTTGCCGCCCTTGCGTTCTTTCAGCACGTACGCCACCGCGCGGCCGAGATTCACGGCCGTTTCGACCATCATCGGCTCGCGGTTCGCGACCCCGCGCACCCCGTCCGTACCGAACAATTTCTTCTCGCCCATCTTCGGCTCCTGGTTATGCCGGCGAACCGGCTCCATCCACGATCTTCCGCAGCCAGGCCGTGCCCGCCACCTTCGCCGCCGCCGGCAAGCCCTGCACGCGCGCCACGTAGACGTCCTCCTTGGCCGCCGCCCACGCGGCGAGGAACGCCGCTTTCTCGGCGCAATCCACGTCGCCCGCCGCCGCCAGGCGCGCGCGCGCCGCGGGCCAAGCCGCGCAAACCCGTTCGCGCTCCGCGCGCAAGTCGTCGCCCAACGCCGCGCGATCTTCCGCGGCGAGCTTCGCCAGCACTTCGTCGAGGCGTTTCAGGCGCTCGGCCCGCGCACCCGCCAACTGCTTAAGCGCACCCGCCAGGCAGGCCTTCCCGTGCGGCGTTTTCTCCAGCAGCGGCCGCCGGACTTGCGCATACCAGACTTCCAGCGCCGCGAGATTCCCGACATAGGCCGCCCCGTTGCGCAGCACGCGCGCCACGGACCGATAACCCGATTCGTAGGTAAGCGTACCCGCGTGCGGCATCGCCGGCACCACCAACCGCCCCGGCTCCAGCACGTCCTTGCGCAGCACGTGGCCCGCCGCCAGCACCGTGCCGAATTCCACCCGCACCGGCCCCGCCAAGCCCCCCTGCCCGCCCAGGAAGATCGGATCCAGGTCCAGCATCACCCCGCGCGGCACGTCGCCGATCAGCGAAGCCGTCGCCTTGTCGCCGTGCGGCGTGTAGTTGAAATGGATGAACGACGAGCCGATCTCGCTGTGCACCTTGCGGCTCTTGCCGCCGGCCATCAGCGCGTCGCAGAAATTGATCAGGCTGCCGCCCACCACGAACGGGAAGAAGATCGTCTGCTTGAGGCCCACCGTATGCGCCATCTCGGCGCCTTCCTCGAGGATCGTGCCCGGCCGCACCTGCGCGCCGCTGCCCATCGCCGCCCCGTCCAGGAACACCGCCCCGCTGAAAAACCCGCCCTTCAGTTCGACCTTTTCGCCCAACTGGCAGTCGTCCACCGTCGCCGGCGCCTCGCGCCCCAGCACGCAGCCCGGCCCGATGCTCGTCGCCGCGCCGAACACCTTGCAGCCCGCGTGGATCACCACGCCCGGCGCGATCCGCGCCGGATCCACGTCGTCGCCGATCTCCACCGCCGCCGGGGCCGCGATCTTCACCCCGCGCGCCAACAAGGCTTCCGTCGTCTTCATTTGCGCAGCAGCGCCCCCGCCACGACGCCCACGCCCGCCGCCGCCAGCAGGGCGTACGACGTCTTCAGCGTCACCTTCATCGAAAACAGGTTCACCGTCACGTTCCCCCCCGTCATGATCAGCACGATCACGAACGCGGCCAGGATCAGCAGTCCCAGAATCATGCCTTTGCTCACCGGACGCTCCTTTCGGTTTGGCGGATCAGCATGCCACGTCTCCCGCCGCGAATCACGCCCTATTTAGCGGACGGCGACCCACAGGGTCTTCATGCCAATGCCGCCTGTACCCGGCCGGGCAGTTCACTCAAACTCACCACGTCCACTCCCGGCTTCATGGCCCAGCCTTCTTTCACGGGCGCAACCACGAAGGTTTTCAGCGGGCGGATGTCTTCCAGGGCGAACGCCGCCCCCTTGGTCAAGCTGGGCGCCAGCGAGCATTTGCACTCCACGGCCACGACCTTCCGGCCCAGCGTCACCACGAAATCCATCTCGGCGCCTTGCGTGCTGCGGTAGAAAAACACCTCCGCGCGAGGCACCGCTCCTTTCAACGTGACCAGCACGACTTGCTCCCACGCCGCTCCCAAACCGGGATGACCTTGCCATTCGTCGAAACTGGTTATGTTCAACAAGGCCGCCGCGAGCCCGGAGTCCGCCACGTAGATCTTCGGCGATTTCACCAGCCGCTTACCCAGATTGGACAAGTATGGCGGCACCGTTTCCAGCATATACGTGCTCGTCAGCAGATCGACGTGGTTTTTCACGGTCACCCCCGACACGCCCAGGGAAGACGCCATCGCGGAATAGTTCGCCGTTTGGCCGTTGCGGTGGGCCAGCATCTGCAGCAACCGGCGCATCCCGATCGGCGACACTCCCGCCCATTGGAGCAAATCCCGTTCGAGGAACGTCGAAATGAAATTCTCGCGCCAGCGGAACGAAACCGCATCGCTTTTCGCCAACAAGCTGCGCGGAAACGCCCCGCGGGCCAAATAAGTCTCCTGGCTCGTCCGGCGAACCACTTCCGACCACAGGAACGGCGTCAACCGCAGGTAGGCGATCCGCCCGGCCAAGCTCTCGGAACTTTGCTTCAGCAAATCGCGCGAGGCCGAGCCCAAGACCAGAAAGTGCCCGTTCCCGCCCCAGTCATCCACCAGACTGCGGATGACGGGAAACAGTTCCGGACAACGCTGGATCTCGTCCAGACAGATCAACTTGCCCCGATGTGCGGTGAAAAACCATTCGGCGTCTTCCAGCTTGAGCAAATCCCGGGGACGCTCCAAATCCAGATGGATCGCGCGGCCGCGCGGCGACAACAGCCGTTTCGCCAGCGTGGATTTCCCGCACTGGCGCGGGCCCACCAGCGCGGTCACCGGATAGTGGCGCAGCGACGAGCGGATCTCCGCTTCCAGACTGCGGCGGACATAGGCGGCATGCGTTTTTTTATCCATGAATATATAAAGTTATTATTTATTTATTCATGGATAATAATCGGCCTCCGGCCGGCTGTCAACCCCTTCTCAGCGACTATCCTTCCCGGATTTCGGCGGGCAGCTGCGCCTTGAGCGCCGCGTTGACCTTCGCCTGGAATCCGTTCGCGACCTCGTCGGTCAGCGTGCCGGTCTTGGAGCGGTAGGTGAACGCATAGGCCATGCTCTTGCGGCCCTCGCCCAGGTTCTTGCCCTGGTAGACGTCGAACAGTTCGATTTTTTCGAGTTCCGCCGGCGCCGCCGCGCGGGCAACCTCCAGCACTCGCTCGTGCCGCACGTCCGCGCCGACGATCAGCGCCGCGTCGCGCCGGATGCTCGGATAGCTCGGCGGCGGGACCAGCGGCTGCGTCGCTTCCACGTCCTTGACCAGCGGCTTCGCTTCCGCTTCCAGCAGCCCCACCGGCTCGTGGATGCGCCATTCCTTGGCGATTTCCGCCTTCAGCAGGCCCAGCCAGCCGACGACCGCGCCATCGACCACGATCTCCATGCCGCGGCCGGGTTCGCTCCACGGCCGATCCGCCGGCCGCAACGCCGCGCCGCGCAGGTTCAGCGCGGCCGCCGCCTGCTCCCACAGGCCCTTGATCCACAGGAACATTTCCAGTTCGTCGACGGGCTTGTATTTGTCCAGCCCCGTGCGGCCCGCCGGGCCGAACAGGCCGACCGCCACGTGGTCGGTTTCCGTCGGCTTGCCGTCCGGCCCCAGCCGGAAGACGCGGCCGGTCTCGAAGAAAGCCGTTTCCGCCACCTGCCGCGAGAAATTCAGGCCGATGGTCTCGGCCATCTGCGGCAAGAGCGCGTCGCGCATGACCGTGTGGTCGGCCGTCAGCGGATTGGCCAGCTTCACGCGGTTCGGGGCGTTGTCCTTGTCGAACAGATCCAGCGCCCCTTCCGCGAGGAAGCTGTAGTGCATGATTTGCTGCAGGCCCAGGCCGACGAGGACCTCGCGCAGCCGCCCCTGCGCCTGCGCCGGCTTGTCGTCGGCGTCGGGCACGATGGTCGCCATCGAGCGCACCGGCGGCAATTTCTTCAGCCCGTAGATGCGCGCGTATTCCTCGATCAGATCCGCTTCGCGCGTCAGATCCTCTCGGAACGTCGGCACTTCCACTTCGATCGCGTCCGGGCCGGTCTTCAGCACCTTCAGTTCCAGCGCCGCGAAGACCTGCGCGATCTCCGCCGGGGCCGCCGCGATGCCCAGCAAGGCTTCCAGCCGCGCCGGCCGGCAAATCACCTTCCAGGGCTTCTTCGGTTCCGACCGCACGTCCACGACGCCCATCAGCAACCTCGCGCCCGCCAGCTCGCACATGAGCTTCGCCGCGCGGCGGCTGGCGAATTCGGCCAGTTCCGCGTCCACGCCGCGCATGAAGCGGTACGACGCGTCCGACAGCATCCCCAGCTTCTTGCTCGTCGCGCGCACCGACGCCGGCCGGAAATTCGCGCTCTCCAGCAACACGTTCGTCGTCGTCTCGTTGATCCCGCTGTGCTCGCCGCCCATCACGCCGGCCACCGCCATCGGCTTGGCCGCGTCGGCGATCACCAGCATCTGCGGTTCCAGCGCGCGCTCCACGCCGTCGAGGGTCAGGATCTTCTCGCCCGGCTTCGGATGCCGCACCACGATGCGGCCTTCCGCCAGCAGCTTCTGGTCGAACGCGTGCAGCGGCTGGCCGCACTCGAGCATGACGTAGTTGGTGATATCCACGACGTTGTTGATGGCCCGGATGCCCGCCGCCTCGAGGCGCCGCTGCATCCAGCCGGGGCTCGGGCCGACCTTCACGTTCTGCAGGACCCGCGCCGTGTAGCGCGGACAATCCACCAGATCCTCGACGGCCACGCTCGTGGCCTTTTCCACCGCGGGATGCGCTTCCGCCAGCGTCGCGTCCGGCACCTTGACCTGCGTGCCGTACAGCGCCGCGACTTCGCGCGCGATGCCCAGCAGGCTGAGGCAATCGGGCCGGTTCGGGGTGATTTCCACCTCGATGACCGTCTCCGGCGGCCCGAGCACTTCAGCGAGCGCCGTGCCCGGCGCCCACGTCGCGTCCAGCACCATCAAGCCGTCGTGGTTCTTGGAAATCCCGAGTTCGTCCTCGGCGCAGAGCATGCCTTCGCTGAAGACGCCGCGCACCTTGCGTTTTTCGATCGTGAAGCCGGCCGGCAGCGGCGTGCCCAGCGGCGCGAACGGATACTTCCCGCCCACCGCCACGTTCGGCGCGCCGCAGACCACGGTCATTTCCGCCGGCCCGCCGTAGTTCACCTTGCACAGCGTCAGCTTGTCCGCGTTCGGATGCTTCTCGACGGCCAGCACTTCGGCCACCACCACGCCCGGCACGCCGCCGCCCAGGCGCTCGATGCCTTCGACTTCCACGCCCGAGAACGTCAGCTTGTCCGCCAACCCCTCGACCGTGTCTGCGAAGTCCACGTACTCTTTCAACCAGCTCAACGGTATCTTCATACTATTTCCCTTAGCCTTGAACAGCGCTTCTTAATCGAAACAAACTCAGAAGCGACTCTTGAACTTTAGGCATAATCCTTTGAAGGCCATAAGATTGGAAAACCGCTTTTTCGAATTCCTTGCGGTCTTTTCGAACAAGTTCCTCTTCAAGATTCAAGACATTGCGTCTCTTTAAGACCTCGAATTTGCCAAGTATTGCTCTCTTTGCGGCGGAAGACACTTTGCTAGGATCCAGCATCATCATTTGCTTGGACACTTTTGTTGCATTGATATCCAATGCGCCAAGCCCTCGGCCAAACCCCAATGCCTCCAAGTAATAACAGCCCATAATTGAGCACAACAAGGCATGGCACAGATCAACATCGACATCCTTTTTAGCCACAAGTCGAATTAAGCGTTGGTTGACAAAAGCTGGCGGCGACATCCTCATGAAGAACAGACGATAACCCGGATTCATCGATACGGCTAAATCCGCAATTGAATCCGACTTCATCTCATACCAATGACATCCGCCACGCGCCAATGAGGCGGTCAATGGTCTTCCTTTTTCGTTTGTTGCATGCCTAAAGCGCTGTATCCAATTCAAGGCCCCGTAATCCCCGCGCTTTTTAAGTTCATCGATTGTCCGAGAACAACAGAAGGCGCGCCCGTCAGGAGTGGCACATAGCCCTTTCACGTCTGCGGCGCTATGCAGAACAGGCCGAATGTACTCTTTTTCAATTTTCTCGCCTATCGGCGGGTAAAACAATTTGTCCCACCCCCTTCTTTCTCCACGCCCAACCGTAAAGAATGAAGAAACAGAAACTAGTGCAGGCTTAACACTCGCCATCCAATTCAAATCCGAAAAATGGGTGACCCAGCTAAGCCCCATCCCGTCATATTCATCTAGCTCTGTCTGCGATATACGATTTATTTGAATATCGTCATTGCCAGATGAACTCTGCTCAACAATGCAATCGCGCATCCCCTCTATTACATTTTCCGACCATTCATCCAGCGGACGCTTCGTCATGGCAAAAACGGTATCTCCAGGTCGGCCCGCCGCTAAACTGCCCGCCTTCTTTTGCATGACGACAAGAGTTGTCACGATATCCGCGTTGTCGAACCAACGGCCCTTGCCGGAAATAACCACGGCCTCTATGGAAAACATTTTCCGCAGGATGCGCCGGAATGCCGTTCCCCAATCCGCCCCCAACCATGCATTGGGCATAACCACGCCCACTCTCCCATTGGGCGTCAATACTCGCCAGAGATTCAAGAGGATCGGAACGAAATAGTCGGATTTTGCATCGATTTTCTCATGATATCGTTGCGCGATAAATTTTCTTATATCTTCGATAGACGGATCCCCACTCATCCAATCTTCAAACCGGACAAACGGCGGATTCAATACAATGCATGGGAATGCGGGTAATTCATGCAAAGATGATTTACCCGTTCGGGAATTAACAAAGGGAATACGTTGCCCCGGCATCAAAGCAGAGGCATCTTGTTGAAACACGCGTAATGTCTCGTCTGGAGCTTCACCAGACACAAGAGCCAACTCGGCGAACTGTAGCGGCATAGCATATCTGTCCGAAGCCCAGGTTGTCCTTATTGCCTGGGCGGGCAAAATCCCACTTTTTGTCTTAAGTTCAACGACCTGCCTCGCAATCATGCCGGTGCCGCAACAAGGATCCAATACATTGGCAGTAAGATCATCAACGGCAAGTTGCGCCAAGAAAGACGCCAACGTTTCTGGCGTGCAATATTGCCCGGCAATTTTGCGCTGGCTTTCGCTGCGAACAGATTGCAGTGTTTCTTGGAATAATTGCTGTTCCAGTTCCGCTATCCGAGCCTCGCCTAAGAATTTATTGAAGGCCAGCAGGACTTGCCATACATCTCGTGGCATTCTCGTTGCACACGGGTGGGTCCTGAATATCTGGGCATAATCGTGATTGGCGGAAAAGGACTGGAACCATTCTTCGGCCGCCGAAATGGTTGTGCTCTCATTCCACTTTTCTATGCTTCCCGCGTCGGACACAAAACGCCTCAGATAACGCACGAAAAGAAAGCGGTGTGCCCAATGAAGCAAAATCTCTTTGGCCAGCAAGTCATGCCTGATACGACTGCCGGCCAAGCCATGTTCGGGGCCCGCCCCCCGCCACCAAGAAGATATCGCCGTTCTTATTTTCAGCGAACGCTGGCCTTCATCGATAAAATGATCCGCCAGCGTGGAAGCCCATTCCGCCAACAACGACTCAACCACTGCGTTTAATTGCGCTGGCAAAGGCTTTTCAGATGACAGCTTCCCCTCTTCGAAATAGTCATTTATGTCCTCCAGAATCGTCTTGAGAACGCTTCTCCAAGCCTCCTGATTCTTTTGAACATCATCTCGGGATTCAATCCCCTCGCATCGCCAGCCTTTAAGTATCTCCCAATCCCGGTCGGATTTCACATGGAGAACGGCATCCATTCCATTCCACACCAGGAATGAAGTCAACCCAAGTCGCTGGCTCTTCTCTTTCGCATTATCCAACAACTCGGAATCCGTCACCGGCGTATCCGGCATTTTCAATTCCCATCCTTGCAATACGGCGCATTGAGACGGATCGCCGAAAAGCAAGACGTCTGGGAACAAAACGGGAGTCTTTGATTTGCCAGAAAGCCCCCACTCTCCTCCGGCCCGCTTGATCTTTCTTCGCCCTGTAGATGTGATACGATTTATTTCGCTGATCAAATCGATCGCCCATGCCCGTTCATTGTATGCAATGGTTTTTCGCATGATCATATTCCAGTTTTGCGAATTGCGTGTTCAATGCGGTGCCGGGCGACACCCACATAATCGATCTGGATCCGCTTAAACAGATGGACGTCCCGATTCTGCTCGATCCCCACATATCGTCGCCCTTCCATGGCGGCTGCCACCAGAAAACTTCCGCTCCCGAAAGCGTTATCCAACACCAGAGCGCCAGGCTCGGTATATGTCCTCACTAGATAGCGACCAAGCTCGACCGGTTTTTGAGTGGGATGCCAAACTGGCCCTTCGCTTTCGGCCGTTTTGAAATAGACGACATCTGTTGGATAGCGAGCGCCCTCGCTCCTCACCCTTGCCGGTAAGAAATCTCCATAACTGCCCGACAATTGGTTTTTCCGGACTCCCTTGTCGTACGGTACGCCAATTGACATTTCAGGATGATAAATGGGCTGATTTTTATAAAATACACAAATGTCCTCGTGCTTGCGCAATGGCTGCCTCTTGGCATTCAGAAAGTTCGTGGGTTTTGATTTTTCCCATATGATCTTGTACTTAAACCATTTTTCATTGCTCAAAATGAGCTTGGCGGTAAAGACCCCGTGTGCTGTCAGCACTATCGCCCCACTGGGTTTAAGTATGCGTTTGTACTGTTTCCACAGCGGCTCCAGCGGGATGACACTATCCCACATGTTTTGTGTTGATCCATAAGGCAAATCGCACAAAATTAAATCCACGCTGTGGTCAGGAAAAAACGGCAGGATTTCAAGACAATCCCCCTCAAACAAGACATTCGATATTTCTTTGGCACCGAGCTTTCGATCAGGCGCAAATAATCGGCCATCGTGCGGATTATATGGTGGCGATGGCGGCAACGTCTCTTGTTCGCCTGGACGTTTTTCTTCCGCGGGCCAAAGCAATATTTGCCCAGCAGACAACAGACCCGGACACTCACGATGGGTCAGAAGAGAAATTCCCTCCCGCTGAAATAACCGTGAGACATGAGTCGGATTTGGGCCCACCGCCTCACGAACAAGAGCAACATCAACTATCCGGTGATTGTAGATGGATACCAGATCCTTCACGCCCAAACCGCATGTTGAATTCTGACGTATTGCGCGCGAATACAATGAACGCTTTTTGCTCATCGACAAAGGATTAAAACTGCGCCAAATAGCGGACATCGTTCTCATAGAGCCGCCGGATGTCGTCGATGCCGAACAGGATCATCGCCAGGCGTTCGATGCCCATGCCGAAGGCGTAGCCGGTCACGGCTTCCGGATCGTAGCCGGCCAGCTTGAACACGTTGGGATCCACCATGCCCGCGCCCATGATCTCGATCCAGCCGCTCTGCTTGCACACCCGGCAGCCCTTGCCGCCGCACATGTGGCACGAGAAATCCACTTCCACGCTCGGTTCGGTGAACGGGAAGAAATGCGTGCGGAAGCGAGACTTCACGCCCGGCCCCATCAGCTCGCTCGCGAAGTGGTCGATGTCGCTCTTCAGGTCGGCCAGGCTCACCTTTTCGTCGACGTAGAGGCCTTCGATCTGGTGGAAGTTCGCCGAATGCGTCGCGTCGGTCGTGTCGCGCCGGTAGCACCGGCCCGGGCAGACGATGCGCACCGGCGGCTTGCGGCTTTCCATGTACCGCGCCTGCACGGCGCTCGTCTGCGTCCGCAGCAGCAGGCCGCCGGGCAGATAGAACGTGTCCGCCAAATCGCGCGAAACGTGGTCCGCCGGCGTATTCAGCGCATCGAAATTGTAGTACTCCGTCTCGACGTCAGGCCCGTCCGCCACGGTGAAGCCCATGCGGCGGAAGATCGCCGAGGTCTTGTCGATCAACTGCTGGATCGGATGCAGCCGCCCGCGCCGGGCCCAGCGCCCGGGCAAGGAAAGATCGAACGCGCCGGCCTTGGCGACCTTCGCCGCGGCTTCCAGCGCCGCCTTGCGCTCCGCCACCGCCGCCGTCACGCCCGTCTTGAAGCGGTTGAGGGCCTGGCCCATCGCCGGCTTGTCCGCCGCCGCCACGTCCTTGAGGCCTTGCATCAGTTCGGGCAGCCGGCCGTTACGGCCGACGTATTTTACCCGCAACGCCTCCAGGGCGGCCAAATCCGCCGCCCCCGCCAGCTCGGCGAGCGCCTGCGCCGTCAATCCATCCACTTCCTTGATGTCCATGAATTCTCCTCGAAATCGGGGGTTTTCCACGCCGTGGAAAACTTTTTTCCACACTGTGGAAAAATTCCGGGCCATTTTTCCACAGTGCGGAAAAATAGAAAGCACGAAAAACGGCTTTATCCGCGCGGCAGGGCGAGTTTATCGCCGAAAAACCGGTCGAATTCCGGCGGATCGAACCGCTCGAAGGCCCCGCCGTGGTAGAAGGTGATTTCCCCGAAGGTAACCTTGCCGCGGCAATAAAACAGGTCGATGCGCGCGTACGGGAAATCGGCGGAAAGCGTCTCCGCGACGCGCACCATCTCCGCCAGCGCCGCCGGCCGTTCCACCGCCCGCCCGTTGGGCCAGGACGGCTTGTCGCCCTCCCATTCCGTCCAAATGAACGGCTGGAGGTTCCAATCCAGATCGTAGAAATTCCGGCGGTGCGCGGTTTCGCGGTCGAGGTCCACCTGGATCGTCGCGACCTTCCCGCCGAAACAATGGAACTTGAAATCGCTCGGGATTTGGCCGTTTTCGTCCAGCAGCAGTTCTTCCACCACGATCGCCGGTTTCATGCCCTTGTACGGCCATTCGCGCGACGCCGCATAGTGGCTCGTCGCCAGCCATTCGCGGAACTGGCGGACGACGGCTCGCTCGTTTTCCTTGGACTTGTCGCGCACGATCCAGTTCTGGCCGCTGCCGTGGTTCGTCTTGAGCACGAACGCCGCCGGCAGCTCCGCGAACCGGATTTCCTCCGCCCGGCCGCATGTCCGGATCAGCGGAATCAGGTAGGATTCCCCGATCTTCGCCGCCACGTGCGCCCGCACGGCGAACTTGTCCGCGGCGATTTTCTGCAACGGGTCGCGCACGTGCAGCTTCATCCAGTTCAGCTTCTCGTTCAGCGTGCGCGGATTCGCCCAATCCAGATCGTAGCCGAACGCCCTCCGGAATTGCCGTTCAATGACGCTCCGGTCCGACCGCCACCCGTCTTGCAGTCCGACCCGCGCCCGCACCAGCGGGAACAGCGCCCGCCGGCCCCAGTCCGTTTCGCGATACATCCGCTTGAGCCACGCCCTCATGCGCCGCCATGCTGCCACCCCCGTCCCCCGAAATCAAGCCGCCTCGGACGAGGGGTCAGGGTTCCGAGTTCTGGTTTCAGGTCCGGCCATACGGGTTCGTCTTCTTCCTGAACCCCGAACCCTGAACCCTGTGCTTTCCTGGTTTCTCCGCCGCTTGTCTTCCCGGCGCCGCCCCGGTATAGTGCCCGACCGTTGACGCCATGACCGACATCCAACAACCATCCCTTTTCGACGACTCCGACGACGCCCCCCGCCCCGCCAAGGGCCCCGGCAAGCCCGCCGCCAAGGCCGCCGCCCCGCCGCCCGCCGCCGCCATCGGCGAAAAAGACCTCGGCGACGGCCCGCTCCGCCATCTGATGGACGGCAATTTCCTGCAGTACGCCTCCTACGTCATCCGCGACCGCGCCATTCCCGAGCTCGACGACGGCCTCAAGCCCGTCCAGCGCCGCATTCTCCACGCGCTGTACGAAAAGGACGACGGCCGTTTCATCAAGGTCGCCAACATCGTCGGCCACACCATGCAGTACCATCCGCACGGCGACGCCTCCATCGGCGACGCGCTGGTCACGCTGGTCAACCGCGGCTACCTCATCGAAGGCCAGGGCAACTTCGGCAACATCCACACCGGCGATCCCGCCGCCGCGCCGCGCTACATCGAATGCCGCCTGACGGATCTGGCCGCCACGCAGCTCTTCAATCCCGATCTCACCGAATTCATCCCCTCCTACGACGGCCGCAACAAGGAGCCCGTCGTGCTGCCGGCCAAGTTGCCGCTGCTGCTGATGCTCGGCACGGAAGGCATCGCCGTCGGCCTCTCCACCCGCGTCCTGCCGCACAATTTCGGCGAGCTGCTCCAGGCGCAGATCGCCATCCTCCAGAAAAAGCCCTTCAAGCTGGTGCCCGACTTCCCGCAGGGCGGGCTGATCGACGCCCGCGAATACGACGAAGGCCGCGGCAAGGTCCGCCTTCGCGCGGTCATCGACCAGAAGGACGAGGCCACCCTCGTCATCCGCGAACTGCCCTACGGCGTCACCACCGAAACCCTCATCGGCTCCATCGAGGACGCCGCGAAGAAGGGCAAGATCAAGACCAAGGCCATCCGCGACTATACCGCCGGCAAGGTCGAGATCGAAATCGCCCTGGCCCCCGACGCCGACGTCCAGCAGGCCATCCAGGCGCTCTACGTCTTCACCCAGTGCGAGGTCCCCCTCTCGCTGCGCCCCATCGTCATCAAGGAGCAGCGCCCCGTCGAGATGTCCGTCCACGACATCCTGCGCCACAACACCAAGCGCCTCGTCGACCTGCTGCGCAAGGAACTCCAGCTCGAGCGCAAGAAAATCGACGAAGCCCTCCAGACGGCCTCGCTCGTGCGGCTGTTCATCGTGCACCGCATCTACAAGCGCATCGAGGAATGCAAGACGGCCCCGGAAGTCCGCCAGGCCATCCTCGACGGCCTCGCCCCTTTCCGCGACCAGCTCCGCCGCGACATCAGTTCCGCCGACCTCGACCTGCTGCTCGGCATCCCCATCCGGCGCATCTCGCTCTACGACATCAACAAGTCCCGCAAGGAGGAAGACGACCTCCTCGCCGACTTCGCCGCCGTCGAGAAGAACCTCACCGACGTCACGGGCTACGCGATCAAGTACCTGAAGAACCTCTACCGCGACTACGCCGACCTTTATCCGCGCAAGACCCAGGAAACCAAGTTCGACGCCATCGAAGTGCGCGAACTCACCTCGCGGGAATTCGCCCTCGTCCACGACAAGGAAAAGGGCTATCTCGGCTACGACGTCGGCGGCGGCGAACCCCTCTTCCACTGCTCCTCCTACGACAAGATCATCCTCGTCTGGAACGATTGCCGCTACCGCGTCGTCCCGCCGCCCGAAAAGCTGTTCGTGGACAAGAACCTGCTCTACGCCGCCATCTACGACCGCGACCGCGTCATGACCCTCGTCTACGAAGCCGACGGCATCACGCACCTCAAGCGCTTCGCGTTCGGCGGCGTCATCCAGAACAAGGACTACTTCTGCGTGCCCGAGGGCGAAACCGCCAAGGCCTTGTTCTTCGCCGACAACCAGCCCGCGACGCTCTACGTGAAGTACGCTCCGCGCAAGGGCCAGCAGATCCACCAGCAGGAATTCGACCCCAAGAAGATCGCCGTGCGCACCCCCAAGACCCGCGGCAACCAGATCACCACCAAGCGCATCGCCTCCATCGAGACCCAGAAACCCCGCAATTGGGACGTCAAGGCCGGCCCCAAAGGCGCGTTTCTGGATTAAGTCTTTTTCTCGCCAAGCGCGCCAAGTCCGCCAAGCAGGAATTCGTCAAGCCGCACGCCCCATTCGCGTTCATTTGCGCTCATTTGCGGTGGTTTTCCCCTCCTCCGTTTTCTGCTATTTTCGCAATCCCGGTCAAGAAACGGAAAACGGCTTCTGGTGTACTGGCGCCACAACCAAGGCAATCCCCGATGGACGCGGAACAAATCAAAGCGGTGAAACGGATGCAGGGCTTCATCGAGGCGCATCGGACCGAACCCATCACCCTCGCGCAGCTCGCCCGCGCCGCCTGCTATTCGCCGTGGCATGCCGCCCGGCTCTTCAAGGAGTACGTCGGCCGCGCGCCCTTCGAATACGTCCGCCAGCTCCGCTTGTCCGCCGCCGCGGACGAGCTCTGCGCGGCGCCCCGCAAGGTGATCGACGTCGCGTTCGACTTCGTCTTCGATTCGCACGCCGGCTTCACGCGCGCGTTCACCCGGCAATTCGGGATTTCGCCCCTCCAGTTTCGCCGGAAAAAGCCGTCCGTCGTCCTGTTCATGCCGGACCGGATGCGCAGCTACTACCCGCCCCACCCGAAAGGAAACGCTCCCATGAAAGCCAAAACCGCCCAGCCCCAGTCCCAGGTCGTGTTCGTCCAGATCGTCGCCCGCCCCGCGCGCAAGATGATCCTCAAGCGCGGCAAGAAAGCCACGCACTACTTCGAGTACTGCGAGGAACTCGGCTGCGACGTCTACTCCCAGCTCGGCCAGATCAAGGCCGCCATCCACGAGCCCATGGGCCTGTGGTTGCCCAAGCGCCTCCAGCGCCGCGGCACCTCCGTCTACGCCCAGGGCGTCGAGGTGCCCGCCGATTTCGCCGGAACCGTCCCGGCCGGATTCGAACTCATCGACCTGCCGCCCTGCACCATGATGGTCTTCCAAGGCCCCCCCTTCGACGACGAGAACTTCGAGCAGGCCATCTTCTCGCTCTGGGACGTCATGAAGACCTACCAGCCCGAACTCTACGGCTACGAATGGGCCGACGACGACGCCCCGCGCTTCCAGCTCGAGCCCGTCGGCTACCGCGGCTACATGGAAGGCCGCCCCGTCCGCCCCGTCAACAAGGCGAAATCCAAGCCCGCCCGCAAGAAATCCGCCGCCACGCCCCATCCTTCCCAAAAGAAGGCCCCGAAAAGCGGCACCCTCCAGCGCAAGCGCTGATCCGCGATCCGAAATCCTTCTCTCGCCAAGCGCGCCAAGTCCGCCAAGAAGCCTCGCCATTTCCAACGCTTCTCCGCGCCCTGTGTGTTCTTTGCGAGAGGAGGCTGTTCGACCGTTCCTAAAAGTCCGATACGGTAGGGACGGCTCTTCGAGCCGTCCGGGCTGTCCGATCCAGCCCGGTCAACGCCCGGGCCTGCAACAACTTCGACCGGTAGGGCGCGTTGACCCAACCCGCCGCGTCCCAACCGCCATCCGATCCCCCGACCAAGCAGGAAAACAGGAAACACAGGAAAACACGATAAGACCCCGTTCCCCATCCTGTTTTCATGCAAATTTCCTGTTTTCCTGCTGAAATCTCCGTTTGGGCTGTTTCCTATCCCCATTTGCGTCCATTCGCGTCCATTTGCGGTCAAAATCGGCCTTTTCAGGCCCTCCAGAGCCCTCCGAACGCCCAAAATGGACCGCAAATGAACGCAAATTCACGCAAATGGGCCTGTCGGACCCTTTCGTGCCCCATTTTCGCGATCATCCCCCCGTTTTCAGTCCTCCTCCGACCTCGGACCACCCCTTCAGCCCCGTTGCGAGCCATTTTCAGCCCCGAAAACGCCTTTCGCGGTCGTATTCAGTCGAAAAATACCTCGCGGGAGCCCCCTTTTACGAGATCGGCATTACGTGGCGCCCCAGAACCGGCATAAAGCCGACCTCGCGCGCATGTTCGGCCGGCCCGCCCGCGCCCTATTCCGGTCCTATTCCCCAAACCCGCAGCCCCTTGCGCCATTGACCCGCCCATGCATTTTCGCTATTCTTTACCCGCTCAATTGAACATTGAAGATTGTTTATTGAATATTGGATATTGAGTTTACCCGCCCGAATCCCGCCGGCTTCTCGCCCCGCCCCTCAATCCCGATACGGATCCTCGGTATCGGCCATGGCCACCCCGATCGGCCGCAAGGCATGCAAAACCTTGATCGTGCCGGCGTGGGCGGCGAGGACGGTTTGCAGGTCCTTGTAGCAGTGCGGGGATTCGTCGAGGCCGCCGCCGCGGAGTTCGGTGCCGAAGGATTCCACGCGTCGGCGCATCATCTCCGGCGTGACCTTCCCCGGCCTTAGGCATTTGCCCGTCCGGCGGTCGAACTTGCCCTTGGCTTCCATCCGTCCCATCGTGCGCCCCGCGCCGTGCACCGTGGAATAGAGCGACCATTTCGCCTGATCGTTCGCGACGCCTTCGACGATGACGCTGATATCGCCCATCGAGCCGCCGATGAAGCCCTTCTGCCCCGGAAACGCCGGCGTGGCGCCTTTGCGCACGACCCAGAGCTTTTCCCCGCCGTGGGTTTCGCGCCAGGCGAAGTTGTGGTGGTTGTGCACTTCTTCCAGAATCTTCCAGCCCAGCAACCGCGCGGTTTCCGCGCAGACCCAGTCGCGTCCGGCGTAGGCGTAGCGTCCGGCCAGATGCATGCAGGCGAGATAATCCGCGCCCAGCGCCGAGTTCGCCGGAATCACCAGCGGATCCACGTCCATCCCGTCCTTCGCCCCGCCCTGTTCGAGGAACCACGTGGCGGTCTTGTGGCCCAGCCCGCGCGAGCCGAAATGGACGCCGATCCAGACCCGGTCCCGTTCGTCCACCAGGATGTCCACGTAATGGTTCCCACCGCCGACGGTCCCGAGCTGGTCCCGGGCCAAGTCCTTCAGCGGCCGCACGGCGTCGAGTTTCCACGCTTCGTCGTCGAACAACTCGTGATCCACCCGCACGCGGTTTTTCTGGCCGATGCCGAAGGTCAGGTTTTCGAACACGGCGTCCATGATCCGGCCGATGTTTTGGCGCACGTCGGCCCCGGGGGCGTCGGTCCGGACGGCCTTGTTGCCGCAAGCAATGTCGTAGCCGACGCCGGAGGGGCTGATCTTGTCGGCATAGGCCACCACGGCGCCGATGGGCACGGCGTAGCCCTTGTGATGGTCCGCCATGAGCGCGGCGCGGTCGGCCGTGCGGGCGCAGCGCTGGATCTGCTTCAGCGCGTTGGGTTCGATCGGGTCGCCCCAAACCGGAATGCCGTCTACCAGGTGCATCTTGTTCGCCTGCCTCGCCCCCGCTTCATTCCGGTGCGCTCCGGCGGGAAAAACTGGGCCCAGCAGGACTTGAACCTGCGACCAAAAGATTATGAGTCTTCCGCTCTGACCAACTGAGCTATGGGCCCGCCTTCCAAGGCTCGGAATACTGCCGCCGCTCCTCGGGGAAAACAAGCCTTTCCGCGCCGGGGTCCGATTCCGCCCTTGACGCCGACCGGCAAACCCCTATGATGCCCGCTCGTTTGTAAGGAAGAAGGTATCCCCCATGAAAACTGCCCTTTTGGAAAAAATCGAACAGAGCCAGCTCAAGGAAAAGGCCCCTGAATTCACGGTCGGCGACTCCGTGCGCGTCCACGTGAAGATCAAGGAAGGCGACAAGGAGCGCATCCAGGTCTACGCGGGAACGGTCATCGCCCGCGACGGCGGCGGCGCCAACGAGACCTTCACGGTCCGGCGCATCTCCTTCGGCGAAGGCGTCGAGCGCGTGTTCCCCGTGCACTCCCCCTACGTCGCCAAGGTCGAAGTCGAGCGCCGCGGCGTGGCCCGCCGGGCCAAGCTCTACTACATGCGCAAGCTGACCAGCAAACAGAGCCGCCTGAAAGAAGTCCAGGAATAGTCGTCCGGCTCCCGGCCCCCGTGCTCCGCTTCGAACAGGAAGCTTGGACCGGGGGCCTTTTGCATGTCGCCGGCGTGGACGAAGCCGGCCGCGGGCCCCTCGCGGGCCCCGTCGTGGCCGCCGCGATCGTTTTCGAAAGGGAATTCCTCGAAGCCGAAGCGGAGAAATCCCTCGCGGGCCTCGACGACTCGAAAAGGCTCCCGGCCAAACGCCGGGAGTTTTTCCATGCCCTGCTTTCCGCCTGTCCGCACGCGCGGATCGGCGTGGCCTCGGCTTCCGTCGCGGAAATCGATTCCCTGAACATCTTGCGCGCGACGCATCTGGCCATGGCGCGGGCCGTCGCGCAGCTGGTGCCGCCGCCGGAGCTGGCGCTGGTGGACGGCCTGCCGGTCCAGGGCCTGCCGGTGCCGCACCGCGCGATCGTCGGCGGCGACGCGGCGAGTTTGTCCATCGCCGCCGCCAGCGTCATGGCCAAGGTGACGCGCGACCGGCTGATGGTCGCGCTGGCGACGGACTATCCGGGCTACGGGTTCGAGCGCCACAAGGGCTACGGCACGGCGGCGCATCTGGCCGCCCTGCGCCGCCACGGCCCCTGTCCCGCCCACCGCCGGAGCTTCGCGCCCGTCGCCCAGCTTTCCCTGGAGTTCTGACCATGCGCCTGCCCTGGCCTTTTTCGCTGCTCCGGAAAAAACGGGATGCGCGCCCCGCCGCCCATCGCGCCGGCGCGTGGGGCGAGCAGGTCGCGGCCGACTATCTTGCGCGGCGCGGCTACCGGATCCTTGGCCGGAACGTCCGCTTCGGCTCGCGCGGCGAGCTGGATCTGGTCGTCCGTTCGCCCGCGCCGGACGCGCTGGTGTTCGTGGAAGTCAAGACGCGCCGGAACGAAGACTACGGCCGGCCGGCGTCCGCCGTGGACCGCGCCAAGCGGCGCGCGCTGGGCCGAGCGGCGTTGCGCTATCTGCACCGCGTGAAGGCCAAGCCCGCGCACATCCGCTTCGACGTCGTCGAAGTCGTCGGCCAGCCGGACGGCCCGGAACCGGTCGTGCGCCACGTCGAGAGTGCATTTTCGCTCGGGCCGGGGTATCGTTTGCCGTGGTGACATGAAAACCATCCGGTCCAGCGCAATCGCGACCGCCGTGCTCGTCCTGGCGCCGGGCGTCTCCGCGCCCGCTTTCCTGCAGGACTGGGAACTCGATTACGAGCGGATGGCCGACACCGGCCAGGCGGTGTTCGACCGCGTGGCGCCGGAATCCGTCCGCGACCGCTACGAGTTCATTTCCGCGGCGGACGTGGCCGGGTTGTTCGCGCCGCTGCAGGCCGCGTTGAACGGCGAAAGCCTCGAATCCCTCGCCGCGTACGGACCGCAGGCGCGGCAGACGCTCGCGCGGCTGCGCGCCGATCCCGACCGCCAGGGCTATGCCGACTGGCTCGAGGCGCGGATGGACTACATCGACATGGCCGCCGAAGTGGAACGGGCCGTCCCCGCGCCGAAGCCCGCCTTGCCGCCGCACCCGACGACGCCCCAGCCGGCGCTGATTCCGCATCCGACCACGCCGCAGCCGCCGTTGATTCCGCATCCGAAGGAGCCGCAGCCCAAGCTGGTTCCGCACCCATCGACGCCGCAGCCGCCGCTGGTTCCGCATCCGAAGGAGCCCGCGCCCGCAGCCCGGCCCGCACCCGCGCCGAAAGCCGAACCCGCTCCGGCCGACGTCGCCCAAGCCCGCAACCGCTACGTGGAGAGCAAACAGGTCTGGCTGCGCAAGCTGGCGAACCGGCCGGCGCCAGCGCGGTCCGCCGCGCTGCTGCCCGATCTGAAGCGCGCGTTCCAAGCGGAAGGCGTCCCGGCCGCGCTCGTTTGGCAAGCGGAGGCCGAATCCACGTTCAATCCCGCCGCGCGCAGCCCGGCGGGCGCGGTGGGCCTCTACCAGTTCATGCCGGCCACCGCCCAGCAGTTCGGCCTCAGCCTGACGCCGCAGGACGAGCGGCTCGACGCCCTGAAAAACGCGCGCGCGGCCGCCAAGTATCTCAAGCTCCTGCATCGCCGCTTCGGCGACTGGCCGCTGGCGCTGGCGGCCTACAACTGCGGCCAAGGGCGCGTCGCCGGCGTCCTGGGCAAGACCGGCGGGCGGACGTTCGACGACATCCACGACAAGCTGCCCGCCGAAACCCGCATGTACGTCCCCAAGATCGCCGCCCTCGTCCAGCTCCGCGAAAACGCGGACATCGAGCGGCTGTAAGCACGCATTCTCGGATCTGTTGTGGCCGGCCCCGGCGGGGGCCGTTGCAACAACCCGTTTCGGCCCTCGGCCAAGCGCCGCGTCGTCAAGCGTTTCGACGGCCCGTTCCACTTTCCCTGCTTTCCGGGATTGCGCGCGCGCGCCGCCTTGGGTAGCATCCACCCGTTTTAATACCAAAAGAAGGACACACCGAAAACATGAACGCCATTGAAATGCTCAAGGCCATCGAAAAGCTGAACGCCAGCCTGACCGGCAAGGACTTCCTGCTCACGTGGGACAAGTCGGTGCCCGAGCTCAAGCTCATCCTCCAGACCGCCGAACTCCTGAAGAAGCTCTACGAGGCGAACGTCTCGCTGCGCGTCTTCGACACGGGCCTGGCCATCTCCAACTTCCGCGACAACTCCACCCGCACGCGCTTCTCCTTCGCCTCCGCCAGCAACCTGCTCGGCCTCGCCGTCCAGGATCTGGACGAAGGCAAGTCGCAGATCGCCCACGGCGAAACCGTCCGCGAAACCGCCAACATGATCTCGTTCCTGACGCAGATCATCGGCATCCGCGACGACATGTTCCTCGGCGCCGGCCACACCTACATGAAGGAAGTCGGCGAAGCCCTCGACGACGGCTACGCGCAGGGCGTGCTGCCCCAGCGGCCGGGCATCGTCAACCTCCAGTGCGACATCGACCACCCCACGCAGTCCATGGCCGACCTGTGCTGGTTGAAGGAGCACTTCGGGTCCCTCGAAGCCCTCCGCGGCAAGAAGATCGCCATGACCTGGGCCTATAGCCCGTCCTACGGCAAGCCGCTGTCCGTCCCGCAGGGCATCATCGGCCTGATGACGCGCTTCGGCATGGACGTCACCCTCGCGCACCCGCCGAGCTACGATCTCATCCCCGACGTCGTCGCCCGCGCCGGCCGGCAGGCCAAGGAAAGCGGCGGCTCGTTCAAGCAGGTCGCCTCCATGGAAGAAGCCTTCGCCGGCGCCGACATCGTCTATCCCAAGTCCTGGGCGCCCTACCACGTCATGCAGAAGCGCACCGACCTGCTCAACGCCAACGACAAGGACGGGCTCAAGGAGCTCGAGAAGACCTGCCTCGCCCACAACGCCGAGTTCAAGAACTGGGAGTGCGACGAAGCCAAGATGAAGCTCACGAAGAACGGCTCCGCCCTCTACATGCACTGCCTGCCGGCGGACATCACCGACGTCTCGTGCAAGGCCGGCGAAGTCTCCGCCAGCGTCTTCGAGAAGTACCGCATCCCGACCTACAAGGAAGCCGGCTACAAGCCCTACGTCATCGCGGCCATGATGCTGACCAACCGCATGCAGGACGTGACCGGCACCCTCGCCGACCTGATGCAGTACCCGATGGAGCGCGTGCTGGACGTCGCCGCCCTGCCCGCCGTGAAGAAGCCCGCGAAGAAAGCCGCCAAGGCCAAGAAGGCCGTCCAGAAGGTCGTGCAGAAGGCCAAGGGCAAAGCCAAGAAGGCCGTGAAGGTCGTGAAGAAAGCGGTCAAGAAGGTCGCCAAGAAAGCCAAGGCCAAGCGGAAATAATTCCGCCGCGCCTTTCCGCGCCGCCCGGCAACGGGCGGCGCTTTTTTGTCGGCGGCCGAAATCCGTTTTCCGGCAAGGGTTCATCTTCTATTCGTTTTCGCCATTGAATCCGCGCGGCGCTCCGGTATGCTTCCGGCCATGACCATGCCGAACGTCCACTTCAAATGCATCCATTGCGGCGAAGCGCTCGAGGCCCCGGGCGAGATGCTGGGCCAGTTGCTGGATTGTCCCGTTTGCGGCGAGACCGTCGAAGCGCAGAAGGCGCCCGTGAGCCTGCCCGCGCCGCCGCCGCCGCTGCCCCGGCCCGTGCCCAAGCTGAAAATGCCGGTGCCGGCCGGCGCCGCCCGGAAACCGTCCCGGCTCAAGGAATACAAGGTCCTGACGCAACGGGACGAGCGGTTTGCCGGCGCGTTCGCTCCCGAAAAGCTGGAAGCGGCCCTCAACGCCTGCGCCGCGCAGGGCTGGCACGTCGTCTCCGTCGCGACGGTCCCCGTTCCGAACGCCGCCGGCGGCTCGCGGAATGAACTGGTCGCGGTTCTCGGCCGGGACAAATGAGGTGGGGACGGCTACCATGCCGTCTGTCGCATGGCAATTTCGATTCCGAGCGGCAGGGACGGCTCTCCGAGCCGTCCGCAGGAATTCGGCCGGACGCCTCGGAGAGGCGTCCCTACAGCGAAACCATGAGAACGGAAGTCAACGAGATGGGCATCCAGCTCCCGCAACGTAAACGCCTGCCTCACGAAGTGCCGCCATGGGTTGCGGCAGATGCCGTGTTCTTCATCACGCTGAACACGCAAGAACGCGGCGGCGCTTCCCTGCTGGATCAAGACCGCCCCCTTCGCTTGTGGGAAGGCGCCCGGCATTACGCGCGGCAAAACGAATGGTGGCCGCACCTGTTTCTGCTCATGCCGGATCACCTGCACCTGCTGGCCAGCTTTTCCCGATCTTCCGGACCGAACATCGTTTTGCCCAAGTGGAAACGCTGGACGGCGCGGGCGATGGGTATCCGCTGGCAACGCGACTTTTTCGAGCACCGCATCCGGACGACCCAGGAATATCACGAAAAAGCCCATTACATCCGTCAGAATCCGGTCCGTAAAGGTCTCGTGAATGAACCCGAGGCATGGTCCTTCGTTTGGGGAATGCATGACTAGGTAGGGATGGCTCTCCGAGCCGTCCGTAAGAATTTGGACGGACGCCTCGGAGAGGCGTCCCCACCTAGATCAATTCCGCTCTTTTCCGCGCGCCGGGCTTCGGCTATCCTGCCCCGCATGCTGACGCTGTTGAGAGTGAAGAATCTCGCCTTGGTGGAAGAAGCGAGCATTCCGTTCGCGCCGGGGCTGAACGTGGTGACGGGGGAAACGGGCGCGGGCAAATCCATCCTGATCGGCGCGCTGTACCTGTTGCTCGGCGAACGCGCCGACACCTCCGCCGTCCGCGCCGGCGAAGCGCAATGCGTCGTCGAAGCTACGTTCCATCTCGAAACCCCCAAGTCCATCGACGCCCTCCTGGAAGAAGCCGGCCTGGAGCCGTGCGACCATGGCCAGCTCATTTTGCGCCGCGCGGTGAAGGCGGCGGGCGGCGGCCAGGCCTACGTCAACGACGCGCCGGTCACGTTGCCCCTCTTGAAGCGCCTCGGCGCGCGGCTGGTGGACCTGCACGGACCGCACGATCACCAGTCGCTCTTCCAGCCGGCCGCCCAACTCGACATCCTGGACGCCTTCGCCAAGGCCGACAAGGAACGCGCGGCCTACGATGCCGCCTTCGCGAAATGGGAAGCCCTGCTGGCCCGGCGCGAGGAACTGTCGCGCGACGTCGGCGATCTCGCCGCGCAGATCGATCTGCTGGCCTATCGCGTGAAGGAGATCGAAGAAGCCGAACCCGTCGAGGGCGAAGAAGAGAAAGTCCGCGCCGAACAGCAGACGGCGGGCCATGCGCAGCGCATCCTGGAGCTGGGCCAGCAGGTCGTGCAGGCGGTTTCGGAGGACGAGAACGCGGCGCTGTCCGTGCTGGCCCCCGCGCGCAAGGCGCTGGACGAACTCGCGCGGCTGATGCCCGCCGCGCAGGATTGGCCCGCCGAGCTTCGCGCCCCCACCGACGCCCTCGCCGCGCTGTCCGTTTCCATCCAGCGCGAGCTGTCGGACATCGACGCCGATCCGGCGCGCCTCGAATGGCTGGACCAGCGGTTGGCGACCTACGACAAGCTCAAGCGCAAGTATGGCGGATCCGTCGAGGAAATCCTCGCCACGCTGGAGACCTCCCGCGCGCGCCTGAAGGATCTGCGCAGCCGCGACGAGCAGAAAGCCGCCGTCCAAAAGGAACTCGCGGCCGTCGAAAAGGAGCTGCAAGCGCTGGGCGCGGCGCTGCGCAAGCGCCGCGCGGCCGCGGCGGAGAAGCTGGCCCCGGCCATCACCGCGGAACTGAAGGCGCTCGGCTTCGAGCATGGGGCCTTCGGCATCGAGCTGCTGCCGACCGACGAACCGGCGGCGACGGGCCTGGACCGCGCCGAGTTCGGCTTCGCGCCGAACGTGGGCGAGCCGATGCGTGCGCTGCGGGCCATCGCGTCGTCGGGCGAAATCTCGCGCGTCATGCTGGCGCTCAAGGTCGTGCTGGCGGAAGCGGACCAGATCCCGCTGCTGGTGTTCGACGAGATCGACGCGAACGTCGGCGGCGAGACGGCGCACGCGGTGGGCCGGAAGCTGGCGCAGGCGGCGAAACGGCGGCAAGTCGTCGCCATCACCCACCTGCCGCCGGTGGCGGCGTGCGGCGCGCACCATTTCGCCGTGCGCAAGTCCGTCCGGGACGGCCGCACGCACACGGCCGTCGCGCCGCTGGACGAAGCGGCGCGGGTGGACGAGCTGGCGCGGATGCTCGGGGGCCGCGAATCCACCAGCGTGGCCCTGCGCCACGCCGCCGAACTGCTCGCCGCGGCGCGCCGGGCGTAGTTTTACGTAGCACGTAAAAACTGATTTTTACGTAGAACGTAAAAACTTTCGCGCGGTTTTACGTAGCACGTAAAAACGTTGCGGAGGCTATGGTATCCAGCGCGCGTCGAGGCGGCAGAGGCCGAGATCGCCGACGGCGTTGCGGACGGCGAAGGGCACCCAGTCCTCGCGGCGGTGGTACTGCACCAGGTGGTCCCACGAATGGACGGAGAGCGAGAGGAAATAGTTGCCGTGCATGAGCTGCAACGGGGCGAACCGGAGCTTCACGGTGCCGGCCCCTTCGACGAAGGGGATCGCGACGCCCGCGGTCTGGGTGTTGGAACCATAGACGTACATGCCGTTGGCGGTCTTGATGGAAAATCCGAACACGGGCTTTTCGATGCGGCGCGGGGCGACGTAGGGGATTTCGATGGTCAGGGCTTCGCCGGACGCGAAGGTCGCCGCGTCGTTGCCGGCGGCGTCGAGCAGGCGGATCGCGCCCAGTTCGACCTCGCGCGAGCCGTATTCCTGCGTGAAGACGCCCCCGCCCTCGCCCATGTAGGAGCGGACGTATTTCAGGATGACGTCGCCCGGATCGCCGCGCTCGACCAGCCGGCCGCGGTGGATCAAAAAGGCCTCGTGGCAGAATTCCTCGACGGTCTGCAGGGCGTGGCTCACGAACAAAATGGTCTTGCCGCGTTTCTGGAAGTCGCGGATGCGGTCGAGGCACTTGAGCTGGAAGGAAATGTCGCCGACGGCGAGGACTTCGTCGATCAGCAGGATGTCGGGATCGACCTCGACGGCGACGGCGAACCCGAGGCGGACGTACATGCCGCTGGAGTAGTGCTTGACGGGCATGTCGATGAAGTCGCGCAGCTCGGCGAAATCGACGATGCGGTCGAATTTCTTCCGGACGGTCTCGCGGGGAATGCCGAGGAGCGCGGCGTTGAGGTAGACGTTCTCGCGCCCGCTGAGCTCGGAGTGGAAGCCGGCGCCGAGTTCGAGGAGCGAGGAAATGCGCCCGTGCGTGCGCACGCGGCCTTCGGTCGGGGCGATGGTGCCGGCGGTCAGCCCCAGCAGCGAGCTCTTGCCGGAGCCGTTGGGGCCGATGACGCCGATGGTGCGGCCGGCGGGGATCTCGAAATTCGCGCCGCGCAGGCACCAGAACGGCTCTTTCTTGCCGCGCAAGCCGCCGGTGACGGCGTTGAACAGCGTGGGCAGGCCCGTGCCCTGCTTCACGTAGCATTTCCCGAGGTTGACGGCTTCGATGGCGGGGGTCATGTCACAGCAAATCCGCGAAATTTTTCTGGAGGCGGCGGAAGACGAGCGCGCCGGCGAGGAGGGTCAGGGGCGCCAGCGCGAAGCCGACCCACGCGGCGGGCGGGAAGCCGGCGGCGGCGCCGGGCAGGAGCGCGGCGCGATAGCCGTTGAGGATGGGCGCCAGCGGGTTGGCGTAGAGCAGGCTCACGGCCCACGGCCAGCTGGCGGCGAGGTGGCGCGCGAATTCCATGTTGTACATGACCGGGCTCAGGAAGAACCACGCGCTGAGGCCGACGCCGACGAGATGCTGGGTGTCGCGGAAGTTCACGTTGAGCGCGCCGACCAGCAGGGCCAAGCCGAGATTGAAGACGGTCTGCCAGGCCATCCAGAACAGGAACAGCGGCCAGTGCGACGAAAAGCCCGAGCCGCCTTGCCACAGCAGGACGGCCAGGATCGGGAACTGGACGAGCAGCGAAAGCAGATAGCCGATGCCGTTGGCGGCGACCTGGCTCAGCGGGAGGATTTCGCGCGGGAAGGCGACTTTCTTGACGAGGTTGGCGCTGCCGGTCACGCAGGTCAGGCCGCCCTGCACGCATTGGGTGGTGTATTGCCAGGCGAACACGCCGATGAGGATGTCGGCCATCGGCACGCCGCGGGCCAGCAGGCGCAGGAAAAAGACGTAGATCGCCGACATGAACAGGGGGGTCAGCACGGTCCAGAGGAAGCCGAGGATCGAACCCTTGTAGCGCTGCTTCAGTTCGCGGGCCGTGAGGTTCCACAGCAGCTCGCGGCGCGCGACGATGGTCCGGATGGCATTCATCGGGCCCATCCTAGCGTCACGGGCGCTTCTTTTCCAGCGTTTCGAGCACGAGCGACAGGGCGCCCCGCCCCGCTTCGGCGGCGGGACGGATCTCGATCTCGCGCAGCCGCCAGGGCGGCTCGGCGGCGGCCGCGGCGGCGAGGAACGTCGCGGCCTCGCCGTAGGCGACAGCCGGCAGTTCGACGGCGGCTTCGCGGCGCTGCCAGCCGCCGGCGGCGGGCACCGGCGAGCGGGGCGATACTTTCGCCGCGCCGACGCCGAGCGCATGGACGGCCAGGTCCGCCAAGTCGGCGGGTTGCGCGACTTGCCGGCGGTCCCAATCGGCGCGCAAAGCGTCTTCGGCGGCCCAGCGGCCGGCGAAGGAACGGATCTTGGCCAGATCCGCATCCTTGCGCGCAAGCAGTTCGCGGTGGCGCGGCGCGGAAAGCGCCGTCTGCAGCGTGGCGGCGGCCGCCAGCGCGGCCAGCGCCACGGCCAGCCCTTTCCAAACGCGTTCAGCCGTCATGGCGCACCATGCCTTTCAGGATGAATTGCGGGCGGCCGTCGGGCGCGGTGCCGGAGGTTTCCGACTGGACGGTCCAGCCGGCGGATCCCAAGCGGTCCGCGAACGCTTCGACGACCGGCAGATTCGGCGCGGCGCCCCGCAGGGAAATCGCCGCGGGCGAAAGCCCGAGCTGGGAGATTTCGACGCCGAGGACGGCGGCTTCCTCCATCACGCGCGCGAGCTGGGTTTCCATGCCGGCGGGATCCGCGGCGACGCGGAACGGTTTCGTTTCTTCGTCGCGGCGGGAGATCGCGCGTTCGACCATCAGGCTTTCCTGGCCGCGGGGCACGGCTTCGCCGGCGACGGCCTGCGCGAGCGCAGCCAGTTCCCGCTGGACGGCGGCGAGGCGGCCGCGACGGGCCGCGGTCTCGACGAGGTTCAGCGCCAGCACGAGCCCGGCGGCGGCGGCCACGCCGAGATAGGCCCGCCGGCGCGCCCGCGCCTGGACGCGAACGACGGCCGGATGGGCGGCGGCGCCGGTGCGGAAATTGACGCCGGATCCGTCCGCCGCGCGGCGGGCCAGGGCTTGCGCCAGGAACGAAGCCGGCTGGCGATGGGTTTCGTGGCGACAGGCGATTTCCGGCGGCAGCGCCCGGCGCAGTTCCGCCAGCCGAGTCTCGTCTTCGGCGCCGGGACCGGCCCACCAGAGATCCAGTTCCGCCGCGCCCGTTTCCGCGAGGTGGGCGGACAAAATCTGGCGGGCGCGGCTGGCCCACAACGCGGCGAACGCCTGCGGATCGTCCGCCAGCGGCGACGCGCGCAACACGTGGGCGGCCATGAATTCCGCGCCGCGGCCGCGCACGACGGCGACGTGGTCCGCCCCGAGCCAGACCAGCGCGCGCGCGCCGTCGGCCCGCGCGGGGGGCGCTTCGGCGACGAACTGGCTCCACAGGGCGAGCGCTTCGGCGTCGCAATGGGTGGGCTCGGCGCCGGCGGCGCGACTGGTATCGAGGAAGGCCGCGAGATCGTGGCGGCGCAGCGCCGCGGCCACGGCGACGGTGCCGCCGTTTTCGACGCGGGGGCAGCCGTAGGAACAGGCGGCGCTTTCCACCGGAAAGGGCAGTTCCACGTCGAGCAGCGCGGGCCACACCTTGGCGGCCTTGCGGACGGACGCGAAGGGCGCGCGCAGGCGGCGCACGGCGGTCAACGCGGCGGGCGCGGCGACGGCCAGCGCGGCGGCGCCTTTCGCGGCTTCGGCCGCCGCGGCCTGCCAGGCGCGGCGCGCTTCATCGGAATCGGCGGCGGCGGCCAGGACGATCTGCGGCGCCCCGCGCCGGCCGCAGCGGGCCAGCACCAGCCGGCCGCCGGCCACGTCCAGCCCGTAGGCCGTCTTGAATCCGTCCGCCACGGTTCAGCCCTCCCCTTCCAGCCACTGGAGGATGCGGACGTCGCCGGTGCGCGGATCGCGCTCGACCCAGGCCAGCACGGTACGGTGCTGGCCATCCGCGGCGGCGCGGGCCCGCACGCGGAAAACGGCGCTGGCGGTGCCGACGCTGCCTTCCAGCACGGCGGCCACTTCCGGATAGGCCGTGAACATCGTCGCGAGGGTTTCGAACGGCTGCACCTGGCGCAGCGCCAGGATCTGCCGCACGGCGTCTTCCTGGCGCAGGCCGCTCACGCCCATCAGGACGTCGCGGGAAGCGGTGTTGACGTTGACGGGGATCGGCGCCGCCAGCGGCTGCGGCACGAGCACGGTCGCGGCGGAGAGATCGCCGCCGGTGGGGTCGTCGGGATCGGTCCGGGGCCGGGGCCGGAAGAGCTCGGCGGAAAATCCGTGGACGCGCAGCAGTTCGGCGGGAGCCCAGAGCGCGCGGTTGGGCGGCGCATAGGGTGCGTCGCCGACGCGGTAGAAATCGGCTTCGTAGGTCCCCTCTTCGTCCGCGTCCATGAAATCCTGCAGGGCATCGACGCGGACGGCGGCGTCGAAATCGCCGCAGAACATCATCAGGTCGAGCAGGATTTCGCGGGCGTCGCGGGCGGTCCGGTTGGAGGCGGCCAGGTTGTTCCAGTTGATGAAACGGCCAGCGTCTTCGACGACGGCCCAGGTGGAGACGCCGTCGGCGCGGTTGGTTTCGCGAGGCCGGGCCCAGTCTTCGCCGAGATGGTCCACGGCGAGGTCTTCGTCCGCGGCCAGGATCCAGAGGGCCTCGCGCGCGGCTTCGGCGGCGGCGACGCGCAGCCGTTCGCGCAGCAGTTCGGACCGTTCCGCGCGGGCCAAGGCCGCGGCCCGCGCCTGCAGGTAGAGGGCCAGCCCGCCGCCGAGCGCGATCGCCGCGAGCGCGAGGATCAGCGCCATGCCCGAACGGGCGGCGGAGCGACGGGGCATCAGCGCTCCTTCGCGGGCGCCGGCGCGGGATTCCGGGCCTGGGCGGCCGCGGCGGCGGCCCGCCGGGCCTGGATCTTCTCGCGTTCCCGGCGGAGTTCCTCTTCGCGTTCGCGGTATTTCCGTTCGCGGTTGCGGGCGGAGACTTCGCGGCGACGCTGTTTTTCGGCCCGGGCCCAGGCGTAGAGCATCAGGGAGACCATGCCGCAGGCGACGAACGCGACGATCAGCTTGTAGTAGGGCGCGCGCTGCGCGGGGAGCCGGAACAGCGACATGGCGTAGACGAACAGCGCCATGAACGGGAACATGCCGGACGCCACGGCCAGGACGTGCCGGATCTTGGAGCGCATCTTCATCCGGCTGCGGGGCCGGCTGGTGTCCACCTTGAAACGATCGCTTTGAACCGGGGCCGTGCTCATGTCTTTATTTCCCATAGCCGCGCGGATGGGCGCGGTGCCAGTTCCACGCATGCTGGACGATCGTCCGCAGGTCCGGATAGCGCGGGTTCCAGCCGAGGACGCTTTTCGCCTTTTCCGCGCCGGCCACGAGGCAAGCGGGATCGCCGGGGCGCCGGGGCGACCACGCGACGGGGATCGGATGGCCCGTGACCTCCCGGCAGGTTGCGACGACCTGCTGGACGGAGAAGCCGGTGCCGGTGCCGAGATTGAACGGGCCGGCGACGTCTTTTCCGAGCGCCAAGATGTGCGCGCGGGCCAGGTCCGAGATGTGGATATAGTCGCGGACGCAGGTGCCGTCGGGCGTGGGATAGTCGTTGCCGAAGACGGGCACGGCGGGCGCCTGGCCGAGGGCCACCTTGAGGACGTTGGGGATGAGGTGGGTTTCGGGCTCGTGGTCCTCGCCGTACTTCTCGGTGGCGCCGCAGGCGTTGAAATAGCGCAGGAAGACGGGCTGGAGGCCGCGCCGTTCCTGTTCCCAGCGCAGGGCGGTCTCGAACATCAGCTTGGATTCGCCGTAGGGATTGGTCGGGCGCTGGGGCAACGTCTCGGTCATGGGCAGGACGTCGGGCTGGCCGTAGGTGGCGCAGGTGGAGGAAAAAATGATCTTCGGGACGCCGGCCCGGAGCATGGCGTCGAGCAGGTTCAGGCCGCCGCCGACGTTGTTCTCGAAATAGAGGTGCGGATTTTGCATGGACTCGCCCACGAGGGCGTAGGCGGCGAAATGCACCACGGCGTCGGGCCGGACTTCGGCCAGGAGGTCGCGGATGGCAGCCGGTTCGCGCAAATCGCCGACGACGAGGCGCGCGCGCGGATCGACGGCGGCGCGGTGGCCGCGCTCGAGGTTGTCGAACACGGTCACGGCGTGGCCATCGTCGCACAGCAGTTCGGTCGTGACGCTGCCGATGTAGCCGGAACCGCCTGTGAGCACAATTTTCATCCGGTCCGTCGTTCTACCAGACCCCCTGCCGCCGGGCAATCCCTTTTGCGGAACCGGATCGCGCCGCCGGGTTTCCTTGCATCGGCGTCCGCGAACCGCTAGGATGCCGCTCAATTCAGCCCCCGCCCCCTTCGGCGCGGGTTTGGAAAGGTCGAACGATGTCCCGCAACGTGTATATTTCCGCGACGGAAGCCAGCAGCGGCAAGTCCGCCATCGCGCTGGGCGTGATGGAAATGATGGTCAAGAAGGTCGGCCACGTCGGTTTCTTCCGGCCGATCATCGCGGCCGACCGGCGCGGCGCGGAGCCGGACAACGACCTCGCGCTGATCACCAGCCATTTCCGGCTCGACCTGCCCTACGAACAGGCGTTCGCCTACACCAGCCGCGAGGCGGCCGAGTTGATCCGCGCCGGCAAGACCTCCGCCCTGCTCGACGGCATCCTGGCGAAGTACAACGCGGTGGCCGCCCGCTTCGATTTCGTCGTCTGCGAAGGGTCCGACTTCGAAGGCGACACGTCCGCCTTCGAGTTCAACATCAACGCCGAGATCGCGCGCAACGTCGATGCGCCGGTGCTGCTGGTGGTGGACGGCCACAAGATCGGCAAGCACGGCCAGATGGCCAACCTCGATTTCGCGGTGCAGAGCTTCCAGGACGGCGACTGCAAGGTGCTGGCCGCCGTCCTGAACCGCTTCCCGGCCGACCGCATCGACGAACTGCCGGCATTCCTGCGGACGGCGCGGCATCCGGACCTGCCCGTGTTCGCGCTCCCCGAGGATCCGCTCCTCGCCGCCCCGATGATGTCGGAGGTCGCCCAAGCCCTCGGCGCGGAGACGTTCTACCGGCCGGATCTGCTCGACTCCCTGCAGGCGACGTCCTACAGCGTGGCGGACTCCTCGCCGGAAATCTTCCTGTCGCAGCTGCGCGACGGCGCGCTGCTGTTCATTTCGGGCGACCGCTTCGGCAACCTGCTGGGCGTGATGCTCAAGCTCAACTCCGCCAAGCCGGTCAACATCGCGGGCATCGTGCTGACCAACGGCTTCAAGCCCTCGGGCGCGGTCGGGGCGCTCCTGAAAGAGGTCAAGAACATGGTGCCGGTCCTGTCCGTGCCGGCCCCGACGTTCGAGGCGGTCACGACGGTGGCCCGGCTGCATTCGCGCATCTATCCCGGAGCGACCCGCAAGATCACCTCCGCGCTGGCGCTGTTCGAATCGCACGTGGACACGCAGCGGCTCGTGGACCTGCTGGAAACGGCCAAGACGGGCGTGGTCACGCCCAAGATGTTCGAGTTCGGCCTGATCCAGCGCGCGCAGTCGCCCCGCCAGCGCATCGTCCTGCCCGAAGGCGAGGAAGACCGCATCCTCTACGCGGCGGAACAGGTGCTCCTGCGCGGCATCGCCGACGTCGTCCTGCTCGGCAACGAGCGCAAGATCCGCAACAAGATCTCGCACCTCGGCCTCAACCTGCCCGGCGTCGAAATCGTCCAGCCGGTGCAGTCGCCGCATTTCCGCGATTTCGTGGCGACCTACTACGAATTGCGCAAGACCAAGGGCATGACGCCCGACATGGCCGAAACGATCATGGCCGACGTCTCCTACTTCGGCACGATGATGGTGCACAAGGGGCTGGCCGACGGCATGGTCTCCGGCTCCGTCAACACCACGGCCCACACCGTGCGCCCCGCCCTCCAGTTCATCCGCACCAAACCGGGCTTCTCCATCGTGTCGTCCGTCTTTTTGATGTGCCTGAAGGACCGCGTGCTGGTCTACGGCGACTGCGCGATCAACCCGAACCCGACGGCCCAGCAGCTCGCCGAGATCGCCGTCACCTCCGCGCGCACGGCGCAGACGTTCGGGGTGGAGCCGCGCGTGGCGATGCTGTCCTACTCCACCGGCGCCTCCGGCGGCGGCGCGGACGTCGAGCGCGTGCGCGAGGCCACCGACATCGCGCGCCGGATGGCCCCCGACCTGCCCCTCGAGGGTCCGATCCAGTACGACGCCGCGGTCGATGCGGGCGTCGCCCGCACCAAGATGCCCGACTCGAAGGTCGCCGGCCACGCCACGGTCTTCATTTTCCCGGACCTCAACACCGGCAACAACACCTACAAGGCGGTGCAGCGCTCCGCCGGCGCCGTGGCCATCGGCCCGGTCATCCAGGGCCTGCGCAAGCCCGTCAACGACCTCTCGCGCNNCCGTGGCCATCACGGCCATCCAGGCGCAGGCGGAGAAATGATCCCGCTGGCGATCAGCACGCGCTGGAACGCCGGGCGCCACGCGTCCGGCGAGGCCCTGCTCGAAGAAGTCCTCGCGTTGGGGCTCGACCGGGCGGAGCTGGGCTACGACCTGCGGGCCGAACTCATTCCCGGCGTCAAGGCGATGGTGGCCGCCGGCGCCATCCGCATCGACAGCGTCCACAACTTCTGTCCCGTGCCCATCGGCGCGCCCCGCCCCCATCCCGAGATCTACACCCCGGCATCCGGGGACCGCCGCGAACGCGAGTACGCCGTCACGCACATTTCCCGCACCCTGCGGTTCGCCGCCGAAGTCGGCGCCCGGGTCGCCGTCTGCCACTCCGGCAACGTGGACATGCCGAAGTATTCCTTCGATCTCGTGCGCATGGCCGCGCACGGCGAGCAGTTCGGAGCGCCCTACGAGAACCTCAAGCTCAAGGCCCAGATCACCCGGGACAAGAAGGCGCCCCGGCAACTCGAGTATCTGGCCGAAAGCCTCGAGAAGCTGGTCCCCGTCGTGAAGGAAACCGGCGTGCAGCTCGCGCTCGAGAACCTGCCCACCTGGGAGGCCATTCCCACCGAGTTGGAGGCCGAAAAGCTCATGAAGCGCTTCCACGGCGCCGGCATCCGCCTGTGGTGGGACATCGGCCACGCGCAGATCCGCGAGAACCTCGGTTTCATCAACGCCTCGCGCTGGCTGCGGCGCCTGGCCCCGCACGTCGCCGGCATGCACGTCCACGACGTCGTCCCCCCCGGCCAGGACCACGTCATGCCGCCGCTCGGCAAGGTCGATTTTCCGGCCTTGGCGGAATTCACGCGACCGGATAAGGTATTGGTTTTGGAACCGGCGCCGGACACGGCGACCGACCAGATCGTCCGCGCGATCGAGTATCTGCGCGCGACGTGGACTTTGACCGAACCGAAGACCCCGAGCGGAGAAATGAAATGAAGAAAGCGCTGATTACCGGCATCACGGGCCAGGACGGCTCCTATTTGGCCGAGTTGCTCCTGTCCAAAGGCTACCAGGTCACCGGCATGGTGCGCCGGGCCAGCACCGAGACCTTCGACCGCATCGCCCATTTCAAGGACCAGATCAGCCTGCGCCAGGCCGACCTGCTCGACCAGTTCTCGCTCGTGAAGCTGCTCGACGACGTCCAGCCCGACGAGATCTACAATCTCGCGGCCATGTCCTTCGTGCCCACCTCGTGGAGCCAACCGGTCCTCACGGGCGAATTCACCGCCTTGGGCGTCACCAAGGTCCTCGAAGCCATGCGCATGGTCTGCCCCAAGGCCCACTTCTACCAGGCCTCGTCCTCCGAAATGTTCGGCAAGGTCCTCGAGACCCCGCAGACCGAAACCACGCCGTTCTACCCCCGCAGCCCCTACGGCGTCGCCAAGGTCTACGGCCATTTCATCACGGTCAACTACCGCGAATCCTACGACCTCTTCGCCTGCTCGGGCATCCTCTTCAACCACGAGTCCCCCCGCCGCGGCAAGGAGTTCGTCACCCGCAAGATCACCGACGCCGTCGCCCGCATCAAGCTCGGCACCCAGAAGGAACTGCGCATGGGCAACCTCGACGCCAAGCGCGACTGGGGCTTCGCGGGCGACTACGTCCGCGCGATGTGGCTGATGCTCCAGCAGGACCGGGCCGACGACTACGTCGTCGCCACCGGCGAAACCCATTCCGTCCGCAAATTCCTGGAAATCGCCTTCGCGCACGTCGGCCTCAACTACGAGGACTACGTCGTCATCGATCCGGAATTCATCCGCCCCGCGGAAGTGGAGCTCCTGCTCGGCAATCCCGCCAAAGCCAAGGCGCAGCTCGGCTGGCAGCCCGAAGTCACCTTCGAGCAACTCGTCACCCGGATGGTCGATGCCGACCTGGACCGGCAGATGGGGAAAACGGTCACCGCCTAGAAGCGATCAGGGATCAGAGGTCAGGGTTCAGGAAAACCATGATGCGCATTCGGAATCCCGACCTTTTCCGGATTTGCTCCCTGAACCCTGAACCCCGAACCCCGAACCCTCTCCCATGAAAGTCCTTGTCACCGGTTGCAATGGATTCGCGGGACGGCACGTCCTGGCCGCCCTGCGCGCGGCCGGCCACGAAGCCGTCGGCAGCGACGTCGGCAGTCCCGCCGGCGGCACGACCACCTACCGGCCGCTGGATGTCCGCGACCCCGATTCGATCGCGTCCGTCCTGGCCGAGGTCGCCCCCGAAGCCATCCTGCATTTGGGCGGCATCGCGTTCGTCCCCCTGGGCTGGACCCAGCCGCAACGCGTCTTCCACGTCAACACCATCGGCACGCTCAACGTCCTCGACGCCGTGCGGCAGCACCGGCCCGCGGCGCGCATCCTCGCCGTGACCTCCGCCGAGGTCTACGGCTCCCATCCGGCCCCGGCCCCGCTGGCCGAGGACGCCCCCTACCGCCCCGACAACATCTACGGCATCGCCAAGGCCGCCGCCGACCATGCCGCCTTGCTCTACGCCGCGCACCATCGGCTCGACGTCATGGTCGCCCGCCCGTCCAACCACATCGGACCCGGCCAATCCAAGGATTTCGTTTCGTCGGCCTTCGCCTCCCAGTTGGCCGCCATCGCCGGCGGCGCGGCGCCGCTCATGCGCGTCGGCAATCTCGACCAGCGACGCGATTTCACGGACGTGCGCGACGTCGCCCGCGCCTACGTCCGGCTGCTGGAACAGGGCCGGAGCGGGCTGGCCTACAACATCGCGTCCGGCCAGCTGATCCCCGTGCGCGACCTGCTCGACGGCCTCTGCGACGTCGCCCAGGTGCGTCCGCAGATCGAGGTGGACCCCCGCCTCTACCGGCCCAACGAGGACCGACCGGCCTACGACACGGCTCGCATCCGCGCGCACGTCGGCTGGCAACCGGAAATTCCGCTCCGCCAGACCCTGGAAGCCGTCTACGCCGACGTTCTCGCCCACCATCGCGCCGGAGCCTGATCCATGGCCGGCCGCTTCCGCTGGGCCCCGCTTCTGCGTCTTCTGCTTGGCTTGGCGCTGCTCGCGTTTCTCGTCCGTTCCGTCGGGGTGGAGTCCGTCCGCCGCGCCTTGGCCCCCAGCCGCGCGCATCCCGCATGGATCGCCGCCGCCCTCGCGCTGACTTTCGCCGCGCTGGCGGCCGGCGTCGTCCGCTGGCACGGCCTCCTGCGCCGGATGGGATTGCCCACTTCGTTCGCGCGCACCTTCCGCGGCTTTTTCATCGGCCAGTTCTTCAATGCCTTCCTGTTCGGCGCCTGCGGCGGCGATCTTGCCCGCGCCGTTTTCGCCGCGCACGACCACGGCGAGCGGCGCGCCGAAGCCGTTACCTCCGTGTTCCTCGATCGCGCCATCGGGCTCGTCGTCACGCTGCTGCTCGGGTGCGCGCTGCTGGTTCCCCGGTTGCGGTTTTTCGCCGGACATCCGGAGGCGCGCCCGGCCCTGCTTCTGATGGGCGTTTTCCTGCTGGCCACCCTCGCGCTTCTCGCGCTGTTTTTCATCCGCGCCGACGTTGCGCGGCTTCCGGGACTGCGCCACCTGGCGGCGCACGGCCGCATCGGACCTCTCCTGCGCCGCGGGATCGAAGCCTTGGACTTTTTCCGGCGCAACATCCGGCATCTGCTGGCGCCGACGCTGCTCTCCATCGCCAATCTGCTCCTGCTGGCCGCCGCCACGGCCGCCCTGGCCCGCGCCTTGGAAATGCCGCTGGCCTTGGCCGATTTGCTGGTCGTCTTTCCGATCATCACGGTTCTGGCCGCGGTGCCGCTCACGCCCGGCAGCCTGGGCGTGCGCGAAACCTTGTACGTCCAGTTGCTGCATCCTTTCGGCATCCTGCCGGGGCCGGCCCTGATGCTCTCGTTGCTGGGCTATTTGGCCGCGACGGTCTGGTCGCTGTTCGGCGGCCTGCTCTTCCTGCGGCGAACCCCTAATCCTCCAGACAAGTAAAGCGTTTTACTTTTTCGCTTGCCTTCCCCGCCGTCCCCCGCTACCGTGCGCGGGCGAACCACGTGTTGTGGTCGAAAAGGAGCGCATATGCCGGAGTTCGCTACCCTGCTGATGGCCGTCGCCGTAGGCATGCTCGCGTGGGATTGCCTCGAGGTTGGCAAGAACGACGCCGCCAACCTCATCAACGGCGTGTTCGGCGCGCGCGTCATGTCGCACCGATCCGCGGTCTGGCTTGCGGGCGCCGCCGTGCTCGCCGGCGCGCTGTTTTCCTCCCCCGTCATGGAAACCGCCCGCAAGGGCATCTTCGAGCCCGGCCAGCTCCAGCTCCACCAGGCCATGATCGTCTACGTCTCGGCCTACATCGTGGACACGACGCTGCTTCACGCCTACTCGGCCTACGGCATGCCCGTGAGCACTACGGCCTCGCTCATCTTCGAGCTCGTCGGCGCCGCGCTGGGCGTCTCGCTGTCCCTCGGCCTCGTCCACTGGGGCAAGGTCGGCTCCGTCCTCAACGCCATCGGCATTTCCATTCTTCTGACCGGCATCGCCGGGTTCCTCGTGCAGCGCGTTTTCCGCGCCGCCATCCAGGACGAGCACACCGACCATCTGCGCGTGCTGCTGCACGGCCCGTGGATCGCCGGCCTGATGCTCACCTGGCTGTCGTGGTTCATGATCCTCAAGGGCATGAAGGCCGTGCCGTGCATCGCCGCGTTCCGCGAGCATTTCGTGGAGCGCCTCGGCATGGGCGGCTTCCTGCTCGTGGCCTGGGGCGCCGCGACCTTGCTCATCCACGTGCTCGCCACGATCTTCCAGGAGCGCCTGACGAAGCGCCTGTTCGGGATCCTGGCCATCCTCGGCATGCTGTGCCTGGCGTTCGCCTTTGGCCAGAACGACCTCGCCAACGGCGCCTCGCCGGGCCTCTCCGCCTTCTGGCTCTGGAAACACGCCGACGTCGGCACCGCCGAAGCCACGAAGATGTCGCTGCCCGTCTGGCTGCTGGCCGGCTGCGGCCTTCTGCTGGTGCTGGGCATGACCACGAAAAGCGCCCAGCGCGTCACGCGCGCGGCGGTCAACACCGGCAGCCAGTTCGACCACATCGCGCTCTACGCGCCGGGCTGGTGCCAGGCGATCGCCCGGGCGCTGCTGCGCCTGCGCCCGGCCGGCCCCGATCTCGCCCCGCCCCCGCAGCGCACCGAAACCGGCAAGCGCGTGCACTTCGACCCCCTGCGCGCGGCCGTCATCATGTCCGTCAGCGCCAGCGTCATCGCCTTCGCCTCCAGCAACGGGTTCCCCGTTTCCACCACCTACGTCATGTTTGCCGCCGTCGTCGCCACCGGCATGGGCGACCGCACCATGTCCCGCGGCGACGCCGATCTCAAGATCGGCCGCGCGATCTGGGTCGTCTTCAGCTGGTTTTTCGGCGGCCTGCTCGCGCTGGTCGCCGCCGCCGCCGTCGCCTGGACGCTGCTGAAAGCGGGCACGGCCGGCCTCGTCGCCGGGCTCGCGGCCAACCTCGCGCTGCGCGCCTACGTCAAGATCCGCGCCGACCGCCACGAACGGCAGTACCATCCCAAACTGCCGCCGGAAGAACCCGCCGAAACTCCCGCTTGATGCCGCCGCGGCGGGTTTGGTTAACTCCCGGCCCGAAGGAATCCCCCGCCATGGCCCAGGAACACGTCCAGGAAGGTTGCCGCGTCTTTGTGATCGTCTCGTCCGACGGCTCAACCCGCGCGGAGATCGTTCCCGAACTCGGCGGCATCGTCTCGTCGCTGCGGCTCGGCGTTCTCGCCGAAGCTCTTTTCCGCTATCCGTGGTTCTGGGCCCGCGCCACGGAAGAGCTCCGCGGCGGCCTGCCGCCGCTCTTTCCCGTCTGCGGCCGCCTGCTGCAGGACGGCGTCCGCGGCCAGTACCGCGTTGGCGACCGATCCTACGTCCTGCCCATCCACGGCTTCGCCATGCGCCACTCGTGGGAAGTCGTCGACGCCGCGCGTCCCGACGTCCTGCGGCTGCGGCTGACCGACAACGCCGCCACGCGCGCGATCTATCCCTTCGCCTTCGAGCTGGACCTGCTCTATGCCGTCTCCGCGGCCGGCCTGTCCTGCCGGCTTGCCGTGCGCAACGCGGGCGACGCCCCCATGCCCTACTACGCCGGCTTCCATCCGTATTTCCTCACGCCGCCGCCCGGCGCCGGCAAGGAGCAGACCCTCTTCGCCGCCCGGCCGGTCAACCGCCACCTCTACAATTCCACCAAGACCGACCTCGTCGCCGACACCCGCCCGCCGGCGTTTCCGACGTCCATCGCCGACGTCGACGTCAACGAACTGCTGCTCGAACTCGGCGACGACCGCGACACCACCCTGCGCTTTCCCGACGGCGTCGTGCTGCGGCAATCCGCCTCGCCGGCGTTCCGCTTCCGCCAGTTCTACACCCTGCCCGACCAGCCGTTCTTCTGCGACGAACCGTGGCAGGCGCCGCCCGGATCCATGAACCGCCCCGGCGCGGCCCGCGTCCTCGCCCCCGGCCGAACCGAGACCGGCGAAGTCCTTGTCTCCGCGGCGCGCGCCTAAGCGCCCCGCATCGTTCCTTGTCTTCCCCGCCCGTTGCGCGCTATCCTGCCGGAGTGCAGTCGAGCCCTAGCCATCTGAAGGCGGACGTCCTGATCGTCGGCGCCGGACCGGCGGGACTGGCGTGCGCCATCCGGCTCGCGCGCGAGGCCAAGGAATCCCGCCGCATCGTCGTGCTGGAAAAATCCGCGCACGCGGGGGGCCACCTCCTTTCCGGCGCGGTGATGCGCACCGATGCGCTGCGCCGCCTGCTCACGCCTTCGGAATTCGCCTTCCTGCGCCTGGGCCCCATCGTGGGCCGCGACTCGTTCCACGCCCTGACGCCGCATGCATCCTTCCGCCTGCCGTTCGTGCCGCCTAAGATGCGCATGAAAGGCCTACCCCTTGTTTCTGCCTCCGCCCTCGGCCACGCGCTGGCCCAGATCGCCGGCGATCTNNCTCGGGGTGGACGTCCTGACCGGCCAGACCGCCGACGCCCTGATCTGGAACGGCGATCGCGTCGCCGGCGTCGCCACCCACGATGAAACCGTGCTGGCGCCCGTGACCGTCCTGGCTGAAGGTCCCGCCGGATTGCTTTCGCGCGAACTCTACGCACGGCATCCGGAGCTGCGCGGGAGAAATCTTCAGACGCACGGGCTCGGCCTGAAGGAAGTCGTCGAGATCCCGCCGAATCCGGCCGCCGTCGGCACGGTACTCCACACGTTCGGCCATCCGCTCGGCTCCGGCGTCTACGGCGGGGGATTCCTTTACCACGTCGATGCCACCCACGTGGCCTTGGGCCTCGCGCTCGCGCTCGACTACCGCGACCCCGGCATTTCCCCACATGAACTGTTCCGCCGCTGGAAACGGCATCCGCTCGTGCAACGGCACGTCGCCGGCGGCCGGGCCGTCGAATACGGCGCGCGGCTGGTTCCCGAAGGCGGCTGGCATTCGCTTCCGAACTTCAACGCGCCCGGCGCCATGGTCATCGGCGACGCCGCGGGGCTCGTCGACGTCATGGAACTCAAGGGGCTGCATCTCGCGATCGAGTCCGGCGTGGCCGCCGCCGACGCCATCCTACGTGGTGGACCGATCCGCTCGGACGACATTCCCTCCCTCGCGGGACTGCGCCGCACCCCCAACTACCGCGCGGCTTTTCGCGCCGGCCTGCCCGTCGGCATGGCCGCCGCCGGCCTCGCCTGGCTGACCCGCGGACTCCTGCCCGCCGGCCGCCTCGCCCAGCGCGACGAGCGCACCTGCCTGAACCCCGCCGGCCAAGCGGCGCCGCCCGCCGCCGCGGCCGATCAGGGACCGCTCGATCTCGGGCTCGATTCCGACCTCTTCCTGACCCACCTGCGCACGCGCGTCGCCTCCGAACACATCGAGATCCGCGATCCGGCGAAATGCCGCGAATGCTTCCGGCTCCATGCCGCCCCCTGCACCCGGTTCTGCCCCGCCAACGTCTATGCGATCGGCGTGGGCGAAACCATCGCCATCCGCGCGGAAAACTGCGTGCAATGCCGCTGCTGCACCCTCAAGTGCCCGTTCGACAACATCGATTGGCAAACGCCGCGGCACGGCGTCGGACCGGATTACCGCCTGTCCTAGGCAGAATCAACCGTCTGTTAAAGGCGTCCCCCGCTTTTCATGTATTACAACTAGTGACACCATTAAT
>DDWR01000023.1 GCA_002347655.1 Verrucomicrobia bacterium UBA2281 | reverse complement strand
GCTTGGGGTAGGGCGAACCCTCCGGGTGAGCCGATCTCTCTGGCCGTTCAAAAACGGCCACAGTAAATCTGAATTTGCTCTAGAACGCCTCGCGGCTGCGGCGCTCTTCGAATTCGTCCACGTATTTCTGCAGGCGGGTGCGGGGCCGATCGGCGGCGGCGGGATCCGGTTCCGCGAATTCGCCGGGTTCCGGCCGGTCGAACGAATCCACGTAGCGCTTGCGGTTCTGGTGCGTTTCGAGGAACGTCTGGTGGGCGTGCTCGGCGCGCTGCCACAGCTGGTTGAGCGCCACCTGCCAGGTCGCGTCGTCCGGCGGGCGCAGGGTGCCCGCCTCTTTTTTCTCGCGCTGCCACCAGGCCTTTTTCTCGGCGGGCGGCGCGCCGAGCTGCTCGAAGAACGCGGCGTAGGACGCCAGCACGGCCTGCAACGGCGGCGGCGCGCCCAGTTCCAGGCTTTGCACCTGCATGGCCAGCGCGCCGGCCAGCGGCGCCGTCCAGGGCCGATCGCGCAACGCGATCAAATCCTGGGCGAACAGATCCTGCGGCACGTCGTCGGGCACGTCGTCCAGCCAATCCCGTGGCCGGAAATTCAGGGTTTGCAGGAGTTTTTCCTCGATCTGGAGCGAACGGTCGCCCCAGGCCTCGGCGGCGCGCGCGCGCGCTTTGCGAGCGAGAAACTCGCGCCAGACGGCTTCCGGATTCCGCGTCCCCAGCGCCGCGCAGTTCTGCCGCAGCCAGGCGGCGTCGATGGCTTGGCGCAGGCCGACGGACTTGAACAATGCCGTCCATGCGCGGGCATCGCCATCGGGAAACAGGCATTCGACGGCGGCGGCGGCGTAGGCTTTTTCGCGCCAGCGCCCGGGCGGCAGGATCTCCCGTTTGATGACTTGCGCCAGCGGCATCCTCCGGTTTTCGGTCAGTTCGCGGGCAATCCATTCGCGGTTGCGCGCGCGAATCGCCGCCTGGACGTTCTGCGCCAGACCGGCGGAGATCCAGTCCGGGACGGTCGCGCCCAGGCCGTGGCGCTGGCCGGTCGGCGCGTATTCGGCGGCGTAGCGGTTCAGCAGCAGCCAGCAGGCGCCTTCCAGCAGGTCTTCCTCGTTGAAGCGCCGGCCCCCCGGCACGACGAGGCGCTGGTAGAACTGGCCGTCGTCCCAGCCCTGCACCTTGAGCACCCGGGCATCGGGCGCGGACGAACTCTGGACCAGGACGCCGAGGATCTGGTCGCGCCGCATCGGCAACGGCAACCCGACGACGCTTTCGATCCGGGCGGCGTGTTCGGACAGCTTGCGCGCCAGCACCATGTTTTCGGCGGACGTCAGGCCCGACACCAGGAACCGGCGGTCGGCGCTGGTGATCGCCGCGCGGCCGGGCTTGCCCGGCTGCAAGGCGGGCGGCGCTTCCGTCTGCCCCTGCGCGGCGCAGGCGCCGGCCCCCGCCAGCAGGATCCCGCAAATGAGCCGGCGTGCGTCCATCGCTAGATCGGCCGGAACCGGATCCGTTTGGGCTGGTCGGCGGCGTCGCCCAGCAGCCGGCGGCGCTGTTCGTGGTAGCCCTCGAAATTGCCCTCGAACCAGGTCGCCGTGCCGTCGTCCTCGAAAGCCAGGATGTGCGTGGCGATGCGGTCGAGGAACCAGCGGTCGTGGCTGACCACCACCGCGCAGCCGCCGAAGGACTGGATGCCTTCTTCCAGCGCCCGCAGCGTGGTGACGTCGAGATCGTTCGTGGGTTCGTCCAGCAGCAGCAGGTTGCCGCCGCGCCGCAGGAGCTTCGCCAGATGGACGCGGTTGCGCTCGCCGCCCGAGAGCTCCCCGACTTTCTTCTGCTGGTCCGTGCCGCGGAAGTTGAACCGCGTGCAATAGGCCCGGCCGTTCATCGCCTTGCCGCCGAGATCCAGCGTTTCCTGCCCGCCGGTGATTTCCTCGAACACGGTTTTGGTGGAATCCAGGGAATCGCGGAACTGGTTCACGTAGGACAGCTCGACGGTCTCGCCCACCGTCAACGCGCCGCCGTCGGGCGTTTCCTCGCCGACGATCATCCGCAGCAACGTCGTCTTGCCCGCGCCGTTGGGGCCGATGACGCCGACGATGCCGCCGCGCGGCAGGCTGAAGTTCACCTGGTCCATGATCAACCGGTGCCCGTAGACCTTGCGCAGGTTTTCCGCGCGCACCACCAGGTCCCCCAGCCGCTTGCCGGACGGAATCTGGATTTCCAGCGTATCCTCGCGCACGTCCACCTGCTGCGCCGCCAGCTCTTCGTAGCGCGTCAGGCGCGCTTTGCTCTTCGACTGGCGGCCCGACGGATTCAAGCGGATCCACTCCAGTTCGCGCTGGAGCATTTTCTGGCGCGCGGCGCTCTGCTTGCTCTGCTGCGCGGAGATCGCCTGCTTCGTCTCCAGCCATTTCTCGTAGTTGCCCTTGTAGGGCGTACCCCGCCCCGCATCCATCTCGAGGATCCATTCCGTCACGTTGTTCAGGAAATAGCGGTCGTGGGTCACCACCACCAGCGTGCCGGAGAATTTCTTGAGGTATTCCTCCAGCCAGGCCACCGTTTCGGCGTCGAGGTGGTTGGTCGGCTCGTCGAGCAGCAGCGCGTCGGGATTCGAGAGCAACAGGCGGCAGAGCGCCACGCGGCGCTTTTCGCCGCCGGAGAGCTTGCGCACGTCCGCGTCGCCCGGCGGCAGCCGCAGCGCGTCCATCGCGCGCTCGATCTGGCTGTCCAGGCTCCACAGGTCGCGCGAATCGATCAGGTCCTGCAGCTTGCCGAGTTCGTTGTTGAGCTTCTCGGATTCCGCGTCGGAGAGCGCTTCGCCCAGTTGGCCGCAGAGTTCGTCGTAGCGGTCGAGGATCGCCTGCGCCGCCGCCGCGCCGGCGGCGACGTTGCCGGCCACGTCCTTCGTTTCGTCCAGATGCGGTTCCTGCGGCAGATACCCCACCCGCACGCCCGGCGCCACGAGGCATTCGCCGTGGTACTCCTTGTCCAGGCCCGCGATGACCTTCAGCAGCGACGACTTGCCCGCGCCGTTGCCGCCGATGACGCCGATTTTCGCGCCGAAGAAGAACGCGAGCGTGATGTCGTCGAGCACCGTCGTGCGGTCGTACTGCTTGGACAGGTGGTTGAGGTTGAAGACGTATTCGCCGGCCACGGGGATTCTCCTGGTTGGGACGTCGCGCCGCTCAGGGCGCGGGAAACACCTGCACGGTCGCCGTGCGGTTCAGCCGCCGATTCTGCGGCGAGTCGTTGGGGAACGGCGCCTGGGACGTTTCGCCGGCGCGGCTCTCGAAGACCAAGGCCTTGTTCGCGCGGGCGAACTGTTCCAGATGGGCCTTGGCCGCCTGGGCGCGCGCCGCGGCGATATCCGCGTTGTTCCTGAACTGTTCCGTCGTCTTGCTGAGCGGGACGTCGTCGGTATGGCCCGTCACCACCACCCGCGCGCCGGATTTCAGCGCGACGAGTTTCGCGGCCACCGCTTTCAGCGCGCGCATGCCTTCGATGGAAATCTTGTCGGTCGAAACGAAGACCGGGTCTTCGAAACGGATGAGGTGGCCCTCGTTTTCGATCTTCAGGACGGTCGCGCCGGGAATCCGCCAATCCGACGGAATCGCCGCCGCCGGCGGCGCGGGCGGCGCCGGCGCGGGCACCGGGACCGGTGCGGACCCGACGGCCGGCGGCGCGGCGGGTTCGGCGCCGGCGCTCGGTGCGTCTTCCGGGGGCGGCGCGGCGCCGCGCGGGCACGCGCTCCAGAATCCGATCAGGCCCACCAGCGCGCACAGCACGGCGATCAACGCGACCATCCGACGGTCCAACTCGACGCCGGCGAACCAGTCGCGGACGCGCACCGCCAGCGGAATCCGCGGAGCCGAAGGCGACCGCGGCGGCGGCGGCGCGAGCACGGCGGCCGGCCGCTGCGGCCGGTGGTAGACGCCCGTGCGCAGCGGCGGCTTGTCCGCGCCGTCGGCCGACGGCGCCTCGACCGGCCGGGCCGGGCCGGAATCGGACAGCACCGCGCGCACGTCGGCCGCCACGTCCGGGGGCTCCGCGGACGCCGCCGGCAGGACCCATTCGGGTTCCGGACGCGGCGGGGCCGCCGGGACGTCGGGCTTGGAAAACACGATTTTCGGCGCGGCGGTTTCGCGGTCCGCGAGGGACGCAAACAGGTCCAGTTGCTTTTTGCCCGGATCCTTCACGTGGCTTTTCCGGCTGTTCATTTTGCCTTGCAGCGCGTTCGACAGTTCGCCCATGCCCGTTCCTCCGCTTGCGTCCGTCAGCCCGCCACCACGAGATTGACCATCCGTTTCGGGATGAAAATCTTCTTTTTGATTTCCTTGCCGGCGACGAACGGCGCGGCTTCGGGACACGCCAGCGCGGCGGCGACGACGGCGGCCTCGTCCGCGGCGGCGGGCACGCGGATGCGGCCGCGCACCTTGCCGTTCACCTGCACCGGGATATCCAGTTCGTCCTCCTGCAGGACGCTTTCGTCCCACGCCGGCCACGGCTCGCGCGCAAGGGATTCGGCGTGGCCGAGGCGGCTCCACAGCTCTTCCGCCAGATGCGGCGCGAAGGGGCTCAGGATGAGGACGAACGTCGCCAGCAGCGACCGCGGGACCGCGTCCCACGCCTGCGCTTCGTTCACGAAGATCATCATCGCGGAAATCGCGGTGTTGTACTCCATGCCCTCGACGTCGTGCGTCACCTTCTTGATCGCGGCGTGCAGCGCGCGCAGCTGGTCCTTCGTCGGGGCCGCGTCGCCCAGCTTCGCCGCCGGCGCGCCGGTTTCGTCGTCCACGGCCAGGCGGTACACGCGGCTCAGGAAACGCGAGACGCCTTCCACGCCCTTCATGCTCCAGGGCTTCACCTGCGTCAGCGGCCCCATGAACATTTCGTAGAGCCGCAGGGAATCCGCGCCGTATTCCTTCACGATGTCGTCGGGGTTGATGACGTTGCCGCGGCTCTTGCTCATCTTGTAGGCGCGGGCGGACACGCGGACGTCCGGCTGGCTCTTCAGCACGAAGCCGTCGCCCTGCTTCTGCAGGTCGGTTTCGGGCACGTGCTCCGCGGCGAACTTTTCGCCGGTGCGCCGGTCGCAGCCGTTTTCGTCCACGCGGTCCGCGGAGACCCAGGCGCCGGCCGCGTCGCGGTAGGCCAGGTATTCCACCTCGCCCAGGATCATGCCCTGGTTGACGAGTTTCCGGAACGGTTCCGGGGTGGACACGGCGCCGCAGTCGAAGAGCACCTCGTGCCAGAAGCGGGCGTAGAGCAGGTGCAGCACGGCGTGCTCCGCGCCGCCGACGTAGAGATCCACCGGCATCCAGTACTTTTCCTTCGCCGGATCGACCAGCGCGGAATCGTTTTTCGGATCGACGTAGCGCAGGTAGTACCAGCACGAGCCGGCCCATTGCGGCATGGTGTTCGTCTCGCGCCGCGCGGGTCCGCCGCACGTCGGGCACGTCGTTTGGAGCCAGTCGGTCGCGCGCGCCAGCGGGGGCTGGCCGTCGGCCGTGGGGCGATAGTCCTTCATTTCGGGCAGGCGCACGGGCAACTGGTCTTCGGGCACGGGCACCACGCCGCATTTCTCGCAATGCAGCAGCGGGAACGGCTCGCCCCAGAAGCGCTGGCGGCTGAAGAGCCAGTCGCGCAGCTTGTAGTTCGTCTTGCCCTGCCCCATCCCCGTCCGTTCCAGCCAAGCCACGATGCGCCGCTTGAATTCCGCCGTCGGCAGGCCATCGTACTCGCCGGAATTCACGGCGACGCCGTCGTCGACGTAGCCGCGCCAATCGACGCCTTCCGGCGGCTGCACCACCTGCACGATCGGCAGGCCGAATTTCGTCGCGAATTCGAAGTCGCGCGTGTCGTGCGCCGGCACCGCCATGATGGCGCCCGTGCCGTAGCCCCAGAGCACGTAGTCCGCCACCCAGACCGGAATCTGCCGCCCGTTGACCGGATTGACCGCAAAGGCGCCGGTGAAGACGCCGGTTTTCTCCTTGGCCAGTTCCGTGCGCTCGAGGTCGCTCTTGCCGGCGGCGGCGACCCGGTAGGCCGCCACGGCCTCGGCCTGCTCCGGCGTCGCGATCTTCGCCACCAGCGGATGCTCCGGGGCCAGCACCATGTAGGTCGCGCCGAAGAGCGTGTCCGGCCGCGTCGTGAACACGCGCACCGTCTCGGCGCCGATGGCGAAATCGACTTCGGCGCCTTCGCTCTTGCCGATCCAGTTGCGCTGCATTTCCTTGATGCTGTCGGGCCAGTCGAGGCCGTCGAGGTCCGCCAGCAGCCGTTCGGCGTACGCGGTGATCTTGAGCACCCATTGGCGCATGGAGCGGCGCTCCACGCTGAACCCCTTCGCACGCCACTCCTCGACCTCTTCGTTCGCCAGCACGGCGCACAGGTCGGGGCTCCAGTTCACGGGCAGCTCGCTCTCGTAGGCCAGCCCGCGCTTGAAGAGCTGCAGGAAGATCCACTGCGTCCAGCGCACGTAGTCCTCGTCTGTCGTCGCGATCTCGCGGTCCCAGTCGTAGGAGAAGCCCAGCATCTTGAGCTGGCGGCGGAACGTCGCGATGTTCTCGTAGGTGATCTGGCGCGGATGGTTGCCGGTCTTGATGGCGTACTGCTCCGCCGGCAGGCCGAACGAGTCGTAGCCCATCGGGTGCAGGACGTTGAACCCTTTCATCCGCTTGTAGCGCGCCTGGATGTCCGTGGCCGTGTAGCCTTCCGGATGCCCCACGTGCAGCCCCGCGCCGCTGGGATACGGAAACATGTCCAACACGTAGAACTTGGGCTTGGACGGATCGACGTCGTCCGGAGTGCGGAACGTCTTGTGCTGCTCCCAGTATTTCTGCCACTTCGTTTCGATGTCGGAATGCGGATACGCCATGGATGCACCTCAAAATGGATTCAAACGGCCACTTTAGCCCCCTCGCCGCCCCCGATCAATGTCCGATTTCGTTGCGTCGCGGCGGCGGCGCCGCTACACTGGCGCCCATGAACCCCGCCATCCGTTTCGTCGATCCCGCCGCCGAGTACTATTTCGCCGAAGGCTGCCACGTGCTGGAGCTGGCCAACGTTCCCGACGATCCGGACTGTTCCGTCGCCCGCGCCCGCGTCGCGCCCGGCACGACCACGCGCTGGCACCGGCTGGACGGCGTCGCCGAGCGCTACGTGCTGCTGGCCGGCCGCGGCCGCGCCGAGATCGGCGAGCTGCCGCCGCGCGACGTCGGCCCCGGCGACGTCGTGCTCATCCCGCCCGGCTGCCGCCAGCGCATCGCCAACGTCGGCCCGGACGACCTCGTTTTCCTCGCCGTCTGCACCCCCCGCTTCCGGCCCGCGTGCTACGTCGACGCCGAAGACTAGGCGCCGGCGCCGGACCGCACGCGAAAAATATTTGCGATTGCTCTTGCTATTCCGGGGCGGCGGCGTATTGTCCCCACCGCTTAGTGAGAGTAGTTAGCTTGAGTTGGAAGGTAGTCCAACGCCGCACCGGCGGCTGGGGGAACATCTTAACCCGAACGAGTCGGGACAGTCATGAGAACATCCCCCTGGAGCAGAAAGAATACCTAACATGGCTACCAAACTGTACGTCGGCAACTTGTCGTTCGACATCTCGGAAGGCGAATTGCGCGAGCTGTTCACGCCCTTCGGCTCGGTGACGAGCTGCAACCTGATCATGGACCGCATGACCGACCGCCCCCGCGGATTCGCGTTCGTGGAAATGTCCTCGTCGGATGAGGCCGCGAAGGCCATCAACGACCTGAACGGCAAGGAAGTCGGCGGCCGCGCGCTCGTCGTCAACGAAGCCAAGCCTCGCGAGGATCGTCCCCGCGGCGGCGGCGGATTCGGCGGCGGCAGCGGCGGCGGCTACGGCGGCGGCTACGGCGGCGGCGGTCGGCGCAATCGCTACTAAATCGAACCCTCCGGTTCGATCCACGCCGCGGCTTCGGCCGCGGCGCTTTTTTTGCGCCCGTTTCAGGCGCCGGCCGGACGCGGCTTTTACGTGGAACGTAAAAACTATCGGCGAGTTTTACGTGGAACGTAAAAACTTTGCGCCTGGTTTTACGTAGAACGTAAAAACTTTCGCGCCGGATCAGCCGCGGCGGCGCTGGGCGCGGACGCCGGCGGCGAGCAGGCCGAGGGCCGCGAGGTTCGCGGCGCCGAGCGCCAGCGGGATCTGTTCGGGCCGGTCGTGGAACCGCGCGACGGCGCCGAGATAGGCCAAGGCGCAGGGCACGAGTCCGAAGCACCAGAAGAACCGCTGCTGGGCCATTTCGAAGTTGAGCAGCAGATAGGCCAGCGCCAGCGGGCACATCGCCAGCACCATCGCGCGGGTCAACGCCGCGGCTTCGGCGGCGGCCGCCGGCGGAATCGGCCCGTACAGGATCGTCCAAGGCAGCTGCGGGAAGGCCACGCAGACCGCCGCCGTCGCGGCGATCAGCAGGACCGCGAAGCCCAGCGCCCGGCCCAGCAACCGCCAACTGTCCTCCGGCAGGTCGCCGGTCGACGTCACCTTGGGGAACAACACCGTGGCGATCGGCACGGGCAGGAACACCGCGATGCGCGCGATGGTCGCCGCCTTGGCGAACCGGCCGACGGTTTCCGCCGCGAAGTAGTGTTTGGCCAGCACGGTGTCGAAATTCATCAGGGTCGCATAGCCGGCCAGGCAGACCAGGGCGGAGCCGAGATAGAGATAGGTCTCGTGCGGGCGCACGGCGGCGCGCCCCGGCAGGCGGCGCAGGTCGCGCACGGCCCAGAGACACAGCGCCAGCACCGCCAGCACGCCGAGGCCCTGCGCGGCCACGGCCGCCAGCGCCGTCGCCGAAATGAAGATCGTGAACAGGCCGCCCAGCACCAGCCGGGTCGCGCCCCAGGCTTGCGGCGCCCACGCCAGCCAGACGAACGACTGCAGGCCTTGCAGCAGGCCGTAGAACAGGCTCATCCAGAGGCTCGCCGCCAGCACCGCGAAGGTCGCCACGACCAGCGCCGGATCCACCCCGCCCCAGAACGCCGCCAGCGGCGCGCGGAACGCGAACGCCCCCGCCACGAGCGCGCCGCCGACGACCGCGAACAGCCGCGCCCAGTGCAGAAACAGTTCGAGCGCTTCCTCGCGGCGACCGTCCTTCACCAGGCGGGAAATGAAATGCGCCAGGGTGTTCTGGACCGCCAGCATCGGCGTGCTGGCCGCCAGGATGATGCCCAGCATCGCCACCAGCGAACCGTACTCCGCATTCGGCAGCACGGCCTCGCGCCCGACCACCATGTGGAAGCCCGCGTTGCACGTCGCGCCGACGAACGTGCCGGCCACCAGCAGCGCGCCGTGCCGCAGCAGCCCGCCTTCGTCCTGCGCCTGGAGCCACCGTTTCATCGCGTCGCGGGCGGCAGCTCGATGACCCGGCCCAGCAGGCGGTCGTAGAGCGCCACGATCCAGTTCAGCGGCGAATACAGCAGCCGCAGGCGCACGATCGCCAGCAGCATTTGGAACGACACCCGCCCCACCCGCAGCTTCGAGCCGCCCACGTCGCTCCAGGTCGTCGGAATCTCCCGGATGGCGAAATGCGCGCGCCGGGTCTTGAAGAGCATGTCCACGTCGAACGCCCATTTGGTGAGGCCGATGTGCGGCACGATCGCGCGCCAGGCCGCGGCCGTCATCAGCTTCGCGCCGCACTGGGTGTCGGTGATCGGCAGCTTGAACAGCGCCCGCACGAGGAAATTGAAGACGCGCGAAGCGCAGCGGCGTTGCCACGGCTGGCGCGGGCTCACGACCGCCCCCGGCAGGCGGCGCGACGCGATGATCAGGCCGGCGTCGCCGATGCGGCGCACCAGATCGTCGAACGCGGCCGGCGGCGTCGCGCCGTCCGCGTCCACGAACCCGATGAGCGCGCCCGTCGCAAGCGCCCCCCCGGCCATGATCGCGCCGCCCTTGCCGATCGGCCGCGGCTCCACCAGCGCGCGCAACTGCGGATGGCGCGCTTGCAGGTCGCGCACGATGGCCGCCGTGCGGTCGGTCGAGCCGTTCACGGCCACGACGATTTCGAAGTCGTGGCCGTAGCGTTCCGCGAAATACGGCAGATAGGCCCCGAGCATCTTGCCGATGCGCGCCTCCTCGTTGTAGGCGGGCACGACGATCGAGAGCTTCATTCCTCGGCCGTTTCCGCCGGCGGAGTCCATTTCGGCATTTCCTTCTTCAGCCGCCACAGCACAAGATCCGTGCCGGCCTGGCCGAAGCCCGGCACGGTTTCCACCTGCTCGAAACGCTCGGCGAGGATGGCATCGAACGCCAGGCGGTCCTCGCGCGACACTTCGGCCACCTCGGGCGAACGGATGCTCAGGCTGTAGCCGCTCAGCGCCGCGATGGGCGCGTTGGTTTCGGTCGCGAGCAGCTCGAGCAGCATGTCGCGGTTCAGCACGCCGATGTTCTCGGCCTTTCCGCGTTCCCAGTCGGGATAATAGCTGAACGGGCCCATTTCCAGGCCGGGCGGCACGGGCAGGTTCGCTTCCACGGCCAGATAGACGTCCTGGGTCAGCAGGTGCGTGCCGCCTTCGGCATCGGTCAGGTCGCGCACCCACTTGGCCATGTCGCGCAGCTGGGCCACGGGGCTTTGCTCGCGCAGGCGCCACCAGATGCGGTCGCGGCCGGCCACGACCCAGCTCTGCGCCAGGGGCGAGGAAAACGCATAGAGCCCGCACGTCAGCCACGCCACCGTCAGGATGGCCAGCCGCCGCGCGCTGCGCAGCTCAGGCGAGCCGCCGTAGCGCCGGCGCTCCTCGCGCAACCACCAGCGCGCGCCCGTCGCGGCCAGCGCCGCGCCGAAAATCGGATACAAAGGCACCTGGTAGTCGTCGTAGGGAAACGGCGCGGCCAGATGCACCAGCGCCAGCACGCCGACGGTGAGCCACAGGAAGGCGTTGAAGCACGGCGGGATGTCGTCCGGGCCGGGATATTCGGGGGACAGCTCGGTGCGCTCGGCCGCGCCGGCGCGCAGCAGCAGATAGCGCGCCGCGAGGATCAGCAGGAACAGCCCCGCGACCGCCGCCGGATAATAGGCCTGCGCCAGGCGCGACAAGCACCCGATCTTGAAGGCGATCTGCGTCAGCGCCGGGCCCGCCTCGCGCAGGGAATGGTATTCGATCACGCCGAAGCGGAAGCCGTCCCGGCCCAGCAGCGCGAAGGGCAACAGCGTCAGCGCCAGCCCCAGCAGCCCGCCCAGGCCGAAGTCCAGCCAGGCCCACGCCCGCAGGCGGCGGCGGCACAGCAGCAGATAGAGCCCGCCCGTCGCCAGCGCCGCCCCGAGGGAAATCCGCGTTGCCGCCGCGCACGCCAGCAGGAAGCCCGCCGCCGTCGCCGCCCGGAAGCCCTTGCGCGGGCCCACGAACGACAGCGCCAGCAACCCCGCCGACAGGAACAAACTGGCCAAGGCATAGGTCTTCACCACCGTGGTGAAATAGGACTGGTAGACGTTCGTCGCGACGAGAATGAAGCACAGCCCGCCCGTGAACCGCTGCGCCGGCCGCGGCCCGGCGCGCATCGCCAGCCACGTGGCGAACAACAGCCCCAGCGTGCCGAACGCCCAGGTGACCCCGCGGCCGCCCAGCAGCCCGAAGCGTTCGATCCACGGCGCGGCCCACGAATAGACCAGCGGCAGCATCGGCGCCTGCGTGTAGGCGAAATCGCGGTATGGCACCTGCCCGGCCGCCATCTGCTTGGCCGCATAGAGATACCAGCCCTCGTCCTGGTTCAGTTCCCCCATCCAGCCATTGATGCCCGACAGGCCCAGCCAGCCGACGACCACGACGGCCGCCAGCGCCAGATGGCCCCAGCGCCAGGCGCGATTCGGCCGCTCGTTCGCGTTCAAGTCTGCTTCCATAATGCCGCGCGATTGTCCTTGAACCGAGCCGCCGCCGCAATCCCAAAATGGTTGCCGGACAAGCCGCTCCGCGCTATCGTGGCCCCCATGAACCCGACACCTTTTACCCCCGTCCCCGCCGCGCGCCTCGAGGAATATTCTTCCGCCTGCACGCTTTCCGACATGGAAATCTTCGTTTTCCCGTCCCTGCTCTATCCCCTCGTGCTGGCCAACCTGATGTCGCCCGCCATCTGGAAGTGGCGCGACGACCCGTGGTTCGCCAACTTCCCCAAGCTGACGCCCTACCGCCGCATCCTGCGCCTGAAGCAGTTCATCATGGACCACTACGCCTTCAATCTCGACCTCGAGACCTGGGGCCTCACCACGCAGGCGCGCGAGATGGCCCGCTTTTCGCCTTACATCGCGCCGGAGACCATCGCCAAAAGCAACGCCCTGTTCGGTTACGAAGGCGACAAGTTCTACTTCTCCCTCGACATCCGCCGGCACTTCGGCCTGGACAAGTACACCCGCGACGTCATCCCGTACTGGAAGACGGAAACCGTCGAGGCGATGGACGCCTTCCGCTACAAGCCCGGGCACGTCGTCGGCGCCGGCGAATGCGTGTCGCTCTCCACCCTCTACGCCGCGGCGCTCTACGTTTTGTGCGGCATTTCCCTCGACGACATCTTCCTCGTCGCCACCCCCCTCCATTCCCAGAACTTCGTCGACGTCCACGACGGCATCCTCACCAACAACCGCCGGCTCGTCACCAAGGCCATGTGGTTCAACGGCACCGAGCTTTCCGCCAAGGCCCGGCGCGCGCTCGAGCACGAACAGGTCACCATCGTCGCCCACCGCACCGGCTGGGTCCACGCCGTCTATCCCGAGGCCTCCATCGACCACGCCGCCTACGAACGCTTCCAGGGCAAGCTCCGCGGCTTCCTCAAGACCCCCGTCACGTCCGAAATCCTGTTCAATTTCCTGCGCCAGAATCCCGCGCGCCAGAAATGCTTCCAGATCGAGCACGCCTGCTGCGGCAAGCGCCGCTGGATCCCCGCCGAAGCCGCCTACGCCTTCGAGAACTCCTGCTCCTTCAAGGTCTCCGACCGCACCCGCGACAAGCTCCTCGCCGAAATCGACGAGGAAGACTTCTTCGCCGAGCCCCTGTCCGACCGCATCCCCCTCAACAAGTTCGACGAGTTCTTCAAGCAAGGCCACGTCGATCTCGACCGCGAGGAAGATCTCCAGCGCCTCGCCCGCGAAGTCGATTGCTACAACTCCAACGCCTGCGAAATCATCAAGGAGCTCCGCGCCTTCTGCCATCTCGAACCCCGCTGGCCCGACGCCGACCAGCCGCGCCAATTCATCCGCGGCCCCGCGATCGATCTCCCGCCCGGCCTCTCCCGCGAGGAAATCATCGCCGCCCTCGAAACCGCCCGCGCCGCCAATCCCGTCGCCGATCTCGCGTTCTATGCCTTCCGCGACCTGGCCCGCACCGATCCGCGCCCGTTCCTCAAAGCCGCCATCGAACGCTCGCCCGTCTGCGTCGAAGCCGCCAAGACCATGGAACTGCCCATGATCGTCGCCTGCCTGCGCGAAATGGCCGATGAATCCATCTACGACGCCACCCGCGCCGCCCAGCCCGACGAAGTCTGGAACGCCCGCCGCGGCGACGGCTTCGAAAAAGCCGTCGCCCTCGCCGCCGTCCTCCACGCGCGCAAACCCGACGCCCCTTTCACCCTCCGCGCCGCCGGCGCAACCGCCACCCTCGCCTTCGACGGCAAGGAATACTCTTTTGCCAGCAGGAAAGGGCTGACCTTGGACCTTGCCTGGCCGCTTGCTTGAGCCTTGCGAAATCCCGATTCCATGGGAGATCGGGACCCGACGAAAAAAGGCCTGACGCTCGACCTCGCCTGGCCCCTCACCACTTGATCATTGGATATTGGACATCGATTATTGAATATTCGGATTTCCGCGCCCCCCCGCGCGTGGGTGAATCAGATCCGCCCACAAACCAAACAGGAAAACAGGAAACACAGGAAAACAGGCTGAAACTCCTCTTTCCCCTCCTGTTTGCCCCTTTTCCTGTTTTCCTGTGTTTCTTGTTCTCCTGCTAAAATCTCCGTTTTGGGCTGTTTCCCCATTTGCGTCCATTCGCGTCCATCTGCGGTCAAAATCGGCCTCTTCAGGTCCTCAAAGCCCTTCCCACTTCGCTATTCGAAATTCAGCATTCGACATTCGAAATTGGTTTTTCTTCAGCCCCCCGTTCCCCTCCTGTTTTCATGCAAATTTCCTGTTTTCCTGCTGAAAATCGCCTTTTCAGGCCCTCCAAAGCCCCCAAAACCCCCAACATAGCAGGATAACAGGAAACAACAGGAAAACACGATGAAAACCCCATTTCTCCTCCTGTTTGCCCCTTTTCCTGTGTTTCTTGTTCTCCTGCTAAAATCTCCGTTTTGGGCTGTTTCCCCATTTGCGTCCATTCGCGTCCATTTGCGGTCAAAATCGCCTCTTCAGGCCCTCCGGAGCTCTCAAAACGCTCCAAAATACCGTTTTCGGCCCGTTTTGACCGATTTTTGGCCTCCGGATCGGTTGTAGGCCGCCCCTGCGTTTTTTCCGCCTTGGCGAGACGGGCGGCGGGCTGTTCCGACCGGAATCCCGCCGGGGATGCACCCCCGGCCTACAGCGTCGATCTGGGACTTCGGACCGACCCTGCAGGCCCCGTTGCAGCTCATTTTTGCCCATCCCACCCCCAAAATTTCGCGTTTTTCGCGCATTTCGTAGTTTTCGTATCGTTTTTGGCCATTCCAGCCCCGTTGCGCGCCATTTTCGACTGATTTTCGGCCCCCAAAAGCCAATTTGACGTTCCCCAACGGCCGAAAATGCCTTTGCGAACCATTTCGGGGACGAATTTCCCGCTCGCGAGGTCCTGATTGCAAAGGAGTCATATTGCAGATGTCGACGACGGTGCAAACAATCGACTTCGCGCGCGATCCAGACGATTCCCTCTGCCGCATAGTCTTCCATGCCGCAGCCCGATGCGCCATTGACCCGCGCCCGCCTTTTGCCTAATATCGGGCCAGTAAAGGCTTCCCCCGGGAATTTGGAGCAAACTACCCTTCATACGGTCAATAAAACTGTTGACCAGAAGAAACAAAATACATGCTGAAGACTTCACTTCTTCGTTCCATGATGGTATCTTTAGATAAACGGTTGCGATATGAGCATAAAGTGGATATTTGTTACTCTCCTCACCGGGTGTTCTGCTCTTGCACAGGAGCCGGCCCCGTCGGTTGTTCTGGCGACTGACGACAACGGATTATTGAGCCTTACCTGGGAAAGTGACCGCAACTCACTCTATCGGGTTCTCTTCAAGACCAATCTTTTACAGGCACAGGGCACCGTGCTAAAAGATGACTATTTCGCAACACCGCCAAGCAATCTTGTGAAAATCTATCGCGGGAGCGTGCCTTCCGCGTTTCTTTATGTGGATGCACAGCCCGTCTTGGAAAGCGACCTTCCCTATGAGCTGCTATACCCCGGAAGTTTTTCTGTTAGCCCCGGCGAGACTAATGTCGTGTATTCCGGTTCGCCAACATTTGTTGGAGTGTTTTGTATTACCAATGAGGTCCAGTATGAGAGCATGAAAGTGGAACTTGGATTGGCAGGGCATACGTTCGACTTCTCATCAGAGGTTCTGATCGGAACAATGGGTCCCCTTACATCTTCAATTGGGGGCCGCTATCAGATGGATTCTGTGCGCGAAACCTCAGGCGAGGTGCTGGTTGTTTACAATTATATCTCGTATGCTCCGTATTGCATGCCTGCGTTTGACAAGTCGATGCTTGTCGTCAGAACAGAGCACCGAAACAAACCTGTTCGGCTTGTCTTTAACAGTGTTGTCACTCCGTTCATGGAGCAAGGAAGTCTAAACATTGTACTTTCCCTTGATCCGCAGCAGTTCCCCTTCTTTTCCCCATAGAGTATTACAGAACGCCATTCGATGATGACGCGATTGATCGTGCGTTCTGCAAGAGATATACAATGGTCAACAAGGCGTTGCACCACTATGCGCCACAAGTGGCGCGAGGGTGAACGCTGACGCATGATGCAAGACAGAATGAATAAACTAATCTCAAGATATCTATTGGTCCTAGGAATTGTCCAACTCATAGGATTAAATCTTGCCGGCATCTTCTGGCTCTTCTGGTCGAAAGGTATTGCTAGAAGAAAATCGTCGTCACGATATTGGGTGCTTTCGATCCATACATTATATCTAGCCTTATGCACCGTTATTCTAGCGATATGGCTTTTCCAACCGAACACGGTAATTAAGCTAAAGGTATATGGCAGTTATATTGAGGCAGGGCGAATGGCAATATTAGCATTTCTCCTGACCTCATACATCGTCTACGGACTTCCCGTCATATGGCTCATGCGAAAAGACATTAAGAAACAATTTATCGAACAAGGCGTTGTGGGTACCCTCCACAAGGTGTCGGGTCCCCTGACCTCAGAGGTTCGGTGAAAAAGACCAAATGAAACGCGGGACCTGGATAATTATCGTACTGACCGGCGGGGCGCTGCTATTCACCGCCCTTACGGCGATGTTTATCCGGTCCTGCCAGTCGTCCGTTATCTATGCAAACGACGGCGCAGAGATCGGCTATTCCCTCCTTCGCGGGCAGACACCAACAAACCTAGTTTACATTGGCCCCGCCACGATAGCCGCCATTGCTGAAATTACACCGCAAAAGCCCGTGCTCTACATCGAAGTCGGGGATGATCCCGACTATGGAGACAGGAAGGCGGATTTCAGGATTATCTACAGGGCGGAAAACCGCAATATTTTGGGGCTACGCCTCAAGCGCGCAGCAGGACGATCTTATGAAATACTCGGATTTTGGACACCAAGAGAATGAACACCGAAGGCGTTCCACCCCTACGCGCCACAAGCGGCGCGAGGGTGAACGCTGACGTTCATAGAATATTTCCATGCTCCGCCTCTACGTAGACCAGATCGCGCGATTGTTTCCGGACGCCACGAAAGCGGAGTTGCGCTTGCTGCTGGCGACGCGGCGGGCGATCCTGAAAGCGGTTCCGGCCTGCCACGAGCGCGTCAAGTGGGGCGCCCTCTCCTACCAGAAGCCGGACCCGGACGCGGCGGTCAAAGGCGGCATCTGCCAACTCGCTCATTGGCACGGCCAGGTCCTGGTGGGCTTCATTCACGGCGCGTTCCTGCCCGATACCGCGCGGCTGCTGCAAGGCACGGCCAAGGCCAAGCGCACGCTCCCCATCCCCGACGCCGCTTTCCTGAAAGACAAACGCTTCCTCGACCTGCTCCGCGCCTCGGCCCGGTTCGATCCTTGCCGGCCATGAATCCGCCATCCGGCTCTCTCTGGCTCTATTTGCGTCCATTTGCGGTTGAATGAGGTCATTCGATGGCGCTGCGCGTATTGATCGTACCGGACAAGTTCAAGGGCACGCTGACGGCGCCCGAAGCCGCGGCGGCGATCGCCCGCGGCTGGAGCGAGAGCCGTCCGCAGGATCGCCTGGAACTGCTGCCCATGTCCGACGGCGGCGAAGGCTTCGGCGAGTTGCTGGGATCGCGGCTCGGCGCCGAGCGGCGCACCTGCGAAACGACGGATGCCGCGGGGCGGCCCTGCCGCGCGGACTGGTGGGCCGCGCCGGATGCCAGAACGGCGATCTTCGAAACCGCGCAGGTGAACGGCCTGGCCCGGCTGCCGCCGGGGCAATACCACCCCTTTCAGCTCGATACCTTTGGCATCGGTGCGGTGCTGCGCGACGTCGAACAATCCGGCCTGCGCCGCCTCATTCTTGGCCTGGGCGGCAGCGCGACGAGCGACGGAGGTTTCGGCCTGGCGCGGGCCCTAGGCTGGATTTTCCGCGACGGCGCCGGGACGGAAATCCGGTCCTGGACCGATCTGGACCGGCTGTCTGCGGCGGAGCCGCCGCCGCATCCGCTCGGCTTTGCGCAAATGGTCATCGCCGTGGACGTGGCGAATCCCCTGCTCGGCCCCCAAGGCGCCACGCGGGTCTACGGCCCGCAAAAGGGCCTGCGGCCGGAAGACCTGGCCCAAGCCGAGGGTTGCCTCGCGCGGCTGGCCGAGACGCTTCGGCCGCGACTCGGCCCCGCCGCGGAACAAGAACCCGGCGTGGGGGCCGCCGGCGGACTGGGCTATGGCCTGAAGGCCTTTGCCGGCGGCGAATTCCGGCCTGGCGCGGCGATCTTCGCGGAACTGGCGGGGTTGGAAGAACAGATCCGGCAAGCGGACCTCGTGATCACCGGCGAAGGCGCGCTGGACGAGCAATCGCGGATGGGCAAAGGCACGGGTTTCGTCGCGGAAATGGCGGCGCGCGCCGGCAAGCGGTGCCTGTGCTTGGCCGGACGGATTGCCTCGTCGTTCCGCGATTTTCCCCCCGATGGGGTCGTCGGGGTCTCCAACAACTTCGCGGCGCGGGCCGTCGTGCCCGACGTCGCGACGGAGGCCGAATCCTGCGCGCGACCGGCGGAGAGCTTGCGCCGCTTGGCGGCCTGCGTCGCGGCGGCGCAGGCCGATCAAGCCGAACGTCCGAACGGCTCGGCGAGCCGCCCCTGCCTTCAGAAGCCATTGGACATTGGAAAGGCGCGGGGCCCGGATCAGCCGCGCAAGCCGGCGTCGAGTTGATGCATGAGCGCCTCCTGACGGCTGCGGCCGGATTGGCGGGCGGGCAGCTTCCGCACGATGATCCGCACGGCCGGCGAGGCGCGCCGGATCGCCCACCGGATTTCCTTGTCGCCGGCGGCGGGGGCGCCGGCGGCGAGTTCGCGGGCCAGGGCGGCATACATCGCCGGGCCGAGGGCATGTTTCTCCTGGCCCGGCGTGTACGTGGCGTGCATGTAGGCGACTCCCGCGGCCGTGGCCGCCGCGCGAGCCGCCGCGGCGGCGGCGGGATCGCCGACCTCGCGGGCGGCGGCCAGGGCCGCCCAGACTCTTTTGCGCAGGTCGTTCGTCCGCTTGCCCCCCTGCGCATAGGCCCGGATGCCGGCGATGGCTTCGCGCGGACGGACGTCGTCCGGCGCCTGCGCCGCGAACAGCGGCAAGGCCCGTTCGGCGCAATCGGCGGCCCAGCGTCCGAGTTCGCGAAGATCGTTTTCGGCCAGCGTCATGTCGAAGCGAAGCTTGGCCGGCTATGGCGCGCGCTGGACCCCGATGCCGTAGAAATACGTGCCGATTTCGGCGGGCGCGGCGTTCGTGAAGGCGTTGGTCGGCGCGGTGGCGGACAGGTTGCCCACGTGCTGGGTGTAGGGTCCGACGACGTTGGTCGCGCGCCAAATCGAGTACGTGCGGCCGGTCACGCTCGGCCAGCGGAAGATCAGATTCGCCGTCGCGGTCTGGTTGGTGGCATAGGGATCGAACGCCAGCACGGAGGTGCCGCTGCCCGGATGCGTTCCCGCGACGTATTCGGCGTAGTTGCTCATGCCGTCTTCGTCGTCGTCCGCGTTCGGATCGCCGCCGGTCGGGCTGTTGAAATGCTCGCTTTCATAGTCGTCCGGCATCCCGTCGCCGTCGCTGTCGGTCTCCCCGGTCAGTTCGCCCTGATGGATCAGCACGTCGTCCAGCCAGACCTGGCCGGCCCGGGTCGAGGTGCATTTGTAGTACAGGCCGAAATAGGTGGTGTCGGCATAGGCGGTGTCGCTTGCCGTTCCGGCCGACGTCATCCCGCTGAAAATTCCGTTGGTACTGGTCTTCAGTTCCCAGAGACCGGCCGCCGAGCGGGTGACTTCGATGGCCATGGTTGTGCTGGCGTTCCAGTCCACGGCCGAGGTCAGCACCGTCGCGCCCACCGCGCCGCCAGCGACCCGCCACAGCTTGACCAGGTCGTCCGTGCCGGTGAAATTGATGCCCACGGCATAGCCGTTGACCGCGGTTCCCTTGAGGTCGCTGTCGGACGCCATCAGATAGACGTGGTAGCGGTTGTCGCTGGACGGATCCCAGTTGCCGTTCTTCAACTTGAAGCGCCAAATCGTGGTGTCCGCCGCCACGCTGTATTCCGGCTGGGCGTAGACGTAATTGATGGCGTCCACGCTCACCAGATTGTGCTTGAGGGAGCGGTCGCCCGTGATCGGCGTGGTCGTGCTGTTGGCCCAGTTGCCGGCGCCATCCTGCGTCCAGCCGACGAGGTCGCCGTCCTCGAAATTGTCTTCGAAGATCGTGACCGGTCCGGACGACTGCGCGACGTAGGTCGCGGTGAACGCATTGGTGGTGCCGTTGGTGGTGGCCGTGGCGACGTCGGCCGGGGCGGTCCAGCCGGACACGGCGCTGAACGACACCGTGTGGGCGCCGGCCGTCAGGCCCGTCGCCGTCGTGCCGCTGTTGCGCCACGCGCCGGCATCCACGCGCCACTGCGCGCCGGCCGAAACGGCTTCCGCGGGCGCCAGCGTCACGTTGAGCGCGCTGGAGACCACCGGCGCGGTGCCCTCCTGGCCTTTCAGCTGGATCTCGTCCAGGTAATAGTAGTCGGCGGCATTCGGCGAACCGTCGGCATTGAAGAACGTCACGCGCACCATGATCTGCGTGCGGGAATCGGCCACGGCCAGCACGTAGGGCGTGCCCTCGGGCTGGCGGTCGGCATTGGTGAACACGTTGTAGTCCAGCTTCAACGTGCTGTAGCCGTCGGCGATCTTGGTGCCCCAAACCGACGGCAACCAGGTCGCGCCGCCGTCGTAACTGATTGAGACGTGCAGGTCGTCGCCGCTGTCCGGCCCGCTGGCCGCGAACGGTATGGTCAAGGTCACGTTCGTGTAGCCGGAGATGTCCACGTTGGCGAACACGACGGCCGGATTGGCCGCGCCGTTGGTGGCGCCCCAGATCCGGCATGCGTTCGTGCCGACGAGGACCAGATTGGTAGCCGCCACCGCACCGGACCCGTGATCGAGATTCGTCACTGACCCGTTGTTGTCCAGATAGGCCATGCTCCAGTTCCAAGGCCGCACGTCGAGGCCGTCGAAGCCTTGCGACTTGATGCAATCGGCTCCGACCAACTGGATTTCCTCGTAGGTCTTGCTCAGGCTGGCGGCCTCGCCGGCGGCCAGGGCGTAGGTCGTCGCCCCCGGCGTGACGTAGCCGCTCGCGGCGGAATACGTGATCGTGTAGGTCTTGACGGACAGGTCCTGGACGGTGGCCCCGCTTTCGTTCCAGTTGGTGCCGCCATCGAGACTCCACATTGCGCCGGCGGCCACGGCCCCGGCGGGCCCGAGCGTCACCGTGATGGAGCCCGGCAGCGCGGTGTAGCTGTAGGACCGCGAAATGTTGGTGTCGGCAATGACCGTCGTGTAGGCGGTGCTCGGCGCCGTGTAGCCGGTGGCCGAATGGAACGTGTAGTACTGGCGGCCGGCGAGCAGGTTGAACGCCGTCGCGCCGCTGGCGTACCAAGTGGCGCCGCCGTCCACGCTCCATTGCGCGCCGTTGGCCACGGCGGCCGCCGGCGACAGCGTCACCGTCAGGTCGCCCACCAAGGCCACGTAGGTGCCTGTCCGCGAAACCGCGCCGCCGGAAATGGTCACGCTTTGGTCCACCGGCGTCGTGTGGCTGGCGATCTCCTGGAACGTCAACGCATAGGTGCCGTTGGTCAGTCCCGACAGCGTGGATCCGCTCGTGCGCCAGACGCCGCCGCCATCGACGCTCCAGCGGCCGTCGGCCACCGCGGTGGACGGCGTCAGCGTCACGGTCAGCGAGCCGGAGGCCGAGGCGTAGACGGAGGTGAAGACGTTGGTCGCGCCGGCGGTCACCACGACGGACGTCGCGGCCGGCGTGACATAGCCCGCCACGGGGCTGAAGGAGACCTGGTAGGTGCCCGCATTCAAGCCGGTGCGGGCCATCCCGCTGAGGTTCGTCGTGCCGTTCACGATCCACCGCGCCGCGTTCGTGACGCCCGCCGGCGAGAGCGTGACCTTGATCGCGCCAGGGGTGGCCGCGTCGCTCAGGAACTGCATCGCTTTGTCCATCACCGTGGCGCGCGTGGTCTCGTTGGTGATGGTCTCGAACGGGAAGCCCATGACGATGGTGCGGTAGGTCGCGTTGCTGTACTGGACGATGGCGCCGTTGGGTCCAGCGGCGCTCGTGCCATAGACCGCCGCCACGGTGGCGCCGTTCTTGGCGGACAGCACGTCGGGATAGTTCGCCGCGTAGATTTGCGGCAGCAGGTTCGTGTAGTTGAACGCGATGGATACCCCGTTCAGGAAGCCGCCGGTCGTGCCGGTGACCATCCGGTTGGATCCGGAATCGAATGCGTAGGCCGTGCGCAGGATATTGGTGAAGAAATTCAAGTCGGCCGTCGAGGACACGCCCGCGCGACCCAGATCCCACCCGATTTCCGCGCCGGACACGAACAGCCGGCCACCCTTGCCGAGATAATTCGTCACGGCGGCCTGCTCGGTCGAGCTGAAGGTCTCATCCACCGTGGATTCCTCGCCCAGCATCCAGACGACCTTGGAATAGTTGGTCAGCAGGGCGGACGAGACGAGGGTCGAGTCGACGTAGTCGAAGGTCTGTCCCGCCGCCGCCAGGGCGAGGCCGTGCTCCTTGGCGTAGTCGAAGCCGTTGATCATGCGCGGGCGGACGAGCGTGACATTGCCGTTCAGCCCGTTGGCGAAATAGCGCGTCGGCGCCAATCCGGCGTCGTTGCGCTTGAAGCCGTCCACGACGAGCACGCCCGCCTTGGCGCCGGCGGCCGTCACGCGCACGCCGGCCACGGCGGAGTCGAGCGATTCGCCGCCCGCGTTCGTGGCGCACACGCGGAAGAAGATCGTGGCGCCCGCGTTCAAGTTGGTGATGACCTTGCTGGTCGTGCTGCCGCCGGAAACGGCGATGGGATTGGCGAAACCCTGGCCGTCGGTGGAGGTATAGAGCAGGAAGCCCTGCGGCAGGCCGCCGCTGGCGGCGTCGCGCGCGGGCATGGCCCAGGACACCGTGACCTGGCCGCTGCCGGAATTGACGGCCTTGAGCTGGATGGGGCGGTCGGGCGCGTTGGTGTTGACGATGCCGCTGGCGTAGTAGCCGGCCAGATGCTTGATGAGGCCGCGCGTGGTCGCGCGCGCCAGCCATTCGCGGCCGGCGGGCAGTTTCAGCACCGCGCAATCCAGTTCGTTGTCGTGGAAGGCCACCTCGTTGATCGTGGTGTCCATCTTCAGGAACACGCTGGAATTGTAGATTTCGCCGTAGGTGCTGCCGTAGAGGTAGGTCGTGCGCGTGCTCCAGCTGGGGATTACGCTGTTCGTGCCGGCGCGCAGGTCCACGTTGCACTGGCGGGCCAGCGCGGCGGCGAGATTGGTCTGGGCCGCGTAGAGGGACGGATAGCCGGACTGGATGCGGGTATCGTAGAGGCCGATGGCGCCGCGCGAGTCGCCTGAGCCCGCGTTGGAGTGGAAGCCGACGTAGACCCGCCGCCAGCGCGGTGCATCGTTCGAGCGGCACATGTAGGCCGCCATGCGCGCGGGCTGGCCGATGTTGTCGCTGCGGTCGTCGTAGCCGGCCAGGTCGTAGAGCGTGCTGTCCATCCCCTGCCCCATGGACTTGATGGTCCAGAACCGGGCCGATTCCAGCTCCTGCTCGAAGCCGGAAATGCCGGCCGTGCCGCGCGACACGTTGCCGCGCCCGTTGCCGAAGCGGATGGCGTCGGCGAAGACGTAGTCGCCCGTGTCGCCGGCGAGCACGTGGTTGCCGACGTTGACGTAGCCGTTGGTACCGGCCGCGAAATGGTAGTTGCCCAGCCAGACCCAGCCGCAGCCGACGTCGCGATGGTTGACGCGCACGTCCGTCACGCCGCCGGAATGGTACACGCGGTAGAGCTGGTTGGCGCGGTCGGATCCATGGCGGACCCAGGTATAGACCGGATACTGGCCCGCTTCGGGCAGGGTGGGCCGGTACGACGCCCAGGAAGTCGAGCCGTTCGTGCTGACGGCGGCATAGCGGTACGGCACCGCGTCGCCGGCGTTGCCGTAATAGATCGGTTGCGTGGAGTTGTACCACGTGCCACCGAACGTCACCCGGCCGCGCGCGGTCTGGTTGGTGTCCATGTTGTCGAGCACCACTTCGTTCGTCTGGTAGCCCACCGGACGGAACGGAACCACCGTCGCGCCGGCTTTCCAGGTCGCCTCGGCGAACCGATTCATCTGGTCCACGTTGCCCATGTCCTCGTTCACGGCGTAGAGCAGCGGCCGTTCGGGGATCCAGGCCGTCAGGGCTTCGTTCGCGCCGAACCCGTGCCCCGCGCTGGTATAGACCACCACGCCGGAGAGCGGGCCGGTCGGCTGCGCCGCGGCGACCTGCGGCAGGCCGGTTTCGTCGGGCGTGGGCAGCGGCTCGTCGCCACCGCCCGTCTCGCCGCCGCCGCCGGTTTCCTCGCCGCCATCATCCCCGCCCGCCGCGCCGGCCATCGTGCCCTTGGTGAGAATCGTGCCGTTGAAGCCCACGGCCACGAACTGGTCTTCCGCGTAGCTGATGCCGCGCATGACGTTGGTGGTGCCGGACGTTTCCGCTTCCCACGTCAAACCGTCCCCGGACGTCCAGATCGCGCCGTTGGCGCCGGCCGCCTTGAAGACGCCGGAACAATACGCGGCGCGGTAGAAGTAGACGTTGTTGGTGGCGAAACTCCAGGAAACCCCGTCGGACGACCGCAGGATGCGCTGGTTGCCCACCGCCACGTAGTAGCCGTTGCCGTACATCACGTCGGAAATATAGACGGTGGTGCCCGACGTCCGCGGGGTCCAGGTCAGTCCGTCCGGAGAAGTCATCAGCAGCCCGCTGGCGCCGGAAACCACGAACAAATCCGCGCCGTAGCCCACGCCCTGCAGCGAGAGCGTCGTGCCGGACGCCACGGCCGTCCAGGTCGTGCCGTTGGTCGAGCGCACGAGCGCGCCGTTGTCGCCGCAGGCCACGTAGATGCCGTTGCCGTAGGCCACGCCGCGGAACAGCGCGTTCGTCGGCGAGGTCCGCGAAACCCAATCGAAGCCGTTGGTCGACGTCACGATGGCACCGCCCTCGCCGACGACCACCCACAGCGGGCCGTCGCCGTTCACGTTCATGAGCAAGCCGCTCTTGCCGCTGCTGCGGGCGGTCCAGGCGATGCCGTTGGTGGAGGTGTAGATCGCGCCGCCGGCCCCGCTGGCCACGTGCAGGCCGGCGCGGCTCGCCACGCCGTAGAAATTCGCCGTGTGCGCCGAGACGCGGTTCGTCCAAGGCGAAGTCGCCGAAGAGCCCGTCTCATCGCCGCCGGGATCGCCCGGCTCGAGGGCGCCCGCGCCGAATTTCTGGTCGATCAGTTCCCACAGCGCCGTCTGGCTCGTCCCTTGGGTGAGGTTCCAGATGCCGATGCCGCCCATGCCCTTGGTGTTGGACAGATCGTACTTCATCCCGAGGCTGGTCGCGTCGTCGTAGAAGCACTGGTAGGCCGTGCTGTTGGAGGTGTAGACGTAGTACGGCACGCTGGCGTTGTCGTCCCACTTCTTGCCCCACTTCGCGGCTTCCGACTCGCAGGCGCCGTAGGTCAGCGCCGCGGAGTAGGCGCTGCCGAGGCTGGCGGCCCCGAGGTTCGTGCTGGCGGCCGCCCAGCGCCGTCCGTAGTACGGCACGCCCAGCATCAGCTTGTTCGTCGTGATGCCCTTCCCCAGGTAGTAGTTCATCGAGTAGTTGACCGAGCACCACGAGCTGGCGCCGATCCATTGCGCGCTGCTGTAGAGGGGGGCGTTGGGCCCCGGCGTGGAACTGCCGGAATAGTAGTAGTCGTAGCCCATGATGATGGCGTAATCCATCCCGAAGGCCGCGTAGTTGGACACGGCGAAATTCGCGTACCAGTCCACCGAGGGCAGCGCGATCGAGACCTCGTAGTTCGGGTTCGCCGCGTGGAACCGCGTCGTCAGGTTGCTCATGAAGCTCGTCATCGCCGCCGTGGCGCCCGTCCACGAACCGACGCCTTCGAAATCGATGTTCACGCCGTCGCCATTCCCGGGCAGCGTGCGGTTGGTCATCGCGATCAGCAGCTGGGTGATCAGGTTGCTGCAGGCGACGGAATTCGTCAGCAGCCGGTGCGTGGCCGTGTCGCCGAACAGCGTCGCCGTCAGCACCACCTTCACCCCGTTGCTGTGCGCCCACTCCACCACCGGCGAGGTGCTCCACGACCCCATGCTGTCGGCGTTGCCGTTCGTGGAATTCACGGCATAGGAAAAATACGCGATCGTCGTCAGGTTCGAGTACTGGTAGTTCTGGATGTCCGTCATCGTCGCCCAGTACGGATGCCAGCCCAGCACGCGCTTGCCGGTGGCGATGGCCTTGGGCGCGGCCTTGGGCACCAGCGTCGATTCGGTCGTTTTCAGGATGCGAGTTGGCCGGACCGTGGGATCGAAATCGGTGGGCGTCTCGCCCAGATGTTGCTCGAAGGCCTCCTGATGCGGGCTCTTCCACTCGGCCAGATATTCCGGCACGAGGAAGGCGGCCTGCTCGGCCTCTGCTTCCGTCGCCCCCATCTCCAGCGCGGTCGCTTTGGCCAAAGTCCGCGCCCGCGCCACCGCCGGCGTCACCTCGCGGACGTCCGGAATTTCCGGCAGGACGACGTCCACGCCGGTTTCGTCCCAGGCATCCTGCCCCGCCATCTGGTTCGCGGCGGCGTCGGGCGCCGGCGCATCTACCCCTTCCGCCCGCGCGCCCCCCGTCCCGCCCGCCAGCGTTAGACAATAGAAAAGCCCGCCCAACACGCCCACGTGAATACGCCCATTCATAGTAAAATCCATCGTCACAAAGCCCGGTTGCGGCGTCAAGCGCGGGGTGCCCCAAAATCGATATTCGGCTTTTGTTAAATCTGTGTCGGGGACTCATTTTATGGTTGCCATTTGCCGGGGGACGGAGCGAGGATTTTCACGTGATGGCGGATGACCATGCCGGGGGTGGGTTTCCCGGCAAATCGCGGTCGTCCGGCATTGCCATAACGGAGGTAGCCATGAGTGCTCGGTGGGTTCGCTCGTTCCTGGTGGTTCTCGTTCTCTTCGCTTTCGGTTTGTCGCCTGCGCAAGCGGCCAAGAGCAAGGCCAAGGCCAAACCCAAGGAATCCCCGCCGCCGGCCGCCGTGCAAACGGAAACCGCCGGCCTGCCGCCGGCCGAGTTGACCGTGGGCTTCCAAACCCGCGATTCCGAAACGGAAGGCATCGGCGATCTGCTGCTGCCGATCTGGAATCCCGGCGGGACCGGCTTGTTGTTCCTCAATCCCCGCGGAGCCGTGGTCGATCACGACGAAGAAGAGGCCAATCTCGGCATCGGCTATCGCCAGTGGTTGCCCAAGCTGGACCTGATTCTCGGTGCCAACCTCTACTACGACTATCGCGACACGGGCGAGTTCACCTACGACCAATGGGGCTTCGGCCTGGAACTGCTCAGCCGGTGGATCGACGCGCGCGCCAACTACTACGATCCCGACGACAAGCGCCACCTGATCGCCAGCGAAACCCAAACCACCGTCAGCCAGAGCGTCCGGACTTCGTCCGGCTGGGATGAACCGTACGCCGCGGACCACTACGTCCTCCAGGACTACGTCACCACCCGCACGCTGACCACCACCACGACCACCAAGACGTTCGAGCAATACGAACAGGCCCTCGGCGGCTACGACTGGGAAATCGGCCTGCGCCTGCCGATCAAGTCCGACGACCTCGAAGCCCGCGTATTCGGCGGCTATTACGACTTCGACCGCGATTTCGGCGACGATGCCCGCGGCTGGAAAACCCGCGCCGAAATCCGCGTGCGCGCGTCCCTCTATTTGGATGCCGGCCTGTATGAAAACGAAGACCTGACCGGAAGCGATTGGTTCGCCGGCGCGCGCTGGAGCACCCCCTTGGATCTCGGCAAGCTGGCGCGGGGCCGCAACCCGTTCGGCGCCGCCAAGGCCCGCCTGCGCGGCGAGCCCCGTCCCGGGTCCGCCCGCCTGACCGAAATGGTCCTGCGCGATCCCCAGATCCGCCTCGAGCAGTCGAAATTCCTCGAAAATCCCGAACTCACCGCCGAGCAGGTCACGCGGAAGGTGGACAAGGACCGGGATACCGTCCTGCTCCTGCCCGACGTCCAGTTCGTCGATGGCGACGCCGCGGCCGCGGGGAACGGCACCGCGGAATCCCCCTTCCCGACCATCCAGCAAGCGGCCGACGCCGTGTTCGGCACGCGCAACGTCTACGTGTTCAACGCGTCCGCCCCCTACCAGGAAAACGTCGTCCTGTTGCCGGGCACCACGCTGTGGGGCAGCGGCGTGCTGATTCCAGGCTACGGCGGCATGTTCTTCGGCAGCGGCGTTCCGCCCATCGTCGACGGCATGGATCGCGGGCCCACCGTCACCATGGTGGACAACACCGCCATCCAAGGCTTCCAGATCCAGAACACGTACCAAGGCCTGCCTCCCGTCCTCTATGAAGGCCCGGTCGCCAACGCCGTGGCGATCCGCGACGTCAGCCGCGTCGGCATCCTCGGCGACAACGCCGCCAACCTCATCATCCAAAACAACCTCATCGTCGACAACGAGACCGGCGTCTATATCGAGCGCCTGGGCGACCTGGACCTGTTCTTCGCCAACAATCTGGTGGCCAACAACTCCGACCCCTACGACTACGGCGCGGACGGACTGGACCGCAGCGCCAACGGCCTGGAAATCCACGGCGAGGGCAGCAGCGGCACCTTCGCGGTTTCCATCGTCGATTCCGTCTTCGGCGGCAACGCCGCGTTCGGCGCGCTGATCGACGCCGGCAACTACGATCTGTCCGTCGCCTCCGTCCAGGACAGCGCGTTCCTGCAAAACGCCTTCAGCGGCTTGGCGCTGTTCCAGTGGGACACCGGCGACGCCCAGGCGCTGCTCGCCTCCGTCCTGGCCGAAGACAACGGCACCGGACTTTTCATCTCGGCCGCCGGCGCCGGCACGTCGCTCGTTTCCCTGCAAGGCGTGTCGGCCGACGACAACGTCGGCTTCGGGGTCGGCATCCAGCAGACGGGTTCCGGAACCGCCATCGCGGAAATCGCCGCTTCCGCGGCCGCCGGAAACGGGGCCGACGGGTTCCAGATCATGCAAGTCGGCAACGGTACCGCGCTGGCCGAATTCGCCGCCAGCGCCGCCGCCGGCAACGCCGGCTTCGGCGTGTTGTCCCTTCAGGCCGAGAACGACCTGGCCCAAACGGACGTCGTCGGAACGACGGCCGACGGCAATGGGGCGAGTGGCCTCGAACTGGCCCAGATCGAAAACAGCCTGGCCACGATCCGGGTGGCGGACAGCGTGGCCACCGGCAATGTCGGCATGGGCCTCCTGGCGGCCCAAATCGCCGCGGATCTGGCCGTTGCGGCCATCGACGGCATGCAGGCCGACGGCAACGGCGCCGGCATCGGCGTCCAACAGGTGGACGTCGGCGTCGCGCTCGCCAACGTCTCCGGTTCCAGCGCCAACGACAACGCCGGCACCGGCATCCAGCTCGTGCAATCCTCGGACGCCGCCTCCATCGGGATCGTCGGCATGCCCGACGGCCTGGCGACGTCGGTTGCCGGCGTGGCCGACCTCCTCGGCCTGGCCTTGCCCGATGAAATCGCGCCGTTCTTCGGCCCGGCCGGCGCCGTGACCGCCAACGGCAACGGCGGCAACGGCGTCGAATCCCTGGTGCTCTCCGATGGGCTGATCGCGCTCAACGGCGTCTTCGACGTGACCGCCAACGACAATCTCGGGAACGGCGCGGCCGTCTTTGCGATCGCCCCCAACGGCATCGCGGCCGGACTGGCCGGCTCGTCCGAAAACTGGGCGGACATTTTCCAGTTGGCGGCCCAAGTCGGCGATCTGTTCGACGTGGATCTGCCGCTGGCGCTCGCCGGCGATGGCCACATGCAGGTCAACGACAACGGCCAAAACGGCCTGTTGCTGGCATCGCTCGGCGATCTGGCGGCGGTGAACGCCGCGGTCGGCGTCGAAGCCGCCGGCAATGCCGGTGCCGGCGCGCTGCTCATCGCCGATTCCGGTTTCCTGGCGCTGAACGCCATCGCCCGGCTGGAAGCCGCGGAGAACGAGTTGGGCTTGGGTCTGTTCACCTACGGCGAAAATCTGGCGGCCGTCAGCCTGTTGGCCGACGTGAACGCGTCCAACAACGATGTCGGCGGCATATTCTCGCAGACGATCAGCCCCAACGGCGCGGCCCTCCTGCTGGGCCTCTCCACGGATGCCTTGCGCCCGCTGGCCGGGGTTCTCGGCGAACAGTTCCTCGGCGAGCCGTTCGAACTTCCGGGCGAGCCGTTCGGGCCCGTCGTGGCATCCGACAACGGCGGGTTCGGCATCCTGGCCGCCGTGCAAGGCGATTTCCTGGCCGCCGCCGCCCTGCTCGACGTGCAGGCGAACAACAACGCGGCGGACGGCATCGACCTGACCTTGGCTTCGCCCAACGGCACCACGCTCTCCTTGCTCGCCTCCACCGACCTGCTCTACGACGTGCTGCCGGAAGCCCTCGGCGCGGATCCGATTCCCGGCGCCGGCCTCGGCCCCGTCTCCGCTTCCGGCAACGGCGGCGGCGGCATCGTCATCGAACAGGTCGGCGCGGGCCCGGCCATCAGCCTCCTCGCCGGCGTCGAAGCCAACAACAACGCAGGTGGCGACGGCATCCTGGCCACCCTGGCTTCGGGCAGCAGCACCGTCGGGGCCTTCCTCGTCGACGTCGAAGCCAGCGGCAACGCCGCCGGCCGCGGCATCGATCTGGATCTGGACGCGTCCGCGGACGTGCTCGCGGGCCTGGTCTACGTCGATGCCGACGACAATGGCCTGCAAGGCATCCGCGTGGTCGGCGACAGCGGCAATGCCGACGCCTATGCCCTTCTGGCCGGCGTCGATGCCGATTGGAACGGCTTGGCCGGCGGCCAACCCGGCATCGTGGTCAACCTGACCGGCGACGGCGACGCTTCCGCGGCCTTGACGGACGTCTACGCCTGGAACAACGGCGGGCGCGGCGCCAACGTCGTCCTGAATGCCGGCCTCGATTCCTACCTGTTCCTCGGGGATGACGCCGCCGGCGATCTGGATTCCGTCTACAACTTCGGCGCGGACCTCGGCCCGTTGTTCAACCTGATCCCGACCGGACCGGTCAACTTCAGCAACAACGGCGGCGGCGGCCTGCATGCCGACCTCACCGGCTTCAACGCCTTCGTGGGCATCAGCGGGGCCAACGCCGACAACAACGGCAACAGGGGCTTCAACCTGGCCCTCAACGCCCTGGGCGGCAGTGTCATCGCCGACATCCGCTGGGCCGTGGCCAACGGCAACGGCGGCAACGGCCTCAGCCTGGACCTGAACGGCAACGGCGGCGGCGTCAGCGTCTGGCTGGAGCGCGTCACGACGATCGGCAACGGAACCCACGGCATCAACGTCGTCGAGAACTTCAACGGCGCAGCCCCGGCCATCGTCGGCGGCGAGCAGCTCGTCTCCGCCAACAACGTCGGCAACGGCGTGCGCCTGGTGATGTCGGGCCTCGGCGGCGCGCCGATCCTCGACTTCGGCGGCGGGGCGGACAGCATCGGCCAAAGCTCGTTCTTCGGCAACGGCAACCGCGACTTCCGCTACAACAACGGCGGCGGCGCCACCGTCATGGCCGAGAACAACTGGTGGGGCACGGTCGCCCCCGTCGCCGGCCAGTTCGCGGGCAGCATCGACTACACCCCGTGGCTGTTGACCGACCCGAACGCGCCGTAAGGCCGCTCGACGCGCCACCCAAACGAACGGGGCCGGGCAATCGCCCGGCCCCTTTTTTCATGCTCGGCGGCGGCGCGCCTACCCCGCGGCGGTGCCGATCTTGTAGCCGAGGGCCGCTTCGGCGATGTTGCGCCCGTCGCGCAGGCGCGGGGTGACGCGCGGCACCCACATCATCCGGCGCTTGGCGCGCAGCACCATGTGGTGGTCCGGCAGGAAGAAGAACACCGCGTCGAGGATTTCCGCCAGCCAGAAGATCGGCGTGAACGCGGCGTAGACCGCCGCCGCGCGCTTCAGCCGGCGCACGTCCAGCGCCGCCGGCTCGCACGTGGCCGGAACCAGGCCGGCGAACAATTCCGCCAGCAAATCCGCGAATTCGGTGAAAAAACGGCCGTAGCCGGTCGTTTCCTGCACGTCGAAGCCGTCTTTGAGCACGTCGAACAGTTCGGCGGGGGTGAAGCCCGGCCGGACCAGCGGCCGCGTGGGATCGGTCAGTCCCGCCCAGCGCCGGAACAGCCCCACCAAGGTGCGCCGTTTGCGCCGCACGTGCAGGATCAGGCGCGTCCGGGAACGCATGATCCGATGCAGTTCGGCCATCAGCTCGGCGGGTTTCTCGACGTATTCGAGCAGTTCGCTGGCCACGATGGCGTCGAAGGCGCCTTCCTCGAACGGCAACTGCGGCAGACGGGCCAGATGGATGCGCGTCACGCCCGCTTCCGCCAGCAGTTCCGCGTGCGTTTCCGACGTCGCCAGGCTGCTCCAGACCGCGCCCCCGCCCCCGCCGGCGTTCTGCATGGCGATGCCGAGGGCGTCGTCCGCCGACGTTTCCAGCACCTCCTGCCCGTTGATCTTGTCCAGCAGGCGCATCGTCCGCACCAGCAACTTGCGGCGCAAGGGCGACCGCAGGAAAATCTTCATCCGCAACTGGACGACTTCCGCGGTGACGGGATGGGGGGCTTCGTCGCTCATTTCGCTCCGCAATATGCCATCGCCGGCCCCCGTTTGTCCAGCCCCGCCCGCGCCGTTTCCCGGCGCAACTTCGCCCTTGTCTTCCCTCCGGGCTTGCCGCATGATTTTTCACCGTTCCCGGAGGGCCCATGATTCTCCGCCACTTGCTGCTGCCCGACATCCTCGATCTCGTCGAATCCGGACGTCTCAACGACGTCCGCGAGTTCCTGGCCGTGCAGCCCGCGCCGGAAATCACCGAACTGCTCACCGCCCTCGAGGACAAGGATCGCGTCCTGCTGTTCCGCCTCCTGCCGCGCCATTTGGCCGACGAAGTGTTTTCGCTGCTCGAGCCGCCGTTCCAGAACCTGCTGCTGAAAAACATGGCGCAGGAAGAAGTCCGGCAGGTGCTGTCCGGCCTGTCGCCCGACGACCGCACCGCGCTGTTCGAGGAACTCCCCGCCCGGGTCACCAAGGGCCTGCTGGGGCTTCTGGACGACCGGGACCGCAAGCAGACCCTCACCCTCCTCAGCTATCCCGAGGGCAGCGTCGGCCGCCTGATGACCGACCGCTACGTCACGGTCGAGCCCACGTGGACCGCCGCCCAGGCGCTGGAACACCTCCGCCGGGTCGGCACCGATTCCGAGACCATGACGATGACCTACATCGTCGACGGGAAGGGCCGTCTCACCGACGACCTGCGCCTGCGCAAGATCATCCTGGCGCCGGCGGAAACGCGCATCGCCGACCTGCTCGACGGCCACTACGCATCGCTCCGCTCCTACCAAGACCGCGAAGAGGCCATCCAGGTTTTCCGCAAGTACGACCTGTATGCGCTGCCCGTGGTCGATGCCGACGGCATCCTGCTGGGCATCGTCACGGTGGACGACATCCTCGACGTCGCCGAAGAGGAAGCCACGGAAGACTTCCACAAGCTGGCCACGGTCAGCCCGCTGCAGGTCAGTTTCAAGGACGCCTCCCTCGGCCTGCTCTTCCGCAAGCGCATCGTCTGGCTGCTCGGGCTCGTCGTCGTCAACATTTTCACCGGCACGGGCATCGCCATGTTCGAAGACACCATCCAGGCCGTCGTGGCTTTGGTGATTTTCCTGCCCCTGCTGATCGGCAGCGGCGGCAACGCCGGGTCGCAGGCGTCAACGCTCGTCGTGCGCGCCATCGCCACCGGCGACATCGGCAGCGGCGACTGGTGGCGGCTCTTTTTCCGCGAAATCGGCGTCAGCGCCGCCATGGGCTTGGCCATGGCGATCGCCGTGTTCTGCATCGCCTGGTTCCGCGGGGGGGCGTTGCTCGCCTTGGCCGTCGCGCTGAGCATGTTCGCCGTGGTCGTCGTCGGCAGCCTGCTCGGCACCGTCTTGCCCATGGTGCTCAACAAACTCAAGCTCGACCCCGCCACGGCCAGCGCCCCCGTCATCGCCTCGATGGCGGACATTTTCGGCATTCTCATCTATTTTTCCATCGCCACGGCCGTTTTGCGGCTGTGAACGGCGGACCGCGACGAAAGGATCGAGCCATGAACATCCGTCTTGCCACCTGCGCGGCGCTGGTTGCCATCGCCATGCCCGCCGCCGCCCAGCAGCGCGTCGAATTCCAGCGCCAGAAGTTCGACCGCTCCCGCTTCGATCGGGCCGGCCAACCCGCCGCGCCGGCCCCCGCCGCCCCCGCGCCGGCCGCCGAACCCGTCGGCACGTGGCCGCCGCCGGCGGCCGCCGGCGCGACCGCCCCCATGGCCACCGAAACCCCGGCCCCGACGGCCGAATTCGACGCCGGCGCGCCGGCCCCGACGGCCGAGTTCGGCGCTCCGCCCGCCGGCGCCGCTCCCGGCGGCGCTTTCCAGTCCGGCCCGCCGCCGTCCTATCCGGCCGGCGCCACGCCCGAGGAAATCGCCGCCATCGACGCCCCCCTGTTCGATCTGGTGCCCAACAAGTGGTTCAACAACGCCAAGGACTATCCCGAACTGCTCGACCTGCAGAAAAAGACCGGTGCCTGCATGCTCGTCTATTTCAAGAACCCGTCCGTGCCCAACGAAAAGGGCCTGTGCAGCTGGTTCGAGAAAAGCATCACCACCGACATCCTGTGGCGCAAGGCGATGAAGCATTTCATCAAGCTGGAAATCACCCTGCCGGGCCCCTCCGCGGTGCGGGATCTGGCCGCCCAGTTCCGGGTGGTCAAGACGCCCGCCATCTTCGTGGTCAAGCCCGGCGACAAGATGCCGTTCCGCCTGTCGGTGTTCGAGTATCCCGAAGGCGGCGGGCGGCCCACGCCCATCGAAGTCCCGGCCGTGCTCGCGGCGCTCAAGGGCCGCTGCACCCCCGCCTACCAACCGCTGTTCTAAACGGCATGGCCGGCGCCGTCCAGTTTCGGGCCATCGCCCGGCTCGCCGCCCTCGAGGCCATCCGCCGCCCCGTCTTCCTGCTCGTGTCCCTGTCCGTGTGCGCGGGCATCGTCGCGCTGCCGCTGCTGCTCAACTACACGCTGGGCGATTCCGCGCGCATGGTCCGCGACAGCGCCTTGGCGCTGTACTTCGTGGGCGGGTGGCTGCTGGCGGCCACCGCCGCCGGGGAATCGCTGGCGCGCGAACGGCGCCGCGGCACCGCCGCCGCGGTGCTGGCCAAGCCCGTCGCGCGCGCGACGTTCTTCCTCGCCAAGACCGCCGGCGTCGGCGCCGCGGTCTTCCTGTACTCCGTCGCCGCCCTCGCCGCCGCGCTGCTGGCCGTGCGCGCCGGCGCCAGCGACCTGCGGCTGGACTGGACCGCCGCGCTGCCGGCCCTGCTGGCCGCGGGGCTCGCGCCGGCCGTCGCCGGCGCCTGGAACCACCGCACCGGGCGGCCGTTCACCTCCGCGGCGTTTGGGCTGCTGCTGGCGTTCCTGCTCGCCGCGCTGGCCGTCGCCGCGGTTTTCCCGACGCCGCTCGAGCGCCTCGCGTTCCCCGCCAACTTTTCCTGGGAACTGCTGGAAGTCGGCGGGCTGCTGGGCCTCGGCCTCGGCATGGCCGTCGCGCTGGCCGCCGCCCTGGCCACCCGCCTGCCGGTCACGCCCGTCCTGTTGATCTGCGCGGGCTTCTTCCTGGGCGGCCTCATGGCCGACTACTTCCTGGGGCCGCATCTGGCCGATTCCTTCGCCGCGCGGCTGGCCTACGCCGCGCTGCCCAACGTGCAGGCCTTCTGGCTGCTCGACGCCCTCGACGTCGCCGCGCACGTCCCCGCCGCCTATGCCGCGGGCTGCGCCGCCTACGCCGCCGCCTGGTCCGCCGCCGTCCTCGCCCTCGGCCTCGCCTCCTTCCGCTCCCTGGAGATCTCCGGATGAACGGTTTTACGTTCCACGTAAATCCCCCCGAAAGTTTTTACGTTCCACGTAAAACCCTCCCCGAAGTTTTTACGTACTACGTAAAATTCCCGCAAAGTTTTTACGTTCCACGTAAAATCCGCTAAAACTTCTTACGTTCCATGGAAAACCCGCCCGCCATCCAAGCGACCGACCTCCGGAAAACGTTCCGCGATTTCTGGCGCCGGCCGCGCGTGGAAGCCGTCCGGGGCATTTCCTTCGCGGTGCCCGCCGGCCAGGTCTTCGGCCTGCTCGGGCCCAACGGCTCGGGCAAATCGACCACCATCAAGATGATCCTCGGCCTGCTGTTCCCCACGGCCGGCCGCCTGGACGTCCTCGGCGCCTCGCCCCGCTCCGTCGCCGTCAAGAGCCGCATCGGCTATCTCCCCGAAGAGTCCTACCTTTATCCCCACCTCACGCCGCTCGAAACCCTGACCTTCTACGCCCGCCTGTTCCGCCTGCCCGCCGCCGTCGCCCGCGAGCGCATCGCGCAGCTCCTCGACATGATCGGCCTGGCCCACGCCCGCAACCGGCCCGTCGGCGAGTTCTCCAAGGGCATGGCCCGCCGCATCGGCCTCGCCCAGGCCCTGCTCAACGATCCGGACCTGGTCATCCTCGACGAACCCACCGCCGGCCTCGATCCGCAGGGCACCCGCCAGGTCAAGGACCTGATCCTCGCCCTCGCCGCGCGCGGCAAGACCGTGCTGCTGACGTCGCACCTGCTGGCGGACGTCGAGGACGTCTGCGCGCAGGTCGCCATCCTGTTCAACGGCCGCCTCCTGGCCCAGGGCACGCTCGACGAACTCCTCGCGCAGAAGGACAAGACGACGCTGACCTTCCCCACGCCCGCCGATCCCCTCGCGCTGCGGAAAGTCCGCGATGCGGCGCGCGCCGCGCTCGGCGCCGAACCGGCGCTGGACCACCCGCGCCAACCCCTCGAACCGTACTTCCTGCGCATCGTCGAATCCGCCGCCCAGGACGCCGCTTCGCCCGCTTCCGGCGCCGTCCCCGCCGCGCCGCTCGCGCCGTTTCTCCAGAAATAGGCTTGCGTCGCCCGCGCAAGACGCCTATTGTCCTGCGCTTGTTTGAACAGCACAAGAAGGAGCACGAACCATGGCCAAGATTGATTTTGGCGGAACGAAAGAAAACGTCGTCACCCGCGCCGAATTTCCCCTGAAGAAGGCCCAAAAGGTCCTCAAGAACGAAGTCATCGCCGTCATCGGCTACGGCGTGCAGGGCCCGGCCCAGTCGCTGAACATGCGCGACAACGGCGTCAAGGTCATCATCGGCCAGGATCCCCGCTTCAAGGGCGACTGGGCCCGCGCCGTCAAGGACGGCTTCAAGCCCGGCGTCAGCCTGTTCGACGTCGAGGAAGCCTGCGACAAGGCCACCATCGTCATGATGCTGGTCAACGACGGCGCGCTGAAGTACGTCTTCCCGCGCGTGCGCCCCTACCTGACCAAGGGCAAGGCCCTGTACTTCTCGCACGGCTTCGGCTGGGTCTACCGCCAGCTGACGGGCGTGGACGCGCCGAAGGGCGTGGACGTCGTCATGGTCGCCCCCAAGGGTTCCGGCACCTCCGTGCGCCGCAACTTCCTGGCCGGCGTCGGCATCAACTCCAGCTTCGCCGTCGAGCGCGACGCCACCAAGCGCGCCACCGAGCGCACCTTGGCCATCGGCATCGCCGTCGGTTCGGGCTACCTGTTCCCGACGACCTTCGAACACGAAGTGACCTCCGACCTCGTCGGCGAGCGCGGCGTGCTCATGGGCGCCCTGGCCGGCATCATGGAAGCCCAGTACGACGTGCTGCGCAAGAACGGCCACAGCCCCTCCGAAGCCTTCAACGAGACCGTCGAGGAACTCACCCAGAGCCTCATCCGCCTCGTGGACGAAAACGGCATGGACTGGATGTACTCCAATTGCTCCGCCACCGCCCAGCGCGGCGCGCTCGATTGGAAGCCCCGCTTCAAGAAGGCCGTCCTGCCCGTCTTCAACGCCCTCTACAAGGCCGTGAAGACCCAGGCCGAAGCCAAGCGCGTCATCAAGGTCTGCGGCGCCGCCGACTACAAGAAGAAGCTCGACGCCGAACTGGCCGTCATGGGCAATTCCGAGATGTGGCGCGCCGGCGCGGCCGTCCGCTCCCTGCGCCCGCACGAGAAGGCCAAGAGCAGCACCGTCGGCGTCAAGGGCCGCGGCAAGAACTAGAGCATTTTCTGAAATACCGTAGCCGCTCGACGTCGGAATCCGCCCGGCTCGGCAAGGATGCCTCGCCCTACCGGAAATCCGAGATCCGGAGCGGGGTAGGGCAAACCCTCCGGGTGAGCCGCGTTTGTTTGAAGTCGCTCTATCGAATGCGGATGCGCTCTATAGCCGCTGAGCCAGACCGGCACGGGTCGTGCCGGCTCCAAACAGCCAATGAAACCATGCCTTTGGAGCCCCCGCCGACCCCGTCGGGGGATTAGATGCGGCTACGGTATTCGGAAATTCGCTCTAAGTGTCCCCCCCCCCCTCCGCCCGCCGGGTTCGCCCCGGCGGGTTTTTTCATGCCCCGCCGGCAAGCGGCGCGGGCCGGCGGAGATCAACGCCGGCCGGCTTGGATCGCCGCGACCACTCCCTCGGCCATTTGCTTGCGGACGTCGGCGGGCACGCCGGCCACGTCGGCCGCCAGCGTGCCGTCGCGCGCGACCGCGAACATCCGCGGCAGTTTGCCCACCCCGAACGCCACGGCGGCCTTGTGGCGGGGATCCAGCAGCACGTCGATCGGCAAGGACCGGTCCTGTTGTTCCAGGAACCGCGCCAAGGCGAAGCCTGAATTCTTCGGACAAACCAGCACCAGATAGAAACGGATTTGTCCGCGCAACGCCGGCCGGGCCGTCACTTTCCGGGCCACTTCCACGAACGCCGCCACGGCCGGATCGCCGGCGGCGGATTCCGGATCCACGAACAGCAGCGCGGCCGCCGAACGGCGCGCGTCCGGATAGCGCGGATCGGTGCCGTAGACCTCGGCCAGGAATTTGTAGCTGTCGCCGGAAGACGTCAGCAGCGTCGGCGCGGGCGCCGGCGCGCCGACCCGCACCGGGGGCGCCGCGACGGCCGCGCTGGCGGCAAAAACCAATCCCCATCCGATCCTCCGCGCAAGTTTGCTGTTCATGATTTCCTCGACCTTTCTTCTCCCACATCGTGGCACTCGGTGCCGCCTGCGGCAAGCTTCCGTTGCGCCGCGATCGCCGCCGCCGCCAGATTCAAGCCCGCGACCAGCCCCAGCGTCGGGCGCGTGCCGAGGACCGGAATGGCCCACAAACCCGCCAGCAAGGCCGCCGCGCAGGAGCCGGCCAGATCGACGGCGTAGACGACGCCGACACGGCGGTGCCCCACCGGGCGCCCGGCCAGATAGATCCGGTTGGCGACGGGAAATTCGTAGCCCGCCAGCCCGCCAAGCACCGCCGCCCACCCCAAAAACGCGATTTGCAGGCCGGTTTCCGACCCGGCGCCTGCCGATTCGATCCAGCGCAGGAATCCGATCAGCGCCGCGCCGCAAACGGCGACGAGCAGGTGGATCGCCGCCAGCGTCCCGGGCCCCGCGCGCTCGAGGCGGCGCGTGGCCAGTGCCGCGCCCAGCGCCATGCCGGCCATCAGCGCCGCCAAAATCAGCGCCAGCTTGTAGTAGAGAAAGCCGCACTGGGCCTGGAACGCGATCAGCAGGACGAGTTCGCCGGCCATGAGCGAGAAGCTGCCCAGCCCCATGCCCCACGCACCGAGGCGATGCGGCCGCCGGCCGCGCACGGCGAACGCCATGGCCAGCGCGACGGCAACCGCCGCGCCCGCGCCCCACGGCCAGGCCGCTTCGCCGAGACGCGCGGCGACGGCCGCCGCCCGCGGATGGAACGAGCGCAGCCAATAGGCCAACTGGTAGTGGCAGGCGATCGGCCGGCCGTCGCGGTTGATCTGGGCGACGCGCTGGGAATCGAACGCCGCGCGCACCTGGGCGATGCGGTCGGTTTCCAGCCGCAACCGGATCGCCGGCGGAATCGCGAAGTCGTTGTCCAGCCCGCGCGCGGCGTAGCGCGCAATCCACTCGTCCGCCGCCGGCGGCAGCGTCGGTTCGGCCGTCGCCAAATAGAGGAGTTCGTAATCGGGCAACAGCGCCACGCTTGCGAATTCCGCGCGCAGGGTCTTGTAGATCGAAGACCCCAGCCGCTCCAGTTCCGGGCCGAGATAGTCCGGCGCGAACGCCAGCCGCACCGCCAGCACTCCGCCCGGCGCCAAATGCCGGCGGACGTCGCGGTAGAATTCCTGGACGTAGTAGCGGTTGATCAGGGTCGTGGCCGGGTTGGGCAGATTGACGAGGACGACGTCGTAGCCGCCCGGCGCCGCGCGCTTCAGGAAATGCCGGCCGTCGTCGAACGCGACGTGCACGCGCGGATCGGCCAGCGCCGCGCGGCGCGCGGCGGCGCCGTATTTGCGCGCCAGTTCGATCCAGGCCGGATCGAGTTCGACGTAATCCACCCGTTCCGGCGCATGTCGGAGGATTTCGCCCAGCACCCCGTTGAAGCCGCCGCCGATGAGCAAGACGCGGCGGGGCGCGGGATGCGCCAGCAGCGAAAAATGGGCCAGGTTTTCGCTGGCCTGCGGCTCGTTCTCGGCCCCGAGAAACAGCCCGTTTTCGTGGTAGTTGAGCTGCCGCTCCAGCGCCGTAACCGCCAGATGTCCGTAGATGGATGGACGCGACTCCACGAGGACCTGGCCCGGAAAGCGCCACGCCTCCAGCCGGCGGCCGATCCGCTCGCCGCGCAGCGCCGCCGGCGCCAGCGCCAGCAGCGCCGCCACCAGCGCCAGGCGCAATCCGATGCCGCGCGAACCGCCGACGGCGCACAGAAGGTAGCCGATGGCGACGTTCAGGAATCCTAACAACCCCGCTACCCGGACGGGATCGAGCAGGACCCCGACCCAACTGAAGAGCAACCCGCCCAACACGAACCCCGCCGTTTCAAAAGCATAGCCCCGCCCCGCCGAATGGCCCGGTTCCGAGGGTCGGCCGGATTCCCAAACGCGAATGCCGACGGCGAATTGCCGGCCCAATCCGAAGCACAAAGGCGCCAGCACGACGAACGAAAACGCCATGGCCGGCAACAGATCCGGCACGGCCCCCGGCAGCGTGCCCAGCAGGATCCGACTGGCCCGGATCAGCAGGAACGCGCCGGGGAGCGCCGCCGCCGCCCAGAGATGGGCCCGCGCCAACGAACGCGGCGTTTTCTCCATCCGGCCGATCCGCCCACCCCAACCGGCGCCCAGCGCGCTCCAGAACAGCCAGCCGAACAAGGTCCAGCCGATGAAAAACTCGTTGCCGGAAAAGACAAACGCCAACTCCCGCACCAGCAACACCTGGCCGACCAACGCGGTGATGCCCAGCGTCGCGAACGATCCTGCCACGGCCCGGTTCATGGCGCCATCCTACCCCCGCGGCGGGGTTGCCGCCAATCCGAAACGAAACGGTTGACCAGAATCCCCCTTTTCCGGTGGTCTGCGCCTTAATCAAATCGTTATCTTCTCCCTTACCCCGCGAGGCAATTCCATGACTGACCAAGTACTCTTCCGCCTCTTGTTCCGTGCTCTTTTCTTCTTTGCGTTGACCGCGGCTTTCGCGGCCGGCGCGGATGCGCAGATCCTCGCCGAGGATTTCGCCGCGTTGACGGACACGACCCTCCCCGCCGGCTGGACGAGCAGCAAAACGTCCGACATGGATTACACGGGCGAGCCCTACGTCGGCGTTGCCGCACCATCGTTCAAATTCACGGCCACCGGGAATACCCTGACCAGTCCCTCCTTCGCCACGGGGGCGGCCGGACTCCAGTTCTGGGCCTATGGCAACGGCGGCGCCGGCAGCACGCTCGCGTCGAAGGCTTTTCCGGCGGCTCCTGGACGACGCTCGACACCGTGTCCATCGCCCAGAACGACGGGACCTACGACGTGACGCTGCCTTCCGCGGCCACCCAGCTTCGGTTCACCTTCACGAAAAACGGCTTCAACTGCGCCTTCGACGACGTCGTGGTTTTGGGCGCCGGCGAAGACCCCAATTTATCCGCGCCCGCCACGCTGGTCTTCGGTTCCATTGCTCCCGGCAGCGCGGCCACGCAAACGCTCGCCCTCGCGAATACCGGCGCGTCGAACGTCCTGAATCTGACTTCGTTTTCTCCCGCCGGCGGCGACACCGCGAAGTTCTCGGTCGGCGCCCTCCCCGCCGCGCTCGCGCCCGGCGTCTCGACCAACATCCGCGTGGTCTACGTCCCCGGCGCCGTCACCGGCGTCGCGCATTCCGCCACGTTCAATCTGGTTTCCAGCGATCCTTCCACGCCCACGAACCCCATCGTCTTTTCCGGTTCCACCGTCGGCGCGTCGCTGACCATCTCGAATATCCAGTATAGCGTGAGCGGGTCTTCCCCGCAGGCCGGCAACCGCGTAACGGTGACCGGCATCGCCACCTATGCCGATCCCAGCGGCTACGCGATTTCCGATGCCGGCGGCGGGCCTTGGAGCGGAATCTACGTGAGCGACGTCTACCGCCGCCCCAATCCGGGCGACCAGGTCCGCCTCAATGCCCTCGTGCAGGAATCCGGATCCCTGACCCAGCTGTCGGGCGTTTCCAACTACGTCGTGCTCGCCTCGAACCAGACCGTGCCGGTAACGGCCATCCGCGGCAACCAACTCGGCCAGGAAGCCTACGAAGGCGTGCTGGTGCGCATCACGAACATCGTCGTTCGCAACACCAACTGGAACAACGGCCGCACCTTCTGGCAGGCCGGCGACGGCTCCAGCAACTTCCTCGTCGGGACCCGCGCTCCCTACCGCTACGTCTGGACGAGCAACGCCACGCTGACCGCCATCTCCGGCCTCGTGTTCACCAATTTCCTCCAACCGCGCTTCGACGCCGACTTCGAGGGCCGGCCCGTTTTCGAGTATGCCCTGCGCGGCCTCGTCATGACCCCCGCCGGACCCCGCACCAATTGGACCGTCCACGTGCGCGACGACGTCATCGTCGCCGTCACCAACGTCGCCATCCCCGGCGTCGCCAACGTCGACACGGGCGGGATCATCTATCCCGGCCTGATGGACGTCCACAACCATCCCGCCTACAATTCGTTCCCGACCCTCATGTTCAACAACTTCCCCTACGGCCACCGCGACGAATGGGGCGAGTCGGACCAAGAATACACCGACTGGAAAGCCAAGCGCTCCACCCTGCGCAGCGCCTCCGGCGACAGCGCCAACGACGGCATCACCAAGTACGGCGAAATCCTCGAACTCATGGCCGGTTGCGTCGCCATCCAGGGCCAGAGCAACTCGCAGAACGAACACGCGCATCCCGGCGTCATTCTCTACAACGTCGAGCAATTCCCCGCCCGGACCTGGCAAGACATCTTCCCTTGGACCAGCACGGTTTCCGAACGCACCAACCTCCTCGCCAAGATCGCCGGCGGCAGCGTCAACGCCACGATCATCCATCTGTGCGAAGGCACCGACACCGTCGCCCGCGCCCAGTTCACCCAATGGCGCGACTGGGGCATGCTGAACGAAACCGTCGCCATCATCCACGGCGCGGCCCTCCAGGCCGCCGATTTCGCCCAGATGGCCACCGCCGGTGCCAAGCTCATCTGGTCGCCCATGTCGAACATGAAGCTCTATGCCGGCACCGCCAACGTCAAGGCCGCCAAGCAGGCCGGCGTGACCATCGCCATCTCTCCCGATTGGACCCCCAGCGGCTGCTACAACATTCTCGAGGAACTCGGCTACGCCTGGCAATTGAATACGACGATCTTCTCCAACGCCTTCACCGCGCGCGAAATGGCCGACATGGTCACGATCAACGGCGCCAAGGCCGCCGGCCTCGACCATCGCTACGGCCAGATTGCCGTCGGCTATAACGCCGGGCTCGCCGTCATCGAGGGCGACCTCGCCGATCCCTACATGGCCCTCATCCGCGCCCGCCCACCCCAGGTCCTGCTGACCGTCGTGGACGGCACGCCCCGCTACGGCGAACCCGCCCTCATGACCGCCCTCGGCGTGACCGGCGAAAGCGTCACCGTCAAAGGCCGGGCCAAGCGGTTGAATATCGCCTTCGTCCATCCCTTCCTCCAATACAGCCAGCACACCTTCGCCACCATCCGGACCAACTTGATGGCGGCGCACGGTACCCTGACGCCCAGCGGCGAACTCGACCGCGACGAACTCCAGTTCCTCGATCTCGCCCTCCTCCAGGGCAGCCACGAGGACGACGTCGCGCCCTTCCGCGCCGACAGCCCCTTCTCGTCCGCGCCGTCCGCCACCGTCACCAACGACGTGGGCGGCAGCCTTTCGCTCTCCTTCCGCTACCAGGACTTCTGGGACAACGACACGTTCATCACCGACCTGACCCACACCATTTCCATCGCCCCCGCGCGCTATTCGAACCTGTTCGTCCAGACCATCGCCACCAACCGCGCCAACACCCTCGCCAACCAGACCGTGCCGTTCACCGTCGGCTTCCGGGACATGCACACCAACTACGTGTTCGTGTTCGAGACCCGCGACGCCCAGGGCAACGTGCGCACCACCGTTTCGACCAACGTCTTCAAGGTCAAAACCTACACCGGCGGCGACACCGACGGCGACGGCATGCCCAACGAGTGGGAAATCGCCTACTTCGGCGGCTTCTCCAACGCCCTCGCCACCGGCAACGCCGACGGCGACTGGCTCAACAACTTCCAGGAATACGTCGCCAACACCGTGCCCACCAATGCCGGCTCCGTTCTGTCGGAAGACGTGTTGGAGCCGATTCCGCTCGGCAACGGCGTCTGGGAAATCCAATCCCCCGTCCCGACCTTCACCAATCGCGTGTACGACGTCTGGCGCACCACCAACCTGCTGGGCCAGATCGTCTGGACGCCGCTCAACGTCGGCCGCGCCGGCACCGCCGCCGGTACCGCCGTCGTTTTCCGCGTGACGAACGCCCTCGACGCCGCCACGTACCGCACCGGCGTCCGGCTGCCTTGACCGGCGCCGAAAGGCTTTGACGCCGGCGCCGGCCTCCGCGAACATGGCCGCATGAAACCCTGGTACGAAACCCTCTTCGCGAACTACGCCCGCAAATACGACGCGGAGTCCTTCACCCAAGGCACCGCGGGCGAATGCGACTTCATCGAGAAGGAAATCGACGGCGACCGGTCCGTCCGCATTCTCGACGTCGGCTGCGGCACCGGCCGGCACGCCCTCGAACTGGCCGCCCGCGGCTACGCCGTCGTCGGCGTGGATCTTTCGGCCGCCCAACTGGCCCGCGCCCGCGCCAAAGCCGCCGAACGCGGCGTTTCCGTCGATTTCCGCTTGGCCGACGCCCGCGAGCTGCCGTTCGAGTCCGAATTCGATCTGGCCATCATGCTCTGCGAAGGCGCGTTCCCGCTGATGGAAACGGACGAAATGAATTTCCGGATCCTGCAAGGCGCCGCCCGCGCCCTGAAGCCCGGCGGCAAGCTGATCTTCACCACCCTCAACGGCCTCTTTCCCCTCTTCCATTCGGTGAAGGATTTCCTCGATGCGGCGGCCCAACCCGGCCAGGCCGCCACGCTCCGCAGCACCTTCGATTGGATGACCTTCCGCGACCGCAACGTCACCGCGATCGAAGACGACGACGGCCAGCGGGTCGAATTGGCCTGCGACGAACGCTACTACGTCCCGCCCGAAATCACCTGGCTGCTCAAATCGGCGGGTTTGGCCGCCCCGGACATCTTCGGGGCCAAGCTGGGCGCCTTCAGCCGGAACGATCCGCTGACGCCGGACGACTTCGAGATGCTGGTCGTCGCCTGCAAGCCGCCCGAGCGCCATCTGGCCGGGTAAGAACCCGCCGACCGGTTGCCCGCTCCGCGCGGAATTCGCCTAGAGCAAATTCAGATTTACTGTGGCCGTTTTTGAACGGCCAGAGAGATCGGCTCACCCGGAGGGTTCGCCCTACCCCAAGC
>DDWR01000026.1 GCA_002347655.1 Verrucomicrobia bacterium UBA2281 | reverse complement strand
AAAACTCGTCCAGAATCCGGGTCTTATACCGCTTGCCGGCCCGGCGATACCGGGTTCGGATCTGTTCCAGATACTCGCGTTTCGTTGCCCTGACCATGTCCTGTACCTTCCTTGTTTTCGGTCAGGTCCATTATGAAGCAACGACGCCCTTCCCCCTCCACCCCCATCCCTTCTATGGTCATATTTAATTTGAGGCAATTCGGTAGTTTGCAGGGCAGGATTTTAGGGTTTGACAGCCGGCATGGCCCGGCATATCGTTTTGGCGAAGATAAAAAGGTCCCACCCCGGTAACAAGAGCCCGCGGGCTCTCTCGAAAGAGTAGCCGGGGTGGTCGTTTTCCAGACGCCCGGACCTTCAGTAATAGAAGGTCGTTCCCCGCTTGAAAATGTCGTATTCGCTGGAAATGGCGGACTGGATCAGCGCATACGACCGCGCATCGCCGAAACCCCACTTGCGATAAATGGCCCAGTTGCAATAGTCCACGATCTGCAAGTCCATGTTGGATTTGGAGTCGTGGTGCAATAGGCGATACCGCGCCGTCTTGGGCAGCATCTCCGCCAAGGTCAGTTTGACGGCTTTCTCGACGGCCTGCCGTTTCCTGTTCACGGGAATCTTGTCCGTAAAGACGATGACCTCCCGGTATTGGCCAAGGGAGTAGGCGTTCAGCACGTACCGGAGCAGATAGCCCAGCATTTTGGGATAGAATCTTTCCGGCGCATGCAAAGCCGGCCCCGTCTTGCGTTTCTCGATTATCAACGAATCGATCCGCACGCCTTGAAGATTGCGCTGGATAATGCCGAACATCCGGTCGCGGACCGCCTGCTTATTCTCGGACGCGTGGAAATACTCGATTGCCTCGCCGTTCTCAACCAAGTCGTATTTCAGTTCGGTCATTTCCCGATAGGCGCAAAAGGGGCGCTCCTTGGATATGGCGCTCAACATGAAATACTTCGTCCCTTGGGGCGAAAAATCGAAATTTCCAGCTTCGTCCAAGAACAGATATAGGAAGCGCCCGCTCATGCTTTGGCTGTGTTCTTGCTCCGTGATGGCCAATTTCTTCCCGCTAGACCGCCGGCGGGCTTTGCTGGATGCGGCGGATGACGACCGCTGCCAAGGCCCGCAGGAAATCCCGGTCCTTGCTGAGTTCGGCGAAGAACCGTTCCTTGTCCCCCTCGGACGACAGCATGCCGTTCACGCATATTTCGTTCAGCCGGTCCATCGCTTCGGCCTCGTAGGCGCTGCGGGCGCTGTGGCGCACGTTCATGACCAGGCGTTCGTCGCCGGCCAGTTCCGACACGATGGATTCCACCGCGTCCTTGGCGCCTTCGTAGCCGTACTTGGCATTGATCCGCTGGATGATTTCATCCAGCCCGGAAACCGCCGGCTCGGCCACTTTCACGTCGGTGGACACAGCCGGCAGTTCCTGTTCGGCCGCCTCCGGCAGCAGATTCTTTTCGTGCAGCACTTTCCGCGTGGTGAACTTGACCAGTTCCGCCAATTCCTCCGGCCGGATCGGCTCCTGGGGCCGCCCCGTCGCCAGCACGTTGCGCAAGGCGTCGAGAAACACCGCCAGTTGCTTCATTTCCTCGTCCCAGCGCCCGTACACCGTGGACACGTAGTAGAAGAGCGAAACGAACTTGCCCGCTTCCGCCAGGAACAGCGCCTGATGGTCGTCCGGCGGGGCCGCCGGGAGCTTCGCGAACCGCGCCCGCATTTCGGCTAACGTCGCGCTCAATTCCGCCGCGTGTTTGTCCTGCGCGGCGATGTACCCATAGGCCCGCTTCGCCTCCGCCAAGGTGAACACGTTGTACGCCAGCAACTGGTCGCGTTTCGGAAACAGGACGTTGGGATCCGTTTCGTTTTCTTCCGGCAGCCACAGCTTGCCGCCGTAATAGAACTCGAAGGCCTTCTGGACGTCTTTTGCCGCGTTCACGAAATCCAGCACGAACGTCCGCTTGCCCGCGCGCGGGCGGTTCAGCCGCGAAAGCGTCTGCACGACCTTGACTTGGCCGGCCAGTTTCTTGTCCACGTACATCGCGCACAGCCGGTCTTCGTCGAAACCCGTTTGCAGCTTGTCGGCCACGACGAGGATCCGCGCGCGGGGATCGCCGAGGATGATTTGCCGCAGGTCCTTCCCGTCCAGGCCGGCGTTCATGTTTTCCTCGGTGTAGGTCGTTCCGTCCAGCTCGATGCTGCCCGTGAACCCCACCGCGGCCTTGAAATCGCAGCCATGCGCGGCCAGGTAGCGGTCCACCGCCAGCTTGTAGCACACCGCATGCTTGCGGGAGGCGGTCAGGATCATCGCCTTGGCCTCGCCGCCCAGCCAGTTCCGCCGCCGTTCGAGGAAATCGCCCAGCATGACGGCCGTCTTGGTTTCGACCACCTCCGGCGAGCTGGTCAGGTGCCGGAGAATGGCCGCCGCCGTCCGGGCGCTGTCGTATTCGCCCTCCGCTCCGTCTTTCTTGCGTGCCTTGAGCTTGTCGGAATACACCGTGTAGCAGGCGATCGGATTCAGCACGAACTCCTCTTCGATGGCCTGCTTCATCGAATACTTGTGGAAACAGTCTTTTCCCCGCGGATTCCGCGTGCCGAACAGCTCCATCGTCTGGGTCTGCGGCGTCGCCGTGAACGCGACGTAGGTCGCGTTCTTCGCCGCGACGATGCGGCCTTCCAGGTCCAGCAAGGCGCGCTGGCCGTCTTCCTTTTCCTCGTAGGCCTCGTCCAGCTCCGCCGATTCCGCCAGGCTCTTCCCCGACAGCGTTTCCGACAGCTTCGACATCGTCTTGCCCGCCATCGACGAATGCGCCTCGTCGATCAGGACCGCGCATTTCTCCGCCGGGCGCTCCTGCAAGCGCTGGAGGATCCGCGGAAACTTCTGCAGCGTCGTCACCACGATGAACCCGCCCTCGGCCAGCAGGGCATCCAGTTCCGCGCCGTCGTCCGCCCAGCGCACCCGCCCCGCCTTGCCGTCCATCGTCAGCGCCTGGCCGGCCAGTTGCGAGTCGATCACCTTGCGGTCGCTGATCACGACCACCGTCCGGATGTCGGGCAGGTTGAGCAGGCGGAACGCCAGCCAACCGATGGTTTTCGTCTTGCCGCTGCCCGCGCTGTGCCACACCAGGTAGCGCCCGCCCACCCCGCGCTCCCGCACGTCGCGTTCCAGCTTCAGCACCGCGTCCAACTGGTGGTAGCGCGGAAAGATCAGCTTGCCGGATTCATCGATGAACAGATAGTCGCGGATGATCCGCAGCAGCATGCCCCGTTCCAGCGTTTCCTCCCACACGTAGTGCGTCGGGTGCTGCCCCGGTTCGACGGGATTCCCCGCCCCGCCCTCCGCCGTGCCCCGATTGAACGGCAGGAACTTCGTGCGCGCCCCGTCCAGCCGCGTCGTCGCGAACGCCTCGAACTCGTCCAGCACCAGGTAGACCAGCGTCCGCCGGTCGAAACCGAACACCTTCTCCCGCGGATCGCGCGTGCAGCGGAACTGCCGCATGCCCTCCACCCCGGCGCTCTGCCCCGCCGTGCGCTTCTTCAGCTCGATCATCGCCACGGGAATCCCGTTCAGGAACAGCGCCAGATCCACCCGGCGCGGGTCCGCCTTCTGCTCGTAGACAAACTCCCGCCGCACGGAAAACACGTTGCCCTCCAGCGCCCCCGCGCCGAAATCCTGGATGCCCGAGGGGAACTGCGCCGCCGCGAACTTCGCGCCGCTCGCGTAATCCTCCACCCGCCCCCTCAGCGTCTTCAACAGGCCGTTTTGCTCGATCGCGTCGTCCCAGAGCTTCAACAGGCGCTCGCGCCACTGCGCGCCGTACGCCGCCCGGAACTTCGCCAGCTCCGCCGGCTGCGTCTGCTCCAGGAACTCCGCCAGCCGCGCCCCGTCCAGCGCATGGCCGAAATCGTAATCCTCCCGCCGCCCCTCCACGTAGCCCCGCGACGTCAAGGCGCCGAAAATCTCGTCCCGGAACGGATTCTCTTTCAAGTCGTCGCTCGACATAGCCTTGCTCGCTTCCTTTGCCGGACTCTATCAATCCTCCCCCCACCTCATCAAGTTCCCTCTTGCCCTCTCCCTGCTCGTAGTCCCGCCTTTAGGCGGCACTTCCTCTTCGCTCGTAGTCCCGCCTTCAGGCGGCACTCGCCGAGCCTTCCGCCTGAAGGCGGGACTACGAACACGTTCACATCTCCGCCTCATCCCACCCCTTCCCATAGTCCAGCAACGGAAATTCTTGCCATCTTCTTTCCGCTTCCTCTTGCCCCACCGCCTCCAAGTAATCCGCCGCGCTGGAAAACGGCCAGTCCGTCCACCGCTCCACGTATCCATGATGCACCGGATTGTGGTGGACGTAGTTGATCGTGGCCCAGACGTGCGCCTCGCTCCGCATCGCCCGATCCGCGCACCGATGCCAGCAGACCCGCCCGCGACAGCCCTCCGCCCCGTTCCAGGCATGCGACGTCCGCCCATGCAACTGGCCCACGGCCTTGGTCGTCCCCCGCAGATCGCCCGTGCGCACCAGCGCATGCCAGTGGTTCGGCAACACGCACCACGCCGCCAGCTCGCGGCCCGCCGCCCCCAACGTCGCCACCAGTTCCGTCTCGAAATCCGCCATGCGCTGCGGCGAAAAGCCCATGATCGCCCGATGCTCGTAGCTCGCCGCCGTCAGGTGATATAGCCGCGGCACGTCCCCCGCGAAATGCGGCGGACCGTGATGCGGCAATTTGCGCTGCTGCCGTTCCTTCAACGCGGCCTCCCGCGCCTCCGCCGTCATCTTCCGCCACTCGTACATCGCGCCTCCCGCTCGTAAAAATGTTCGTAATCCCGCCTTCAGGCGGTCTTGGTTTTCCTCTTCGTTCGTAGTCCCGCCTTCAGGCGGTGCCCCCCGATCCTTCCGCCTAAAGGCGGGACTACAAACATTTCTTCCCCGTCACCGCTTCCCAGATCAGGCTGGCCCGGTACTCCTTCAATTTCGCCACCATTCCCGCGTTCGCTGCCATCACCCGGTCGATCTCCCCGCAGCGGGAATCCAGATGAGCCGCGATTTGCTGCTGCTCGGGAAGCGCAGGAATCAAAACCGGCAGTTTCTTGAGCAAGTCTTGACCCAGTGAGGCCCGCGTGACGATGTTCATCTCTTTTACGAAAAATCCCCGATGCATGATGGAGCGGAAATAGTATTTCGAGAACGCCTTGTCCAACATCCCAACATAAGGACGGAACCGGATTAAGAAACCGGCGAAGGTGGCCTTCTCGATTGTTTTCATGCAGACCGAGGTTAATCCAATTTCCTCGATGGTTTCGGATGTCCTCGTGAAAAACACATCCCCATCCCGCACGGAATAGTTCTCCTGGTCTTCTGGCGTTGATTCGACAAGGCCGGCCACGCTCTCCGGCAACACCTCGTTCTGGTACACGTCGCCGTAGCTGACGAATGGGAATCCGCTCCCGAACAAGTCCCCGCTTTTACTGATGCCGTTCTGGCACGACCCGACATAACGAAGTTTGAGCACCCTCCAATCTTTCGGCACCCTGCCGATCCATTCGTAGCCGCTCTCCTTGAATTTCGCCTTGGGGTTGAGGCCCTTCGTGACGGTTTCGTGGATGACGGCCGCGCGCTGGTCGCGCAACAGTCCGTTCTGCCGCTCCTTCGCCGCAATCACCCGGTCGATCTCCCCGCATTTTCCGTCCAGATAGGCCGCGATCCGTTCCTGTTCTGGAACCGACGGAACGGGAATCAAGGCTTCCGCGAAGTCCTGATAGGTGATGCTGTAGCGCGTGATGCCCGTTGCACGGCTGGCAAACCAACTTTTCAGATACTGGCTACCGAAAAGGTATTTTTCAAAACGCAACGCCATCTTTTCGTAGGAACGAAACCGCATTAGGTGATACCCGAACAAGGTCCTCTCCAAATCCTGCCGGACCACGGTTGAATGGCCGATGTCATCCGGCGTTTCCGAAGAATTGGTGAAAAGCACGTCGCCTTGGCTTAAAGCGCAAGCCTCGGCCTTCTCTTCCGGCGCGGACACGACCAGATAATTGTCGCTGTCCCCGATTTCATTGAGGGCGTTCTTGTAAACATCCATGTAGTGGACGGATTTGAATTGCGGTTCCCCTTCCCGGATTTTCTTGTCCACTCCGTTGCTGTCCAGCCGTCCCAAGAACCTTAGTTTTCTGACAGTCCACCCCTCCGGGATCTCTCCGATCCAGGGGATGCCGCTGTCCTTCATTTTGCGCGGCTTCACGGGTTGCCGTTCCTTCCCAGAAGGCTGGCGAGCGTGTCGCGGATGCCTTCTTCGATGCCGACGACCTCTTGGAGGATGTCGCGGGACGGTTTGGGCGGCACGTAGCGGTAAAAATAGCGGGTGAAGGGGATTTCGTAGCCGATTTTGGTCTTGGAATCGTCCACCCAGGCGTCCGGAGCGTACGGCAGCACCTCGCGGGCGACGTATTCATCGATTTTTTCCTTCAACGGCACGTTTTCGGTGTCCCGGAGGGCCGGATCGGCCTGTTTTTTGCCTTTTTTGAGCACAATTCGGCCTTTTTCGTCCCGCAACGGCCGTTCAACGGTCACTTTTTGGTATCCGAAGTCCTCCGGAGCAAGGATTTTGACCGTTTCGGAGTCCTTGAAGGCGCGGTAGAGCCTCGCGATCTCTTTGCGGTGCGGCGCGGTGATTTCCTTGCGCTTGTTGCCGAGCGATTTCGGCTTCTGCTCGTCCCACAGGCCGGTCGCATCGATGAGCTGGACCTTTTTGCGCCGTTTTTTCGCCTTGTTCTTCGAGAGGATCCACACGTAGGTGAAAATGCCGGTGTTGTAGAACATCTGGTCCGGCAGGGCCACGATGGCCTCCAACAGGTCGTTTTCCAGCACGTAGCGGCGCACTTCGCTCTCCCCGCTGCCGGCGTCGCCGGAAAACAGCGGCGAGCCGTTCAGGATGATGGCGATTCGGCCGTCCGGCTCGGTCTTGGCGATCAGGTTCTGCAAGAACAGCAACTGGCCATCGCTGATCCGCGGCAGGCCGGCCATGAAGCGCGAGCCGTACTTCTCGTTGAATTCCTTTTCCACCAGGGCCTTTTCCGTCTTCCACTCCACCCCGAACGGCGGATTGGTCAACGTCAGGTCGAATTTCTCGCCCTTGAGCTTGTCATCGGTGAGCGTGTTGCCTTCGTGGACGTTGCGGGGATCGTCGCCCAGCATCAGCATTTCCGCGCGGCAGATGGCATGGGATTCCGGATTGCTGTCCTGCCCGAACAGGCGGACGTTCTCGTCCGTGCCCAGCGTTTCTTTCAGCTTCCGCTTGGCCACGGTCAGCATGCCGCCGGTGCCGCAGCAGCCGTCGTAGATGCGGATCAGCTTTCCGGGCTTCTTCAGTTCCTCGGCGCCCTCGGCCATCATCAGGTCCACGCACAGCTCGATCACCTCGCGCGGGGTGTAGTGGTCGCCCGCCTCCGCGTTCGCCTTGTAGGTGCGGATGATTTCCTCGAACACGTAGCCCATGGAGAACTCGTCCGTCGTCGCCGGATGGAAATCCACCGCCGCAAACGCCTTGACCACCTCGAAGAGCAGGCCTTTCTTGATCATGAATTCCACTTCGTCGCGGAATTTCAGGCCTTTGACGATTTCCGCGATGCTCTTGGAATACGCGCCGATGAATTCCAGGAAGTTGGCGCCCAGGTTGTCGCTGTCGCCCACCAGATCCTCGAAGGTCACGCATTTGGCGTTGTAGAACGCCACGCCGCAGGCCTTTTTCACGGCCTGCTCGCGGCTTGCTTCGTCCGTTTTCAGCCGCTCCATCTTCGCGAGGACCGGCTTGATCTTCTCGTTCTTTTCGGCCAGCACGCAGTCGAACCGCCGCAGGATCGCCATCGGGATGATCACGTTGCCGTATTTTTCGGGGGTGTACGGCCCGCGCAGCTTGTTCGCGATGTCCGTGACCAGTTTGACTTTCGTCTGGATGTCCGCGTGGTTCATATCTCTTCCTCTTCCGTTCGGCGTCCCGCCTTCAGGCGGCGCCTTCTCGTTCGTAGTTCCGCCTTCAGGCGGCGGTTTCCGATCCTTCCGCCTAAAGGCGGCACTACCAACACGCTCTTTCTTCTTCCGTTCGTAGTCCCGCCTTCAGGCGGTCTTCCCTTCATCCGCCTTGAAAAGTCCCAACAGAATCTCGTTCAAAAACACTTTGTCGCGCCCGCCCTTTTCCTCGCGCAGGACGCCCTTGTCCACCAACTGCTTCAAATGCCGCGAGGCGGTTTCCCGGTGCAGCCCCAGCGCGGTCAGGTCGTCGATGCGCACGTAGGCCCGGCCAAAGACCACTTCCAGGATCTTCTTCAGTTCGCTCTTGCGGCCCTTCAACTGGCTTAAAAATCCATCGCCGGCGTGATAGGCCGCCAGCTCCCCGATCCGGTTCACGATCTCCAGCGTCCGGCGCGCCGTATCGCGGAAAATTTCCAGCATGAACCCGGCGAACCGCTCGGCGCCGTGTTCTTCCTCGGGCACGGCAAAGGCGGCGTAATACTCGTTCGATCTCCGCAGGATTTCCCCGCTGGCATAGAGCACCGGGTGGGTCAAATAGCCCTTCTGGCAGAGGAACAGGATGTTCAGGATGCGCCCCGTGCGCCCATTGCCGTCCTGGAACGGGTGGATGCGCTCGAACTGGCGATGCGCCAGCGCGATCTTGACCAGCGGATGGACCGGATACATTTCGTCGTCGTACACGAACTCCAGCAAGTCCAGCAGCAGCCGCTGCAGCAGCGGCTTGCCGTGCGGCGGAGTATAGATCGCCTCTCGGATGCCGTTTTTCTCGCTCCACACCCGGGTAACGGTGCTTTCGAATTGCGGCAGGTTCGTGCGCAATCCCGGCGTCTTCGCCTGCAATCGCCGATGGATCGCTTCGACGTCCCCCACCGACAACACCCCGCGCGTTCCAAGGAGTTTCATGCCTTCGAACAGCGCATCCTTGTAATAGACGACTTCCTTCGCGGATTTCGTGTCTTCGCCGAACGCCACCGCGCGGTACAACTCGTCGTTGGTCGTGAAGATCTGCTCGACCTGGCTGCTCTCCTTCGCTTCTTGGTACGGCAACAGGTCCAGCAGCAGGTCGGGCGAAGACAGCCGCCCCACCTGGTAGTTCAGCAGCTCGATGGCGACCCGGGTCTCCTCCGCCAAACGGCGCAGCGTCGTCGTGTCCGCCGCGGGCATCGCCGTCAGCAACGGCAACTCGTTGTTGGGCACCATCGGATTCATCCTTTTCTCCTTCAAAATTCCGAGAGGTGGCCGGCCGGCCCTTCCGCCAGGCCGGCCACCGTTGACCAAACTACTTGAGCTGGTCGTTGCAGGGCGGTTTATGAAGACGAATCAGGTCTTCTTCCTCGGCCTTCCGCGCCGCTTCCCCGCCCGTTGTTACATGAGCGTGGATGTAGGTGGCGCCATGCCGCTTGGCGCAGGCCTCTTTCTCGTGATCGCCCAGACGGTCTTTCAGATTTTCCGTCTGGCCAATGTAGCAGGCCTTCCACATGCCGCCCGAAACGGCGGCAAAGATGTAGTTGCCCGGCTTCTCCACGAAGGTCGTTCCAATCGGAAAAACCTCATAATCGTAGATTCTCCCGGACTGGCCCTGCCACCGTGCGGTTTGTGTCGTCATTGTTTTATTACTCGTTTTCTCGACGGCAAACCTGTTGACAAAATCTCACCTCGGGCATAATCTGCCCTCGTCTCAATGAGCGATGTGAGCCGCCGGTTCACACCTCGGGCGGAGTTGGCTGCAACCTTCTCCGCCCCTTTTATCGCCAACTAGTAAATCACATCTGGATTCCGATGTCAACTCATTATATGTCGTAATATCTGATATATTACGACACATAAGCCCTGAGTATTGACTTTTTTTCATGGAAATTGCCTATTTACCTTCCATGAGCCGGGCCGTTCCCATTGCGTGGCCGTTGGCGGAGGGGTTTTCCGTCCGCAAGGCGATCCATTGCGCGCATTTGGTGGAGGCGGCCTACGATCTCTATCAGCAGGGATCGGCTGCCCACTTCCGCCTACGTTCACTTGAGGTTCCAATTTGGAACCTCAAGTTGCCAACTTCATCCCGCGCATGCTGAAACGAAAAGCGGGGCGAATCGATGTCAACGACGTCGCGGCCTCAAACGATGGGCCGGGCGTTCATTGCGGTTTGGCGCGATAGGCGGTCGGGGGCTCGTGCAGGGTGCCGGCAAGGGGCGGCGGCGGCACGGCATGCCCGCGAATGGCGATTTCCCGCTCGCGCAAGGCATCCAGCATGCGCAGCTTTTCGCCGATCGGCCGCGCGGCCAGATGGCGGCGCAGCGCGCGCTTGCTTTCGAGGATTTTCTGCAGATCGAAGGTCATGGGGCATCGCCTAGAAATTGGCGCTCGAAGCGCCGCCACGCGTCCCCGAGTCCATGCCGGGTCACGATGGCCTGGAACCGCGGAGCAGCGAGCGCGCCGGACTCGACGAACTGCAACAGCCGGGCCTTGTCTTTTGCCCGGCCGGTTTGCAGAGCCAGCGCCGCCAGATGTTCGGCCTTGAAAACACGTGCGGGCACGCCCTCCACGTCCATCTCGACGGCTTCCGCCAGAGCTTCCTCGGCCAGCGGCCCGGTAGGCGGCAGGAACTGGACCGGCCAGCCCCCCACGACGATATACTCGCCCTCCACGGTGCCGCCTCTGGCCTTGATATAATCGTAGATGGGCCGCGGGTTGGCCAGAAGGTTTTCCGGATCGGACCGGAAGGCAACGAAGACGTCCACGTCCAGCGTGGCAACCGGCTCCAGATAGAACGTCGCGCCGACGGCCCCGCCGATGGCATAGCGCTCGATCACGCCATCCGCCCGCATCTGGTTGATCGTCTGGATGACTTCCTTGATATCCATTGTCCACAGTCTAGCACACCAAAAGCACGGCATTCAAATCATCCTGCCGATTGCGCAATGGCTCGCCAAGGAGCCGGCTCTGATCGCATCCTAGTCCCCCAACCTCATGCCCGTCAACGGAAACGAACGCATCTCCGCTTGCCGTTTTAGCCGTTTTAGCCTTGGCCGGATGGGTCCGGCGGCTTACTCTGCCTGCATGAGCCGGGCCGTTCCCATTGCGTGGCCGTTGGCGGAGGGGTTTTCCGTCCGGAAGGCGATCCAGTGCGCGCATTTGGTGGAGGCAGCCTACGATCTCTATCAGCAGTGGTCGGATGCCGGGAAGCCGCCGCGGGAGGAGATGGTCTTCCGGCCGGTCGCGCGCGGCGCGCTGGAACTGGCCGATCCGTTTTGGCGGACGCTGACCTATCGGCAGGCGCGCACCGGGAGCGGCGGCAAGGGCGGACCGCGCTTTGTCACCCGCACCGAAGCCACCCCCGCGGGCGTCTGCGCGCGGCGCGGCGACCGCCTGTTCATCGTGTTCCGCGGCACGCAGAGCGCGGGCGAGAAGATTTCGAATTCCATGGCCGGCAAGTTGGACGCGGTCTTCGACGATCTGCCGGACGGCGGGGTGCATCGCGGCTTCCACCGCTGCTATGAATCGGTCCGGCCGGCGATCCGGGCCTTCCTCGAAGCGCACGCGACGGACCGCTCGCGCATTTGCGCGACGGGCCACAGTCTGGGCGGTGCGCTGGCGTTCCTGACGGCGATGGATATTGCGACGGGCGGCCTGCCCTACCGCGCGCTGGAGGTCTTCACCTTCGCCGCGCCGTTGGTCGGTTCCGCGCGCTGGGCGCGGCATTTTGCCCGGCAGCGCCTCGCGGCCTGGCGGATTGCGAACCGGCGCGACGTGGTGACGAAGCTCCCGCCCGCGTGGCTCGGCTACCGGGCCGCGGGCGTGGCCGTGGAATTCACTTCCGCCGACGGCCTGCCGCCCCACAGCCTGGACCAAACCTATCTCCCCGCCCTGCGCGCGGCGCGCGCCGGGCATTAGCCCGGTCCCGCCGGGGATGCAACTCCGTCCTACAAATCCGCTCGGTGGGGCCCACCGGATCAAAACCGCCGGGGATGCAACCCGGTCGACACCCCCGCCCAAACAAAATCCGTCTCGATTGTAGTCGGTCGCGGTGAGACCGGCGGATGTTGTCGGCCGCCCTTGCAACGGGCGGCGAACGGTTTTCGGTCCGAACCCGTCGGGAGGCGATTCGGCTTGATTTTCCCGCGGGATGGCCGAGGATGCGGTTTCGCCTTCGGACAAAGGAAAACCCATGAACGACGACCCCGCCAAGCTGCCGCTGGAATGGCTCGAAAACCCGCGCGCCCGCCGGACCGAAACCTGCCGGGCGCTGGAACGGCTGCTGCCGCCGGACATCACCCGGATCGCCCGGCAGCTGCACCGCCAGCTCGACGACTACCGCATGAGCCCGCTGAAAAGCCTGTCGGGGCTGGCGGCGCTGCTGGGCGTGGGCGGCATCTGGGTGAAGGACGAGTCGGAACGCCTGAGCCTGAATTCCTTCAAGGTGCTGGGCGGCTCGTTCGCGCTCTACCAGTTTTTGCGCAAGCGGCTGGGCATCCGCGACCGCGAGCTGACGGTGTCGGAACTGAAATCCCCCAAGGTGCGCGCGGAACTGGGCGACATCTGCTTCGCGACGGCCACGGACGGCAACCACGGCCGCGGGGTGGCGTGGGCGGCGATGGAACTGGGCTTCCGCTGCGTGGTCTACGTCCACGAGCGCACGTCGAAGCCGCGCATCCGGGCGATCCAGGAGTACGGCGCGGAGGTCAAGGTCATCGCCGGCACCTACGACGACGCGGTGCGGGCCATCACGCGCGACGCCGCGGCCAACGGCTGGCAGATCATCTCGGACACCTCCTGGGAGGGCTACGAGGACATCCCGTGCTGGGTGATGCAGGGCTACACCACGCTGCTGGCGGAAATCCAGGAGCAATTGGCCGGCCAAGGCATCAGCCGGCCCACGCACGTGTTCGTGCAGGCCGGCGTCGGGGCGCTGGCGGCGTCCGTGGCGGGCTATTACCGCAAGCTGTTCGGGGACCGGCGGCCGGTCATGACGGTGGTCGAACCGGACAAGGCCGCCTGCCTCTTCGGGTCGGTCCGGATCGGCGACGGCCAGCCCCATTCCGTCGCGGGCACCCTCGACACGATCATGGCGGGGCTGGCCTGCGGCGATCCCAGCCCGCTGGCGTGGGAGGTCCTGGACCGGTGCGCGGATTTCTTCCTGGCGTGCCCCGATTTCGTCGCCGCCAAGGGCATGCGCATCTACGGCGTGCCGGTGGCGGGCGATCCGTTCATCGTCTCCGGCGAATCCGGCGCCGTGACGCTGGGGGCGCTGACCTACGTGGCCGAATACGCCGGTCTGGCGGAGCTCAAGCGGAAGATGGGCCTCGGCCCCGATTCGCAGATCCTGCTCATCAACACCGAGGGCAACACCGATCCGGGCGACTTCCGCCGCGTCGTCTGGGAAGGCGGCGATCCGGTCCCGCGGGAATACCGGCGCAAAACGGACTGACGCCCCCGCCCCTGCCCGCCCGCCCCCGACCCATGCAAAAGGCCGCGTCCGAAAGGACGCGGCCGAGGGAGCACAGCCAGGCCTAGGCTTCGGCTGGGACGGCGGCTTTGGCTTTGGCCGGGGCCTTGGCCTTGGCCTTGGCCTTGCGCTTGGCCTTGGGCTTCGCCGGGGCTTTGGCTTGCGCGGCTTTTTTCAGGTCGCGCTTCTTCATTTTGCGGATTTCCTGCAGGCGGCCGGCGGTGTCTTTGCGGCGCAGGGGGATCTTGCCGGCGGTGCCTTCCCAATTGACGACGGTCTGGCCGCTGACGTTGGCCAGCTGGGCGAACGCGGTCTGGGTCAGCCCCAGCCGCAGGCGCAGCTTGCGGACGCCCTTGCCCGTGATCCAGAAGCCCTTGCGGCCGTCGTCGCCTTCCGCGGCGGTTTCCGCCGGCGACACGGGCAGCGGCACCGCGCCGCCGCGCGCCAGCGCCCGGCGCAGATCGGCGACGTCCCGCTGCACGGCGGCGAGCTGGCGGCGCAGATCGGCGATCAGGCCCCGCCGCGACGCGTTGACCCGCTGGACGGGCGCGATCTCTTTCTTGATTTCCTTCCGGGCCAGCCGGGAAATTTCCGCTTTCAGTTCTTTCATGATCGACGACATGGTTCTTCCTCTCGTTGCGTTTTTTGGGGGACGCATGCGCCCCACCGGATTTACGTTTTCAATCTAGCGGCATCCAATAGCCGCGTCTAGCGGAAAACGCCAGAAAACGTATCCGGGCGGATTCCCCGCTATTTGGGGGATCGTTTGGATGCCGCGCGCGGAACCCCCGCCAAAGCCGGACGCGCGGCGGCGCGCAAGGACGATCTTCCGTTCAATCTTTCCCGGCCAGCGCCTGGGCCACGACGGCGGCGACGGTGCCGGTCACGATGCCGGAGCCGAAGAGTTGCTGGGCCCAGTCGGGGAACTGCGCCAGGAGACGGGGTTCGAGCGTGACGGCGAGGCCCGCGCCGAGGCTGGTGGCGATCACCAGCAGGCTCTTGCGGCCGAAGCCGTCCGACGCCATCAGGCGGATGCCCGAAGCGGCCACCGTGCCGAACATCACCAGCGTGGCGCCGCCGAGCACCGCGCGCGGCACCAGGGTGAACACCCACGACACGCCGGGCACCAGGCCCGCCACCACCAGAAAGAACGCCACCCACATCCCGACCCGCCGGCTGGCGATGCCCGTCAGCTGGATCACGCCGTTGTTCTGGCTGAACGTGGTGTTGGGGAACGAGCTGAAAATCGTCGCCATAATCGAATTCAGGCCGTCGGCCAAGACGCCGCCGCTCAGGCGGCGTTCGTAAAGCTCGCCCTCGGTGGGCTCGCCGGAGACCATGCTGGTGGCGGTGATGTCGCCGATGGACTCGACGGTGGTCGCCAGATACATCAGCGCCATGGGCAGCACCCATTCCCAGCGGAAGGCGAGCGCGATCTTGAAGGGCACGGGCACCGCGACCCACGGCCCCGTCCAGGCGGGCACCGCCACGGCGCCGAGCAGGGCCGCGGCCAGGGTGCCGACGACGATGCCGCCCATGAGCGCGCCCATGCGGAAGCCCGGGATGCGCGACCGGTTCATGGCCAGGACCGTGCCGGCCGCGATCATCGCCAAGGCGAGGTCGCGCGGCGCACCGAAGGTCCCCGCCGCCAGCGCGTCCGATCCGCCGCCGATCTGCATGGCCGACACCTTGATCAGCGTCAGGCCGATCAGCGCAATGACGATGCCGGCGACGAGCGGCGTGATGACTTTGCGCATCCACGGCAGGACTTGGCTCAGGCCCACCTCGACCAGCGCGCAGACGAGGCCCATGCCGAGCATGAGGCCGATCATCTGCTCCGGGGTCTCGCCGCGCGCGAGGCCGGCCGCGGCCATGCCGGCAAAAATCGCGATAAAACTGGAACTGGTGCCCTGGATGCTGAGCAGGCCGGAACCCACGGCGCCGAAGCGGTGGATCTGGATGAACGTCGAGACGCCTGAAATGAACAGCGACATCCCCGCCATCTGGCGCGTCAGCGCGGGCGAGGCGCCGCACAGGCCGCACACGATGAGCGCGGGCGTGACGATCCCCGCGAAGATGGCGAGCAGGTGCTGGAGGGCCGCACCCAGCGCCACCCGCAGCGGCGGCTTCGATTCCAAGGCGAACAGCACGTCCGATCCGTCCGACGTCTTCTCGTTCATGCGCGACCTCCGTTGAGGATTCCGAGAATAGATCAGGCGTGGAGTCGGATCAATGCAGAAGGAGATAGGCATCTGTTCTCGATCGGTTTAGCAGGAAAACAGGAAACTCCAGGAAAACAGGATGGGACCGGGAACGGGTCGCCGCGGAGCATTGAATGGCATGGATCTATGCGGTTTTTGATCGCCTCCTGTTTTCCTGGAGTTTCCTGTTTTCCTGCCAAGGGTCGGAAGATCAGCAGGTCGATAACCGGACCTTTGGGATTGCCCGAGGCCTTTCATTTTCCTAAACTGGCTCCGATGTCGAAATCCTCGAAGAAATCCTCCGCGTCCAAAGGGGCGGCCCGGGCCCGCCGGGAGGCGTCCGCCTTCCGGGCGCCGTGGTGGGCGCGCTTCCGCGGGCGGACGGACGAGGCGCCGCCGCAGGAGCTGGCGGGGCACGAGGAGATGGCGCTGCGCGCGGAACTGTTCGGCGTGAGCCAACTGGAAAACCACGCCCGGTTCCTCGCCGCCCATCACCAGGTCGAAACGGTGCGCGGCGACGAGCGGCTGCTGCACCAACTGGCCAAGAACGAGGCGAGCATCCGCCGCTGCCACGAGGTCATCGCCGAGAGCGTGCAGCGGGGCCACCGGGTGGCGCCGGCGGCGGAGTGGCTGCTGGACAACTACCACCTGATCCAGGAGCAGATCGAATTGGCGGGGGCGCACCTGTCCCCGGGCTACAGCCGCGAGCTGCCCCGCCTGACCGCCGGGCCGCGCCGGGGATTTCCCCGCATCTACGACGTCGTGATGGAACTGGTGCGGCACACGGACGGCCAGGTGGACCTCGAAAACCTGAGCCGCTTCGTCCGCGCCTACCAGGAGTCGCACCCGCTGACGCTGGGCGAGCTGTGGGCGGTGCCGATCATGCTGCGGCTGTCGCTGATCGAAAACCTGCATCTGGCGGCGGAGCAGATCGCGTGGCGGCGCCGGCAGCGGGACGCGGCGCTGTTCTGGGCCGAGCGGTTCCTGAAGGTGGTCGAGAACCATCCCCGGACGTTCGTCGCGACGCTGGGCGACTTCGTGCGCGCGGCGCCGCCGCTGACCCCGCCGTTCATCGCGGAGCTGGTGGCCAACATCGACGGCGTGAATCCCGCCCTCGGGCTGGCGCTCAACTGGCTGGAACAGGAATTGACGGACCGCGGCCAGACCATCGACCGGATTCAGCAGAGCGAGAACCAGGGCCAGGCGTCGAATCTCGTCACCACGAGCAACTGCATTACGAGCGTGCGCGCCATGGCGGCCATCGACTGGCCGGATTTCGTGGAAGCCGCCAGCGCGATCGAGGCGATCCTGCGGCGCGATCCGGCGGGGGTGCATCCGCACATGGATTTCCGCACGCGGAACCGCTACCGCACCCGGGTCGAGCAACTGGCCCGCTACGCCCGCAAGCCCGAGATCGAGGTGGCCGAGGCGGCGGTGAATCTGGCGGCGGAGCGCCGCCAGGCGGGCGCGGACCGGCGCGAAAGCCACGTGGGGCATTTCCTCATGGACGTCGGGCGTTACGAACTGGAGTCCCGGATCGGCTGCCGTTTCCCGCTGCGCCGGCGGTTCGCCCGGTGGCTGAGCCGGCATACCTTGGGCTTCTATTTGGCGGCCCTCGCCGCGACGACGGTCCTGATGGCGGCCGTGCCCGCGGCGTGGCTGCGCGGGGCGGGCACGGGCTGGGCGGTCGGCCTGTGGATCGCGGTCGCGCTGCTGGTCGCGTCCAAGCCGGCCTGCACGCTGGTCAACTGGCTGGCCACGCTGTTGGTTCCGCCGCGGTTCCTGCCGAGCCTCGACTTCGCCAAGGGCATCCCGCCCGAGCACCGCACGATCGTGGTGGTGCCGACCTTCCTCGGTCCGCCGGCGGCCAGCGCGCGCCTGCTGGAGGATCTCGAAATCCGCTATCTGGCCAACAAATCCCCCAACCTCGTTTTCGCGCTGCTGACGGATTTTCCCGACGCCGACGCCGCAGAGCTGCCGACCGACCGCGCGTGGATCGACGCGGCGCTCCGGGGCATCCGGCGGCTGAACGCGCGCCACGCGAGCCCGGGCGAACCGATCTTCTTCCTGCTGCACCGTCCGCGGGTCTGGAATCCCGAAGAAGGCAAGTGGATGGGCCACGAGCGCAAGCGCGGCAAGCTGGAGGATTTCAACCGGCTCGTCGTCGAAGGCCGCACGGAAGCGTTCTCCGTCATCGAAGGCGGACCGGAACCGCTGCGGTCGGTACGCTACGCCATCACGCTCGACACCGACACGCAGTTGCCGCCGGGCTCGGCCTGCCGGATGGCGGGCGCGATGGCGCATCTGCTGAACCGGCCGCATCTCGATCCGGTCCACCGGATGGTCGTCCGCGGCTATGCGGTGCTGCAGCCGCGCCTGGCCGTCAGCCTGACGTCCGCGCGCCAATCGATCTTCTCCCGCCTCCACGCGGGCGAGGTGGGCATCGATCCCTACACGCGGGAAGTCGCCAGCGTCTATCCCGACTTCTTCGGCCAGGGGCAGTTCGTCGGCAAGGGCATCTACGACGTCCAGACCTTCCACGCGGCGACGGGCGGACGCTTCCCCGAAAACCGCATCCTGAGCCACGATCTGATCGAAGGCTGCCACGCGCGCTGCGGGTTCCTCAGCGACGTGGAACTGATCGAGAGCGAACCTTCGCGCGTCCTCGTCGACGCGAACCGGCGGCACCGCTGGACGCGCGGCGACTGGCAGATCGCGAGCTGGCTGTTCCCGCGCGCGCCCGGGCCCGACGGCCGCCCGGTGCCCAATCCGCTCGGCAAGCTCGCGCGGTGGATGATCTTCGACAACCTGCGGCGGAGTCTCGTTCCGGCGGCGCTGTTCCTCGCGCTGGCCTCCGCCGGTTTCGTCGGCCCGGCGACCGCCACGGAACGGACCTTGGCCCTGCTGGGAGTCTGGTTCCTGCCGTCGGCGCTGCGCACCCTGCGCTCATTCCTGTTCAAGGGCAAGCAAGTCCCGGTGTCGGTCCATCTGCGGACCAGCGCGGCGAACGAAGGCCGCCAATGGGGCGCCGAACTGCTGGAACTGGCCTTCACGCCGTATTTCGGCTGGATCTATCTGGACGCCATCGCGCGCACGTTCTGGCGCTTGCAGGTCCGCCGGCGCCTGCTGGAATGGCAGACCGCCAGCCATGGCGAGCGGACGGCGCGCACCTCGCTCCTCGGCGTCGCCCTCGAGATGGGACCCGCGCCGCTCCTGGCGCTGGCCTGCGCCGCGCCGGCGTGGGCGGGCTACGCACCGGCCACGCCGCTCTTCCTCGCGCTGTGCGGGGCGTGGTTCGTTTCGCCCGGCCTGGCGTGGTTCATCAGCCGCACCCGCGCGGCGCGGGAGCTGCCGCTGGACGCGGAGCAGGTCGCGTTCGTGCGCCGGCTGGCGCGACGGACCTGGGCGTACTTCGACCATTTCGCGGGCGAAGCCAGCCAATGGCTGCCGCCCGACAATTTCCAGGAGAGCCCGGCGCCCGCAGTCGCGGACCGGACCTCGCCGACCAATATCGGCATGGGGCTGGCCAGCGGCTTGGCGGCCTGCGACTTCGGCTATCTCTCGCCGGGCCGCTTCCTGTTCCGCACGGAGCAGACCCTGAACGTGCTGGATCGGCTGGACCGCCATCGCGGCCATTTCTACAACTGGTACGACACCCGCACCCTGAAGCCGCTGCATCCGCTCTACGTTTCCTCGGTGGACAGCGGCAATCTCACGGCGATGCTGATCGTCGTCCGCGAAGGCCTGGCGGAAATGGCGCGCGGCCCCTTCCTGCCGGAGCGCTGGAAGAACGGACTGGAAGACGCCGCCGGAATTCTGCTGCAGGAAATCGAAACGGCCCGGGAACGGCCGGACCCAGTTGTTTCACCCGCCGATCTGGACCAAACCGCCCGGCGCATCCGCGCAGGGATCGCAGCGGTGCGCCGCTGCCCGCCGCCGTTGCGCGACGCCCTGCGCGCGCTGGACGCGTTCCAAACCGGATTGGCGGAAGCGTCCCCCGCGCTGGCGCCGGACGAATCCCTCTCGTTCTGGCGCGACGCCCTGCAGCGGCAGTGCGAAGACCTCGCCGGCGAAATCCGCCGCTTCGCCCCGTGGGCCGAGACCGAGCCCCCGCCCCTGCCCGACACGGCGGCGACCGGCGACAACGCCTCCGGCTGGGAGGCGTTGCGGAAGGAAACGGAGATCGCCCCGACGCTGGATGCGCTGGCGACCTTGCGGCACCGCTGGGAGCCGCGCCTGGAGCAGGCGCCGGCAGCGGAGTTCGCCCGCCGCTGGCGCGAGTGGCTCGCGCTCGCCAGTACGCGCGCGGCGGAACGCATCGCGGATCTCCGCCGGATCGCGGGGCGCTGCACGGAACTGGGCGAGCACGATCTGGATTTCCTGTACGATACCCATCGGCACCTGCTGTCGATCGGCTACAACCTCGATGCGCACGCGCGGGATCCGGGCTACTACGACCTGCTGGCGTCGGAATGCCGCCTCGGAAGCTTCATCGGCGTGGCCCGCGGCCTGCTGCCGCTGGAACACTGGTTCCACCTCGGGCGGCGCCTGGCGCCGGGCGGCGGTCCGCCGGTGCTGGCGTCGTGGAGCGGCTCGATGTTCGAATACCTGATGCCGATGCTGGTGATGCCCACCTACGAAGGCACGCTGCTGGACATGGCCTGCCAGGGCGCCGTGCGCCGCCAGATCCGCTACGGCCGGCAGACGGGCATCCCCTGGGGCATCTCCGAATCGGGCTACAACCAGCTGGATGCCGGCCAGGTCTACCAATACCGCCCGTTCGGCGTCCCGCTGCTCGGCATGAAGCGCGGCCTCGCCGACGACCTCGTCATGGCGCCCTACGCCGGCGCGATGGCCCTGATGGTCGCCCCCGAGGAGGCCGTCCGCAATCTCCGGCGGCTCGACGCCGACGGCGCGGTCGGCCGCTTCGGGCTCTACGAGGCGGTGGACCATNNCCCCCGCCCGCGTGCCCGCCGGCGAACCCTTCGCCATCGTCCGCTCCTGGATGGCGCACCACAGCGGCATGAGCCTGCTGGCGTTCGACCACCTGCTCCACGGCCAGCCGATGCAGCGCCGGTTCCTGGCCGACTTGCAACTGCGCTCCGCCGCCCTGTTGCTGCAGGAGCGCATCCCGCTGGCCCGGCCGCGCATGCAGGTCACCGCCGCCGTGGCTGAAACCGCCGGATCCCGGACCGCGGAAACCTTCCAGGCCGTTTCGCGCTCGTTCGACGTCGCCGACACCCCCGCCCCGGAAGTCCATCTGCTTTCCAACGGCCGCTACCACGTCATGGTCACCAACGGCGGCGGCGGCGTCAGCCGCTGGCAAGGGCTCGACCTGACCCGCTGGCGCGAGGATTCCGCGCAGGACGTCCACGGGTTCTTCTTCTATCTGCAGGAAGTGGACACGGGCGAAACCTGGTCGCCCACGGCCCGGCCGCTGGCCCCCGCCTTCGACCGCTACGAAGCCGTCTTCTCCCAGGGCGGCGCCGAATTCCAATCCACGATCCACCAGTTCCAGACCCGGATGCAGGTGGCCGTCTGCCCCGAGGACGACATGGAGCTGCGGCAGCTCACGCTGACCAATCTCTCCCGCCGCGCGCGCACGCTCGAAATCACCAGCTACGCCGAGATCGTGCTGCTCGACGGCCGCACCGAGGCCGCGCACCCGGCGTTCCACAAGCTGTTCGTGAACGCCGAACCGGTCCCCGGCAAGGCGGCGCTGCTGTTCACCCGCCGGCCGCGCGCGGCGGATGAAAAACCGCCGTGGGCGTTCCACGCCCTCGGCGTGGAGGACGGCACGGTGCTGCGCGGCGCTTCCTACGAAACCGACCGCGCGGCGTTCATCGGCCGCAACCGCTCGGTGCGCGATCCGGCCGCGCTCGACCGGCCCGGCCCGCTGCCCGACCGCACCGGGCTCGTCCTCGATCCCGCCGCCGCCATCCGCTACCGCGTGCGCATCGAGGCGGGCCGTTCCATCCGCGTCAACGCCTTCCTCGGCGTGGCCCCCACGCGCGAAGCGGCCGAAATCTACGTGGACCGCTGCCGCGATCCGCACATGGCCGAGCGCGTGTTCTCGCTGGCCTGGACGCGCAGCCAGGTGCTGCTGCACCAGTTGCGCGCCAACGAGGCCGACGTCCAGCACTACGCCCGGCTGGCCGGCTCCCTGTTTTTCGCGGGGCCGCACCGCCGCGGCCGCGCCAGCGCCATCGCCGCCAATCGCAAGAACCAGGCCGCCCTCTGGAGCTACGGCATCTCGGGCGACCGGCCCATCGTGCTGCTGTCCATCACCGACGTCGCCAACCTCGAGCTCGTCCGCAACCTCGTGCAGGCCCACACGTACTGGCGTCAAAAAGGCCTCGAGGTGGATCTCGTCATCTGGTCCGAGGCCTTCGCGGGCTACCGCCAGGATCTGCTCGACGCCATCATCGGCCTGGTGCAGGCCGGCACCGAGGGCAAGCTGCTCGACCAGCCCGGCGGCATCTTCGCGCGCAACGTCGACCAAGTGCCCGAAGACGACCGCATCCTCTTCCGCGCCGTCGCCCGGCTCGTGTTCAGCGACCGCTACGGGACCTTGGCCGACCAGATCGACCGGCGCGTCGTGCCCGAAACGGACGTTCCCGAGCTGGTGCCCGAACGACCGCCCGAAAAATCCGGCCAGCCGGCAGCGGCGCTGCCCTTCCGCGCGCTGGAATTCCACAACGGCCGCGGCGGGTTCACGCCCGACGGCCGGGAATACGTCATCCAGCTCGAGCCCGGCCAAACCACCCCCGCCCCGTGGGTCAACGTGCTCGCCAATCCGTTCTTCGGGACCGTCGTGAGCGAAACCGGCGCGGCGACCACCTGGAGCGAGAACGCCAACCAGTTCCGCCTGACCCCGTGGCACAACGACGCCGTCGCGGATCCGAGCGGCGAGGCGTTCTACGTCCGCGACGAGGAAACCGGCCGCTTCTGGTCCCCCATGCCCGGGCCCGCGCCCAGCGGCGCGCCCTACGTCTGCCGGCACGGCCACGGCTACAGCGTTTTCGAGCACGCGCAGGACGGGCTGTATTCCGAGACGACCGTCTACGTCGCCGTCGGCGCCCCGCTCAAGTTCACGGTCCTCGCGCTGCACAACCGGACCGACCGGCCGCGGCGCGTGTCCATCGCGGGCTACTGCGAATGGGTGCTCGGCGAGCGGCGCGAGCAGAGCGCGATGCACGTCGTCACGCATCTCGATCCGCAAAGCGGCGCCCTGTTCGCCCAGAACGCCTTCAGCCTCGATTTCGCCGACCGCCTCGCGTTCTTCCACTGCAGCGGCGAAGACCGCACGCTGACCGCCGACCGCACGGAATTCATCGGCCGCAACGGCTCGCTCGCCGCGCCCGCCGCGCTCCGGCGCGAGCATCTGTCCAACCGCGTCGGCGCCGGGCTCGATCCCTGCGCCGCCATCCAGGCCCGCTTCGAGATCCCGCCCGGCGAGCAGATCCAGGTCGTCTTCTGCCTCGGCGCCGCGCGCAGCGAGGACGAAGCCCGCGGCTGGCTCCGCCACCAGGCCGGCACGAGCGGCGCCCGCCAGGCGCTGGAGGAAGTCTGGGGATTCTGGCAGCGGCAGCTCGGGGGCATCTACGTCGAAACCCCCGACGCTTCGGTCAACTTCCTCGTCAACCATTGGCTGCTCTACCAGACCCTCTCCGCGCGTTTCTGGGGCCGCAGCGGCTTCTACCAGTCCGGCGGCGCCTACGGCTTCCGCGACCAGCTGCAGGACTCCCTCGCCTTCCTCCACGAATGCCCCTGGCTGACCCGCGAACACCTGCTCCTGAGCGCGGCCCGCCAATTCAAGGACGGCGACGTCCAGCACTGGTGGCATCCGCCCGTCGGCCGCGGCGTGCGCACCAAGATCTCCGACGACCTGCTCTGGCTGCCGCTCGTCCTCTGCCGCTACGTCGCCGTCACCGGCGACGTCGGCGTCCTCGACGAGACCCGCCCGTTCCTCGACGCCCGGCCCCCCGCCGAAAACGAGGAATCCGTCTACGACCAACCCCGCGTCACCGAAGAAACCGCCACCGTCTACGAGCACGCCGCGCGCGCCATCCGCCGCGCCCTGCGCTTCGGGACCCACGGCCTGCCCCTCATGGGTTCCGGCGACTGGAACGACGGCATGAACCGCGTCGGCCACGAAGGCCGCGGCGAAAGCGTCTGGCTCGGGTTCTTCCTCCACCGCGTCCTGCGCGACTTCGCCCCGCTCGCCGCCCGGCGCGGCGACGCCGATTTCGCCGCCATTTGCGAACGCGAGGCGGAAAAGCTTTCCGCCCACCTCGACGCCCACGCCTGGGACGGGAAATGGTATCTGCGCGCGTTCTTCGACGACGGCACGCCGCTGGGCTCCGCCCAAAGCCCCGAATGCCAGATCGATTCCATTCCGCAGAGCTGGGCCGTGCTCAGCGGCGCCGGCGACCCCGCCCGCGCCCGCGCCGCGATGCAGTCCGTCCGCGACCGCCTCGTCGATCCCCGGCTGCGGCTCGTGCGGCTGTTCGATCCGCCCTTCGACGCCGCCCCGTGGGACCCCGGCTACGTCAAGGGCTACGTCCCCGGCGTGCGCGAAAACGGCGGACAGTACACCCACGCCGCCGTGTGGGTCGCCATGGCGTTCGCCGCCCTCAAGCAAGCCGACGTCGCCTGGGAGATTTTCCAGCTCCTCAATCCCGTCCGCCACGGCGACACCCCCGAGCATGCCGACGTCTACAAGATCGAGCCCTACGTCCTCGCCGCCGATCTATACACGGCCAAGGGCCACGAAGGCGCCGGCGGGTGGAGCTGGTACACGGGTTCCGCCGCTTGGCTCTATCGCCTCCTCGTCGAGGACCTGCTCGGCATCCATCTCGAAACCGACGTCCTCACCTTCGCCCCGCTGTTGCCTTCCGGCTGGACCGGATTCAAGCTCACCTACCGCTACCGGAACACCTTCTACCACGTCCAGCTCCAGCAGGTCGGCGACGGGACCGCAACGGTCCGCCGCGTCGTCGTGGACGGCGCCGAACAGCCCGACTTGAAAATCCATCTCATCGACGACGGCCGCGAACGCCAATGCCTCGTCGAGCTCGGTTGAGATTCAATCCCAACCGGCACGGGGGTGGGCCGGACTCTTTGTGGTGCGACAGGATCTGGCAGGGGCTGAGCTTGCTCAGACCGGGGACGATCTCAGCAAGCTGAGCCCCTACGAAAATCCGGAGGACGGGCTCAGCAAGCTGAGCCCCTACGAAACCCAACATGACCGGTATCCGAACCGGCCAAGCTTCAGACCGCGCTCGGCGCCGGCTTGCCGGCGACCCAGGCGGCGGCCTTGTCCTTGAGTTCCTTGAACTTGCCGCTCAGCGACGTCAGGCGGGCGTCCCATTCGAGGTTGATGGGCTGGTTCTCGACGCTGACGTGGAAGGTCGTCATGACCATGATGAGGAACAGCGGTTCGAGGAACGCGCTGCGGGCGTTGGCCGCGAACAGCAAGGCGACCAGGAACGTCCAGATGGCGGCGGAGCCTTCCGGGAACAGCTTCGCCACCAGCACCGCCGGCAGCATCATGATGCCCCACAGCACGACGGTGAGCACCTTGTCGAGCACCACGACCCAGATGGCGGTCTTGAGGATGGGCTTGGCGTTCTGGCAGTAGTAGATCAAGCCCTCCTGCCCGCCGCGCCAGGGGTTGGTTTCGTTGCGGGCCAGCAGATAGGAGAAGATGGTTTCGTCGATGTACGTCGAGGCGCTGTGCAGCAGGGCCTTGACGATGTTCATCAGCCCCTGCATGCCGGGAACGGGCAGCAGGTTGCCGACCCAGTCGAGAGTGCGGTTGAACGCGCGCACGACGCCTTCCACCAGCAGGTCCATCGCGAACAGCACGTTGGTCTGCGCGAAGCGTTCGGTGACGATCCGCTTGCCGTAGGCGAACATGCCCTCGGCGCCGTTGCCGATCTGCCCGCGCGTGACCAGCTCCGTCAGCACCGCGACGTGCCCGCACTTGATGAGGTAGAGGGCGTAGCGGACGATGAAATGCCACGCCCAGCCGTAGGCGCCGGCACCCACGGCGAACCAGCCCCAGCCGACGATCGGATGGATCTTCTCGCCGGCGAAGGCCGCGCCGCCGAACGTCACGAGCGCCCAGACGATGGTCACGAGCGACACGACGATCAGGATGCCGAAGCGCGCCAGCGCGTACGGCATCGTTTTCAAGAACAGCCCGAAGGCGGTCCCGATTGACGCTTGTCGGATGGCCAGCGGATAGTGGTGGCGCACCGCCGAATCATCGGCGGCGGGAACGGGGGGCACGGCGGGAGCGATTTCGTTTTCCATGGTCGGATTTTCCTTGGCGAGGCGGGGAACGGAACCGCCGGGTCCCTCGCGAAACCCGGCGGCCATGGATGCAACGGACGGGAATCAGTTCGCGGGCAATACGCTCATGCCCTTTTCGGCGCCGGCGACCGGCGTGCAATAGGCGATCTTTTCCTTGGCTTCGGTGACCTGGGTCGTGCCGAGGGTCTTGATTTCGACGTCGAGCACTTCGCCGGTGTCCGGATCGACCAGTTCTTCGGTCGTGCCGACCTTGAACGACTGGCCGACGGACACGCCTTCGCGCGTGCCGCGGTTGATGACCAGCTTGTCGGCGCCCGCCAGCACGATGGAGGCTTCCCACGGGATGCTTTCGAGCTGCTTCTCGAGGAATTCCACGCACTGGACGACGGCGTCTTCGCAGGCCTTGCCGACGTTGTCGTTCTGGAAGCCTTCCAGATTGCCGCCCAGTCCACCCAGCGCGCTGCCGTGGTAGCCCACGCCCAGCCCGCGCCGGCCGGCCTGGCCGACGACCTTCTGGGACGCCTTGACCTGGCCGGTCTCGCTGTCCACCAGATAGATCGTGATGTTGACCTCGGCCTTGCCCTTCGAGCCGCCGACGGAGATGCCGCGGAAGCTGAGGCCGCCGCTGCCGCCGGTGGTTTCGTCTTGCACGTGGGTGATCGAGCCGCGCACCAGGAGCTGGGCGGGCGTCATCCGGCCGACCTGCGGCGCCTTGTTGCCGCCGGCCATGCGGCCGCTGGCCGCCAAATCCTGTTCCTTCATCGCTTCCTGGCGCATCTCGGAGTCGCCCAGAACGATGAACTTGCCGTTCTGCTGGAGGGCGTCGGTCATGATCGTGGTGAAGCCATCGCCGACGTCCCACCGGCCCGACCAGCCCGCTTCGTTCGCGAACTTGGTGACCGTGATCGAGTAACGCAGGTTGCCTTCCGCCTGCGCCGTCGCCAGACCCAGCAGGGCCGCCGCGCCAAAGGCCGCCATCCATTTCATCTTCTTGCTCATCTTTTTACTCCTTGGCCGGTGCGACCGGCCGCATGCTTATGGTTGCCGCGAAAAGTAATGGCAATCCGGTCCCGTTGGCAAGTCCAGGGCGCGGCCGGTCCCGTTAAATTCGCATTAAGGGGTTGACTTCCGCGCCGCAAACGGGCACAACACGGCCCTTCGTTTTAGAGAAGAAAGGCATCGCCCATGCAACCGACCTATCATCCTTCCAAGATCAAGCGCGCCCGCAAGCACGGGTTCCGCGCCAAGATGGCCACGGCCAACGGCCGCAAGACCCTCAGCCGCCGCCGCGCCAAGGGCCGCAAGTCCTTGACCGTCAGCGACCGGAAGTAAGTTATTTCGCCCCGCGCCGGGGCTCCAACCTCATGCAACCCGGCAGCGATCGCCCGGCCGTCCCCTCTGCGCAGGAACCCGGCCGGGCGTTTTGCGTCCGCGAAACCTTCGGCCGCAAGCAGCGCCTGCGGCGCACCGCGCAGTTCAAGCAAGCCTACGACCAGGATCGCCGCTGGCACGGGCGCTTCATGGTCCTCTTTCTGCGCGCCGCGCCCGACGCCTCCCGGCGCCTCGGCGTGGTGGCCAGCAAGAAAGTCGGCAACGCCCCGGAGCGCGCCCGCGCCAAGCGCCGCCTGCGCGAAGCCTACCGCCGGCACCGTACCGCATTCACCGCCGGCACCGACGACGTCGTGCTCGTCGCCCGCCGGTCCATCCTGGCCGCGCCGTGGGCCGCCGTCGTCGCCGAACTGCTCAAGCTGGCCGCGCAGGCCGGCCTGACGCCGCCCGCCGCGAAATGAACCCCGTCGCCGCGACGCTCTGCTTCTTGATCCGCGCCTACCAGAAGACGCTGAAGCACGCGATCGGCCCCTGCTGCCGCTTCGAGCCGTCCTGCTCGAATTATATGCTGGAAGCCATCCGCGTCCATGGAGTAGGGTACGGCGTTTTTCTCGGGCTCCGGCGCATCGGCCGGTGCCATCCGTGGAACCCCGGCGGGTTCGATCCCGTCCCGCCCAAGAAACCGAAACTTTAAGCGAGCACAACCGAATGAAGAAACAAGACCTGATCCCGATCGTCGTCATCTTCGCCCTCTTCCTGGCCTATCCGACCCTCGACCGGAAGTTTATTTCCAAGATCTTCCCGCCCAAGGCCAAGCCGGTGCCCGCCGCCGTCGAGACGGCCCAAGCCCCCGCCCTGCCCGCCGATACCGCCCTGGCCGCCCCCGCCGCCCCGGCGCCGGCCAAGCCCGCGGCGACCACGGATGCGGAACCTCCGGCCGCTCCCGCCGAAGAAGAAGCGGACTCCATCGAAGTCCTCACCACGTTCGGCAACGAGCGCCTGGAAATCACGACCTCCACGCACGGCGCCGGCGTCGTCCGCGCCGCGATTCTCGGTTATCCCTCCGTCAAGGGCTCCGACGTGCCCGTCACGTTCGATTTCTCCGACCGCCCCGCCGCCGCGCCCATCGGCTATCCCGGCCTCGCCTCGCGCGCCGCGTTCGACATCGCCGACTCCACGGACGATTCGATCGCCTACCGCAAGGTCCTGCCCGGCGGCCTCGTGCTGACCCGCACGCTCGTCCTCGGCGACGGCTACCAGGTGCGCCTCGAAGACCAGGTCGAAAACCCCACCGGCGCGCCCGTCGCCCTCGGCGGCTACGGCCTGCAATCCGGCTTCATGGAAAACCTGCCCGGCGAGGACGGCAAGCAGCAGGTGCCCCTCCTCGGCGTGGACACCCTCACCGGCAGCGCCAGCGTCGAATACTGGGGCGGCAAGTTCGAGAAGTGGTTCCCCGTCGGCGGCGACGGCAAGCCCGTGGCCGTGCCCGGCCCCGACGAAGAGCCCCTCCACGTCGATTGGGCCGCGATCAAGAACAAGTACTTCGTCCAGATCCTGACGCCCGAAAACGGCGCCGACCAGTGCCTCGTCCGGACCGCCCGCGGGGAGCCCGTCCGCTCGTCGTTCATGGGCATTTTCCCGCGCACGAGCGTTCCCTTCGCCCGCGTCGCGGCCGACCTGCACATGCCCGACTTCGTCCTCGCGCCCGGCCAGACGCTCGAACAGGCCGCCACCTTCTACGTCGGCCCCAAGGTCTACACCGAACTCCAGGCCAACGGCCCGCACCAGGAAGACGTTCTCCAGCTCGGCTTCTGGCGCGTCGTCGGCATCTGGATCCTCAAGATCATGGTCTGGATCCAGGCCCACGTCTGGCCCTACAGCTATGGCCTCGCCATCATCCTGCTGACCTTCCTCATCCGCATCGTCTTCTGGCCCCTGAACCACAAGTCCATGGTCAGCACCCGCCACATGCAGGAGATCCAGCCCCTCATCACCGCGCTGAAGGAGAAGTACAAGAACGATCCCCAGAAGCAGCAGCAGGAGATGATGGCGCTCTACAAGGAGCACAAGATCAATCCGATGGGCGGCTGTCTGCCCATGCTGATCCAGATCCCCGTCTTCTTCGCCCTGTTCGTCGTGCTGCGCGGCGCCATCGAACTGCGCTTCTCGTCGTTCCTGTGGATCTCCGACCTCTCCACCCCGGAAAACCTGTTCGCGGACGTCCTGCCCATCGGGCTGAACGTCCTGCCGCTGTTCATGGGCGTCACCATGTGGCTCCAGCAGAAGATGACCCCCACCAGCGATCCCCAGCAGCAGAAGATGATGATGATGATGCCCGTGCTCTTCACCTTCATGTTCTACTCCTTCCCCTCCGGCCTCTCCCTCTACTGGTCCGTCAACCAGGTCATGATGATCGTCCAGCTCGCCTGGATGAAGAAATTCCACCACGCCCCCCTCGCCGGCGCGAAAAAGTAGGCTTTTTCCCCCGGCGGGAACGCCCCGCCGGCCGGTTTTACGTCGTACGTAAAAGTTCCCCGAACTTTTTACGTTCTACGTAAAACGCGCGCAAAGTTTTTGCCGCTCCGCTCGCCGCGCTTGGCGCGGCGCTATAGACCTCGCGTTCGCCCGGCGTCCCGCGTCTGCGGGACTTGGGCTCGGCACTCGGCTATTTCCGTTCTACGTAATTTTCGGGGCCGGTTTTTACGTTGTACGTAAAAGTCCGGCACGAGGTCGTGCCGGCGCGCTTCCAAACGAATCTTGCTGCCCGTTTGAACATTGGACATTGGATATTGATCATTGGATATTGAGATTCCCCGGTGCGCCCGCGGATTTCCCGTCCCCTGTCTCCTGAACCCTGACCCCTGAACCCTGTCCCCCGCCCCGCTTCTCTTCGGTTGTCTTCCGCCCCCCATCCGCTATCATCCCTGCCGATGCCCCCGCTCGACCACATCCGGATCGTCCTCGTCAACACCGTCTACGGCGGCAACGTGGGTTCCGTCTGCCGCGCCATGAAAAACATGGGGCTCTCGCAGCTCGTGCTGGTGGATCCGCGGCCGGGCATGGACCTGGAAGAGGCCCAGCAGATGGCCTGCCACGCGGGCGACGTCCTCGCCAACCGCCGGGTTTTCGACACCACCGCCGAGGCGGTCGCCGACTGCGGCCTCGTCGCCGGCACCTCGAACCGCGGCGGGCTCTACCGCGACCACTCGAAGACCCCGCGCGAGTGGGCTCCGCGCCTGCTCGAAGCCGCGCTCGAGACCCCCGTCGCCATCCTCTTCGGCTCGGAAGACAACGGGCTTTCGCTCGAAGATCTCGCGCTCTGCACGCAGTTCATCCGCATTCCGTCGTCGGACGCCTACAAGTCGCTCAACGTCGCCATGTCGGTCATGGTCTGCGCCTACGAGCTGTTCGTCGCCTCCGGCATGTTCGAGCCGCCGCAGGAGCGTTCGGCCGAATGCCCCTCCGCCATGCGCGAGACCATGTTCGCCAAGTGGCGCAGGGCCCTGCTCGACATCGGTTTCATGACGAACGACACGGCGGACCACATGATGCTCGGCATCCGCCGCATCCTCTCGCGCGGCACCTTGACCGAGAAGGACGTCCAGATTCTCCTCGGCATGGCCTCGCAAACCCAGTGGGCCGCCAACCAGCTGCCGAAAAAGCCATGAGTGCGCAACACGTCCTTTCCATCATGGTCGTGGCCCTCAACGAGGCCAAGCACGTGGCCGGCCTGAAGGCGGCGCTGGACCGCCTGCACCTGCCCGAGGGCTGGAGCCTCGAGACCATCCTGATCGACGGCGGCAGCCGCGACGGCACCGTCGAGGCCGCCCGCGAGGCCGGCTTCGACGAATGCCAGGTCCACCCGGGCGCCTCGATCCCCGTCTGCCGCAACCACGCCCTGCGCGCCGCCCGCGGCACGGCCCTCGCCTTCCTCGACGGCGACTGCATGCCCGACAAGGATTGGCTGGTCCACGCCGCGCCGTGGTTGCTCAAGCCGACGCCCGTCCTGATCGGCTATCCCGTCGCGCCGCCCGCCGCCGGCAACTGGATCCACCGCGCCTGGCACGCCCATTGGCACCACAAGAATCCGGCCGCCGCAGCCGGCGGCGGCGAACCGGTGACGGTCGAGGCGTTCCGCCTCATCACCACGCGCAACATGCTCTTCAACCGCGCGCTGCTCGGCGTCGTGCCGGCCTTCGACGAAACCCTCACCACCGGCGAGGACACCGATTTCGCCTTCCGCGCGGCGCAGGCCGGCGCCGAAGTCGCCGCGCTGCCGTCCTTGCGCGTGACGCATCTCGGCGAGCCCGCCACCCTGCGCCAGTACTACCGCCAACAGCTTTGGCACGCCAACCGCAAGGCCTACGGCACGATCCTGAAAAGCTCGCGCGGCAAGGCCGGCGCCAACGCCATCTTCTTCTCCCTCGCCTTCCTCGCGTCTCTTTGCCTCGCCTTCCTCGGCGCCGTGCTGGCCATTCTCTTTTCCCCCTGGTGCCTTTTCCTCCTCGCCCCCCTCGTCCTCGTCACCGCCGGACCCGCCGCGCTCATCGCCGACCGCGCCAACTCGCCGCTCCTCTTCCTGCGCCTCACCATCCTCTACTTCCTCTACGGCCTGGCCCGCTCCGTGGACCTCATCGGCCTCTCCCCGCGCAAGAAATCGTGGAAATCGTAGGGCAGGAGACAGGGGACAGGAATCAGGGAACAGGAGACAGGGTTCAGAGTTCAGGGATTCATTTGATGATTGGACATTGGACATTGGATATTGAATATTGAGATTTCACCCATGCCTTCCCTCCCCCAACCCGTCACCAGCCTCCAGAACGCCGGCATCAAGGAAATCGTCAAGCTGCGGCAGCGCTCGCACCGCGACGAAAACGCCCTGCTGATCGTCGAGGGCTACCGCGAGGTCAAACGCGCGCTCGACAACCGCATCCCGATTCTCAAGCTGTTCTATTGCCCCGCGCTCTACCAAGGCAAGAACGAGCCCACGCTCGTCGCCCGCTGCGCGGAACAAAACGTGCCGCTGTTCGAGTGCTCCGAACCGGTCTTCATGAAAATCGCCTACCGCGATCGTCCCGAAGGCCTGCTGGCCCTCTGTCCGCAGATCCGCCGCACGCTGGCCGACCTCAAACTGCCGGCCAATCCCTTCGTCGTGATCGGCGAACACATCGAAAAGCCCGGCAACCTCGGCACCATGCTGCGCACGGCCGACGCCGCGGGCGCCCATGCCCTCGTCGTCTGCGACCGCTGCACCGACGTCAACAACCCCAACGTCGTCCGCGCCAGCATCGGCACGCTGTTCACCGTCCCCGTCGCCGAAGCCAGCACGGCCGAAACCCTCGCGTGGCTGAAACAGCACGGCATCCGCTCCCTCGCCGCTTCCCCGCACGCCACGAAGAACTACACGGAAGTCGACATGACCCAGCCCATCGCCGTCGTCGTCGGCGCCGAACAGTTCGGCCTGAGCGACGCCTGGATGACGCAGGCCGACGAACTGGTGCGCATCCCCATGCTCGGCCAGGCCGACTCCCTCAACGTCGCCGCCGCCGCCACCATCCTGCTCTACGAAGTCGTCCGCCAACGCGGCGGAAAATAAGGGACGGGCGGCGGCTTTGCCGCTTCGGCCGCAAAAAGTTGCGCCCGCTCCATTTTTCGGCTTGCATGCCCCCTCGTTTCCGCTATCTTCTGCGTGATTTTCGAGCCACGGGGTCGTAGCTCAATTGGTTAGAGTACCAGACTGTCGATCTGGGTGTTGCGGGTTCAAGTCCCGTCGACCCCGCCACTTGAAAAACGGGAACCTCCGCGCAAGCGGAGGTTTTTCTTTGACGCGGAACCGCGGTTCGCGCAGGGTTCGGAACATTGACGAGGCGTTCACGACCACCCCGATACCCGCCTGGACGGCGGGATCGAGAGGTGTCGGGATGGCAGAGCGCCCGAGGTTTTGACAAGGTAGTGACGGGGCGTGGCTCAGCCTGGTAGAGCGCAAGGTTTGGGACCTTGATGTCGCGGGTTCGAATCCCGCCGCCCCGATTTCTTCAAGCCGCACGTCCGGTCCCGATATTCCCGTACGCTCCGAACTCGACAGCGCGCCCCCCTCCCGCTAGTCTTTGCGGCGTGAAAAAGAACGATCCGGCCCCCGACGCGGCGAACGCCGCCCCCACCGAAAAGATCGCCGAACGCTACGAAATCCGCCGCGCCATCGGCTCGGGCGGTTCCGGATCGGTCTTCCAGGCCTGGGATCTGCAGTTGCAGCGGTTCGTGGCCGTCAAGCGCTGGAGTCCGCCGGAGCCGATGCTCGACGATCCCGAGGGCACCGAACGCCTCTGGCGGGAGGCCATGACCCTCGCCGCGATCCAGCATCCCAACATCCTCACGATCCACGATTTCGGCGTGGACGACAAAGGGCCCTACGTCATCACGGAATTCGTGGACGGCGAGACGCTCGACGTCGTCGTCAAGCGCGCCCCGTTCGGCGTGGACGAGTTCGCCGATGCCGCCCAGCAGACGCTGGAAGCCCTGATCGCCGCGCACCAGGCGGGCATGATCCACCGCGACCTGAAACCGCAGAACATCATGCGCACGCGCCTCGCCAGCGGGGCGTGGCAGTACAAGATCCTGGATTTCGGCCTCGCCCGCTTCGTGGCCCAGCCGACCGTGCAAAGCATGGAAGGCAACAAATCCATCTACGGCTCGATCCTCTACATCGCCCCCGAGCAGCTCCGCCACCAACCGCTCGACGCCCGCACCGACATCTACGCGCTGGGCTGCGTCTTCTACTACTTGCTCTCCGGCCACAGCGCCGTCGACGGCGAAACGATCCCCGACCTCATCACTAGCCACCTCCAGCACAACGTCAAGCCGCTGGCCGAGCTGCGGCCCGACTTGCCGGCCGCCCTGAGCGACTGGGTCATGAAGGCGCTGTCGTATTCCCCCGACGATCGCTATCCCTCCGCCACCGCCGCCCTCGCCGCGCTGCGCAAGGCCCTGCCCGGGGTCATGCGGCAAACGTCGTTCCGCGTCGGCGGGGCGGCGCCCACGATCCGGCTCATGCCGACGCCGCCGCACGGTCCGCCGGTGCGGACCTCCACCCTGCCCATCACGCCGGTGACGACCAAACCGACCCCGCGCGCGGAATTCCCGCGCTGGGCGCTGCCGGCGGCTATCGCCGCGGCCGCGCTGCTGCTCGTCTCGGCCGCCACCTTCTTGCTGCACGTCCGGGCCCATCCCGCCGCCGCATCGGCGGAACCGCCCGTGGCCGACGCCGCCCCGGCCCCGGCCGTCCCCGCGAGTCTCGCGGCTTCCTGGCGCGACGAGGCGCTGCCCGTCGAGGACGTCATCACCCTCTGGCCGGCCTCCATCGCCGAAGCGCGCCGCCCCCTGATCCAAAAGTATTTCGAAATGCTGCGCGATCTCGACGAACCCAAGTGGGGCAGCATCGGCGCCATCCTCGAAGCCTTGGCCGTCAAGCAGTACAACGCGCGCAACGATCCCAAGAAATCCCGCGCGCTATGCAACCTGACCTACCACGACGCGACCAACCGGACCTTGGGCGAAATCGACGTCGCGATCTGGAACGTGGTCGAGAACCGCGCCGAAATCGTCTATGAAGCCGTCGTCTCCGACCAGCTCAACCGCAAGGCGGTTTCCAGCCGCAACCAGATCCAGCGCTTCGCGGACTGCATCCAGTCCGGCGCGTGCGTCAAGATCCTGGATCCCAACGACCCGAAACGCAAATTCGAGCCGGCGCAATTCGCCCAGGCCAAGGTCGCCATCATGGGCAACCAAGGTGCCCTCGCCGCCGGCTTCGATGCCGAAATCGACATCACCCGCTTCGAAAACGATTACCTCCAGCGCCGCTTGATCGATTGGCGCAAGGCCAAACAGGCCAAAACCGCCAAAAAGAAAAAACCGCGGGACAAAGACGTGGACGTCGCGGCGGAAACCGCCGAAGCCCCTGCGCCTTGACGGCCACGCCGCACCGACGACCCACCTATTGCTTCACGGGAGAACCTG
>DDWR01000054.1:41046-60402 GCA_002347655.1 Verrucomicrobia bacterium UBA2281 | reverse complement strand
GCTTGGGGTAGGGCGAACCCTCCGGGTGAGCCGATCTCTCTGGCCGTTCAAAAACGGCCACAGTAAATCTGAATTTGCTCTAATCGCCCGCAGGTAGGGCGAACCCTCCGGGTGAGCCGAACCGCTATCGAATCAGCAAATCCGGCGGCGGCGGCGGGGCGTTCCGCCCCGGCACCACGATCTGCGACGCGCGCTCGCGCTGCATCGCCGCCATCTCCTCGCGCAGGTCCGCGATGGCTTGCTTGATCGCCGGCGCAAACCCCGCCACGGCGTCCGCCAAGGTCTTGGCTCCGGCGACTTCCCCGCTCAGCGGCAGCACGCCGCCGGGCGTCATGATCTGCGTCGCCGCCGTGTAGATCGGCTCGCGCGACGGATCGTCCGATCCGTCCGCCTTCACCGGCACCAGCTTGCGCATCGTGCCGGCTTTCAAATCGGTATAGCTTTCCTCGCGGTAGAGGTTCGCCGCATCCATCTGGACGTCTTGAAGTTCGGAATCCGCCATGGTCGTTCTCCTTGTGTGAAATCGCTGCGTTCGGGGTTGCGCGCGCCGGCCCCGGGGCGACTCAATCTTTCAGCATCATTTCCCGCAGGATCGCCAGCGCCTGGTTCTGCAGTTGGCGCACGCGCTCCCGGGTGATGTTCAGCCGCGCCCCCACTTCCTCCAGCGATTCGGGCTGCACGCCCCCCAGGCCGAACCGCCGCTGCAAAATCAACCGCTCCCGCTCGTTCAGGGTCTGGATGTATTCTTCCATTTCTTCGAGCAGTTGGCTGTCGTTCAGATCGTCGAACGGCGACTTCGCGTCCGGGTCGCTGACCGTGTCGCCCTGGCTCTCGCGGCCGTCTTCGCCGATCGGCGCGTCCAGCGACGACGGCCGTTGGGACACTTCCAGCCAGTAGCGCACCGTCTTTTCGGGCACGTCGAGCCGTTTGGCCAATTCCGCCGCCGTGGGCGCGCGCCCCAACTCGTGGGAAAGCGTCTCCTGCATCCGCCGCATGCGGAACAGCTTGTCCACCATGTGCGACGGCAGCCGGATCGTCTTGCCTTGGTTCGCCAACGCCCGGCGGATGCCCTGCTTGATCCACCACGCCGCGTAGGTGCTCAGCTTGCCGCCCTTTTTCGGGTCGAAGCGGTCCACGGCCTTCATCAGGCCCATGTTGCCTTCGCTGATCAAATCCAGCAGCGGCAGCCCCAGCCGCGCATAGTCCCCCGCGATCTTGACGACCAGGCGCAGGTTCGCGCGGATCATCTGTTGGCGAGCTTTTTCATCGCCTTTCTTGATCCGGCGCGCGAGTTTCACCTCTTCCGCGGGCGTCAGCAGGTCCACCTTGCCGATTTCGCGCAAGTAGATCCGCATGCCCTGATCGTCGCGTTCGTCCATGCATCCATCCTCCCAATCCCTTCCCGAAAATGCAAGCCTGCGGGTAGACGAAACCCGCGCGGGGGCGCATCTGCGCTTCGGCGCATGAATCCAGCCTGAAGGCTGGACTGCGAACCGGCCGCGTACGTAGTCCACGCTTCAGCGTGCGGCTGTTCATTTCGGCCTGCATCGAACGTGGTCGCGCCGAATCGCAAGGCACCCGCCCGCGCGCAAAGATTGCGGCGCGCGCCGTTTCGGTGTATCACACCGCAAACATGGCCGTTTTCTCTCCAACCGACGACGTCGCCGCGATCGCCACCGCGCCGGGCGCGGGCGCCATCGCCATCGTCCGTCTCTCGGGCTCCGGCGCGTTCGCGCTCGCCGACCGCCTCTACCGCGGCGCCGCACCGACGCTCGCCCAACGCCCCGCCGGCACGTTCGCGCACGGCCCGGCCGTCGCGCCCGGCACCGGCGAAGTCCTCGACGACGCGCTCTGGCTCGTTTTCCGTGCCCCCCACTCCTATACCGGCGAAGATGCGGTCGAAATCCAATGCCACGGCGGCTCGCAACCCGCCCGGCGCATTCTCGACGCCCTTCTCGCCGCCGGCGCGCGCCAGGCCGACCCCGGCGAATTCACCAGGCGCGCCTTTCTGAATGGAAAGATCGACCTGACCCAGGCCGAGGCCGTCCTCGACCTCATCCAAGCCCGGTCCGAACGCGCCGCGCGGCTGGCCACCGCCCAGCTCGAGGACGCCCTCGGCCGCCGGATCCGCGCGCTCTACGACGCCTTGCTGGCCGTTTCGGCCGACGTCGAGGCCATGCTCGATTTCCCGGATGATGAACTGCCGCAATCGGTTCCGAAAGAGGTTCGCGGCCGTTTGGCGGCCATTTCAGGCGAAATCCAGGCCCTGTTGGACACCTGGCACGAGGGCCACGTGCTGCGCGACGGCGCCCGGGTCGTCATCGCCGGCGCGCCCAACGTCGGCAAATCCACCCTTTTGAACCTGCTGGCCGGCCGCGACCGGGCCATCGTCTCCCCCCACCCCGGCACTACCCGCGACACCATCGAAGAAACCGTCGTCCTCAATGGCTACCCGTTGCAACTCGTGGATACCGCCGGTTTGCGCGATGCTCCCTGCGAAATCGAGCAAGAGGGCATCCGCCGCACCCGCCGCGCCCTGGCGGAGGCCGATCTGTGCGTTTGCCTCGTCGATGCCTCCCAAAACCTCTCCGCCGAGGAGAAATCCTTCCTGGCCGCCCACGACCCTCGAAAACTCCTCGTGCTGCTCAACAAGATCGATCTGGGACAGCAAATTCGGACCGAAAATCTCCCCGGAATCGACTCCATGGCCGTTTCGCTCCAAAAATCGCCTCCGACGGCCGAAATTTCGGCCAAAATCCTCCAAAAAATCGTCCAAAAGCCCGCCGGGAGCGATCAGGAGCCCGTTGCGATCTCCGAACGGCATCGAAATTCGCTTCTGATTGCCTTGGATGAGGTTAAATCGTCAGAAAATCGCCTAAAAACGGCTTTGGAGGCCGATTTTTTGCCCGCGGCGACCCATGCGCGGGCCGCATTGGACCAAATCGGCTTCATTTTCGGAAAATACTGCACCGAAGACATGCTCGACCGGTTATTTTCAAGGTTTTGTGTAGGCAAATGACGCTTCCGTTTTCGAGCGCCATTTCTTTATCGTGATTATCATCACAATATATTGTTTACCCCTCCCCCCACCCTCCCGATGAACTCATTTGATGTCTTGGTGATCGGCGCCGGCCATGCCGGTTGCGAAGCGGCGCTGGCCGCGGCGCGGCTGGGCGTCCGCACGGCCCTGGTCACGATGGATCCGGCGGCCGCAGCCCGGATGTCCTGCAATCCGTCCATCGGCGGCATCGCCAAATCGCACATGGTCTTCGAGCTCGACGCCCTCGGCGGCGAGATGGCCTTGAACACCGACTGCACCGGAATCCAGTTCCGGGTGCTCAATCGCCGCAAAGGCCCTGCCGTCCGCGCCAACCGGGTCCAGTGCGACAAACCGGCCTATTCCGCCCGCATGCACGCCGTCCTGCAGGCCCAGGCGAACCTGACCCTCATCGCCGACCAGATCGAGGCCGTACAGGTCCAAAACGACCGGATTTCGGGCGTTTTTGGCCAAAAATCGGGCTTTTTGGAGGCCAAAGCCGTCGTGTTGACCGCCGGAACCTTCCTGCGCGGCAAAATCTACGTCGGCAAGACCGTCGTCAGCGGCGGACGCCTCAATGAGCCGTCCGAGGACCGCCTGAGCCTCCAACTCCAGGATCTGGGCTTCCGGATGGAACGCCTCAAGACCGGGACGCCGCCGCGACTGCACAAGGACAGCATCGACGTCGACCGGATGCTGATCCAGCCCGGCGAAGAGCCGCCGCCGTTTTTCGGCTGGCGGTGCCGGTCCACCGCCCGAACGTTCCACGTGGAACAATCCGGGTCCGGGACCGTTCCGGCCGCCGGCCAACCCCCGAATGTTCCACGTGGAACAATCCCGCTGCCGCCGTTCGCGCCCTGGGTCCCAGGCTCCAATCAGATCCCATGCTGGCTGACCCATACGAATGCCCGGACGATCGAGATCATCCAATCGCACCTGACGGACTCGGCCCTGTATGGCGGCCTCATCGAGGGCACCGGCGTCCGCTACTGTCCGTCCATCGAGGACAAAGTCGTCAAGTTCGCGTCGCAATCCGATCACCATGTCTTCGTCGAGCCGGAGGGCAGGGGAATGCCGGAAGTCTATCCCAACGGCACCTCGAACAGCCTGCCGATCGAGGTGCAGCTGGACATGATCCATTCCATCCCCGGCCTCGAGCGCGCCGAGTTCCTGGCGCCCGGCTACGCCATCGAATACGACTTCTTCGATCCTACCCAGCTGACCCATGCTCTGGAAACCAAGCGGGTAGGGGGGCTCTATTTTGCCGGCCAGATCAACGGCACCACCGGCTACGAAGAGGCTGCCGCGCAAGGGCTTATGGCCGGCGCGAATGCCGCGCTGCATCTATTTGGCGGGGAGCAGGTTATATTAAAGAGGCACGAGGCCTATATCGGCGTGCTGATCGACGATTTGGTGACGAAGGGCACGAACGAGCCGTACCGGATGTTCACCTCGCGCGCGGAGCATCGGTTGCTGCTGCGGCAAGACAACGCGATCTTCCGGATGGCGCCGCACGCGGAACGCCTCGGCCTCGTTCCGGCCGACCGCCTGCGCGAGATCCGGGCCATGGAAGCCGCGATTGCCAAGGAAATCGACCACCTGAACCGCAGCCACTTCGAAGGCGCCTCGCTGGCGCAAATCCTCAAGCGCCCGGAAGTGGATTATGCGACGCTGCCGAAACGGAATCCCGACCTGCCGCCCGAGGTGGTGGAGCAGGTGGAGTTCGAACTGAAGTACGAAGGGTACGTCGCCCGCGAACGCCGCCACATCGAAAAAGCCGAGCAGATCGCCCGCCAGCGGATTCCCACGGACTTCGATTACCACTCCATTCGCGCCCTGCGCTACGAATCCCGCGAAAAACTCACCGCCATCCGCCCGACGGACCTCGGCCAGGCCGCCCGCATCTCCGGCGTCACCCCCGCCGACATCGCCATCCTCTCGGTCTGGCTCAAGAAGTGCGGAAATTGAATCTATACCGCGCGGATTTCGGTTTTTCGTATCCAGCCCGATTGGGTATTGTTTTATAAAACATTACCCTTCCCGGCGGGGCCGGCTTGTACGAATCCCATGAAAAACCGTCGGAATCGTTCAGCGCGCCAGCAGCGCCAGCGCCGTTTGAGCGACGGGTCCACCCGCATCGGCCCAGCGCGCCGGGAATGAATCGGGTTGGGCCAAATGGGCATTCAGCTTGGCCATCTGAACCGAATTGGGCAAATGCGGTCGCGCGCGTTCGGCCGCCGCCTGCCAAGCGGGATCGGCGTCGGGCAGGCGGGCCGCCGCCTGCAAGGCCATGCCGGCTAGGTATCGGGTGAAATCCGCGCCGGAGAAATCCGCGCCGAATTTTCCATCATTTCCCTGCTGCCCAATGAGATAAGAAATTCCTGATCGGATGGCTTTCGCCTGCGGTCCGCCCAAAGGCGCGAGGTCGGCCGGCATCAGCGCCAACAGCGCCAGGGCCGTCACGCTCACGTCGTAGCGCGCACGAAGTTGCTGATCGTCTGCGGACCACCCCCCGTCGGCGCGCTGGGCGGCCATGAGAATCTCGACGGGCGAGGGGGCTTGGGCGACCGTCGCCGGCGCGCGCACCCACCACAAGCTGGCGCCGCCTAGCACGACCAGCACCGCTGCCGCCCGCCAAAAGACGTCCGCCCAGCCCAAATGCCGTGCGACCGGCTGCCGGGCCCGCGCCAGCGTGCGCTCGGTGAAGTCGGAGGACGGTTCCGGCGCTGCCTGTGCCCGCAACCGCGCCACCACGTCCGCAAAGCGCGGATCCTGCAAGGGATCAGGATTGGTTTTCACGGAACATCTCCTTCAGGGCGGCGAGGGCATTGAACGTCCGCGATTTGACGGTGCCGACGGGAATGCGGAGAATCCGCGCGATTTCCTCGTAGGCCAGCCCCTGGTGCACGGCCAGCACGAGCACGTCGCGTTGCTTGGTCGGCAGTTTTTCCAGCGCGGCCTGCACGTCGAGGTCTTTGCGCAACTGCCCGAGCCCGCCGTCGGTATGGGCCGGCATTTCCTCGCGGTAGCGCTCGGAAAACGACTGGAAGCGCACCTGCCGGCGCACGTGGTCCAACCACGCGTGCCGGGCCAACGTATAAAGGAACGTCGTGAATTTCGCCGCCGGTTTGTATTTTTTTCGGTAGTTCCATAGCCGCACGAAGGTCTCCTGCGCGAGATCCTCGCCATGAGGAGAAGCGCCCATCCGCGCGAAAAAGTTCAGCACCGGCCGCCGATGGCGCTCGACCAGCGCCCGGAACGCGTCTTCGCGCCCCGCGCGCACCTGCGCCATGAGGGCGAAGTCGTCGGTTTCGGGCTGGACGGAATCGGACATGAAGAGGCATTCTTGAACCAGTTGCGCGGAAAAGAAAAGCCTTTTGGCAAACGGTTTCCGACGCGCGAAAACGGCGTGAACCGCCGGCGCCGGCGCGGCGTTTATACAGGGTTGGAACTCGGCTTCGGAAAGGAAACGCGGCATGAAAAAGAGTCTGCTTGGGATCGTGGCAGGAGCGTTGTGCGCGGGCGCGGCATGGGGCGGCGTGCCGGCGGAACTGGAAACGGAAGCGCGCGCGGCCATGGCGAAAGGCGCGGCATGGCTCGCCGCGCAGCAACAGGCCGGCGGCCACTGGGCGCTGGCGGATTCGCCCGCGCTGACCGGTCTGGCGATGTGGGCGCTGCAGAAAACGGATCCGGCCGCGCACAAGTCCGCGATCGACCGCGCGATGGTGTTCCTCCTGACGAGCGTGCAGGAAGACGGATCCATCTGGCGGCAGCCGTCCGTGGAACGCAAGGGCGGGGGACTCGCGAACTACAACACGGCGGTCTGCATGACCGCGCTGCATGCGCTGGGCCGGCCCGAACTCGTGCCGGTGATCCAGAACGCGCGCGCCTATCTCGCCAAGATGCAGTATCTCGACGGCGGAGCCTACGGCGGCGGCATGGGCTACGACGCCGACCAGGGCCGGCCCTACACGGATCTGTCCAATTCCTACATGGCCTACGAAGCCATGCGCCTCACGCAGGACGTCGAGGATCTGCGCGCCGCCGGCGAACCCAAGGCCGATCTCGACTGGGCCGCGGCGCAGGCGTTCCTCGCCCAGGTCCAGAACCTGCCCGGCGTGAACACGAATTCGTACGCGAGCGAAAGCGCCGACGACCGCGGCGGCTTCGCCTACACCCCCGGCGCGGGCCCCGCGACCACCAACGCCGAAGGCAAAGTGACGCTGCGCTCCTACGGCAGCATGACCTATGCCGGCTTGCTCGCGCTGATCTACGCCCAGGTGGACGCGCAGGATGCCCGCGTGCAGTCCGCCAAGGACTGGGCCAGCCGCCACTGGACGCTCGATGAAAATCCCGGCATGGGCGCCGAAGGCCTGTACTACTTCTTCAACGTGCTGACCAAGAGCCTCGCCGCCGCCGGCGACGAAACGCTGGCGCGGCCCGACGGCCGCACCATCGCCTGGCGCGAGGAAGTCGTGCGCAAGCTGCTCGCCCTGCAGCGACCCGACGGCTCCTGGTTCAACGACAACAACCGCTGGTGGGAGGCCGATCCCAACCTCGTGACGGCCTACACGCTCCTCGCCCTCGCCACCGCGCTGGAGTAGGACATTTCCGGATTTGTCGTAGCCGGCCGCGGTGAGGCCGGCGGCTGTTGATCCGACGGCCGGGGTCCCGCCACAGGCGGGCAGGCAAACGCCCCCGGCTACAGGAAACCCCAATCCGCGCCAGATGCGATTCGCAGATCACGGGCCGGAACGCGCTTGGGTGCGTTATAGTTCTTCCAGAGGCAGAATTTGCTTCACGTGCCGAACGGTCAGGATGGAAATCCGCCGGGCTTCCCGGCGATAGACGATGCGGTAATTGCCCCAGACCAGCTCACGGAGATCGGGTCGCGGGCTTTCGGGAATCCGGCGGCCGCTTTTCGGAAATTGCCGGAGTTGCCCCACGCGCGCAAAAGCCGCCCGGACCCATTTTTCGGCGGCGCGGGGATTGTCTTCCGCGATGAATGCGGCGATTTCCGCGACGCGCTCGATGGCCAGAGGCGACCACTGCACCCTCATCGGCGCACCTTGGCCAGCACCTGCTTGAGCGCCGCCGCATGGGGAACGCCGGCGCCCGACGCCAACTGAATCTCGGCCTGGCGGATATCCTCTAGGAGCTCCATTTTTTGCATCATCCCTTCGTATTCCGAAACGCCCAGCAGCACGGCGGCGGATTTCCCGTGATGTGTGATGACCAGCGGGCGCCGAGTCTGGCGGGTCCGGCGGATGCACGACGCGACGCTCGCACGGAATTCGGACAGGGGCTTGATGTCTTCATCTAGATTGAGGCGGACCATGGGCAGTCTCCTTTTGTACGATATAATGTACAGTATTCAGAACGCCCGTCAAGGACCGCAACGCTGCGCTGGACTAGCGCGGGCGAAAACCCGGAACATCACGGTTCAGCGAACGATGCCCGCGGCGGGGCATTCCCGGAAAGCGGCGGGCTGGCGATTTCCATTTTCAGGATGGCGTTGTCGATGAGCCGGTCCCGGATGGCCGTTTGCAGAATCTGCCGCGCGCGTTCGACGTCGTCCACGTGGATGGAGGCACCGCAGCCGATCGAGCACATCGTCATGCCGATACGGACGTTGTTCGTGCGAAAAAGGGCCTGGATGACGGTCCACTGGGCCATCACGTCCGCGCTGTTGAGCGGATTCATGTACGTCAGGCAAGAGACGTAGCCGTCCTGGGAATCGAATCGGTTCGCCATCCCGCGCGGATCCACCGGCGCGATTTCTCCGGCGCCATCCGTTTCCAGAATCTCGACCGTGATCTCCGATTGGCCCATTGCGGCACCGGGAGTGGGAAGGTTTACACCTGAGGCGACGGGAAGAGGTCCGGCCTCATCCACGAGCTCGCAACGGGAATCCAGATTCTTGTACCAGGTCAGTTGGCGGGCTTTTCGGAAAATGACAAAGCTGTCCGGACGCACATAAAAGTAAATATAATGCGCTTGGGGGTCCAGCTTGGCCAGCTGCGAACCGAACCACTTCTCGTTCGTCTCTTCGCCTGGATAATCGAAGGCATACCCTTCCGCATGGCGAACGGCTTCCGCGGATTGCTCCATCGAAATGGAAAACAGCCGATTGTTCCGGCATTCGAAATATACCGGCTCCTTACCTTCGGTTTTCGCTTCCAGAGGTGTGGGCAATGGCAGGTCGTCCAATTGGAACATGGATTCATATTCGTCGTTGGATGAACTGCTCGCTTCGAGACCAATGGCCATTTCCGTATTCTTGACGAGTTCTTCGCGGGTAAAGAGGCGTTCCGATTCCCAAGGTTCGATCCCGACATCCACGTCGTATTTTCGAATCAGCTTGAGGAGGGTGTGCTGGAGCCGTTCGCTGCCGGGCCTGAGAAGCAAAACGGGATACCGAACGTTGCGGACGCGCTCCATGCCTTGAATGAGCTTTTCGAATTCGTTTTCGGAAGCCGAGAGCTCTGACTCCGCGATTTCTTTGTTTTCGGCGCAGACGATCACCTTGTCGGAATGAACGTCCACGTAGACGGCTTCTTGCCGCATCGTGCAGGGCCGGGTTTCAGCCAGAACCAGCGACGGCAGCAGAGCCAACCAGATCATTTTTACCATGATGGTGTCCTTCATGCGGGCATTGCGCGGCGGGAATTCCCACCGACCGGTTCTCAGGATAGGCCGGACCACGGGCGGGGTCAATTCCGGTGATTATCCGGGGCGGTGCGCGCGCAACGGCCAACGGCGGGTTGGGCTGTTCAGGTAGGGCGACTTGGCTCAAGTCGCCGGGCTTGGAGAAAGACCAACCGATGGGATCGTTTCCCCAACGTAAAAAGCTGCCGCACGAAGTGCCTTCCTGGGTTTCCGACAGCGCCGTCTATTTCATCACGATTTGCACCCACCCGCGAGGCGTGAACCAACTTTGCCGGCCAGCGGTGGCGGCTTGGTTGCGCGAAAGCTTGGATTTCCGGGAGGCGCGGGGCGACTGGTGGATTCATCTGGCGGTGCTCATGCCCGATCACTTGCACGCGTTGATGAGTTTCGCGCGCGGCCAACGCATGAACACGGCGATCGCGCAATGGAAGCGATTCGCCGCGCGGAAAACCCATATCCACTGGCAGGCGGATTTCTTCGAGCATCGCTTGCGAAACGATGAAAACCTTCGCGAAAAAGCCGACTACATGCGGATGAATCCCGTGCGGGCGGGATTGATCGATGATCCGGCAAAATGGCCTTTCACGTGGTCGCACGCCCGGTAGGGGCGACAAACCGGCTGTTCGGGTAGGGCGACTTGGCCCAAGTCGCCGGGCTCGGAAAACGGCGGGTTGAGCCAACCCGCCCTACCTAAGGCCGGGAACCCGGCTGTTCGGGTAGGGCGACTTGGCCCAAGTCGCCGGAGACGGCGCAAGGGATGAACGGCTCAGCGCGCGCCCTTGGGCGGTTGCAGGAAGGCCTGGGCGACGAGGGCGTCGCGGATTTCCCGGCGGGAATGGAGCCGGATGCGCAGCGGAGGGCCGAGGGGCCGGGCCGGGGCTAACCCGGGCAGCGGCAAGGGGGGCAGGGTGGCGAGGCGCACGCCCATCGCGTAGACCCGCGGCAGGATCGCGCCGGTGTGCCGCGTGGCGGTGTCGAGCGCGCGGTGTTCGCCCGCGCGGCTTTGCACGCCGGGGATGATGGCGTTGGCGGCCGTTTCCGCGGCCCAGCGGACCGCTTCGGCCTGGCGGGCGGCTTCCGCGGCTTCCCGCTTGGCCAAGGCGAGGCGCCGCGCCACCGCGGGCGCGATCGCCGCCGCCGCGGGGCTCCGCCCGGTCGCGCGCGGCGTCCGGCCGGGCATGGCCGCCGCGCGCGGTTGCGCCGGCGCCGGTCGCGGCGCGGGTGCGGGCCGCGCCGCCGGGGGCGGCGTGCCGGGAACGCGGCCGCCGAGGCGCTTGAAGATTTCCGCCAGCTCGTCGGCGTCGGGCGTTTCCTCGCCGCGGGGCGCGCCGGCCGGCGGCGGCCGGTCGGCGGCCGCCGGCTTTTGCTTCGCCTGCTTTTTCTTGGCGGCGTGGATCTGGGCGAGGATCCAGAAGACGCCCGCCACGAGCCAGACGACGACGTCGATGGCGGACGAGCCGTCGTCGAGGGCCAGGACGATGGGCGGGCGCAGCGGCATCAGCTCTGCGCGGGTTTTTCGCCTTCGGCGAGGGATTCGCGCATGGAGGTGTCGGCCATGACGTTCTGCATGCGCAGGTAATCCATCACGCCCAGCTTGCCCTCTTTCATGGCCTGGGCGATGGCCTTCGGGATCTCGGCCTGCGCGGCGACGACGTCGGCCTGCTTGGCCTGGATCAGCGCGCGGTTTTCCTGCTCGGCGGCGACGGCCGTGGCGCGGCGGCCTTCGGCTTCGGCCTGGCGCAGCTTCTTGTCGGCCTCGGCCCGCTCGGTCTCGAGCAGGGCGCCGACGTTGGCGACTTCGCGCGCGCCGGACACGCCGGCCACGGAGACGTCGGCGATGTCGATGGAGACGATCTCGAAGGCGGTCTGGGAATCGAGGCCGGAATTGAGCACCTTCTTGCTGATCTCGTCGGGGTTTTCCAGCACGTTCTTGTAGCTGGGGGAGGAACCGATGGCGGAGACGATGCCCTGGCCGACGCGGGCGATGATGGTGTCCTCGGTGGCGCCGCCGACGAGGCGGGCGAGGTTCGCGCGCACGGTCACGCGGGCCTTGACCAGCAGGCGGATGCCGTCGCGGGCCACGGCGTCGAGCATGGCGGCGCCCTTGGCCGGATCGGGGCAGTCGATGACCTTGGGATTCACGGACGTGCGCACGGCGTCGTAGACGTCGCGCCCGGCCAGGTCGATGGCGGCCGCGCGCTGGAAGGTCAGCTCGATGTTGGCCTTGTCGGCGGCGATGAGGGCCTGGACGACGTTGATGACGTCGCCGCCGGCGAGGAAGTGCGCTTCGAGCTGGTCGGTGTCCAGCGGTAGGCCGGCCTTGACGGCGCGGATGCGGGCATCGACGATCAAGGTGGGCGGCACGTTGCGCAGCTTCATGCCCAGCAGGTTGAGCAGCGAGATGTAGGCGCCGCTCATCCAGGCGCGCACCCAGACTTTCAGGAAGTAGAAGAAAATGCTCAGCAGGACGACGACGACGATCGCCAGCAGGATGAACAGGATATTGACGAAGGGCATGGCAGGTCTCCTTTATTCGGTTGTTTCCGGGGGTTCGGGGGGCGTGGGCAGGGGGGGCGGCCGGGACCGCGGCGGCGGGAACGGGAACACCGGCCGCTGCAGCGCGGCGCGCACCAGCGCGCCGGCGCCGAGGACCAGCACCGGCAGGACCAGGAACGCGGCGACGCCCGGCAGCGCCGCCGCGAAATAGAGGAGGAACAACCCGGCGGCCAGCGCCGCGAGCACGCGCGCGAAGGTCTGCGGGCCGGAAACGCGCAGCAGCGCGTGGCCCAGCGCGAGGGCGACGACGACGTGCGCCAGGTAGAGCAGCCCGCCATAGAGCGCGGCCAGCAGCAGCGCGAGGGGAATGCCCACGACCGTGGAGAACGCGAAGGCGACCAAAAACGGCCCGAGGAACAGCGCCGCCAGGCCGGTGATCAGCGCCTTGAACGGCGCCGTGCGCAACTGGCGCACCGCGCCGCCGGCCGTCAGCGGGCAGAACCCCACGAACGGCAGGCCCACCAGCAGCGCTGCGAGGAACAGATAGCCGTGCAGCGCGAAGCGCGCGCGGACCGAAGTCGCCGGCTGGGACGCGCGCGCCGCCGTTTTCACCTGGCCGCCCACCGCGACGCTGGCATCCAGCGCCAGCGGCTTGGGCGCGGAATAGATCAGATCGCCGGCGATGGTCGTGCCCGGCGCCACGCGGATTTCCGCGGCGTCGATGCGGACGTCGCCGCCCCACGTGCCGCCCAGCGTGAGCGAGCGGGCGACGAGGCGCGCGTCGCCGCCGACGGTGCCCTCGCAGATGAGGTCCGTGCCGAACAGCGCGGCGTCGCCGCGCACGACGGAATTGGTCGCCAGCTGCAGGCCCTTGGCGTAGGCGAACAGGTTGCCGTCCACGGCGCCCGCGACGGTGGCGGCGGCCGCGAACGCGCGCAGATCGCCGCCGACGGCGCCGGACTGGCGCACGGAGCCGGCGGCCAGCAGCCACAGGTCGCGCGCGGCGGGGGCCTGGACGTCCAGATGGTACGCGGCCAGCAAGGCTTCGGATTCGAACCGTTCGCCGGCGGGCACGACGAGCGCGTTGGTGGATTCGCCGACGCGCCATTCGTAGGCCGGCGCGGCCGCCGGCAGCAGCAGCAGCAGGAACGCGATGGACCGGGCCCGCCTCATGCCGCGCCGTCCGCGCTCCGCACGAGGATTTGGCCGCCGCGCACGGCGGCCACCCGGATCGCCGCGCCGGCCGGCAGCCAGTCGCCGCCGTCCGCCAGCACGTCGTAGCGCTTGCCGCCGATGAGCGCGATGCCGCCGGGGCGCAGGGCCGTGGCGGTTTCGCCGGCCGCGCCCACCAGTTCCGGCGCGGCCGCGGCGGACTTGAACGCCGCGCCGTCCGTGCGCAGGGCGATCCGCTTGCCGACCCGGCTGCGCGGAAACATCGTCACCCAGGTCAGCAGCGCGATGCCGCCGAACACCACGATGGCGATGGCCGAAAGAAAGCCCCACGGCGGCGGAAACGCGAACAGCCCGAGGGCCATCGCCCCCAGGAGCGCCAGGCCGCCGACGACCCCGGCCACGCCGCCGGGGATGAACACCTCGGCCAGGACCAGCAGCAGGCCCGCGGCCAGCAGCGCGACGTACCAGGACAGGGGACTCATGTTCATGGCCCGCAGGATACCATGCGCCCGCCCGGACGCAAAACGTCTTTTGCGCGCCGAAACGCCTTGCGGCCCCGGCGGCCCGGTGCTAGAAGAAAGCCGTGGGCGCGGATACCGTTTTCGCGCCGGTTTCGCGAGAAGACAGGAGGTTCCCATGTCCAAGTGGAAGTGGTTGGCGCTGGTGGCGGCCGTGGCGGCCGTGGGGTTGGCGGTCGGGTGCGACGACGACGATGACGACGATGCCGACGGCGGCGGCACGACGAGCGGCTCCTATGCCGGCGTCTGGAGCGGCCGGGTCTGCGGCCGCGGCCTCACGATGGTGATCAGCCAGAACGGCAATCGCCTGACGGGCACCTACACGTTCACCGACCCGACCTTCTCCGACTCGTTCTCCGGCACGGTCTCGGGCGAACCCCCGGCCACCGCCCGGCTGGACAGCAACGGCCACGACTGGTGGTTCGATCTCTCGTTCAGCAGCTACAACCGGATGTCCGGCGGCTTCTACAAGGCCGAAGCCGGCGGCAAGGTCTGCGACGTCAGCGCCACCAAGTAGCCCCCCGCAAAAGTTTTTACGTTCCACGTAAAACGGCCTCGAAAGTTTTTACGTTCTACGTAAAATCCGCGCGAAGTTTTTACGTTCCACGTAAAAATCCGGGAACGTGTTTACGTTCCACGTAAAATAAGGAAGAGGAGCCATGAAGCGCCGCTTGGGAAAGAGTCCGCGGATCGTCGGGTGCGTCGCGTCGGAGGCCGCGCTGCGCCGCTGCGCGCGGCGCGCGCCGGCGGACTGCGACTGGATCGAAGTGCGCCTGGACCTGACGGGTCCGTGCGGCGGGGCATGGGCCGACCTGTGCGCGGCGGCCGCCCGGCGCGGCCGGCCGGTGCTGCTGACGATCCGCTCCGCGCGCGAAGGCGGCCGGTGGCGCGGCCGCGAGGCCGAACGGACGGCGCTTTATCTGCACGGACTGGCGGCGGCGGCGGCGATCGACGTGGAAATCGCGTCGCCCGCGTTCGGGCTCGTGGCGGCGGCGGCGCGCCGGCGCGGCGTGGCCGTCGTGGGGTCGTTCCACGATTTCCGCGCCGTGCCCGCCGCGGCGCGCCTGGCCGCGGTGGAAGCCCGCGGCCGGGCGCTGGGAGCCGACGTCGTGAAAATCGCCGCCCGGGTCCGCAACGCGGCCGATCTGGCGCGGCTGTTCGCCTGGCCGGCCCAGGCCACGGGCCCCATCTGCGTGCTGGGGATGGGCGCCAAAGGGGCGATTTCGCGCGTGGCGCTGCCCGCCGCCGGCTCTTGCCTGGCCTACGGAGCGCTGGAAACCGCCACCGCGCCGGGACAGCTCGGCTGCCGGGATCTGGCCAAGGAGTTGGCCCGGTGGGGGGTGCGTCCGCGCGGGGACCGGACGTAGCCGCCGCCGGCCCGAAATCGGACCAGAAGTTGGGCTTGCGGAATCGCTGCGTTTACGACATATTAACAATATGAAGCAGCCCTCTCATTCCGTGTCGATGCGCGCCGGCGCGTGGCTGTTGGGAGGATTGTTGCTAACCGGTTCGGCCGGAGCGGCCACGCATCCGCTGGGCTGGGGCCTGAACGGGGACAAGCAGGCGTCGCCCGTGCCCACCAACGTGATGGACGACGCGACCGCCATCGCCGCCGGTTATTATCATAGCTTGGCGATCAAGAACGAGCGGGTGTGGACCTGGGGCAGCAGCGCCGGCGGCCTGACGAACGTGCCGCTGGCCGCGCAGAGCGGAGTGGCGGCGATCGCCGCCGGCGACGGCTACAGCCTGGCGCTGCGGACGAACGGCGCGGTGATCGGCTGGGGCAGCGGCAGCGCCGCGACCAACGTGCCCGTCACGCTGACCGGCGGGGTTTCGAAAATCGTTGCCGGCGAAGCCCACGGGCTGGCGCTTTTGAACGGCGGGGTGGTGGCCTGGGGCAGCAATACCTACGGCCAATGCAACGTGCCCGACAGCTTGACCAACGACGTGGACGACGTCGCCGCCGGCGGCTATTTCAGCGTGGCGCTCAAAGCCGGCGCCGTCGAAGTGTTCGGCATCCCCGCGTCCAATGCGCTCTCCTACAGCATCAACGACGTGCCGCCCGAGGCGGGCAGCGACGTGACGGCCATCGCCGCCGGCAAGTGGCACGCCTTGGCGCTCCGGGACGGCGGGGTCATCGCCTGGGGCACGCCGCACTACGACGCCACCAACGTGCCCGCCGAAGCGACCAGCGGCGTCGCCGCCATCGCGGCCGGCGACTGCTTCAGCGTGGCGCTGAAAACCAACGGCACGCTCGTGGCGTGGGGCGACGATTTCAGCGGGCAGACCGCCATTCCGAACTTCGCCAGCAACGGGGTGACGGCCATCGCCGCCGGCAAGGGCCACGTCCTGGCGATCTGCGCGGCGATGCCGCCGCGGTTCCTCGCGGCCGCCACGCCCGATGCCTTCCGCGACTACGCCTACACCAACGGCTACGTGCGCTGGGCCGGCGATCCCGCCGTCACCTACCACAAGCACGGTTCGTGGCCGGCCTGGCTGACGCTGGACGCCAACACCGGCGATCTGGGCGGCACGCCGCCCGCGCTGGGGACCTACGCCTTCGCCGTCGTCGCCAGCAACGCGTTCGGGCGGACCACGAACGACACCTTCCGCGTGGTCGTCCTCGAAAAGCCGGCCGGTCCGCCGATCTTCATCACCACCAATCTGCCGGGCGGCACGATCTTCGCGCCGTACGACCAGACCATCGCCATCAGCAACGGCGGCTCCCTGAGCATCATCAACGGCAGCTTGCCGGCGGGCCTGACGATGGCGACGAACGGCTGGGTTTCGGGCACGCCGACGACGATCGAATCTCCGCAGTTCCTCGTGCGCGCCACGAACACGGCCGGCGCCAGCACCCAGCTCTTCCAGATCGCGATCAGCGCGCCGACGGCGGCGCCGGTCTTCGTCACGCAGTTCATCAGCAACGGCATCCTCGGCACGCCCTACTCCTTCCAGATCCAAACGGAAAACTATCCGACGAACTTCGGCGTGGTTTCCGGCGCGCTGCCGGCCGGCCTGGGCATCACGGCGGCCGGCATGATCACCGGCACGCCGACGGTCGCGGGCACGGCCAGCTTCTCGCTCTTCGCCTCGAACCTGGTGGGCGGAGCCGAAACCAACTACAGCCTGCATATCAACGGACCGCCCGTGTTCATCACCGAAAGCCCGCTGCCCGGCGGCGTGCTGGGCACTCCGTACAGCGTCCAGATCGAGGCGGAGGAGGTGAGCTACTTCCAGATGTTCGGCAATTCGCCGACCGGCCTGACCCTGTCGGCCAGCGGCTTGCTGAGCGGCACGCCCACCGCCGTGGGCACGTACGTTTTCCTCGTGCAGGCGAACAACGACTTCGGCGCTTCGCAGCGCGAATACACGTTGGCGGTCGGCTCCGTGCCCGTGTTCGTCACGCCGAGCACCCTGCCGTCCGGCACGTCCGGCGTGGCCTACGTCGCGCTCCAGATCGAGGCGACCGGCGCGACGGCCTTCAGCCTGGAAGGCGGCGCGTTGCCCGCCGGCATGGACTTCAGCGCCGCCGGCTGGCTGGACGGCACGCCGCTGGCCGCCGGCCCGTTTGCCTTCACCGTGCGCGCGACCAACGCCTCGGGCTACGCCGAGCGCGAATTCAACCTGACCGTCTTCGGCGTCGATTTCGACGAGCCGTTCTTCACGGCGCGGCCGGTCTACACCAACGGCAACCTGGTTCTGTCCTGGACGAATCCCAATGCGTCCGGCGCCGTCTCGATCTGGCGCAGCACGAACATCACCGCCGCCAGTCCGCCGTGGATCGATCTCGGCGAGGTGACGACCTCGCCCTGGACGAACGTCGCCCCGCCGATGCCGGCCTACTTCCAGCTGCGCCTCGCGCCGTAAACGCGGTCCGTGCCCGTTTGCCCGCCGCCGCCCTCCCGGGCGGCGGTTTTCGTTTCCGGCCCCCCCCCCGCGGGACATGGCCCGGACGGGCGCGCGACCCGGCGCCGGACTGACGAAAAATTAACAATATCGGGGTTGTTTTGCACTTGGGGCCGGGCGAGAATTTCGACCGTAGGAGCGGTTGAAACCGATCGCTGGCGAAAAAAAACAACGAACCAAGGAGCCGGAAAATGAAAAAGAGCGCAATCGTGTTGCTGGGCGCATGCATCCTGCTGGGTACGCTGATGACGACGAGTGCCTACGAAAGTTCGTATCACAATTACATCGGCTCCTCGCAAGTCATGCGGTTCACGCGAAATGGAACCGATCCCTATTGGGCCATGGTCCACGACTATACCCATGCGTACCGGGAAGGCAATACGCCGGGGTTCATCACCTCCGACTACAACATCAACTACACCATCAACAACAACGGGGAAATCCACGTGGGGTACGCGTATTGCCAGCTCTGCGGGATCTACGTCCGCGCCTTGGCCTCCCGGCACGTGGTGATCGTTTGGTAGGCGCCGGCTTTTCCGGGGGATGAAGTCTGCCGCAAGGACGACGGCCTTTGCCGCCGGCATGGTGGTCATGCTGGCGGCAGTCCTCGTCTACGGCCATGGCGCCCAGGACGGCGGGGCCGGACACCTGGGGCGCGCGGCGATCCGCCTGGAGGCCGCCGGCGCCGGCGAGGGGTTCGCATACGAGCGGGCCGAAGGAATTCCGGGCGTCTATGCCGTCACGTTCAACGACACCGGCGAAAGCGTCTTGGTGTCCGACTCGTTTCTCAACTTGATCCTCCAGTCCGATATGGCGCCGGACGTGCAGGTGCTGGCCCTGGAGCAATATCCCGAAATGGTGGTCGACAATTTCGCGGCCATCGTGGAGTCGACCTTTCCGGTCCAGGACCAAGCGTTGCCGGATTCCTTCCAGGCCATTGAATGCCAAGGGCGGGACGGTTCCTTCTTGACGGCGGAGCAGGACAATCTGGCCCGCCCCTACGTCCGGATCACCGTGAAGGATCCCCTCGGCCGCATCGACACGTTTTCCCTGAGCCGCCAATACGTCGACAACGTTCTCGCCCAACCGGACGCGGATGCCGACAGCCTGCTGGCGGCGGTCACGACGTTCACCTTTCGCCTGCCGGAGCGCGCCCGGATGGGATTCTCCTATTTGGCGCGGGACCAGTTGAACGACCTGATCATGCAAACCCCCGAATTCCAACGGCAGGAAATCGTGCGCATGCCCCGCTTCTACCGCGAAAAAGCCCCTGAACTCCTGCAGCGGCTCAGCAACCGGCCGCCGCAAGTCGTACGCGAACCGCCCGCCGCCGCGGTGGTTCTTCCCGCGCCGCCCCCCGTTGCGCGGCCGCCGCGCGCCCCGACCGGAGTGACCGCGGCCCCCGCGCCGCCACCGCCGACCGCGGCGCCGGCGCCGCTGCCGGAACGCGGCAAGCCCTTTTACTATTGGTTTGCGCTGGCCGGTTGGGGGGTGGCCGCGATCGCCTTGCTTTGGGCCCTCCGGCGCCGGGCCTAGAGCAAATTCAGATTTACT
>DDWR01000054.1:27221-40984 GCA_002347655.1 Verrucomicrobia bacterium UBA2281 | reverse complement strand
GGCTGTTTCCGACTTCGAGCGGCTACGGTGTTCTGAAAACCGCCCTAAAGCAAATTCATCCATTCTTTGGCCGTCGAATTCGACCGGGACGAGGTTCCGCCGCAGGCGGCTCAGAACGTGCGCGAGGCGCGGTGGAGGATCTGGCGCTCGGCCTTGGTGAGCGACTGGATGCCCTGCGCGGAAATCTTGTCGAGGATGCGGTCCACTTCCGCTTGGTCGGGCGGCGGCGGCGCGGCGCGCGGCACGTGGGGCCGCTGGGCGACGTAGTCGCGGAGGCGCCCCCACAGGCGGCGCAGCGTGGCGCTTTCGAAGAGCTGGTCGACGTAGAGGAACCCCGCGAAGGCGCCGGCCAGATGCGCGGTGTGCGCGATGCCGGAGGTGGGGTCGTTGTTGGCCAGCACGAATTCGATGAGCGCCAGGCCCGCGACGAGCTGCCAGGCCTGCAGCGTGACGGGGAAGACGAAGAAGATCAGCAGCGTGAGCTGCCGGCGCGGATAGAGCGTGGCGAAGGCGGCGAGGATGCCGTAGACCGCGCCGGAAGCGCCGACGCACAAGGCGTGGGGATGCGGCGACAGCCACAGCCAGCCCAGCCCGCCGAGCAGCCCGCTGAGCAGGTACATGGCCAGGAAATGCTTCGAACCCATCGCCCGCTCGGTTTCCGGGCCGAGGAAGTAGAGCGTGAACATGTTGAACAGCAGGTGCATGAAACCGCCGTGCAGGAACATGTAGGTGACGGGCTGCCAGAAAAGGCCGTGGCGCATGCCGTCCACCGACAGCGCCAGCAGGGCGTAGAGCGTGCCCGGACGCAACAGCCAGAAGAACAGGAACACGCCGACGTTGGCTTTGATCAGCCCGGCGCAGACGGGCGGCAGATTGGCGAAAAAGCCCGGCGAGCGGCCGGCGGGGGGCTGGGGATAGTAGGGCCGGTAGCTCATTGGTCGGCGAGCAGGCGCGCGACGGCAACGGACGCGTCGAACTGGTTCAGCGGCGTGCGGTAGAGGCCGAGGCCTTCCTTGCGGGCCGCCGCCAGCATGTCCGCCGGAATCGGCCGCGAGGAACACGCCAGGATGGCGCGGATGCCGACCAGCGTGGCGACGGCCACCGCGTTCTGGTGGGCCTGGATGGTGATGAGCACGGAATTCTCGGCGGCGTGGGCCATGACGTCGCTGAGCAGATCGGACGTGAAGGCGCTGGACACCTCCGCGTCCGGCGCGGCGGGCAGGAGGCATTCGGTGCCGGGGATTTCGAGCAAACGGTCCGATTTCATCGCGGGGGACCATACCGCGCCCTGGCGGAAAACGCCAAGCCCAAAACGCTTGCCACGCGGCCGGCGGCATCGGATGATGTCGGGTTGATGAGCGACGTGCTGTTGAGCGTGGAAGAACTGCGCGCGGGATTCGCGACCGCCGGAGGATTCGTGCGCGCCGTGGACGGCGTGTCGTTCGAGATCCGGCGCGGAGAGGTTCTGGGGCTGGTGGGGGAATCGGGCTGCGGCAAGACGGTGACCGCGCTCGCGCTGTTGCGGCTGTTGCCGCGGCCGCCGGCCGTGATCGAGGGAGGCCGGGCGTTGTTCCACGGACAGGATCTGCTGGCCATGCCGATCGCAGAGTTGCGCCGGATCCGGGGCGGCAAGATCGGGATGATTTTCCAGGAGCCGATGACGGCGCTGTCGCCGCTGCATCGGATCGGCGACCAGTTGGTCGAAACGGCGCGGCTGCACCGGGAGATTTCCGGCGCCGCCGCGTGGGCGCTGGGGCTGGACTGGCTGAAGCGGGTGGGGTTGCCGGACGCGGCGCAACGGATGACGGACTATCCGCACCAGCTCTCGGGCGGGATGCGCCAGCGGGTCATGCTGGCGCTGGCGCTGCTGCCGGAACCGGAGCTGGTGATCGCGGACGAGCCGACGACGGCGCTGGACGTGACGATCCAGGCGCAGATTTTCGAGCTGCTGCTGCGGGTGCGCGGCGGCGACACGGCGGTGCTGCTGATCACGCACGACATGGGCGTGGTCTGGGACGTCTGCGACCGGGTGCACGTGATGTACGCCGCGCGGCTGGCGGAAAAAGGGCCCAAGGCCGCGGTATTCGACCGGCCGGCGCATCCCTACACGCGCGGCCTGCTGGCGGCCATGCCGCGGCTGCACGGGAAGGCCGAGCGGCTGCCGGACATTCCGGGGCAACTGCCGTCGCTGATCGCCCCGCCGCCGGGCTGCCGGTTCGCGCCGCGCTGTCCGCTCGCGCGCGACGTCTGCCGGCGGCGCGCCCCGCGGCTGCGCCCCGTGGCCCCCGACCACGAAACGGCCTGCTGGGATGGGATCTGGGAAGAGGCGGAGAAGGAAGCCCGCGAACAGCGGGCAGAAGGCAGGGGTGAACGATGAAGGCTTTGGCGATCAACGGCAGCCCGCGCAAGGGCGGCAACACGGAAATCCTGCTGCGCAAGGTCCTTGAACCGCTCGCGGCGGCGGGCCACAAGACGGAGTACGTGCAGATCGGCGGCACGCGCATCCGCGGCTGCACCGCCTGCGGCGCGTGCGGGCGCCTGAAAAACAAGCGCTGCGTGATCGAGGACGATATTTTCAACCTCGCGTTCGCGAAAATGCTCGAAGCGGACGCCATCCTGATCGGTTCGCCGGTCTATTTCGCGGGCGTGACGGCGGAAACGAAGGCGTTGATCGACCGGGCCGGCCGCGTGGCCCGGACCAACGGCGGCCTGCTGCGCCGCAAGATCGGCGCGGCGGCCGTGGCGGCGCGCCGCGGCGGCGCCGGCCCGGCCGTGGACGCGATCAACCACCTCTTTTTGGCCAACCAGATGGTCGTGCCGGGCTCGACCTATTGGAACTTCGCGCTGGGGCGCGATCCGGGCGACGTGCTGGGCGATGAAGAGGGTCTGGCGAACATGCGGGATCTGGGCGAGCAGATCGCGTGGCTGTTCGGGCTGCTGGAGCCACGTGGCTAGGCGCGTCCAGCGGTTCGGCCTGGTGAATCTCGGGTGTCCGAAAAACACCGTGGATTCCGAAGGGCTGCTGGGCGGGATGGCCTTGGCCGGCTTCCAATTCGCGGAAGATCCGGCCGACGCGGACGTGTGCCTCGTGAACACGTGCGGATTCCTCGACGCGGCGCGCCGCGAGGCGGCGGAGGTGCTGGAAGACCTGGCGGCGCAACGCGGCCGCCGGGGGCGGCCCCTGCTGGTGGCGACGGGGTGCCTGGTGGAGCGGGTCGGCGGCGCGCCGGAATTGGCGGCATTCCTGGCGGCGGCGGATGCGCGGGTCGGCTTCGCGGATTATCCGCGGCTGCCGGACGTCTGCCGAAACTTGCTGGCCGGCAAAGCGGCGCGCGCTCCCCGCAGCGGGGGCTATGCGGGGAAGGTCTTGCCGAAAACCTATTTCGATTGGCTGGACCGGCCGCGCCTGCGGATCGGGGCGGCCGCCACGGCCTACCTGAAGATCGGCGAGGGCTGCTCGAATTGCTGCGCCTATTGCTCGATTCCGCTGATCCGCGGCCGGCGCGCCAGCCGCCCGATGCGGGCGATCCTGAAGGAAGCCCGGGACTTGGTGGCGGCCGGCGCGAAGGAACTGGTGCTGATCGCGCAGGACACGACGGCCTACGGGCTCGATCGCGCGGAAGAGCCGCAGCTGGCGCCGCTGCTGCGGGAGCTGGAAAAACTGCCCGGCGAGCTGTGGTTCCGCGTCATGTATGCGCATCCGCGGCACCTGACGGACGAGATCCTCGACGCCCTCGCGGCCGACGCGCGGTTCTGCCCGTATCTGGATCTGCCGCTGCAGCACGCGAGCGAAAAGATGCTCAAGCGGATGGGCCGCGGCTATGGCCGCGCGCGGGTGGATGCGGCGCTGGCGGCGATCGACCGGCGGCTGCCGGGCGCGGCGCTGCGCACGACGTTCATCGTGGGCCATCCGGGCGAGGGGGAGAAGGAATTCGCGGAGCTGCTGGCGTTCGTGGAGCAAGGGGCGTTCGACCACGCGGGGGTCTTCGTCTGGTCGCCGGAACCGGGCACGGTTTCGGCGCGGATGGCGGATCGGGTGGCGGCGGCGGTGGCCGAAGAGCGCCGCGACCGGCTGCTGGCGGCGCAGGCCAAGGTGTCCGCGGCGCGCTGGCGGACGCGGAAAGGCGAACGGACGACGCTGCTGCTGGAACGGCGGGAGCCGGACGGCTGGCATGGGCGGACCCCGTGGCAGGCGCCCGAGGTGGATGGCGAAACCGTGCTGGAAGACGCCGGCCGCCAGGCCCGGGCCGGCGATTTCGTGGACGTGAAGATCGTCCGGACCGGGACGTACGGGTGCCGGGCGCGCCGCAGGAAGGCATGAAACGGATACCGTGGCAGCTGGGTTGGCTGACGTTGCCGCTGGTCGGAATCCTGGCGGCGGGCGGTCCGCGGCCGGCCGCCGGCGCGGCGCCCGCGTGCGAAACGCAGTCCGCGCAATCCGCGCCGACGCCGGATCTGAAGTTGCCGCCGGGACGGGTGTTGGCCCTGCAATTGCAGGAACTGAACGAACTCAACACGCCGTTCGACCGGCGCCCGCCCCGCCGGAACGGCTTCACGCAGTGGCTGGACGAGTATCACCGGCGGCTGTACTGCGCGATGGACAACGCCGTTCGGACGGTCGATCTCAAGTGGCTGGCCGAAGAACAGCCGTACGAGCCCGAGCTGTCGACCTTCCGCCTGCGGTTCTATTCGCGCTACGGCGGCCGGAGCAACGACAAGCAGTTCGATTTCAAAGTGCGCTTCCGCGGCGATCTGGCCTTGCCCGGCCTGGAACGGAAATTGCACCTGGTGCTGGACAACGCCGGCCGGGATTCGCTGCCGGGCACGGATCCGATGAAACAGGAGTCCGATCCCCGCCTGGGCGTGACCGCCATGTTCGAGGACCTGTCGGGCGGCGACCTGTCGCTGGGCGGCGGGTTGCGCTGGCGCGACTCGCATCCGGTGGCCTACGCTTCGTTGGATTGGCGCTGGGAACGCCCGCTGGGCGCCGGCCGGTTCGGCCTGAATCCGCGCGCGTTCTACTATACCGACGACGGGCTGGGCCAGCAGACCGTCGTGACCTGGACGCGCCAGCTGGGGGCCAAGACCTATTTCCAGAGCCGGACGGCGGAACGCACGTCGGAAAGCCGCGACGACGTGGAATTCGAGCAATCCCTGCGGTTCGCCTGGTTGCGGTCGGGGCGGGGCCGCGGCTGGGTGGCCCAGGGCAGCGTGTTCCCGCACATCCGCAGTTCGGATTGGTTCTGGGACGATTCGCTGATCAACGTCACCTGGCGCGACGCCCTGTACCGGAAATGGATCTACTATACGATCACGCCCCAGATCCAGTTCCCGAAGGAAGACGAGTACGAGCCGCGCCCCTCGCTGCACGTCGGGCTGGAAATCCTGTTTGGCGGCAAGATGGGCGATTTGCTGTGAGCGGCCCCTTCGGGTTTGACAGACGGGGGGCAAATCCCCTACCTTCAGGCCCGACGATTTAGAAAAACAAACAGGAGAAACGGTTTACCATGAACACGAACAACCTACTTTACGCGGCCTTGGGCTCCGGCCTGGTCGCCCTGCTGTTCGCCTGGTGGAAGACGCAATGGATCAACAAGCAGGAGCCGGGCACGGCCCGGATGCTGGAGATCGGCGCGGCCGTCCGCGAGGGCGCCATGGCGTTCCTGAAGCGCGAATACAAGGTGCTGGCCATCGTGGTTGCCTTGGTGGCGGTCTTGCTGGCGGTCATCAATACCGGCCCGATCCGCCTCGTGGCGGTGGCGTTCGTGTTCGGCGCGTTCTGTTCGGCCCTGTCCGGGTTCTTCGGCATGCGGGTGGCCACCGCCGCCAACATGCGCACCACCAACGCGGCTCGCACGAGCTTGCCGGCGGCCCTCCAAGTGGCGTTTTCGGGCGGCGCGGTCATGGGCATGAGCGTCGTCGGCCTCGGCCTGACCGGCCTGACCCTGGCCCTGCTGGTCCTGCTGAAGAAATACGGCGCGGACGTGGACGTCATCAAAGGCACCGTGCTGCCGATCCTGACAGGCTTCTCCATGGGCGCCAGCTCGATCGCGCTCTTCGCCCGCGTGGGCGGCGGCATCTATACCAAGGCGGCCGACGTCGGCGCCGATCTCGTCGGCAAGGTCGAAGCCGGCATTCCCGAGGACGATCCCCGCAATCCCGCCGTCATCGCCGACAACGTGGGCGACAACGTCGGCGACGTGGCCGGCATGGGCGCCGACCTGTTCGAATCCTACGTGGGCGCCATCGTGGCGGCCATGGTGCTGGGCGCCACCATCACGGTCAACGGCGTCAAGGACATCACCTTCATCCTGCTGCCGCTGGTCATCGCCGGCGCGGGCATCCTGTTCTCCATCGCCGGCACGTTCTTCGTGCGGACGAAGGAAGGCGGCAATCCCCAGAAGGCCCTCAACCAAGGCACCTTCGGCGCCTGCGGGATCATGGCCGTGGCGACCTATTTCATCGTCAACCGGATGCTGCCGGGCGAGTTCAACATCGCGTCGGCGGTGGCGGGCGCGGGCGCGCTGACCTGCACGAGCGCCGGCGTGTTCCTCGCGACGGTCGTCGGCCTGGTGGCCGGCGCGGTCATCGGCCTGCTGGCCGAGTACTACACCGCGGAAGGCAAGGGTCCTTCCAACGGCGTCGCGGACGCCTCCGAAACCGGCGCGGCCACGAACATCATCGCCGGCCTCGGCGTGGGCATGATTTCGACCGCGGCGCCGGTGCTGGTGCTGTCGGCGGCGGTCATCGCCTGCTACTACTTCGCGGGCCTCTACGGCATCGCGCTGGGCGGCCTGGGCATGCTGGCCACCACCGGCATCCAGCTCGCCGTGGACGCCTACGGGCCCATCGCCGACAACGCCGGCGGCCTTGCCGAAATGGCGCACCTCGAAAAGGAAGTCCGCCAGCGCACCGACAAGCTCGACGCCGTCGGCAACACCACCGCCGCCATCGGCAAGGGCTTCGCGATCGGCTCCGCCGCCCTGACGGCCCTGGCGCTGTTCGCCGCGTTCCGCGAGACCGTGCAGCTCGACGTCATCGACATCACCGACCCGAAGGTCATGGCCGGCCTGCTGACCGGCGCGATGATGCCCTTCCTGTTCTCGGCCTTCGCCATGAAGGCCGTGGGCCAGGCGGCCTTCGCGATGGTCGAAGAAGTGCGCCGCCAGTTCAAGGAAATCCCCGGCCTGCTCGAGGGCAAGGAAGGCGCCAAGGCCGACTACGCCCGCTGCGTGGACATTTCCACCGCCGCCGCCATCAAGAAAATGACCGTGCCGGCCCTGCTGGGCATCTTGACGCCGGTCGTGACCGGTTTCGTGTTCGGCAAGGAAATGCTCGGCGGCCTGCTCGCGGGCGTGACGGCCTCGGGCGTGCTGATGGCGCTGTTCATGAGCAACGCCGGCGGCTGCTGGGACAACGCCAAGAAGCACATCGAAGGCGGCAGCCACGGCGGCAAGGGCAGCCCTTCCCACAAGGCGGCCGTGGTCGGCGACACCGTCGGCGATCCCTTCAAGGACACCGCCGGCCCGTCCCTGAACATCCTGATGAAGCTGATGAGCGTGGTGGCGCTGGTCATCGCGCCGGTGCTCCTGAACTGGGAGCCCGTCATCAAGCGCTTCCTCGCCAACTGGTAACAAGCCCGTGGCGATCCGCCCCCGCGCTTCCCGCGCGGGGGCGTTTTCTTTTTCGGCCGCGGCGGTTGCCATTTCCGCCTCCGGGGCGTAAAAAGAAAGCCATGACAACGCGCGCGAAAAAATGGGCGCTCGGGCTGGCGGCGGCGCTGTTCTGCACCGGCGCGGCCTGGAGCCAGGAAACCTCGTCCCAAACCCTGGCCGCCGGCGATCTCGCCGCCCTCGCGGGTTCGACGACCGACGGCAGCCAGGTCGCTTTCCCGTCGGACGCGGAAATCCAGCAAACCTACGACCTGATCGCGGACTACCACGCCAAGCATCTGGCGGAACTCGGCGTCAAGCTGCCGCAGCTCCGGAAGTCGAACGGCGATTACGTCCTCTCGGCCCTGACGCTCGTCTATCTGGCCCGGGGCTATCCGGACGTGAAGACGGTCTCCAAGTCCGAACTGACCCAGTTCATGCGGCAGTACGTGCCGGGCATCAACGACGTCCAGCAGGCCCGGCATCTGGCCGCGCAATCGGGGTGGTACATCCTTTCCGGCACGCGGAAGGACGGCCGGGACATGGAGATCCAGCCGGGCGAATACCGCCTCATCAACCTGGAGGCGGCCTATCCGGGCTTCAACAGCCAGCGCCGCGTCGATTTGTCGTCCCCGGACTACTGGGAGCAGCTCAAGGCCGCCTACGGCTACCGCTGCGCCTGCTGCGGCTCCAAGGAAGGCGAGCCCAACTTCAACTGGCCCGACACGACCACCGTGCTCCAGAAAGGCCACATGGATCCGTCCCAGGCGCTGGGGCCGGGCAACCTCATCCCCCAATGCGTCAAATGCAACCAGCCCGCGCGCGATTTCTGGGTGTTCGACGACAAGGGCCGCGTCGTGGCCGTCGCCAATCCGCAGGTGATCGATCGCAGCTCGGAAAGCATCCAGTTCCGGATCTACGAGAAGCTCTACCGCAAGTACGGCGGGCGCGATCCGCTGGAAATCGAAGAGGCCGCCGCGGCCGCCGCGGAAGCGGAGGAAACCGAGCCGGCCGAAGAAACGCCCGAGCCGGAGATTGCGCCCGAATCCGAAGCTCCCGCCGCGCCGATCGAAGAAACAATCTCCGACGAATTGGACGCTCCGATTTTGTTTTGATTCCCGATCGAGCTGGAACCGCAGCAGGAAAACAGGAAACACAGGAACCCAGGATCGATCTTGATCCTGATTTCTTGTGTTTCCTGTTTTCCTGCTATTTCTTGGGGTTTTACGCCAGCGGCACGAGCGTCGGCTTGCGCCGGCGGAATTGCGCGCGGTGGGTGTGGCCGGCGGCCTTCGCGAGCGCGAGGGCTTTCTCGAAATGCCGGCCGATCTGGCTCGGATCGTGCGAGTCGGACCCGAAGCAAAGGGGAATGCCGCGCTCCTTCATCCAGGCGAGGATTTGCAGGGACGGATAGGCCTCGGCCGCGCCGTGGTCGTAGCCGCTCGTATTGATTTCGATGGCCATGCCGGCCGCGGCGACGGCGTCGAGGGCGGGGGGCACGATTTCCGCCAGCAGTTTCTCCGGCGCGTGGATGCCGCCGCGCTTGACGATGTCGAAGTGCGCGCAGACGTCGTAGAGCCCCGTGCGGGCCAGTTCGGCCATGCGCAGGTAGTAGGTCCGGTTCATCTGCTCGACGAACTCCGGCGTGGCGGTCGGATCGTCCGGCGCCAGATCCCAGAAGGGGCCCGTGTGCAGCGACCCGAGCACGAGGTCGAACTCCGCCGAGTCCAGCACGGCCGGCAGATGCTCGCCGACCAGATCGCGCTGGTAGTCGGCCTCGATCCCCAGCAGCACCGTGCAGAGGTTCGCGTCCTGCGCCGCGCGCACGAGCGCCAGGTATTCCGCGAATTCTTCCTGTTTCATGCGGATGGACGGCTGCGGATCGTCGGGGAAGTAGACGTGGTCCGTGCAGGCGATCTCGGGAATGCCCCGGGCGGCCGCCGCGCGGGCGTAGTCGAGCGGATCGCCGCCGGCATGGCGGCACAGGCGGGTATGGGTGTGGGTGTCGGCGGGCAGGGTGTTCATCGAGGCGGCGACGATACGCCCGAAGCGGGAGCGTGTCAATTCGGCGGGAGCGGGGGGGGCTCATTGGTTTTCAAGGTAGGGACGCCTCTCCGAGGCGTCCGATCATGGGATAACAGCCCGGACGGCTCGGAGAGCCGTCCCTACCTTCGATCCAACAGGTAGAGCGGGTTGAATCAACCCGCCGTCTCCTGCCCGCCGCCCCCTTTACATCTTCGCCCCACGTGATATTGTTAGAGCCCTCTAACAATTCGAGAACCCCCAAAAACCTGATGAAAATCGAACGGCTCAGCTCCAAGGCGGAAGACTATCTCGAGACCATCCTGCGCCTCTCGGAGACGCCCCGCGGCGCGCGGACGGGGGACATCGCCGAAGCCCTCGACGTGCAGCCCTCGACCGTTTCCGCCGCGCTGAAGTCGCTGAAGGACCAGGGGCTGCTGGATTATTCGCCGTACGGGGCGGTCGGGCTGACTCCCAAAGGCCGGCAGGTGGCGGAAGACGTCTCCGGCCGCCACGTGGCCCTGCGGCGGTTCTTCGCGGAAACCCTCGGCCTGGCCCAGGAGGACGCCGAAGTCGCCGCCTGCGGCATGGAACACGACGCCACGCCGCTCGTGGTCGACCGCATGGGGCTCTTGGGCGATTTCCTGCGGTCCCATCCGGGCATGATCGAAAAGTGGGTCAAGGTGCGCGAAACCGCCAAGGGCGAACGCGCGCCGGGCGTGGAATCGGGCCTCGACGAACTGCCCCAGGGCGTGCGCGGCGTGGTGATGGCCGTGAACGTCGCCGGCGGCCTGCGCAAGCGGCTCGTGGAAATGGGTGTGACGCCCGGCGTGCTGATCGCCGTCGAACGCGTGGCGCCGCTGGGCGATCCCATCGCCGTCGAAGTGCGCGGCTACCGGCTCTCCATGCGCAAGGCGGAAGCCGCCCACATCCGCGTGAAGTGGCGCCCGGGGCTCATCTGAACGGCATCCCATGGGCAAACCGGCGCCATCCAAGCTGACGATCCTGCTGGCGGGCAATCCCAACAGCGGCAAGACCAGCCTGTTCAACTGGATGGCCGGCGCGCACCAGCACGTCGGCAACTATCCGGGCGTCACCGTCGAAAAGAAGTCGGCCACGTTCGTCCGCGACGGCCTGGCGCTCGAGCTGGTGGACCTGCCGGGCACCTACAGCTTGCTGGCGGCCTCGCCCGAGGAAGCCATCGCGCGCGACGAAATCCTCTCCGGCGCGGCCGGCGTCGTGATTCAGGTGATCGACGCCACGAACCTCGAGCGCAACCTGCACCTGACCGCGCAGCTCACCGAAATGGGCGTCCCGCTCGTCTACGCCCTCAACATGAGCGACGAGGCCGAATCCCACGGCTTGAAATTCGATCTGGAGCTGATGGCCGCGCTGCTGGGCGGGCCCGTGGTGCCCACCAACGGCAGCACCGGCGAGGGCACGGACGCCCTGCTGGCGGCCGCCCAGCTCGTCGCCGCCGCCGGCACGCCCTGCACAGGTCGGGTCAACTACGGCCTCGACATGGAGCAGTCGATCGCGGCCGTCGCCGAGCAATTCGAGGGCGACGACGCGGTGAGCGCGCGCCGGCGGGCCATCGCGCTGCTCGACGGCCTGCCGGATCCCCACGCGCCGGCCGGCGCGCGGGAAGCCGCGGGCCGCGAAGCCGCCCGCCTCGAAAAGCGCGGCGGCCGGCCGCTCGACGTCCAGATGGCCGAAGCCCGCTACGGCTTCGCGCTGGGCGTGGCCGTGGACGTGACGCGCGAGTCCTCGCCCCACGTGCGCCACGCGCGCACGCTGCGGCTCGACAACCTCCTCCTGCACCGCGTCTGGGGCCTGCCGATCTTCGTGTTCCTGATGTGGGGCGTGTTCAATCTCGTCTTCGCGCTGGGCGAGCCGCCCATGCAGTGGATCGAAGCCGGGCTGGGCTGGCTGGCCGGGCACATCGTCGCCGTCTGGCCGGCCGGCGCCGCGCCGCTGCTGCAATCGCTGGTCGTGGACGGCATCATCGGCGGGGTGGGCGGAGTGATTTCCTTCCTGCCGAACATCCTGCTGCTGTTCCTGGCCATCGCGTTCCTGGAAGACACCGGCTACATGGCGCGGGTGGCGTTCCTGATGGACCGCGCGATGCACAAGATGGGCCTGCACGGCAAGAGCTTCATCCCGATGCTGATCGGCCTGGGCTGCACCGTGCCGGCCATCCTGGCCACGCGCACCCTCGAGCACAAGCGCGACCGCTTCACGACGATCCTGGTGGCGCCGTTCGTGAGCTGCGGGGCCCGCATGACGATCTATGCCCTGCTGATTCCGGCCTTTTTCGCCCCGCAGTGGCGCGGGTGGGTGCTCTGGGGCATCTACATGGCCGGCATCCTCGTCGCCGTCCTCGTCGCGCGCCTGCTGCGCGGCACGCTGTTCCGGGGCGAGAGCGCGCCGTTCGTGATGGAACTGCCGCCGTACCGCCTGCCCACGTGGCGCTCCGTCGGCATCCACATGTGGGACCGCGCCTGGATGTACCTCCAGAAGGCCGGCACGGTCATCCTGGCCATCTCGATCCTGCTGTGGGCGCTGGGGACCTTCCCGCGGCGAACCGAATTCAGCCGCGACTACGCGGCGGCCGTCGCCGCCGCGGCCACGCCCGAGGCCGCCGCCGCGCTGGAAGCCGCGCAGCAGGCCGAAGCGCTGGAATACACCGCCATCGGCCGCATCGGCAAAGCCATCGAACCCGCCATCCGGCCGCTGGGCTTCGACTGGCGCGTGGGGACGGCCCTCGTCGGTGCCTTCGCCGCCAAGGAAGTCTTCGTGGCCCAGATGGGCATCGTGTTCTCCCTCGGCAGCGCGGATGAAGGCTCCGAGAGCCTGCGCCAGACCCTGCGGGCCAACTACACGCCGCTGCAAGGGCTGGCCATGATGCTCTTCTGCCTGCTCAGCGCGCCGTGCGTGGCCACCATCGCCGCCACCAAGCGCGAGACGGATTCCTGGGGCTGGGCGCTCGGCATGCTGCTGGGCATGACCGCCATCGCCTGGATCGTCACCTTCGCCGTGTTCCGGCTCGGACTGCTGTTCGGCTGGGGGGTGGGGTGATGAACGCGACGTGGCTCGATTGGACGGCCGTCGGAGTCGCCATCGCCGGCGCGGCCCTCTGGCTCGCCCTGCGCATCCGCCGCACCTGGAAAGCCCAGCGCGACGCCCAAAACCGCTCCTGCGCCTGCCTCACCGGCTGCGACGGCTGCCCCTTCGCCGGCAAAAGCTGCGACGCGGGCAAGAAGCCTTAAGACAAACTACGAAAAACGCGAATGGCGCGAATGAAGAACGTCCGCGTTCACCCTCGCGCCACTTGTGGCGCGTAGGGGTGCAACGCCTTGTTCGATTGTCTTTATCTATAGACCTCTCGCCGATTCCCAATGCGTAGAATTAAAACATCGTTGTCTAGGATGGCATAGATCACTCGATAGTCGCCTATGCGCATCTTGCGTAGTCCCGCCAACGGCCCCTGCAGAACCGGGTAGCTGTCGGGGTGTGTAGACAATTCCTTTTCAAGCTTGTCAAGAAGTCGGCGCGCCTCGGGTTTTCCGATGCGCGCCAAATCCTTTGCGACGCTCTTCTTGTATTGGATGTTATAGGCCAAGGGACTTCCTCAGGTCTTTGCTGGAAACCACAGGATCCCGCGGGTCGCGCAGACGGTCCAAGGCGATCTGAAGGTCCGCAAACTCTTCAATGTAGTTTTCCAGGGCCTTTTGCACGTGGAACGAGCGGGAACGCTCGGTATCCTCGGCAATCTGTTTTAGTTCTTTGGCCAGCGGTTCAGGAAGGCGTATCGATAGGGCTGCACTCATTATGTCACCTCATGTAATCATCTGTAATACAATGTATGCGATGTCGCATCGGGGCGCAAGTTTCATTTTCTGGAAATCGAACAGTTTGATTGGGCCGACCCGAGGTCGTACGTGGCGGGGTGATTTTTCCTGACTGGCAAAAGGATAGCGGAAATGCGGGGATGGGTCAATGGCGCAACGAGTTGCAGTTTCGGGGAATAGGGCGGTTTTCAGAATACCGTAGCCGCTCGAAGTCGGAAACAGCCCGGCTCGGCAGGGA
>DDWR01000054.1:0-27185 GCA_002347655.1 Verrucomicrobia bacterium UBA2281 | reverse complement strand
CAGTAAATCTGAATTTGCTCTAGGGAGCGGGAGGGCAGGCCGAGAATCCGCGCGAGGTCGGCTTTATGCCGGTTTTGAGGCGCCATGTAATGCCGATCTCGCAAAATGGGCATCACGGAGATCATTTTGGGCCTGAAAACGCCAGCGAAAGGCATTTCCGGGGCAGAAAATGGCTCGCAACAGGGCCGGAATGGCCAAAATCGGTGGAACAACCTCGAAGTGCACGAAAAATGGGCCAGGAAAGGCTTCGGAAAGCCCATTTTCGAGAATTTGCGTTCATTTGCGGTCCATTTTGGGCTCTCGGGAGGCTTCGGATGGCCGAAAATGCCGATTTTGACCGCAAATGGACGCAAATGGACGCAAATGGGGGCGGGAATTGCCTGAGATCCGAGGTCCGAAGTCCGATGTCCGATGTCGCGGCCCGAAGACAGGACACAATCGCTTTCATCCTGTTTTCCTGTTGTTTCCTGTTTTCCTGCTTGGCTGTTGGCTTTTTCGGCCGAGCGGACGCTCGGCGTGCCCTGGACAGATCCAAAGCCTAATCCGTGTTGATCCGTGTTCATCCGTGGTTGGATTTATGGATTTCGATGTCCGAAGACCGAAATGTGGGCTCCAAGTGCCCTATTTGCGTGAATTTGCGTTTCCCGACTCTCCCCGAGAGGTCGGGACGGTCGTGAAGGGCCTGAAAACGGGATTTTGACCGCAAATGAACGCAAATGGACGCAAATGGGGGCGGGAATTGCCGAGATCCGAGGTCCGAAGTCCGATGTCCGATGTCGGCGGTCCGAAGACAGGACACAATCGCTTTCATCCTGTTTTCCTGTTGTTTCCTGTGTTCCTGCTTGGCTGCTGGGCTGTTGGCTTGATGAACCGAGCGGACGCTCGGCGTTCCCGGAGTGGGCAAAAAAAACGGACCGGCTCTTTTCAGAACCGGTCCGCGCGGGGGTGCGGGAATTAGCCGCGGAGGTCGGCGGGCTTGAGCAGCTTGCCGTGGGAGACGACGTGCAGCGGGGCCTTGTGGTAGCGGAAGGCTTCGCAGACGGTCTTGGCGTCGAGCACGACGAGGTTGGCGTTGGCCTTCTCCTTCAGCTCGAACTTCGGCAGGTTGATGCACTTGGCCGGATTCACCGTGATCAGGTCGTAGAGCGTTTCCATCTCGGGGAACGTGGTCATCCACAGCAGGTGCGAGGCGAGGAACGCGACCTCGAGCATGTTGTTCTGGCCATAGGGATAGTAGGCGTCGGAGATGTCGTCCTGCCCGAGGCAGACGAGGTTGCCTTCTTCGAGCAGCTCCTTCACGCGGGCGTGGAGCGGGCCGGTGTGCGGATCGCTCACGACGCCCATGCCGGCCTGGCGCAGCAGGGCGGCGATCTTCTTGAAGTAGGGCGTGGGATACAGGCACATCGCGCGCGCGTGGTGCGCCAGGGAGCGGCCGATGCGGCCTTCCTCGAGGGTGCGGACGGCGAGCATTTCCAAGGTCTTCAAGGTGGCGTCGCCGGCGTCGTCCACCAGCATGGAGATGTCCTTGTCGTAGCCGACGGCCAGCTTCATCATTTCGTCGACGTGGGTCTGCTCGTCCTTCTCCGTGAATTCGATCCACGGGATGCCGCCGACGACGTCGGCGCCGAGGTCCATGGCCTGCTTCATCAGGTCCACCGTGCCGGGCTCGCGGACGACGCCGTCCTGCGGGAAGGCGACGACCTGGACGTCGACGATGCCCTTGAATTCGTCGCGGGCCTTGAGCAGGGCCTTCAGGCCGATCAGCTTGGCTTTGGAATCGACGTCGGCGAACGCGCGGATGTGCAGGTTGCCGTTGAGGGCGGCCAGCTTGAGGGCCTTGCGGACGTTGGGGAGGATCCATTTTTCGTTGTAGTTGGCCTTGACGCGCGCGGCCAGCTCGATGGCGGTCATGGCGCCGCCCATGTCGGCGCCGTGGTAGGCGCTGAGGGCCTTGGAATCCATCATTTCCAGCGTGTACACCTTGCAGAGGTGCAGGTGGGTGTTGACGTAGGATTCGGTGACGAGGTTGCCGCCGGCGTCGATGACCTTGCCGGCCTTGGCGCGGATGGGTTGCTTGGTGATCTTCTGGACGACGCCCTTTTCGATGGCGACGTTCCAAAGCCCGGCCTTGCGGCGGAGCTGCGCGTTCTTGATGAGGATGTCGTACATGGGGGGCCTTTCTAGGGTTGCAGGTTCAAGGTTGCAGGTTGCAGGACAAAGAGGTCAGAGTTCAGAGTTCAGGGGGTGGAGGGCAGAGGGTCGAGGGGGGGCTTTTCGTTTTATTCGCGTGTTTCGTGGTTTATCCGGCCTTGGCTTGCAGGAATTTCTGGGCGAGCTTGGCGCCTTCCCAGATGGCTTCGTAGCCGGTGCAGCGGCAGAAGTGGCGGGAGAGGGCCGTCTTGATCTCGTCGTCGGAGGCGTTCACGTTCTTGGTATAGAGCGCGTAGAGTTCGAGGACGATGCCGGGGATGCAGTAGCCGCACTGGACGGCGCCGGCTTCGATCAGGGCTTTCTGGATGGGATGGATCTCCAGGCCCTGGTTGACGCCTTCGATGGTCAGGACGGTCGCGCCGGCGAGCTTGGCGGCCGGCAGCAGGCAGGCGCGCTTGGCCTCGCCGTCGAGGACGATCGTGCAGGCGCCGCAGGTGCCGTCGTCGCAGCCGCGCTTGGTGCCGGTCAGGTTGAGATGTTCGCGGAGCACGTCGATGATCTTGTCCGCGGGTTCGACGGCGACGGCCTGGGGCGCGCCGTTGAGGGTGAACTGGATGGCTTCGGCCATGGGATTACTCCTTGGGTTGGGCGCCGGCCCCGCAGGCGGGGCAGGCGGAATCGCGTTTGGCGTGGAGGGGGCGGAATTCGACTTCGAGCCCGTCGTAGGTCAGCAGGACGTCGGTGAGCAGCGCGCCGACGCCCGCCAGGAACTTAATGGCCTCGACGGCCTGCAGGGAGCCGACGACGCCGGGGACGGCGCCGAGGGGACCGGCGGAGGGGGCGGATTCGGGGGCGGCCAGCGGCGGCGGCGCGGGGAACAGGCAGCGCAGGCAGGCGCTCTGGCCCGGCAGGACGGTCATGAGCTGCCCGCAGAAGCCGGAGATGCCCGCGTGGACGAACGGCTTCTTCATCGCGACGCAGACGTCGTTGATGAGGTACTTGGCCGCGAAGTTGTCGGTGCAGTCCAGGATCACGTCGTAGGGCGCGAAGAGGTCGCGCGCGTTTTCCGCGTCGAGCCGGTCCTGGTGCGGGACGAAGCGCACGTGGGGATTGAGCGCGCGCAGGCGGCCGACGGCGGAATCGACCTTGGGCCGGCCGATGTCGGGCGTGGCGTGCAGGATCTGGCGCTGGAGGTTGGAGATCTCGACCCGGTCGGGATCCACGAGGCCGAGGCGGCCGACGCCGGCGGCGGCGAGGTAGTAGAGCGCGGGCGAGCCGAGGCCGCCGCAGCCGACGACCAGCACGCGGCCCGCGCGCAGGCGTTCCTGCGCCGGCGCGCCGAAGCCCGGCAAGTCGAGATGGCGGGCGTAGCGCTGGCGTTCTTCCGGGGTGAAGAGCATGGCGGAATCAGTTGGCGAAGAACGAATGCGGGGCGACCTGGCCCGTGGACAGCGCCCACAGCGCGATGCCCGAATAGGCCAGCAGGACGAGGACGACCAGGAACAGCCCGAGGACGTACATCCAGCCCCAGCAGCAGAAGAACGTCCGCAGCTTCGTGAAGAACGGCACCATGTCCGGCGTAACGTACGGCGCGCGGTCGAGCGCGCCGCGCGCGCCCAGCAGCGCGATGCCCGCCAGCAGCATCGGCAGCCCGACGAGCGCCACGGAGGGCAGCAGGGCGCCGAGGATCGTCATGACGCCGATGAACGTCATCCAGCCGCGCAGCCCGTCGGGCAGCGGCACCTTGCCTTCCGTGCCGGAAGGGGCTTTCAGCGCGGCGAAGGCCTGGCCGGCCGGAATCCAGTTGGCCAGCCCGTCGTGCCACACCAGCGTCTCGGGCGCGAGTTCGCCCGCAATGAACTTGGCGCGAACGAACGATTCTTCGTGCGGCCCGCTCTTTTCGCGGGTCTTGGGTTGGACGAAATACCAATTTGCCATGGATCGATCTCCGGATGGAAAAAGATACGTCAGGGGGGGGCCAAAGGGAAGAAAAGAGTGCGGGGGGCCGGGGGGGGGCGGCGGCTCGGGTTGGAGCCCGCCCTTGCTTCTGGAAGAGAAATCTCAATATTCAATGTCCAATATTCCATATCCAATCGGATCGTTGGGTCGGGCGCTTTCGTCGTAGCGCCGGGCGGCTTGCGGGGCGGAGGCGCTTGTGGCAGGATTGGCGCGGATTCCCCCACGGAGGCGCGCGGATGAGCTGGAAAATCTTCATGGCGACGTTTGGGCTGGTGTTCTTCGCCGAGCTGGGCGACAAGACCCAGTTGGCGGTGATGCTCCAGAGCGCGGTGCACGGCCGGTGGGTCGTGTTCGTCGCCGCCAGCCTCGCGCTGGTGCTCTCCACGCTGCTGGGGGTTTATCTGGGCGGGCTGATCTCCAAGGTGGCTTCCGAACGCCTCATCCACGGCGTCGGCGGCGTCCTCTTTCTCGTCTTCGGCGCCTTCATGCTCTACTCCGTCTTCAAGCCCGGACCCGACGTCGCGCCTGTCATCCAGGCGGCGGAGAAAGCCGCCGAGACGCCGGCGGAATAGGCGGAGGGGCGGGGGGCAAGAGCCGAGGGGCGAGGGACGAGGGCGGACATCCGAGGTCGGAAGCCGAGAGAACGATCTCAGGCCATTCGCGGTGGGGGATATGGGGGTGGGCCGGCCGCACGCTGGCGCCTTGTCGTCAAGGGGTTGCGCGGCCAAGATTTGCCGAATCGGCTTGCCAAACGGGCGCCGCGGGCGTTCAATGAAATCCGGAGCGGGCACCGTCATGAAAACACGCGCATGGATTCTGGTCGGGATGCTGGTCGCGGCGAGCGCCGCGCCGGCAGGGGCGGCGGAGTGGTTCGTCGCGACCAACGGCAGCGACGCGGCGGCGGGGACGAATTGGGCGACGGCCAAACTGACCATCCAGGCGGGGGTGGATGGGGCGTCCGACGGCGAAACGGTGTGGGTGAGCAACGGGGCCTATGCCACGGGAGAACGAAAGGTTGCCGGGTTGCAGTTGACCAACCGGGTCGTGATCGACAGGCCGATTTCGGTGCGCAGCGTCAACGGTCCCGAATGCACGGTCATCCGCGGGGCAGGACCTAACGGCGATTCAGCGGTTCGTTGCGTCTATGTGGGAACCAATGCGATGCTGGCCGGATTCACGTTGACCCAAGGTTCAACGAGAGCGTCGTATACCAATAGTGAGGTCGATCGGTATGGGGGAGGGGCTTATGCGATCGGGATCATCAGCAATTGTTCGTTGATTGGAAACAGCGCCCAATGCGGAGGGGGAGGCGCAGGTGGCTTTTTAATCGATTGCCTGGTGGCGAGCAATTCTTCGTCGTTGTATGGCGGCGGCACCTTCAATGGCCACTTGATCCGGTGCACGCTGAGAAACAATGAGAGTGGAAGCTGCGGCGGCGGCGCATTTGGCGGCACGCTCGACAATTGTCTTGTGAGCGAAAACGGCGCCGATTACGGCGGCGGTGTGTGGGGGAGCCCCCTGTCCAACTGCACGGTGGTCGGCAATTGCGGAAGTACTTCAGGTGCCGGCGTGAGAAATTGTCCATCCAGAAACACCATCATTTACGGCAACATCGGCAGTCAAGAGGTGTACGGAGACGATTTGTTGAACTGTTGCACGAGCGATCCGAAATTTGTCAATGCGCCGGCAGGCGACTACCGGCCCGCGCCGGATTCGCCCTGCGTCGATGCGGGCAACAATGCGTTCGTGCAGGGAACGACGGACCTGCGCGGCGCGACTCGCGTCGTGAACGGCATCGTGGACATCGGCGCCTACGAAAAACAAGCCGGGGAAGTCGACATCCTGCGCATCCAGCCCGTGGCGACGAACGTGGCTTGCGGCGCGACGAACGGACTGGTGCTCAAAGTGACGGCCAACATGGCCTGGACGGCGACGTCCAGCGTGCCGTGGCTGGCGATCACGTCCGGGCAGTCGGGAACGAGCAACGGAACGGTGACATTCGACGTGGAAGCCAATGAAGGCGCTTGGCGGACGGGAACGATCGCCGTGGCAGGCGGGCAACTGGGCTGCACGTGCACCGTTGTTCAGGCGAGGCCGCCGACGTGTGTCGATAACTGGTTCGTCGCGACGAACGGCAGCGACGCGGCGGCGGGCACGAACTGGGCGACGGCCAAACTGACGATCCAAGCCGCGGTGGACGTCTCGAGGAACGGCGACTCGGTGTGGGTTGGGGCGGGAACCTATCAGGAAAGATTGACGATTCCGAAGGGCATCTGGCTGCGCAGCGTCGATGGTCCGTGCTTCACCACCATATTCGCCAACGAACAAGGGCGTTGCATCACGATTACCCACTCCAATGCCGTGGTATCGGGATTCACGATCACGGGCGGCCGCAGCAGGTATGGGGGGGGCGTGAACATGGCCGAGGAAAGCCTGATCGAAAACTGCGTCGTTTCGAACAACGGCATCCTTATCAAAACAGACCTCGGCGACTTCAGCGAAGGCGGAGGGATATACGGCGGCCGGGCCCGGAATTGCCTGATTACTGGAAATTTCGTCGATATTTCCGGCTGGACCAAATATGGAATAGCCTCCTCGAAAGGAGGGGGAGCGGCCAAATGCCTTCTGGAAAACTGCACCGTCGTTAGAAATTGGACCTACGCAGACGGCGACTATCAATGGAGCGAGGGCGGCGGAGGATATGACTGCACGTTCATCAATGCCATAGTCTGGGGCAATATGGCCCTTCGCGCATTTTGGCCTGGAAGTTTGGATGGAGACACTTTCGACCACACCTTCACGAACGATCCTCAATTCGTGGATGCGGAGGCTGGGAACTACCGGTTGTCGACGAATTCGCCTTGTCTCAATGCCGGCGCCAGTCTGGATTGGATGTCCCCGGCAACGGACTTGGACGGTCATCCGCGCATCGCGCGCGGGCGCGTGGACTTGGGGGCCTACGAGCGCCATGTGCTGAACGTTTCGCCGCTGGGTACGAACTTGTCCGCAGCGGCCGCCGGCGGGCTGTCGTTCGAAGTAGCGGCCGAAGTGGCCTGGACGGCAACGGCAAACGTGCCGTGGCTGTCGATCGTCTCCGGGGATTCCGGGGCGACGAACGGGACCGTGAGCTTCGACGTGGCCGCCAACGGAACCGGTTTCGAGCGGACCGGCGCGATCCTCGTGTCGGACGGCGAATTGGAGTGGTGGTACATCGTGGTGCAAGCCGTGGTGCAAGCCGAACGCCCTTTGAATTTGAACTGGTACGTGACGACGAACGGCAGCGACGCCGCGGACGGCATCACGTGGGCGACGGCCAAGCGGACGATCCAGGCGGGCGTGGATGCGGCGGTCGATGGCGAAGTGGTGTGGGTCGGCGCCGGGACGTATACCAACGGAGGCCGGGGAGCGATCGGAACCGTTCACAACCGGGTGGTGATTGATAAACCCATCACCGTGCAGAGCGCCGATGGTCCCGAATCGACCCGGATCGATGGACTCGACCGGGATCGCTGCGTCTACCTCGCGAACGGCGCAACGTTGTCGGGGTTCACGCTCACCAACGGCGCGAGCGTTAGATACGCGGAGGGCAACCCCTATGACGGCGGAGGCGGCGGGGCGTATTGCGAAAGCGATACCATGGCGACCAATTGCATATTCGCCAACAACCACGCTAACTATCGAGGAGGGGGCGTTTATGGCGGCGGTACGCTGGTCGATTGTACGCTGATCGGCAACCGCTCTGATTGGTTGGGAGGCGGTGCGACTTATGCTCGGCTGATCCGCTGCTTGTGCCGCGACAACTTCGCTGGTATGTCTGGCGGCGGCGTGGACGAATGCACGCTAAGCAATTGCACGGTGAGCGACAATACCGGTCCATATGGCGGCGGCGCGGTCAACTGCACGCTCGACGATTGTCTCATCCAAAACAACGAAGCCAGCGCTCGCGGCGGCGGGGTTTTGGGCGGTACGCTCCAGCGCTGCGTCGTGCGGGGCAACCGCAGTGGCGGGGCGGCCGAGGCGGTACTGAACAATTGTCTCGTTGTCGGGAACTACAGCGTTACCCCGGGCGGCGGCGCGCTGGATTGCACGTTGGTCAACTGCACGGTGGTGGACAACGTGGCGACCGATGGCGGCGGCGTGTACGGCGGTACGGCGAGCAATTGCATCGTGTACGGCAATGCGGCGTCGAACGCGCCGAACCACGCCAACGCTGCGTTTTCCTTCAGCTGCACGACGCCCGATCCCGGCGGCACGGGCAACGTCGCCAACGATCCGCGATTCGCCGATGCCGGGGCGGGAAACTACCGGTTGGCGGCGGATTCGCCCTGCCGCGACGCGGGCGACAATGGCGCGGTGCTTGGGGCGACGGACTTGGACGGCAACCAGCGCATCGCGTTCGGCGCGGTGGACATGGGTGCCTACGAGCACCTGGCGGCGGCCGGGATCGTCCTAATCGCACAGCCCGGATGCACGAACGTCGGCGCCGGCGCGGCGAGCGGGCTGACGCTGGACGTGATGGCGAACGTGGCCTGGACGGCATCGACGAACGCGCCGTGGCTGGCGTTCGCGTCCGGGGAGTCGGGAACGACGAACGGGACGGTGACGTTCGGCGTGGCGGCCAACGAAGGGGCCGCGCCGCGGACGGGGGCGGTGATCGTGGCGGGCGGCGGGTTGGCGCGGACCTGCACGGTGGTGCAGGCGGCCTTCGTGCCGGCATTGGCGATTGAGCCGGCCGGCGCCTACGTGGGAACCTATGCGTCCGGCGGGAGAAGCCTCGCGGTGACGGCGAACATAGCCTGGACGGCGACGACGAACGCCCCGTGGCTGACGATCGAGTCGGGAGGCTCGGGGACGACGAACGGAACGATCGTTTTCAGCGTGGCGGCCAACGCGGGCCCGACGCGGACGGGGGCGGTGATCGTGTCGGGCGGCGGATTTACGCGCATCTGCGCGGTCGTGCAGGCGGACTTCGTGCCGTCGCTGGACCTCTACCCGGCGAGCACGAATCTGGCTTGCTTCGCGGCCTCCGGCCTGGCCATCGACGTGTTGGCGAACGTGGCCTGGACGGCGACGACGAACGCGCCGTGGCTGGCGCTCGCGTCCGGTGAATCGGGCATCGACAGCGGGACGGTGGCGTTCGACGTGGCCACCAACGCCGGACCGACGCGGACGGGGGCGGTGATCGTGGCGGGCGGCGGGTTGACGCGGACTTGCACGGTGGTGCAGGCCGCCTCGCCCGTGCTGGAGATCGCACCGGCCGATGTCCATCTGTCGTTCTCCGGGGGCACCGGGCATGCCGTGCAAGTGACGGCGAATCTGGCTTGGACGGCGACGACGAACGCGCCGTGGCTGGCGATCACGTCCGGTGAATCGGGCATCGACAGCGGGACGGTGGCGTTCGACGTGGCCACCAATGCCGGCACGGCGCGGACAGGGGCGGTGATCGTGGCGGGCGGCGGGTTGACGCGGACCTGCACGGTAGTGCAATTCAAGAATTCCGCGCTTTTCGTCGATTGGTTCGTGGCGACCAACGGCAGCGACGTGGCCGCCGGCACGAACTGGGCGACGGCCAAGCAGACCATCCAGGCGGCGGTGGATGCCGCGGAGGCCTGCGATGCGGTCTGGGTCAGCAACGGGGTCTATGCCACCGGCGGGCGGGTAGTCGGCGGTGCGTCCAACCTTGTGGCGATCGACCGTCCCATCACGGCGCGGAGCGTCAACGGGCCGGAGGTGACGGTCATTCTAGGTCCGGGGACGAATAGCATAGAAAGAGCCCGATGCGCGTACGTGGGAACCAACGCGTTATTGTCGGGGTTCACGCTGACCAATGGCTTGCCGGGGGGGAGCAGCACGAACCGTATTGGTGGCGGGGCGTATATCGCGGGCGGAATGGTGGAACAATGCACAATTTCAGGCAATTATGCTTTTTGGGGAGCCGGCGTGTATATTGCCGGAGATGGCATTCTGAGTCATTGCCGCGTTGTTGGAAATTCGGCCGGCGATTCCGGCGGCGGTGGCGGGGTATTTGGCAGCGGTGGCGGCCAGATCGACAATTGCCTGATTGCGGGAAATTACGCCGAATGGGCGCCGGGGGTTAGGGCCAATGCCATAGAAATGAACAACTGCACGATCAGCGGTAATTCGAGCTTTGGTGGTCCTGCCGTAGCGGCTCCGACCTCCACGCTGTGGAATTGTATCGTTTATTCCAACAACGTGGACACGGACCATCAGGAAATCGACGGCGATCCGGTCGTGCTTCATAGCTGTAGCCCCGGACTCTCCGGCAATGGGAATGTCGCCGCCGATCCGCAGTTCGTGGATGCGGGGTCGGGAAATTACCGGTTGCAGGCGACCTCGCCGTGCGTCGATGCGGGCGACAACGGCGTCGTGCCGTGGGCCGAGGATCTGGACGGCAACCCGCGCATCGCGTTCGGCGCGGTGGACATGGGGGCCTACGAGGCGCAACTGTCCGGCGTCGGCGCGTGGTTCGGGGCCATCGTGAACGGGTTGACGAACGATCTGGACTGCGCGGCGGGCGACGGCATGCCGAACCTGCTGAAGTACGCGACGGGCGGCAGCCCGCGGATCGCGGACGACAGCGGGTTCGTCGGCGGATCGGGGAACGGGTTGTGGCCCATCCTGACGTTCCATCGCAATCCCAGCGCGACGGACGTGCGGTTCGTCGTGGAAAGCGCGGAGCGCATGGCGTCCGGCGCCGTGTGGCGCGGGGTGGCGACGAACCTGGGCGGATCGTGGCTGGGGGCGACGAACGTGGCGGAAAGCGGCACGGGCAATCCGGTGGAATGCGCGGTGACGGATCCCGTCGCGCTGGAGTCCAACCGCTTCCTGCGCCTGCGCGTGAGCCGACCATGAGTTTTACGTAGAACGTAAAAACTTTCGGCGAGAATTACGTAGAACGTAAAAACTTTGCGGCCGGAGGCGGGAGCGGGCTATTCCTGCGCGGGCGGGGCGGGATAGATGTCGGGGAGGGCGCGGTGCAGGCGGTGGGCGAGTTCCTGGCGGAAGGCGGCAGCGGCCTTGTCTTCCGCGAACGCGGCGCGGGTTTTGTCGTTGAGATGGCGCGGGCCTTTGATTGCGGTGTTCTGCAGGTGGTCGGCCCAGGCGCGGATCTGGCGGGAGCAGCTTTCGGCGAGAGATTTCAAATTTGAGATCTCAGATTTGAGATGGGCAGCCTCCGGCGAGCCGTCGGCGAAGTGGAGCATGGAGCGGACTTCGCCGGCGGAACCGCGGGCGATATACAGGAACGCGATCAGTTCGGCGGTGCTGCCGCGTTCGAAGCCTTCGGCGATATTGTTGGAAACGGACAGCGCGGCGCGGCGGAGCTGGTCGCGCAGGTCGCCGGGCTGGGCATAGAACCGGTCGCGCGTGTGGGCGTAGACGTTCCGCGCGAGATCGAGCGCTGCCTTCCAGACCGGCAGCTCTTCGAAGCGTTCGTATTTCATGGGTTCGCCTCCGGCTCCATTCGGGATTTGAGATTTGAAATTTGAGATATGAGATTTATCGGGTCCGGCATGGGAAACTTTTAGCAAAAGCGGCAGCGGCTGTCGACGGGGCAAGCCCGCGGGGGGCTGAAGAACCGGGGTTCCGCCTCAACCCTGAACCGTTGAACGGTGAACCGTGAACCTCCGCGCCACGAAAAAGGGACCGGTCGGAAGACCGGTCCCTTGCGTGACGCGGGGTGGCTTACAAGTGGAAGTCCTTGCCGAAGCCGTAGTGTTCGATGACGTAGTCCATGTCCTTGTCGCCGCGGCCGGAGAGGTTGACCAGGATGCTGCGGGCATGCTTGGGGTTCTCGCGGCTGAGCCGGATGGCGTGGGCGACGGCGTGGCAGCTCTCGAGGGCCGGGATGAGGCCTTCGACGCGCGAGAGCATGAAGAAGGCTTCGACGGCTTCGCGGTCGGTGGCGGTGAAATACTTCACGCGGCCGGTGTCCTTGAGGAAGGAATGCTCGGGACCGACGGAGGGGTAGTCCAGGCCGGAGGCGATGGAGTAGACCGGCGAGGGCTCGCCCTTTTCGTTCTGCAGCATATAGGAGTTGAAGCCGTGCATGACGCCTTCCTTGCCGTAGGTCATCGTGGCGGCGTGTTCGCCGACCTTGGTGCCCTTGCCGAGGGGCTCGACGCCGTGGATCTCGCAGGGGTCGGAGAGGAAGCCGGAGAACAGGCCCATGGCGTTGGAGCCGCCGCCGACGCAGGCGGTGACGACGTCGGGAATGTCGCCGGTCATGTCGTAGAACTGCTCGCGGGCTTCGATGCCGACGACGCGCTGGAAGTCGCGGACCATCATCGGGAAGGGGTGGGGGCCGACGACGGAGCCGATGCAGTAGAGCTGCGTGACGGGGTCGGCCATGTAGGCGCCGAAGCAGGAGTCGACGGCTTCCTTGAGGGTCTTGAGGCCGAAGGAGACGGGGATGACGTTGGCGCCGAGGAGCTTCATGCGCGCGACGTTGGGCGCCTGCTTGGCGATGTCGACTTCGCCCATGTGGATGTCGCACTCGAGGCCGAAGTAGGCGGCGGCGGTGGCGAGGGCCACGCCGTGCTGGCCGGCGCCGGTCTCGGCGATGAGCTTTTTCTTGCCGAGGTAGACGGCGAGGAGGCCTTCGCCCATGCAGTGGTTGAGCTTGTGGGCGCCGGTGTGGTTGAGGTCCTCGCGCTTCATGTAGATCTGCGCGGCGCCGAGTTTCTTGGAGAGCCGCTCGCAGTGGTAGACCGGCGTGGGGCGGCCCTGGTAGTGCTTGCGGATGGAGCGCAGCTCGGCGATGAACTTCGCGGAGCGGGAAATGGTGTCGTAGGCGTCGCGGATCTCGGCCATGATTTTTTCGAGATCGGGCGGGATGTAGGAGCCGCCGTACTTGCCGTAGCGGCCGTCCTTGTCGGGGTGGAGGTTGAAATAGTTGGAATAATCGGGCACGTTCATGGTGTCTCCTGGATGGGGGTGGGCGATGTTTCTTTGCGTAGATACAGAAAGAAAAAGAGGGAGTCAATATCCAATGATCGGGGTCCCCGCGGCTGTCATCCCGAGCTTGGCCTGCCCGCCGTAGCCTCGCGCAAAGGCGGGTCGAGGGATCTAGGCTTCGTTCCGCCGGCAGGCCGGGGGGCAGAATATCCAATATCCAATGATCAATATCCAATGTTCAAGTGAAGGGCCGCTGAACCCCGAACCCTGAACCCTGTCCCCTGCTCCTACGGCCGCACGACGAACAGCGGCACCTCGAGTTCGTCGGGGGAGAGGCCGCCGTGGTTGCCGAATTTGACGTGCCGGGCGGTGGAGAGCGCGGCGGGATAGAGGAAGGCGTGGCCGGGGGCGGCGAAGAGCACGTAGTCGCCGAGGCGGTTCTTCAGCGCGGGGTGGGGCTTGCCGGGGCCGAGCACGCCGGAGCGCAGGACCTCGGCGTGGGAGACGCAGGCGCAGGCGCCGAGCAGCGGCGCGGCGCGGGTCAGGCGCAGGAATTCCCGCACGCGCGCGGGGCGGACGAAGCACTGCGCCATGCGGGAATCGCCGGAGGGCAGCGAAGTCAGGGTGTCGTAGAAGCCGGGGATGGCGGAGAGATCGATGCGGGTATGCGTCTGCATGTGGCCGTGGTCGGCGGTGACGAGCAGGAGCGTGTCGGTGCCGGCGAGGGCCTTTTGGGCGCGGGCGAGGAAGGCGTCGATTTCGGCGAGGTGCCGGGCGGGGACGCGGCCTTCGGGACCGTGCACGTGGCAATGGGAGTCGTAGTCGGGCCAATAGGCATAGGCGTAGGCGCGGCCGGGAGAGCGGGCAAAGGCGCGGAGGTGGCGGAGCATGCCGGCGAGGTTTTCGAACGAATGGCGTTCCGTCCACCACGGCATGGCCAGCGAAGTGCGGCTGGTGGGGATGTGGCCCTGCGAAATGAGCACGCGCCGACCGCGGATCGTGGCCAGCGGGGCGGGGAGAGCGAGATATTTCTCCAAATCGAATTCAGCGGTGGCGATGGGGGTGTCGGTGCGGGTGACGAACGGCAGGATGGTGCCGTCCATGCCCAGATCGGACAGGTGGAGATGCCATCCAAGAATGGCGTGCTCGGTGGGCGAGGAACCGGTGGCGAGGGTGGTGACGACGGCGGCGGTGGTGGCCGGGCAGGCGGTCGTGATCTTCTGCCAGGGGTGCAAGGCGAGGAATTTCCGACCCTTGCCGGCGAGGATGAACCGATGCAACTGCTTCGAGCCGAGGCCGTCGAGGAGGAGGAGGACGACCTTCTTATAAGGACGAAGGGCGGCGGGGGGCAGGCCGGCCAGCGGGCGGTGGGGGGAGCGGCCGCCGCGGCCGCGGATGATGGACGACATCAAATTGACGATGTTGGCGCCCCGGTAATCGGGCCGGGGAAAATCGCGGAAGCGGAGGGGGTTCGTCATGGTTCGGAAGAGGATACCGGAGGGGGCGGAAAAAGGCAAACAAGAGGGGGAAACCCGGCCGGAAAAAACGCTTTAAATAAGGCTTGCACAATCCTAACGTTCAGGTGTACCGTTTTATCAAAGTGCGGGTGCCGGACCTGCGCACATCCCCGAGGAGATCGCGATGAAGTCCCTGTCCATGATGCGAAACATGTGTGTAGCGAGCGCCTGGGTGGCGCTTTTTCTTTTGCCTTTTTCGGCCCTCGCGGAAGAAGCGGGCATCGGCGACTGGGGCGTGAACGACGCGACCTACGGGCTGAAGACGCGCGAAGCCGAACCGGGCTTCACCTATACCCCGAGCCCCGCGGACTGGCGCGACGTCAACGTCTACCAGGTCTTCACCGACCGGTTCGCGGATTCGGGCGAAGATCAGCTCGGCAGCTACAAGCCGGCGTGGAAAACGGAGGGCAAGAGCTTTCCGCAGAACCGCAACTTCCACCACGGCGGCGACTGGAAGGGGATGAAGAACAACATCGCCTATCTGACCGGCATGGGCGTGAAGGCCGTCTGGATGTCCGGCGTCCAGATGAACGACCAGGGCAAGGACGCGAACTACACGCCCTACCACCAGTACCACCCGGAAAACTTCTTCAAGTGCGATCCCGCCATGGGCACGTTCCAGGACCTGCGGGAACTGATCGACGCGCTGCACGCCGCCGGCATCTACGTCATCCTCGACGTCGCGCCCAACCACATGTGCGACAAGAACGGGCTGTGGGGCAACAACCAGCAGGACGACAAGCAGTATTTCGCCAACGGCAACAGCACCTTCGGCTGGTGGGACCAGAACAACAAGCACCCCGCGCCGTTCGACAACCTGAACTATTTCCACAACAACGGCACGATCAACTGCTGGGACTGCTCGCCGGAAAACCTGCTGGGCCAGTTCAAGGGTACGGACGACCTGAAGACCGAAGACGCCGCGGTGCAGAGCATCCTCTCCAAGGCCTTCAAGAACCTGATCGACGCGACGGACTGCGACGGCTTCCGCGTGGACGCCATCAAGCACATGGAGTACAACTGGAACAAGCAATGGGCCGACGACATGCGCAAGCACGCGGCCTATCGCGGCAAGAACGACTTCATCCTTTTCGGCGAGCTGTTTTCCTACGACAACGCCGCGCTGGCGAGCTGGTGCAAGGATGCCGGCTACTCCTACAATTCCGCCCTGTTCTTCCCCCTGAGCCAGACGATCAAGAGCGTGTTCGTGGACAACGGCTGGGCCGGCCAGCTGACCCAGCAGCTCAACAACAAGAGCCAGTACGGCGAAGGCGCCGACCGCCTCGTGGCGTTCATCGACAACCACGACCTGAACCGCATCGCGCTGATGAGCGGCGGCGACACGGGCAACGACGTCTGGAAGCTGCGCCCGGCGCTGTCCTTCCTCTATCTGGCCACGCCCGTCCCGTGCCTCTACTACGGCACCGAGCACGCGTTCGACCAGGGCGGCCACTACAACGGCAGCAGCCGAACGGAAGACAATCCCGACGACGGCGACTGGCAGCGCGAATGCATGTTCGACAAGGGCTTCCAGCCCGGCCCCGCCCAGGGCAACAAGCTGGCCGCGACCGATGCGCCCCTCTACCAGCACGTCGCGGCCCTGAACGCCGCCCGCGCCGCCTACAAGAGCCTCACGCGCGGCTCGTTCCAGGAACGCTACGCCGACGGCGCCTACGCCTTCAGCCGCGTCTACGACGAAGAAGAAGCGCTGGTGGCGATCAATCTCCAGGACGGCAACAAGAACTTCGACGCCCAGGTCTCCAAGCCGGACGGCACGGAATTCGTCAACGTCCTCAATCCGACCGACGTGCTCACCGTCGGCGGCGGCAAGCTGGCCATCGGCCTGAGCGGCAAGGAAACCAAGGTGTACGTGGCCGGCGTGGCCGCGCCGACGCTCTGGGCGCGCGGCACGCACAGCTATCCGGTGCCGGGCGAAGTGACGTCCGACACGGCGATCTATATCAATGCCGAAGCCGGTCCGGCCGGGTCCGTGACCAACGTGGAGCTGGGCTACAGCCTCGACGGCGGCTCGACCTGGGAAACGCCGATCGCGATGGCGCTCAACGCCGAGTGGAGCAGCCAAGGCGGCGCGTGGTACAACGCCACGCTCGGCACCCTGCCGGCCGGCACGGCGGTCCAGTATTTCGTCGCGGCCCACGGCGACGGCGATTCGGCCTACGACAACAACAACGGCCAGAACTACGCTTTCACGGTCGCCCAAGGCGCGTCCAACGGCCTGTGGATCCGCGGCACGAAGAACTATCCGCTCGACGGCGCGGCGACGTTCGCGACCGAACTCTACGTGGATGCGGAAGTCGGCCCGGCCGGCGGCGTCTCCAACGTGTCGGTCGTGGTCAGCGCCGACGGCGCGCCGTGGGCGACCAACGCGATGACGCTGAATCCCGACTGGGGCTCCAGCGGCGGCAACTGGTACAACGCGAACCTCGGCACGTTCGCCGAGGGCGCCGTCGTGCGCTACTTCATCGAAGCGACGGACGGCGAGGAAACGATCGTGGCCGACAACGGCGGCCTGTACTTCCAGGTCACCATCCGCGGCGCCGGCTTGGCCATCACGAATCCCCCGGGGAACCTGGCCGTGGCCAACGAGACGGCAACCTACGCCCTGCAGGGCACGGCGAGCGCCGTGACCAACGGCAACCTGCGCTGGACCAACGCCCTGACCGGCGCGGCCGGCCAGTTCGCGGCGGCGTCGCCGTGGACGCTCGCGGACGTCGCCCTCGGCGTGGGCGCCAACGTCATCACCGTCTCCGGCGAGACCGGCGGCGGCGGCGGCGGGGCCGTGGCGGCGGACAGCGGCAGCAACTACGGCGGCGGCTGGACCGACGGCTCGAACCAAGGCTCCGGCTTCGGGCCGTGGTCGTTCAACCACACCCAGGACGGCACGACGTCCTGGGCGGGCGTGTTCATCGGCAACCCGACCAACGCGGGCATTGCCGGCTTCGGCGAGACGGCCTTCGGCTTCTATGCCAATCCGCCGGCCTCGGGCGCCAATGCCGAAGTGCAGCGCAGCTTCAGCGCCGCGATGGCGCCGGGCGCGGTTTTCAGCTTCAAGCTGGGCCTGAACTGGGACAGCAACGCCGAAGGCTCCTGCCGGGGCTTCAGCCTGCTGGCCGGCGACACCGAATTGGTCTACATCAACATGGCCAACAGCGCCGCGATCTCCATCAACGGCGCGCCGATGTTCAACAACTACGGCGCGCAGGCGATGGCCCTGCACTTCGAATACGCGGCTTCCGGCAGCATCCGCGTGTGGGGCACGGGCCGCGACGGGGCGGAACCGTACGACCAGACCCTGGCCGTGGGCACGGGCGCGCCGACCCGCTTCAAGTTCTACTTCAATGCCACGGATGCCGGCACGGACGAGCGCCAAATGTACGTGGACGATCTGGAGATCGTTTCCGGCGCCGGCGGCGAAACGCTCAGCGCGATGGTCACGATCACGCGCAACGACGTGCCGGTCGACACCAACGGCGACGGCGTGCCCGACGCGTGGCTCGCCGACCACGGCCGCGACCCCAGCACCCCGGGCAGCGATCTGGCGCCCAACGGCTATACCTACTGGGAATCCTACACGATGGATCTCGATCCGGACGACACGTCGCTGCCGCCGATCCAGATGGAGTCGGGCGTCGCCAGCCCCTTCACGTTCGGCGCCCCGACCAACCGCCGCTACATGGTGCAGTTCACCAGCAACCTGTTCCTGCCGTTCCAGGACGTCGGCGAAGGCGTGGACGTCGGCGCGGAAATCGCGCTGGCCGGCGAACCCTCCGGATTCTACCGCGTGCGCTTCTACGATGAAACCGGCGAGAACGAGACGGTCACGGTCAGCGCCGTCCCGGGCAGCACGACCTTCACGAATCCCGCCGGCCTGACCGTCATGCTGAACGTGTCCGGCATCAACGTCGTCACCTCGACCTATGCCGTCGCGGGCGGCGCGCCCGCCGGGTTCACGAACGGCCAGCAGGTCGTGATCGGCGCGGGCTGGACGAACAACCAGACCGGCCTGCTGACGCTCTACGGCGCGACGCGCCGCGGGGTCGTTGCCAACCGGGCCTACGGCTACACCTACACCGACGCCGCCCAGCTCGAGCTGACCAGCGTCGGCGGCACCCACCACTGGGTCAGCGACGAAAACCAGGTCTTCATCAACTCCGCCGGCCAGCCCGAAGGCTCGACCGTCAGCGCCCACATCATCTACTGCATCAACGGCCCCTGCGCCGGCGACTGGCCGCTGATCCCCATGGATCGGATTCCCGACTGGGAGAACGGCGACTGGTGGCACGAGGACCTCGGCATCCTGAACGACGGCGACGTCGTCCAGTTCGCCATCGTCATGGCCGACGCGTTCGGCAACGAGATCTGGGACAACAACGGCGGCGCCAACTACGTCGTCACGATCGGCGACGTCGAGCCGCCGCCGCAGGGCGGGGAGAAGCCCTACTCGACCAACCCGAGCTTCGGCAAGCGCGAGACCATGGCCATCGACGGCAGCCCCTCCGGCTGGACCACCAACCACCTGATCGCGATCGACATGGCTAACGACGATCCGCGCAGCCTGGGCGGCAACTGGACGATGCACGAGCCGCCGATCGACGCCACCCACCTGTGGGCGGCGTGGGACGACGACAACCTCTACCTGGCCTGGCAGTTCGTGGACGTCACCGACGTCATCGATCCCGCCAACGCCGGCGGCGCGGGCAGTGGCCGGATCGGCAGCAACGACGGCATCCTGCAGTGGCTGGTGCTCGACACGATCGCCGGCCAAGGGGCCACCGCGGACGTCTGGGGCAAGCTGAACAGCTGGGTCGGGCCCAACAAGCCCAACTACCAGATCTATCTGGCCGGCAGCCTCTGGCAAGGCTACATCTCGCGGGCCGTGGACGGCGTCTTCGCCCTCGACGACGGCGGCGTGAACTACAACACCATCGCCGCGGCGGGCATCGTCGCCGCCAAGGGCAACACCTTCGGCGCCGGCAGCCTCTGGGGCGTGGACGACTGCGACAACCGCAACGACGCCGGCGCGCCCACGCGCGACTTCCTGACCCAGGGCCACAGCGCCAGCCGCGACAGCTTCTACGAGATGAGCATCCCGCTGAGCTATCTGGGCATCACGGCCGCGCAGCTCGATACGGGCGCGGGCATCGGCATCATGGTCGGCGCCGGCTCGACCTCCAGCATGGATTCCCTCCCGCACGACGAAACCACCGTGGATCTGCCCGGCGTCGAAAGCTACAACTCCTCGTTCGAGTGGGGCGACAGCGACAACTTCACCGCGCCGTTCGCGCGGATCGGCAGATAAGGAAAAGACGTGGCTCACCCGGAGGGTTCGCCCTACCCAAGATCGCGGAAACGGGCTTGAGGTAGGGCGAGGCATCCTTGCCGAGCCGGGTGGCGGTGGCGTTTTGCGCGGAATCGAAAGCGAAGGACGGTCATGATTAAAACAACGGCGGGAATCGGGATGGCGGCAGTGTGTATTCTGACGGCGGTCTCGGCGCAGGCGGTGCCGATGCACGTGACGCACCTGTGGCACATGCACCAGCCCATCTATTATCCCTACGAAACGCCCGGCACCATCGACGCCAACGGCCGCTTCAACTTCAGCGTGCAGGGGGTCTGGGACGGCGACCGCTACAGCTGCTATCGCGACTGGCCGGCCGGCGCGGTGGGGCGGGCGACCGGCCACGGCGCTTCGCAGATGAGCTATTCGGGCTCGCTGGCGGAAAACAACAAATCGCTCTGGGGCGATTATTCGGGGTGGGGCGGCAACGTCCGCAACGCGCGCAACAACCTGAAGACCAGCTCGGGCAACCCGCGGCTGGACATGGTCGGCATCGCCTACCACCACAGCCTGATGCCGCTGACCAGCGTGGAATCCATGCGCATGCAGATCAAGCTGCACAAGGAGCAGTACAAGGAGGCCTGGGCCACGGGCGGGGCCTATTCGAAGGGCTTCTGGCCGCCGGAGTGCGCCTTCGACAATTCGATGGTGCCCGCGCTGGTCGCGGAAGGCCTCGACTGGGTCATCGTGGACAACGGCCACCTGTTCCGCACGGTCGAGGATTTCGAATGGAACAGCGGCAGTTCCTGCCGGCCCAACAAGGCGGAAGTCCGCAACGGCAGCTCGACGAATCTGGCGAGCACGTGGGTCGGCCTGCAGAACGTCTGGGCGCCGACGAAGGTGCTCGCGCCGTGGTCCTACCAGCCGCACTACGTGCGCCACGTGGATCCCGCCGACGGCACCGTCCGCAAGATCATCGCCGTGCCCGCCGGCCGCTACGAAGGCAATGAGAACGGGCGCGGCGGCTACGGCGCCTTCAAGCCCGAGAACGTCTGGGGCAGCCACGTCGCCGCCAACAACGACGCGGCCAAGCCGATGCTGCTGCTGCTGCACAGCGACGGCGACAACTACGGCATGAAGAACGCCGACGCCTGGAACGGCCAGCACCAGGCCTTCGTGGACATGTGCAACGCCAACGGCGATTTCGAATACACCGGCGTGCAGGACTACCTGGCCATGTATCCGCCCAATCCCAACGACGTGATCCACGTCGAGCCCGGCAGCTGGATCGGCATCGACGGCGGCACGCCGTATTACGAGAAGTGGCTGTCCTACGAAGACCGCAGCGGCGAAATGCCCGACATGTGGTCGTGGAGCGTGCTCGTCGCCGCCCAGAACCGCGTGTTCACCGCCGACGACCTGGAAAACAGCTATCTCTCCGGCAGCCGCGACATGAACGACGTGGAATGGGGGCTCGGCAACGACACCGCCAAGGCCTGGCACCACTACCTCGCCGGCGAAACGAGCTGCTACTGGTACTGGGATTACGATCGGGCCAATCCGTGGGACGGCAACGTGACGCGCGCCTGCAACCTGGCCATCGCCGAAGCCAACAAGGTCCTCGCGCGCAATCCGGGCAACGACAACCGCGGCCCCAGCATCTTCCCGCCCCAGCGCACGCCCTACAACCCCGGCGGCAAGATGTGGAACGAGACGTCGAACGCGCCGTCCGATTTCGTCGTCTGGTCGTTCATCGACGACGTCAGCGGCGTGCAGAGCGCCAAGATCTATTGGCGGCGCGACCTGGACGGCCAATGGCCCATCAGCTCGACCGAAAACGAAGTCTTCGCCCAGGGCCCCGGCGTGACGGCGTGGACGGCGGTCGACATGACGAGCGACTGGTGGCCGACGGTCCAGGGGCCCAACGTGCCGGATCCCAGCGTCCGCGCCATGCGCTACCGCGGCACGATTGCCGGCCAGAGCGAATGCCTGATCGACTATTTCGTCGAGGCCGTGGACGCCAACGGCAAGACCAACCGCTCGAACATCCTGCACGTCTGGGTGGGGGACCAGACCGGCGGCAGCGGCGGCGAAATCGTGCCGCCGCCGAACGTGTGGCTGCGCGGCACGCATACCTGGCCCGCCGCCGCCGACGCGACGGACGCCCATCCGATCTACCTCAACGTCGAGGCCGGCCCCTCCGGCACCGTGACGGCCGTCACGCTGGGCTATCGCACCGACGGCGGCGCTTGGACCCTCGCCGACATGGCGCCGAACGCGGAGTGGGGCTCCGTCGGCGGCCAGTGGTACAATCTGGAACTCGGCCCGTACGCGGCCGGCACCGTGTTCGAGTACTACGTCGAGGTCACCGACGGCAGCACCACCAATTGGGACAACAACGGCGGCGCCAATTATGCCTTGACCGTCGCGGCGTCCGGCGGCGAGTCCTCCGTCCTGTGGGTCGGCAACGTCGCCCAAACGCCCGCCAACGGCGCCATCGGCGCGACGGATCAAATCGTCGTCGCCTGCGAAAGCTGGCCCATCGGCGCCTCCACCAACGTCGCGCTGGTCTTCAGCGCCGACGGCGGCGCGACCTGGGGCACGACGAACTTCGTCCAGACCGGCGATGCGAACAACAACGACCTCTGGAGCGTGGCGCTCGGCCCCTATCCCGAAGGCACGACCGTCCGATACTGCGTCTCGGGCACGCTGCCGAACGGGACGACGGTCTGGGACAACAACGCCGGGCGGGACTACGAGGCCGTCGTGGGCGCGCTGGCCGCGCTCCGCATCGTGCGCCATGCGCCGCAGATCGGCGAGCCCGGCACGCCGGACAATCCCGGCGACGCCTTCGACTTCGATATGTCCGGCGGCGCCGCGACGACCTCCGGCGGCAGCGGCTTCGGCAGCTTCGGCCAGATCTACCTGAACTGCGACGAGACGAACTTGTACGTCGGCGGCACCGGCGCGGCGCTGCCCGACGACAGCCAGAACAACGCCATCGTCGTCTTCCTGGGCACCGACACGGCCGCCGGCAGCGGCAACCTCTGGGCCCTGGACGGCAATCCGAACGGGCTGGACCAGCTCCACAACGTCACCTTCGCGCAGCCCGCGTTCGTCGCGATCCAGCTGGGCGACGTCTACGGCGACTACGCCAACGCCGCGAACTTCGAGATGTACCAACCCGGCGGCGTCAACTGGGGCCAGGGCGTCTGGTACGTGGGCGCCGGCGCCACCACGTTCTCCGCCGTCAACAACGCCAAGCTGTCGCAGTTCGTCGGCTACGGCCCCGACGGCCGTCTCGCCGCCGACTGGGAGTGCTCGCTGCCGCTGTGGACGCTGGGCGTCACGAACGCCACCCAACTGACCAACCTGACCGTCTCGGGCTTGATCGTGAACTTCAACGCCGTGGACAACGACCAATATGTTTCCGGCCGCTACCTGGGCGACAGCGCGACGATGGAAGGCGAGATGCCCGCCTCGGGCAACTTCGAGTTCAACCTGGTGCATTTGACGGGCACGCGCGTGGCGCCGCCGACGGATTCCACCGCAACCCACGGCGTGCCGAATTCCTGGATCGACGAACGCCTGCCGGGCTGGGCCTTCACGGCCGACAGCAACAAGGACGACGACGACCATCCCGACCGCGCGGAATATTTCCTGGGCACCGATCCGGATGCGCCCGACGGCCTGCGCATCGAGGAATGGGCCGGCCCCCGCCTGCGCCTGTACAAGGTCGGCGGCCAGAAGTGCGACTACGTGCTGGAAACCGCCGACCGGCTGGATGCGGCCAGCAGCAACTGGAACTGGACCTCGCGCGGAACGCTGCCGAGCACCAACGGCGAAATCACCCTGCCGGCCTTCACGGCCTCCAACCTGCTCATCCGCGTGAAGGTGAACGTCCCGGAATAGGCGGTTCGGTTCGGCGGGCCCCAGGGGGAGCACCCTTTGCCTACCACGGCGCAAGACCGTAGGGGGGCTCAAACCGCGGCGCGTTGGGTCCCGACCTCTTGGATAGTCGGGACGCCCTACCGCAAATCCAACGAGGTAGGGCGACTTGGCCCAAGTCGCCGTGCTGCGGAACTCGACGGGAGAAACGCCGGACCGTCAGCCGGCCGCGTTTTCCGGTTCCAGCGCCCGCGCGGCGTCGAGGATCTCGTCGCGGCGGCCCTCGTTGGCCAGCAGACCTTTGAAGGTCGGATCGCGCAGGGCGAAGGAAATGCGCGACAGCAGATGCAGGTGCATGCGGATGTTGGGGGAGAGCGGGGCGAAGAGCACCTTGACGGGCTTGCCGTCCAGCGCGTCGAAGGGAATCGGGGCTTCCAGGAAGCACAGGCAGACCGAGGGCGCGGCGACTTCCAGCACGGCGGGATTGCGCACGTGCGGCAACGCCACGCCGTCGCCCACGCCGGTCGATTGCAGCTGTTCGCGGGCGATCAAGGCCTGGAGCATGAAGTCGCGGGTGACCGAATCGGGCAGCTTCAGCAGGCCGACCAGCGCCTTCAGCGCGTCCGGCTTGGTCGCGCCGCCCACGCGGTAGTGGATGCCGCCGTCCTGCAGGGCCGCCGCGAGGGTGGGCAGGGGGGCGTTTTCCGGATCCTTGGCGGGGTCCGTCGCCGTGAAATTGATCCGCTTGGACGTCGCCCACTCGAAGAGCATGGCGCGGTTGATGCGGTACTGGCCCGCCACCCGATAGGCCGGTAGCCCGCCGGTCTGGATCCAGCGATAGACCGTCTTTTCCGCCACGTTCAGGGCTTGCGCCGCATCTTTCACTGTCATTTGCATGGGCAGGATCCTTTCCGGAAAGAACTACGGGAAGAATGTAGGCCCCACGTCCGCAAACGTCAATCCGCCGGAAAAATGGGAAGGCGCTATTTTCAGCCGGTTTCGACTGTCCCTTGGCCTTGGTCCGCGAAGGTAGGGCGACTTGGCCCAAGTCGCCGTATCCGGCCAACCGAGGTGAACGCATCGGTGCGCGGACCAGCCTGAAGGCTGGACTACAAACGGGTCTGGTTTGTAGTCCACGCTTTAGCGTGCGGCTGTCCAAAACCTGGGCGGGGCCCTTTCCACCTCCTTGCGCGCCGCGCTTGAAACGGAACGCCGGTTCAGCTAGGCTTCCGTCATGGTCACCGTCCGCGCCGCGCCCGATCTGCAAGCGAAGCTGGGAATCCTCTCGGCCGACGCCCAGTACGACTTGTCGTGCGCCTGTTCCTGCGCCACGGGCGATCCGCGCCGCCGGGGGCAGGACAACCGCTGGCTGTATCCCGTCACGCTCCAGAACGGCGGCCGCAGCCTGATGTTCAAGACCCTGGTCTCCAACGCCTGCGCCAACGACTGCAAGTATTGCCCCTTGCGCGCGGGGCACGATTCCACGCCGCGCTGCTCGCTCGCGCCCGAAGAAATCGTGCGCGCCTTCCTGCCGTATTGGCGTTCCGGGCAGGTGGTGGGCCTGTTTCTGACCAGCGGAGTGGGCGGCGCGCCCGACGTCGCCATGGAGCGCATGCTCGCCGCCGCCGAAATCCTGCGCCGGCGCGAGCGCTTCCGCGGCATCCTGCACCTCAAGATCATTCCCGGCGCGTCGGATGCCGCCATCGAGCGCGCCCTTGCGCTGGCCTCCGGCGTCTCGCTCAACATCGAAACCGCCGGCGCGGAACGTTTCGCCAAGCTGACGACCCGCAAGGACTACCTCCAGTCCGTCATCGCCCCCCTCAAGCGCATCGCCGCCCTGACGGCGAAAGGCTCCCGCTACGAGCGGGTCAAGACCAGCACCCAGTTCGTCGTCGGCGCCGCCGACGAAACGGACCGCGAAATCGTGCGCTACATGGGCGGGCTCTACGGCCGCCTCGGCCTGCGCGGCATCTACTTCAGCGCCTACCAGCGCGGGCTGGGGGATCCCTCGCTGCCCGGCGAAACCAGCCCCGCCACCAACGCGGAGTTGCTCGCGCGCGAGCACCGCCTCTACCAGACCGACTACCTCCTGCGCAAATACGGCTTCGGCGCCGACGAAATCGGCTTCGACGGCGCCGGCAACCTGCCGCTGGACGTCGATCCCAAGGAATTCTGGGCCCGGCGGCATCCCGAGCGTTTCCCCGTGGACGTGAACCGGGCCGACAAGGCCGAACTGCTGCGCGTGCCGGGTCTGGGTCCTTTGACCGTCAAACGTATCCTGGCCGCCCGCAAGAACGGCGGCCGCCTTGGCGGTTTCGAGAGCATCGGCCTCCGCGGCGCCCGCGCCCGCAAGGCTGCCGCCTGGACCACCTTCTGAGCCGAAGGGTTTGGGCGGGCCCCATGGCCTTGCTTTGCACGGGTAGGGCGACTTGGCCCAAGTCGCCGCGCTATTTGATGCCGTTCCATTCGTTGGACCACTGTTCGATGCCCTTTTCGTTCTCGGTCTCGAACAGTTGCAGGCTCTGCCGGATCAGCCCGCCCAGCACGGCGATCAGGACGATTCCGGCCAGGACGATGACCCACCGCCACGGCCGGGGAATGTTCGCGTTCGGTCCCGGACTACCGCCTGGCAAGGGTTGCATCATGTGTCGTTGAAGCGGAAGCGGCAGGGGACGGCGACTCCGATTTCTTGGGACGGACACCCCGCAGCCGAGGGAGCGCTTTCACTTTCCACGAATCGGAAGGATTCCAATATGCGTAGGACCTCCGGCCAGTCGTTCGGGTCGTCAAGCGTCGAGACAAAAGAAAGGAGGAGTCGTCCAACCTGAAGATCGCCATGAGCGCGGGTAGGACTGGCGGGATTCTGGAAGCATGCACTTCCCTTTGCATCAGGCCCCTGAATCGGGGTCCTTGGCAGGGGGATCCCGGCGCTGTCTTTGCCTAACCGATCATTCACGAAGGCGATGACGGACCGCTCCTCGACATCCATTGGATAAACGAATATTTCCGCCCCCGTCGTGTTCTTCGCCGCGATCATGGGTCCGGGGAATCGGGTTGGCGGAGTATTTGCAGCGGCGTCTTCCTCGCCGTAGGCGGTTGCCACGTTCCACCCATCCGGTGCGGAGACATAGAGTATCCCATGTGGAGAAACCAGGAAACTGCCGGGGATATCGAATTGATATTCCGCACCGAACGCGGGCAGGGCGAGAGCGATTGCAGCAAGGAATATGGATGGCAGTATTTTCATCGTTCAACGTCAGCGTTCTCCGGACGGCGCACTTTGTGCGACATACGGAGCAACGCCTTGGATTCCATTTTCATTGGCTGTTCCTGGCTTCGCTCTCCGAAATCGTTTCCGCGGGTTTCGTGACCTTTGTTTTTCAGCGGTGGAAGGTCCATTGTGCGCGCGGTTGCCAATATATTTCCTGATCCAACGTCAGCGTTCACCGTCGCGC
>DDWR01000051.1:37446-72854 GCA_002347655.1 Verrucomicrobia bacterium UBA2281 | reverse complement strand
GATTCAACGGAAGGCAGTATCGATTATAATCTGATATTATGCAAGCAAGTACTAGGGCGGTTTTCAGAATACCGTAGCCGCTCGAAGTCGGAAACAGCCCGGCTCGGCAGGGACGTCTCGCCCTACCCATAGGCCGTATTGAAAGCTTGGGGTAGGGCGAACCCTCCGGGTGAGCCGATCTCTCTGGCCGTTCAAAAACGGCCACAGTAAATCTGAATTTGCTCTAGCCCCCCATTTGCGCCCATTTGCGGGGTCTTTTTGCCCTCCGCCGCCCATCCTGGCCCCCCAAATCCGAAAACCAAGCAGGAAAACAGGAAAGTCCACGAAAACAGGAAAATCGACCCGCCGGCCGTGTTTTGGGTTTTCATGCGCGAAATTCGTAGTTTTGGCCCTGTTTAAGCCGTATTTTATTGCGGTTTTGGGCCGTTTTGAGACCACTTTTCGAATATTTTTGCCTATTTTTTAGCCATTATCAGGTTTTTTCCCGTTTTGAGCCATTTTTCGCGGGCGTCTTTCCCTCATTTCGATGAATATTGATGATTGGTTATTGAATATTGAGCTCCCGCCTCCCCCCGCTTACGATTCCCCCGCACCCAGCCGCCGCCCCATGGACATCCTCATCCAGCCCGCGTCCCTCGATCTGGCCGATGGCTTTTGGCGGGCGTTGGACGTCGTCGCCCGCGAGCACCGCTACCTGATCTTCCAGGAAGCTCCGCCGCTCGAATCCACCCGGAAATTCATCGCCCAGGTCCTCGCCAAGGGCTGGAGCCAGTTCTACGCCTTGCACGACGGGAAAGTCGTCGGCTGGTGCGACGTCGTCCGCGACGAACGTCCCGACCGGGCGCACGTCGGCCGGCTCGGCATCGGAATTTTGCCCGAATTCCGCGGCCAGAAAATCGGCCCGCGCCTGCTCGCCGCCACCATCGCCGACGCCTTCGAAAAAGGCGTCGCCCGGATCGAGTTGGAAGTGTTCGCCACCAACGCCCGCGCCATCGCGCTGTACAAGAAATTCGGCTTCGTCGAAGAAGGCCGCCAGCGCCAAGCCTGCTGCCTCGACGGCGTCCATGAAGATTCCATCCTCATGGCCCTGCTCAAGACCGAGGCCCCGCAAACGATCTGCGCGATCGATTCCAATCCACCAGAAAACGAGTAATCGCCATGAACGCCACCGGAACCCTGATCTTTCTCGCGGGGTTGATCGTTTTCGGCACGAGCATCTGGGACCTGTTCAACCGGGGGCGATCGATTTTCTGCGCCTTGGCCGGACTCCTCGTTCTGCTGGGCGCCGCCCTGGGCGCGTGGATCGCCTGGGTGGAATCGCGCTCGTTGATCGGAACGGCGATCTTTCTGGTCGTCGCCCTCGTCGGTATCGTTTCGGCCGTCCGGCAGATCAAGCTCCGCCAGCCCTGACCGGCCGATCCCTTTCGCAAATTTTGCGTTGGGTGCCAATAACCAGATAATGCGCGCCGTGCTCATTCAGGAGCGAGCAAACCCGCAGCAGGCTGCCGAGAGGAGCATCCATCACCAGAGCCGCGGGTTGGCCTGTTGCTTTTTCCACGCTTCGTAGTCCTCGCGGGTGCGAAACCGCTGGACAAACCCGCGCGGGCGCGGCCAGGGATTCAATCGGTCCGTTTCGGCCATCAGCGTTTCGGCCCGGCGCAGATACTCGGCCGGACCGCCGGTTTCCGGGGGCCGTTCGCGGACCACGCGAACCTGAGGAACTTCCATCATGTCCATACGATAGCCCGCGCCTCGCAGGGAGTCAATCGGCGCCCTTGGCCCGCCATCCGATCGGGCGCATCTGCGATTCGGTGCAGGAACGGCTCATCGGGACGATTCGCCCTACCGATGGCGCATCCGATCGCATGGGGTAGGGCGAACCGTCCCCGGTGAGCCGGGGTTTGTTTCCATGCCAGAGAATTTGCACCGAATCGCAGATGCGCCCCATCCGATCCCCATCCCCATTCGAAAAATTCGCCTTATTCGTAGTTGGCTGTCTTCTTCGTTCTTTGCGCCCTTTGGGCCCTCCATTCTCCCTTTCGTGGCTTTCGCGCGTTTCGCAGTTGATTCCGCCCCCTGCCCCGCCTTTTGCGCCCGGTTTTTTGCATTCTCCAGAATCCCGGTTTAGATTGCCGCGCATGAACCCCGCGTCCCATTTGGGAACTTCGCCGATCCGCACCGATGCGCCGGCCAAGGTCCGCGGCACGCTCCGCTATACCGACGACCTGATCCGCCCCGGCACGCTGCAGACCGCCGTCCTTTTCAGCCCCCTCGCCCACGCGGAAATCCAGAAGATCGAAACCGCCGCCGCCGCGGCCGCCCCCGGCGTGCGCGGGGTCTTCACCGGCGCCGACTGGCCCGACGTCCTGATCGGGCTGTACATGGGCGACAAGCCGCCGCTGGCGCGCGGGAAAGTGCGCTACCACGGCGAACCCGTCGCGGTCGTCGTGGCCGACGACGAAGCCTGCGCCCTGAACGCCCTGCGGCTGGTCAAAGTCGAATACGCCCCGTTGCCGGCGCTGGGCAGCCCGCGCGAAGCCCTTGCGCCCGGCGCGCCGATCCTCCATCCCGAGCTCGCCACCTACGCCAAGATCCCCGACATCCTCCCCGAACCCGGCACCAACGTCGCCAACCGCACGAAGATCCGCAAGGGCGATCCGGCCCAGGCCTTCGCCGCGGCCGACGTCGTCGTGGAAAGCGAATGCGCGTTTCCTCCGGGCAACCACGTGGCCATGGAGCCGCGCGTGGCCATCGCGGAATACGGCGCCGACGGGCGCCTCGAAATCGACAGCTCGACGCAATCGCCGTTCGAGGTGCGCAATCTCCTTGCCCGCGCCCTGGGAATGCCCGAGCGGCGGATCGTCGTGCGCGCCGGACCCATCGGCGGCGGCTTCGGCGGCAAGGCCGGCATCATGCTCGAACCCCTCGCCGCGCTTCTGGCCATGCGCTTCCCCGGCCGCCCCGTGCGCCTCGCCAACACGCGCGAGGCCGACCTGCTTTCCAGCCCCGGCCGCCCCGGCCTGCAGGCGCGCGTGAAGCTCGCCGCGCGCGCCGACGGCACGCTGCTCGGCGCGGACATCGAGTTCCTCTTCGATTCCGGCGGCTATGCGGACTACGCCGTCAACGTCTCGCGCGCGGCGGCGATTTCCTGCACCGGGCCCTACAACGTGCCGAACCTGAAGACCGATTCGCTCTGCGTCTATACGAACCACCCCTTCGCCACCGCGTTCCGCGGCTTCGGCCACATCGAACTGTCCTACGCCACCGAACGCGCGATGGATTTGCTGGCCGAACGCCTGCAGATGGATCCCGCCGATTTGCGCCTCAAAAACGCTATTCGCCGGGGCGACCTGACGCCGACCGGCGCGCCGATGGACGAAAACACCGGCGACCTGCCCGCCTGCCTTGCGCGGGTGCGCAAGCGCCTGGCGTGGGACGCCCAACCGCACCGCGTCGTGCAGCCCGACGGCAAGATCCGCGCCAAGGGCATTTCCTGCTTCTGGAAGGCGCCGGCGATTCCTACCTTCACCGATGCCGGCGCGGTGCTGTACTTCGCCGAAGACGGCAGCGCCACGCTGGGCACCGGCGTCATCGAAATCGGCCAAGGCGCGCACGAAGGCCTGCGCATGCTGGTGGCCGAAGCCTTGCAGACCGACCTCGACCGCGTCCACGTCACCCGCGCGGTGGACACCGACCGCTCGCCGCACGACTGGGCCACCGCCGCCAGCCGCTCGCTCTTCATGGCCGGCCGCGCCGCGCTGGAGGCCGTCGCCGACGCCGTCGTCCAGATCCAGCGCACGGCCGCCGTGCCCCTTCAATGCCGGCCGGAGGATCTAGACGTCGCCGGCGGCCGCGTGTTCGTGCGCGCCGAACCCGCCCGTTTCCTGCCGCTGGAAAAAGTCGTCCTCGGCTACGTCTATCCCAACGGCAACGCCATCGGCGGGCCCGTCGTCGGCCGCGGCCGCTACATCACCCCCGACCTGACCGGCCTCGATCCCGACACCGGCGCGGGCAAGCCGTGGCTGGAATGGACGCTCGGCGCCGAGGGCGTCGAGGTCGAAGTCGATCCCGCCGACGGCGCGATCCGCGTGCTGCAGGCGGCCTGCGCGATGGACGTCGGCAAGGTCGTGCATCCCGCCCTCGCCCGCGGGCAGGTCGTCGGCGCGATGGCCATGGGCATCGGCTATTCGCTCTGCGAAGGCTTCGTTTTCGATGCCCGCCAGGTCGTCCAGAACGGCTCCCTGCGCGACTACAAGATCCTGCGCTACGGCGAGGAACCGGACTATTTCGTCGACTTCGTGGAAACGCCGCAGCACGACGGCCCCTACGGCCTGCGCGGCCTGGGCGAACAAGGCATCGTCGGCATGCCCGGCTGCCTCTCGCAAGCCGCGTCGCTCGCCGTCGGCGCGCATCTGGCGGAGTTGCCCATGACCCCCGAAGTCCTCTGGAAGAAAATGCAGGAGTCCGCCCGATGATCGCCGCCGACGTTTCCTACCTGTGCCCCGACACCGCCGAGGAGGCCGTGGACGCCTGGCGCCGGCACGCGGGCGCGCGCTATCTCGCCGGCGGCACCGAAATCGCCACCGCCGCCCGCCGCACCGCCGCCTTCGACCTGCGCGCCTGCATCGATATCAAGCGCATCGCGGAAGCCAACGTCCATGAGATCTGCGGCGGGTGCCTCCGCCTCGGCGCGGCGCTTTCGTTGTCCGACGTGGCCGCGGGCGACGCCTTCCCGCTGCTGGGCGCCGTCCTGCGCGGCATCGCCGACCGCACCGTCCGCAACCGCCTCACGCTCGGCGGAAATCTCGCCGGCCTCTTGCCCTACCGCGAGGCCGCGCTGCCGCTGCTGCTGGCCGACGCGTCCATCCTGACCATCGTCCCCGGCAAAGGCGAAATCCCCTCCGCGCGCCAGGAGCGCCCGTTGCGCGAAATCTTCGACAAGCGCCTCGTTCTGGCCCCCGGCGAGCTCGTGCTCTCGTTCTGCGTGCCCCTCGACGCGCCCGAATGGCCCTGGAGCCATTATCGCCGCACGCGCACGGGCGAAGTCGATTATCCGCTCGTCACCACCGCGATGGTCCGCGTCGGCGACGCCATCCGGTTCGCCGTCGCCGGCGCCCACCCCTATCCGTTCCGGTCCGACGCCGTGGACGCGTTGCTGACGGAATGGTTCGCCGCGCGCGGAACGGATGAAGAAAATTCTCCGCCTTCCGCGGCGCAAAACGGACCTGATTCACCCACGGCGCAAGGCCGTGGGGGTCTGGAAGCCATCATCGCGGCCCTCGGCCCGTTGCGCGCCGACGCGCGCGCCTCGGCGGAGTACCGCGTCCAGCTTCTGAAAAACCTGATCCGCGCCGGGCTGGAGGATCTCGCATGAAAGAGCTTTCCGGCATCGTGGAAATCGTCCTGCGGGTCAACGGCGAGGACCGCCGCGCCGCCGTGCGCCCCGGCGACACCCTCCTGCGCGTCCTGCGCGAAAAGCTCGGCCTGACCGGCGCCAAGTGCGGCTGCGAGAACGGCGATTGCGGAGCCTGCACGGTGCTGCTCGACGGCAAGCCCGTGAAGTCCTGCATGGTCCTCGCCGTCGAATGCGAAGACGCCGCCGTCACCACCATTGAAGGACTGCGCGACCATCCCGTCCAACAGGCGTTCGCCGAGGAAAACGGCTTCCAATGCGGCTTCTGCACCCCCGGCATGATCCTCAACGCCGCCGCCCTCGTCGACGCCCACCCCGAACCCGACGACGCCGTCGACCGCGAATGGATGCAGAGCAATCTCTGCCGCTGCACCGGCTACGAGGGCATCCGCAACGCCCTCGCCGCCGCCCGCAAAAAACTCGCCGCGCCGTAGGCCGGCCGCCGGAAATTGTGTTCCGCGCCGGCCGCGGTTCGGATAAACTCGGCCGCATCTTTCCGGAGGATCCGCCATGAACGTCGCCCAGCTCGCCACGACCCGCCGCACCGCCAAGGCCTTCGCGCCCGGCCGGCCCCTGCCGGCGGACCTGCTCGAACAGATCCGCGTCCTGCTGCGCTTCAGCCCGTCGTCCGTCAATTCCCAGCCGTGGCATTTCGTGCTGGCGTCGAGCGCGGACGCCAAGGAGCGCCTCGCGCGGGCCATGCCGCCGCCCTATGCCTACAACGCGCCCAAGGTGCGCAACGCCTCGCTCGTCGTGGCCTTCTGCGTCCGCGCCGACCTGGACGACGCCCATCTCGACGCCTTGCTCGCGCAAGAACGCCGCGACGGGCGCTTCCCCGACGACGCCGCGGCGGCCAACCAGGCGAAGTCGCGCCGCACCTACCTCGATCTGCACCGGCAGCGCGGCGACGTCCGCGGCTGGCTGGAAAAGCAGGTCTATCTCGCGGTCGGCGCGTTGCTCTTCGGCGCCGCCGCGCTCGGGCTCGATGCCTGCCCCATGGAGGGCTTCGCTGCGGATCTCCTCGATGCGGAACTGGGTCTGCGGCAGCGCGGCCTGGCCGCGGTTGCGCTGGTGGCGCTGGGTTGGCGCGGGCCGGACGACTGGAACGCCGCGCTGCCCAAGTCGCGCCTGCCCGCCGCGGCCGTTTTCACGGAAATCTGAGCCCGTGCGGATCCTGTCCAGCGGCGACCGCATCCGGCCGGGCGCCTATGAAGTCCAGGCGCGGTTCGCGCGCAGCGTCCTGCTGCTCGGTGCCGGCGGGCGCCCGCTGTTCGTCGTGGACAAATCCATCGGCGCCGGCCCGCTGAATCTCGTCGTGGCCGAGCCCAACGCGTTCGTTGCCGGCGAATCGCTCGCGATCCCCCGCCGTTCGGAAGCCCCCCCACGGCCTTGCGCCGTGGGAGGCAAAGTTGGCTCCCCCACCGCGCAAGGCGGTGGGGCCCGCCCGAACCACATCCGCACGGAGGCTCCGCGCTTCGATTCGGCCCTGCCGCAGACGGATCGCGCGATGCTGCGGCGCGTCTTGGAAAAGGCCCTCCCGCGCCATGCGCCGCCGGACAGCCTCGTTTCGCTGTTTTTCCCCGCCGGAAACGTTCCGCGCCAGCAGGCGAATCGCGACGCCCTGTTCCGGAAGGCCTTCGCACGGATCGCCGCCGGCCGCCTCGCGGACGGCGTGCGCCTGATCCGCGGCTGCGGCGCGGGTCTGACGCCCGCCGGCGACGATTTCCTCTGCGGCTGGATGCTGGCTTGCCGGCTGCGCCGCCGCGGTACCCTCGCGCAGGAAATCCTGCGCCATGCCCGCGGAAACAATCCGGTTTCGAACGCCTTCCTGGAGCTTTCGGCCGCAGGCCGCGTCAACGTCGCGGTGAAAAAACTGCTGCAGACCCCCTCGTCCGCCCGCGTGAAAGCCGTCTGCGCCTTCGGCCACAGCTCGGGCGCGGATTGGCTGTGCGGGATGCTTTGGGGATTGGGCTGTGCCCTGACTCCTGCCCCCTGACTCCTGTGCCCTATTTCACCAGCGCCCACCACACCACGAGGCTGAGGGCAATGCGATACCAGCCGAAGCCCTCGAAGGTGTGGCGCGAGATGAGCCGCATGAGCCAGCGGATGGAGGCCCACGCGACGAAAAACGAGACGACGAGCCCGATGGCGTAGGGTGCCAGGTCGGAGCGCTGCAGAGTGGCCCAGCCCTTGTAGAGATCGTAGACGCCCGCCAGCAGCAGGACGGGCACGGCCGCGAAAAACGAGTATTCCGCCGCGGTCTTGCGCCCCAGCCCCATCAGCCGCCCGCCGAGGATCGTGGCCATCGAGCGCGACGTGCCCGGAATCATCGCGATGCACTGGAACAGGCCGACGCCCAGCGCGCGCTTCCACCCGACCGCGTCCACGCCGCCTTCGTCGTGCGACGGCAGGAACCGCTCCAGCGCGATCATGGCGACGCCGCCGACCCCGAGGGCGACGGCGATCGTCGCCGGCGAAAACAGCTTCGCCTTGATCGCGTCGTGGAACAGCAGGCCCAGCACCATCGCCGGCAGGGTGGTCAGGAACAGCCAAAACAGCCCGCGGAACCCCGCAAAGCCAGCCGCGGACCGGAAATCCGCCAGCCGCAGGAAGCGCCGGCGGTATTCCACCAGCACCGCCAGCATGGCGCCCGACTGGATCACCACCTCGAAGCTTTCGTGGAACGCGGTTTTCAGGCACGTTTCCGCCAGAACGAGATGCCCGGTGGAGGAGATCGGCAGATATTCCGTGATTCCTTCCACCACCCCCATCAGGGCGGCCATCCAGTTTGTCGCAAAAGACGTCATGAGCGTTCGATCCTGCGCACCGTATGCTATTTGGCCCCATGCAGGCAAGTCCATCCCCGGGCATGCCTCGAGCCGGACGCATCTGCGATTCGATGCATCCACCCGCGTTTCAGGCCGGAAAGGACAGCCACGCGCTAAAGCGTGGACTACATACCAGACCCGTTCGTAGTCCAGCCTTCAGGCTGGATCCTTGCACCGAATCGCAGATGCGCCCCCTCGAGCCTTGACCGGGTTCGGCGCGTTGCGTAATGTTCCGGCCATGTCGAAATCCCCTTTCATCGGCCGTTGGCGACGCGTCGGATGGGCCCTTGGGCTGGGCGCCGTCCTGGCCGCGCCGGCCGGCGCCGTGGCCGCCGCAAAACCCTATACGGAGGAAGTGCCGGGGCGGGGATTCCACCTGTTCATCCGCCCGCACGAAAAGGCGCCGGACGCCCAGTGGGCGCACGTGCAGGCGCTCGACGCCGTTGGCCGGACCCGCGCGGCGGCCAAGCAGGCGCTCGCCCTGCGCATCTGGTGGCCGAACGCGGAGGAAGCGCCGGCCGCCCAGACCACCTACGCCCGCCGTCTGGACGACCGCGGCAAACTCCAGGCCGCTTTCGACGCCTACCAGCATCTGGTGGACCACTATCCGGGCCGGTTCGAGTTCAACGACGTGCTGGCGCGCCAGATGCGTCTCGCCAAAACCTTGATGGAGCGCAAAAAGGGCCAGTTCCTCTTCCTGCCGGGCTTCGCCGCGCCCGAACGCGCGATTCCCCTGTTCCAGAAAATCGTCGCCAGCGCGCCCGAAGGCGAGTTCGCGGCCGAGGCCTATTATCTGATCGGCGCGGCCCACGAGCGGGCCTACGAATACGACGAAGCCATCGACGCCTATTTCACCGCCCTGAACCGCCATCCCCAAAGCCCCTTCGCCGCCCAGGCCGCCTATGCGCAAGCCCGCTGCCACGTCGAGCTCTCCGCGGACGCGCCCAACGACGTCCGCGCCCTCGCCGAAGCGATCGCGGCCTGCACCCTTTTTCTCCAGCGCCAGCCCGAGTCCGCGTTGCGGGGCGAAATCGAGGGCCACCTCGCGAAGCTGCGCGACCGGCAGGCCGCCGCCGCCTTCGCGCGGGCCCGCTACTACGACCGCATCCTGCACAAGCCCGAATCCGCGCTGATCGAATACCGCCGCTTCGCGGCCCTGTTTCCCGACGCGCCGCAGGCCGCCGAGGCCCGCGAGCGCATCGCCCAGCTCACGCCCGAGGAGAACTAAGATGAAGCGAATTCCCGCCGCCGCCGCCGTCCTGCTGCTCCTGTTCGCCGCGGGCTGCGCCAACTACCGCCTCGGCTCCATGCTGCCGGCCGACATCCGGACCGTCTACGTGCCCACCTGCCGGAACCAAACCCCCGAACCGCTGATCGAACAGGACGTCACCCGCGCGATCCTGTCGCAAATCCAGATGGACGGCTCGCTGCGCGTCGCCTCCGCGGACGACGCCGACGTCGTCCTCGAAATCACGCTGGACCGGTTCTGGCTGGATCCGGTCGCCTACGAATCGGGCAGCGCCTCGACCGCCAACCAGTACCGCATGAGCATCAAGGCCTCCTTCGCGCTGGTCCGGCGCGCGGACCGCTCCGTGGTCGTCGAATCCCCGTCCGTGACCGGCTGGTACGACTTCGATTTCGCCGGCGACATGACCTCGTCCAAGGCCGTCGCCCTGCGGCCCGCCGCGGAAGATCTCGGCCGGCGCATCGTCGACCAGATCGTGCAGTACTGGCCCTAGGGAATCCGCGCCGTGCCCGCCAAGCGCATCATTCCCTGCCTCGACATCACCGGCGGGCGCGTCGTCAAGGGCGTCCGGTTCGTCGAGCTGCGCGACGCGGGCGATCCGGTCGCCGTCGCCCAGGCCTACGAAGCCCAAGGCGCCGACGAGCTGACCTTCCTCGACATCACCGCTTCCAGCGACGGCCGCGACACCCTGGTCGACGTCGTCCGTGCCGTCGCCCGCCAGGTGTTCATGCCCCTGACCGTCGGCGGCGGGCTGCGGACCACCGCCGACATCCGCCGCATGCTCCAGGCCGGCGCCGACAAGGTCTCCCTCAACACCGCCGCGATCCTCAACCCCGATCTCATCGCCGAAGCCTCCCGCCAGTTCGGCGCGCAATGCATCGTGCTGGCCATCGACGCCCGCCGCAATCCCGACGGCCGGCCCGGCTGGACGGTCTACACCCACGGCGGCCGCCAGCCCACCGCCCTCGACGCCGTCGAATGGGCCCGCGCCGGCGTCCGCCGCGGCGCCGGCGAAATCCTCCTCACCAGCATGGACTGCGACGGCACCAAGAACGGCTACGATCTGGCGCTGACGCGCGCCATCGCCGACGCCGTGCCCGTGCCGGTCATCGCCTCCGGCGGCGTCGGCACCCTCGACCATTTGCGCGCCGGCATCGCCGAAGGCCACGCCGACGCCGTGCTCGCCGCCTCGATCTTCCATTTCGGCGAATTCACCGTGCCCCAGGCCAAGGCCTATCTCGCCGCCCACGGCATCGAAGTCCGCGCGCCCTTCGCCGCGGAAGCCCCCGCCCCGCAAGGAGTCCCCGCATGAAAGAGCTCGAAGAAGGCACCGCCCTGACCCTCGATTTCGACAAGCTGGCCAAGGCCGTCGCAGCCTGCCCCGGCGTCATCCCCGTTGCCGTCCAGCACGCCGACACCCGCGAAATCATCCTGATCGCCTATACCAACGAGCTCGCCCTGAAGAAGGCCATCGCCGAGCGCACGGCCATCTTCTGGAGCACCTCCCGCAACGAGCTGTGGGAAAAAGGCAAGACCTCCGGCGAGACCTTCGAGTTGCTCGAAGTCCGCGTCAACTGCGAGCAGAATTCGCTCGTCTACGTCGTGCGGCCGCGCCGCGGCGGCATCTGCCACACCAAGAACCAGGCCGGCCAGCCGCGCAACTGCTATTACCGGCGGCTCGATTTCGACACCGGCCAGCTCCTGAATCTGGATCCCTAGGCCATGACCGCGCCCTCGCCGCATCGTCCCGACCCCGTGCCCGAGCCCGACGAGCTGCGCGCGGCGGCCAACCGGCGCATCTTCACGTTCGTGGCGATCTTCACCCTGCTGCTCGTCGGCGCGCTGGGGCTCGTCCTGCGGGAGGAAAAGCGGCGCGGCACGCTGTTGATCCAGCCCGAACCGCCGCCGGCCCCCGCGCCCGTCGCGCCGGCGCGTCCCGCCAAACCGGCCGCGCCGCCCGCGGCGGCGCGCCCCGTCGTCGCCCCCGTCCTCGAACAATCCGCGCAAATGGAGGAATCCCTGGCCGCCTTCCGGGAAGCGGCCGCCCATCTCGTCGCCAAGCGGTTCGAGCAGGCCGAAGAGCGCGCGCTGGCCGCGCTGAAGGCCTATCCCAAGATGGCCGGCGCCCAGCGCATCCTCGGCCTGATCTATCTCCAGCAAGGCAACGTCGACCGCGCCATCGCCGTCCTCGAAGCCTCCCTGCGCATCGAGCCCTTCCACCCCGAGGCCCTCACCAATCTCGCCTTCGCCTATTTCCAGGCCCAGAACGTCGATCTCGCGATGGAACTCATCGAGACCTGCCGGCGCCTGCATCCCGACTACAAGCCCGCCCTGCTGCAGGAAGGCGTCATGCGCCTCGGCCAGCCCGGCTCCACGGAGGCCGTCGCGGTCCTGCGCGAAGCCGTCGCGGCGTTTCCCAACCTGCCGGGCCCGCGCAACAACCTGGCCGTGGCCCTGGCCCGCGTCGGCGACCGCGCCGGCGCCCGCGAACAGCTCGAAGCGCTCCTCGAAATGGATCCCCGCAACTTCTCCGCGCTCTTCAACGTCGGCGCCCTCTTCGCGCAGGAAACCAACGCCCCCGCCGCGATCCCCTGGCTGCGCCGCGCCATGGCGCAGATTCCCCCCGCGCAGTTCCGCGCCTATCTCAACGATCCCGACCTGGCCCCCATCCGCGAAAGCCCCGAGTTCCTGCAGTTCCTGAAAGAACTCGACCCCGTCTTCCCCGGCCCCCGCCCCGCGCCCTGACCGGCGCGCCAGTTTTAGAGCAAATTCAGATTTACTGTGGCCGTTTTTGAACGGCCAGAGAGATCGGCTCACCCGGAGGGTTCGCCCTACCCCAAGCTTTCAATACGGCCTATGGGTAGGGCGAGGCGTCCCTGCCGAGCCGGGCTGTTTCCGACTTCGAGCGGCTACGGTATTCTGAAAACCGCCCTAGGGCGCCAGATTGCCCTGCCGCCGACTCCGAATTTCCGTCATTCGACCGGATTTGGCATGGTCGGCTTCTCTGCGGGCGCACAACCGGCCAACATGAGCGCTGGATACCAGTACACCTTGTCTTTCGCCCATGGTTTTCGGTTATGGAGTATTTCCGGCGCCTGGGCGTATTTTTCCAGGATCTCTTGACGGGGGCGGGCCCCGATCTTCACCAGATAGGCCAACGCCACGTCTTCCGGGGCAAGATAGATGACCCCCGGCAACAAATGACTGTCCGCATAGCGCCCTTCGTAAGGCAGCAACGCGTGTGGAAATACCGAGCCATAATCGTTGTAGTTGGTCGTCACCTGGGTCGCCAGAATGCGCTCGGCGTCGGCCACATAATTCGTCACTCCCCATTTGGCCGCGAGGATCAGCCCGAGACTGTCCCCGGCTTGCATCAGTTCCGCCAATTGGCGTTTTTGCGCCGGAAATGCGAACTCCGTCCTTTGCAGGTGGACACGAGCCTCCCCCTGGACAACGGGGGTTGGATCGTGCCGATACATCCTGATCAGCATCTCCAGATACTCGCCCTGCGTGCGTCGATCCGCTTTCGAATAATCGACTCTCGCGATGCGCCCCATGCTTTCATAGCGGCTGATCGGATCCGTTGCCGCTTGCAGTTCGGCCAGCCCCTGGCGCACCGCCCGGGTCTCGCGAGTGGGCATCCGCAGGACGACGACGGCAACCGCAATGGCAACCGCGATGGCAGCCAACCCCATGCCATACGTCGTTTTCGTCATTTTGCCTCCTCGCCTTGTACCGAACGCCAGGAGCATCTCGATCTCATAGAGATGGAAATTTCAAGCAACCCGACTCGTTTCTCCCGCCCCGCGCCCTGACCGGCGCTCAGGGCGCCGGGTTGCCGATCCAGATCGGCCGATTCGTGGGCGGCGAGGACAAATCGCCGCCGAACGACCACAGGTAGAACGTGGCCTTCGAGCTGTTCGAATAGCTGTAGGCCATCCCCCACGGATCCTGCAAGTGGGTCAGCGCGTGCTTGGACTCCACCAGCGCGTTCGACAGCGCCGCGGAGGAAGGCGGCACCTGGCCGTATTTCATCTGGTAGTCGGTGATGAAGACCGACAACTGCTCGATTTCCGCCTCCGCCTTGTTGCGCGCGGCCGATTTCTGGGCGTTGCCGGCCAGCCCCAGGATCAGCGCCGCCAGCAGCGCGATGATCGCGATCACCGTCAACAATTCCACCAACGTGAATCCGGCCTGGTTCGTGCGCTTCATGGGTGCTCCTTCAGTCTGGCGCCAGTGTGCGCCATCCGCCCGCCGGAATCAAGACGGGTTTCGCTCCAGCGGCAACGGCCGGTCGTCCCGGCGACGGAGACCGAATCGCACAGGCGCTCGGGGGGCGCCGCCGGGCGATTTTCCCCTTTTGCCGGCGCCCGGGGCGCGGTATAGTCATGGAAATGCTCTGGAGGCGCTCATGAAACGGATTCTTTCGTTCTGTTGCTTGCTCGGACTCGCCGCCGCGGCGCTCGCGACGCCCTACAATACCGTCGTCCTCGACGGCCGCCCCATCGAGTACGACGACTACGACTTCAAGGATACCTTCCACGGCGCTTCCACCTGGGGCGCCAACGGCACCTTGTCCAACCTCTACGTCACCTGGGACGCCACCTACCTCTACGTGGCCCTGCAGGCCTGGCAGGCGGACAACAACAAGCTCGTCGTCCTGCTCGACCTTGATCCCGGCGCCGGCACCGGCGCGACGACGACCACCAACTGGACGAACGTCGATCCCAGTTTCATCCAATACAACGACTACGGCTGGGTCGGCGGCGGCGGCTTCGGCCTCGACGTCATGCTGGCCAGCGAGGGCACCTACAACAACTGCATCCGCGTCCTCTACGACGGCGTCGCGGAGCCTTCCACCAACAATCTCGAATCGCTGTTCGACGCCGGCAACGGCGCCGTCCCCGCGGGTTCGCCGGTGGACATGGCCAGCGTGAACGACGCGACGCCCTGCCCCCACAAAGGCTTCGAGGCGCGCATCCCCTGGACGAACCTCTACGCCGGTACCCGCTTCGGCACCGTCGAGCCCGGCGAAACCATTCCGCGCGGAGCGACCCTGCGCCTGCTCGCCGGCATCCACAACAACGATCCCGCCAGCGCCTGGAGCTCGCCGGACACCATCCCCAACCAGGCCGTCCCCGACTACGTCGATGGCGTCGTCACGACCCTCGACTACATGGAAGTGACGGTGGACGCCAATGCCGATGGCGCGCCCGACAACTTCGGCAGCGCAGGCAACGCCCCCTACATCCGGGCCGCCGCCGGCGCCATCGGCGGTTCGTCCGTCTACGTGGCCTTCAACGAGGCCGTCGCCGCCACGTCCGTCGTGGACCTCGCCCGCTGGACCATCGACGGTGCCGCGCCCATCGGCGCGACGGCGCAGGGCGCCTACGGCGTGCTGCTGGATCTGGCCGCGCCCATCGCCACCAATTTCGTGCCCATCCGCGCCACCGGCGTCCAGGATCTGGGCGGTTTCTCCCGCACGACCGACCACTGCCTTTTCCCGGCCGCCAGCGGCATTCCGCAGGCCGTCACCGTGACGTTCCAGGTCTTCACGAACTCCGGCATGGGCGCGAGCGTTTCCCACGCCAAGCCCACCGCGTTCTTCGTCAACGGCTCGTCCCTGCCGCTGGAATGGGGCTATCCGCCGTTCGAAACCGTCCCGCTGACGCCCATCCCCGGCTCCAACGGCTGGACCTCCGCCGCCGTCGTCTTTCCGCCCGGCTCCCCGACCGAGCTGTTCTACAAGTACAGCGGCCGCATCTCCGGCACCAACAACTACGAGGCCATCCGCCTCACCGATTTCGCCAGCGCTTCCCGCCAACTGACCCTGCCGACCGACGGCACGCCCGTCACGGTGGTCGAACATCTCGGCGCCGCCGCCCATCCCCTGCGCAATCCCGGCAGTACCAACCTGCCCTCCGCCCAGAACCGGCTGTTCACCGACGTGCGCCGCGGCGACGCCGGCGTCCGCACCAACCGCACCGTGCTCTTCCAACTCGATCTCTCCATGCGCAAGCGCGACAACCTCCAGCGCGTCATGGTCCTCGGTTCCGACCCGCTGCGCGGCTTCAACGACACCGGCGACAACGAAGGCGGCAACTCCAGCGACTATCCCAACAACACCGTCTATCTGACCTGGACCAACGCCGGCGTCCAGCTCGTCGACGACGGCACCCGCGGCGACGCGACCGCCGACGACGGCGTCTATTCCCGCCTCTGGTCCCTCACCGCCGACGGTTACGACGCCGCCATCGAGCCCAATTCCCCCTACTCGCTCGTCGGCGGCGGCGCGTCCGTCTATTATCCCGAGGAAATCCCCGGCACCGAACCCTATCTGGGCGACACCTACTGGCTCACCCGCCGCACGCCGCGCAGCTTCATCTATAAATTCTACGTGCTGACCACCGGCGGCGCCACGCATGAAAGCCCCGCCAGCAACATCGAATACTACGTCGCCGATCCGACCGATGCGGCCGCCATCGTCCTCGACCCGTTCACGTGGGACAACGAGGCCATCCCGCCGCCCCCGCCCACCAACGCCCCCGTGGGCATGGCCGTCGCCGTTTCCGGCGACGTCGCCACCGTGCAGTTCGAGAACGTCCTGACCGAAGGCGCCCACGGGCTGCTGATTTCGACCAGCCTGGCCGATGGCTTCCAAGATTACGGCCTGCGCGCCGTCCCCGGCGACACCAACGAAGGCAAGCGCGTGTGGTCCGCCGCCGTCGGCCAGGTCTCCGCCGTCAAGGAATACTACGCCCCCTACGCCGGCATCGAGCCCGATCCGCTCCCCACGTTCTGGGAACCGAGTGCCGTGCCGGCCACCGCCGCCGTCTGGCGCCTGCACTACAGCCAATACAAGGGCGACCTCAAGGGCAAGCGCGCCCTCGCCGCCGCCGGCACCTTCAACGGCTGGGGCCTCACCCCCATGACATTCCTCGGCGACGGCCATTGGGCGGTGGACGTTCCGCTCGACGCCGCGGCCGACGGTTCGACCGTCGAATTCAAGTTCCGCGACGGCGACAATTGGCTCGGCGGGGACAACTTCAAGACCATGCGCGGCGGGCCCGCCACCTGGACGCCCGACCAGCCCGTCCCCGACCAGTTGTTCTCCGTCTCCCTCGACGTGGCCGGAACTGCCATCGCCGCCGCCACCAACGTCAACGTCCACCTCGGCTTCGATTCCGGCTGGGCGGAAGCGGCCAGCCGGCCGATGACCAACGTCGCCGGCACCGTCTGGGAATACGCCCTGGTCGTGCCGACCAACTATGGACAGAGCGTCAACTGGGTCTTCAACGCCCAGACCAACGGCTCGGCCGCCACCAATTGGTACTCGCCGGTCGACTGGAAAGCCTTCATGACCACCTTGGCCAATCCCTGAGCTCCCGAAAGGAACCCTCCATGCACAAGAAATCCGCGTTCACCCTGATCGAACTGCTGGTGGTCATCGCCATCATCGCCATGCTGGTGGCCATCCTGCTGCCCGTTTCTTTGAAGGCCATCGAAATGGCCCGGCGGTCCAGTTGCGCCAACAACCTGAAGTCCCTCGGCGTGGCCTTTGCCACCTATGCCACCGATCACCAGGGGGCCATGCCCCACCACAAGCCGCTCCCCCCCGCCGACGGCACGTTCTCGGAAACGCCCGAGTTCACCGCCATCGCCGTCATGGTCTATACCAACGGCTACGTCGAGGATCTGCGCCTCTGGGTCTGTCCCAGCGACAAGCTCGACGGCAATTCCCCCGTCGCCGCCGCCCGGGACATCGCCTCCTTCAAGTCGCAGGCCGGCAGTTGCAGCTACATGTACGTTTCCGGCTACCACCTGATGCGCACCGTGGAAACCCCGGCCCTCGCGCCCATGCTCTGCGACGAATCCAATTCCCGCGAGTACGGGCCCGCCACCCCCGGCGACATGCCCGACATCACCGACGCCGACAACCACGGCGCCAACGTCCGCAACGTCCTGTTCCTCGACGGCCACGTGGTGACCTTCCGGGACGCCGACGCCGCCAACGCCATCTTCGACAACCTCAAGAACCCCCGGGTCATCTGCAGCGTCGATTGAGGTTCTTCCGGCTCCGAGCCGCGCAACGGAAAGAGGCCCGCCTTCCGGCGGGCCTCTTCTTGTGCGACGCGCGCGGGCGACCTATTTCTTCTTGAGCGGCACGCAGACGTCGAACCGGCACGTCGGGCCGGTGCAGTCGTCGTGGTACAGCTCGTAGCACGGCTGGTCCGCGCATTCCAGGCCGTGGTCCACCACGTAGCGGAAGGTTTCTTCCCACGCCGCGCCGAAGCCCGTGACGGGCACGTCGAATTCGCAGACGAGGTACGGCCCGCCGGCGACGTCCTGCAGCGCGATCGGCGCGTCCACCGGCGTGCCCGGCGGCACCGGGAGGCAGGCGTCGGTCCGGCACTGCGCCGGGGCCGTCACTTCCGGGTTGTCCCAGTACATCCCCAGCATCGGCCCGTGGCCGATCAGCCCGCGCGGGCCCGCCCAGCGCATCAGTTCGCCGAATGCCGCCTCGCAGACGTCCTTGCCGTACGGCCCGATCTTCCGCGCGTAGGCGACGTGCCACGCCGGCATTTCCTTCACGATGGCTTTCATCTCGATCTTCCTTTCAGGTTGCGGTGAAACCAATTTCACCTGGCCCGCATCCTGCCCCACGAAGAAAGATCCCGCTTCTCCGGCGTTGCGCGGTTTGTTTCCCCGCTTGCTGCGCCGGAAGGCCGTCGGCGTCGTTCCGAACCGCACCCGGAACGCCTTGGCGAAGTTCTGCGAGCTCGAAAAACCGCAGTCCAGCGCCACGGCCGTGACGTCGTCCCGCGGATTCGCCAGCAGCCGGTTCGCGGCCCATTCCAGCCGCAGCCGCCGCAGAAACCCGAACACCGTCTCGCCCGTCGCCGCCGTGAAGATCCGGTGGAAGTGATAGGGCGAGAAATTCGCGGCCGCCGCGATTTCCTCCAACGACGGGTCGCGCCCGAGGTTCGCACTGATGAAGTTCATCGCCCGGCAGATCCGCTGCCGGTAGTCCAAGCCCGTCGCTTCGTTCGCCGATTTCATGCCGCGCATCCTAGCGGCCGGCGAAGCGCCCGACAACAGGATTGCGCGGCGTCCGGCCGTGCCGTAAGGTACGGGCAATCGTCCGGGCGGTTAGCTCAGTTGGTCAGAGCGCCATGCTTACACCGTGGATGTCGGGGGTTCGAGCCCCTCACCGCCCAAGTCCCCACCCCTGCCTTGACGTCCGGCGCCCGCGCGGAGATGATGCCCCCGCATGCGCATTCCCGCCGTTCCATCCCGTTCGGTCCTGATCACCGGTTGCTCGTCCGGCATCGGCGCCGCCACGGCCGAGGCGCTGCGCGCCGCCGGCTGGCAGGTTTTTCCCACCGCCCGCAAGCCCGCCGATCTCGACGCCTTGCGCGCCCAGGGTTTCGAGCCCCTCGCGCTGGACCTCGCCGATCCCGCCTCCGTGGAGGCCGCCGCGGCCGAAGCGCTCGCGCGCACGGACGGCGCGCTCGGCGCGCTCGTCAACAACGCGGGCTATTGCCAGGCCGGCGCCCTCGAGGACATGTCTCGCGACGCCCTGCGCGCCCAGTTCGAAACCAACGTCTTCGGCCTGCACCAGTTGACCCGCGCCCTGCTGCCGGCGTTCCGCCGGCAAGGTTGCGGCCGCATCGTCCACGTCGGCTCGGTCCTCGGCCGCATCGCGACGCCCATGGTCGGCAGCTATTGCGCCTCCAAGTTCGCGGTGGAAGCCCTCGCCGACGCCCTGCGCGTCGAACTGCGCGGGTCCGGCATCTGGGTGGCGCTGATCGAACCCGGCGCCATCCTGTCGCGCTTCCGGAAAAACGCCGCGGAGGCCCTCGACCGCGGCGTGGACCGCGCGCAGTCGGGATTCGGCGACGTCTACGCCCGCGAAATCGAGCGCCGCCGCCGCCAGAACAAGAAAGCCGATCTCTTTACCCGGCCGCCGGAAGACGTCGCCCGCAAGATCCGCCACGCCCTGGAATCGCCGCGCCCGAAACGCCGCTACGGCGTCACGCTGGCGGCGCCACTGGTCGAACTGATGGCCCGATTCATCCCGCAAGCCTGGACCGATCCCGTCCTGGCGCGGCGCGTGCCCAAGCGCCAGCCCCGCGCGGAGGATGCGCCATGAAGCACCGGCCGAAGCATTGGGCCGAATATCTGCTGTTGCGCGGCGCGTGCGGACTCGTCGCCGCGCTGCCCTACCGGCCGGCGCTGCTCTGCGCCGCCGGGTTGGCCCGCGTCGGCTTCGCGCTGGCGGCTTCGCGCCGCCGGGAGGCCATCCGGCGCATTCGGTCCGTGCTGGGCGATACCTGCACGCCCCGCCAGGCCCGCGCCATCGCCTGGCAGTCCCTCCGCAACGTGGCGTTCAACCTCGCCGAAGTCCTCTACGTCGGCCATGGCCATGCGCGCGAATTGCCGCCGCCCATCGGCATGCCGGAGGCGTTGAGCCGGGTCCGGGACTTCGCCGCGAGCCACCCCGGCCGCGGCGCCGTTTTCGCCTGTCCCCACATGGGCAACTGGGAGTTGGCCGGCATCGTCGTCCCGGCCGCCGGCATCGAGATGTTCACCCTGACCGGCGTGCAGAAGAATCCGCTGGTGCAGGACTATCTCCAGCGCCTGCGCCACGCCCCCGGCGTCGAACTGCTCGAGCGCGGCTCCGGCGCCACCCTGCGCAAGATCTTTTCCAATCTGCGCAAGGGCAAGTTCCTGGCCATCATGCCCGACCTCCGCTCCCGGCTGCCCGGCGTGCGCGTGCGGTTCCTCGGCGGCGAGGCCAACCTCTATCCCGGCATGGGGCATTTCGCCCGCCAGACCGAAGTGCCGATCTTCCTCGCCATCATGAAACGCCAGGGCTGGACGCGCCATTCCGTCGAACTCCACGGGCCGTTCGAGCCCGATCCTACCCTGTCCAAGGATGACGACGCCGCGCGCCTTTCCCAGATCGTCATGGACATCGTCGATGCCGAAATCCGCCAGGATCCCGGCCAATGGTTCTGGTACAACAAGCGCTGGATCCTCGATCCGCTGGAACCGGAAGCCGGTGCCGAACCGGCCTCACCGGGGCCGGCGGCAACGAATCCAACCGCGCCTTAGGCCGGATCGGACGCCGGGGCCTCCGCCGGTGCTTCCGCCGGCGCTTTGGCCTCGGTTTCGTCGCGGAATTTCACCGAGACGATCTTCGAGATGCCCTGTTTTTCCATCGTCACGCCGTAGAGCGCGTCGGCCCGGCCGATCGTCTGCCGGTTGTGGGTGATGACGATGAACTGCGTGCCCAGGATGAAGCCCTTGAGCATTTCGAGGTAGCGGGCGATGTTGCTGTCGTCGAGCGCCGCGTCGAGTTCGTCCGTCAGGCAGAACGCGCTGGGCTTGACCTTGAACAGCGAGAACAGCAGCGCCACGGCGGTCAGCGTGCGCTCGCCGCCGGAGAGCAGCGAGACGGTCTGCAGCTTCTTGCCGGGCGGGCGCGCGATGATCTCGATGCCCGACTCCAGCACGTTCTCTTCGTCCACCAGCACCAGCTTGGCGTTTCCGCCGCCGAAGAGCTGCTTGAACAGCTCCTGGAAGTTCTCGTTGACCTGGTTGAACGTCGCCGTGAACAGCGAGGTCGTCGTGTCGTTGATCTTGCGGATCAGGTCGAGCAGCTGCTGCTTGGCGTTGACCAGGTCGTCGTTCTGCTGGCTCAGGAACGCGAAGCGCTCTTCGAGCTCCTGGTGTTCCTCGATGGCGACGAGGTTCACGGGGCCCATGCTCTGGATCTTGGTGCGGATTTCCGCCACCAGCGTTTCGAGCGCCTCGCGGTCGGCGGGCTGGGCGCCTTCCTCCCATTCCGGCTCCTTCGTCTTGAGCACGTCGGCGGGCTGCAGGCCGTAGTCGGCGCTCATGCGCTCGACGAGGTTCTGGCGGTGCAGGCGCTGGCGCGCGAGCTGGATGTCCACGCCGTTGCGCTTTTCGCGCACGGCGTCCAGTTCCGCCCGCTGCGCATGCAGCTCGGCGTCGCTGCGGACCAGCTCGGCGTTGCGGTTGTCGCGCTGCGCGCGGGTTTCCTGCAGTTCGGCCTGGCAGCGGGCCCCTTCGGCCTCGAGCGGGCCGATCTGCGCTTCGGCGTCCCGCGTGGCCGCCTGCAGCGCCGCGACGCGTTCGCGGTAGGAATCGATGCCGGCCGCGCGCTCGCGGATCAGGCTTTCCAGCTCGCGGATGCGCGCTTCCAGCGGTTCGCCGCGCGCCCGCAGGCCGTCGAGCTGCTGCTTGTAGCCGGAGAGCGCCACGCGGCATTCGGTCGCCGCCTCGAGGCGCGCGTTGCGCTCGTCCTCGAGCTGGCGCAGCTTTTCGGAATCGGCCGCGGTCTGCGCGCGGACGTCCGCCTGGCGCGCGCGGATGGTTTCCATCTCGCCGGCCATCTGCGTGCGCCGCTGGGAGCCCGCGCCGGTCTTCTTGACCAGCGCATCCAGTTCCCAGCCGATCGTCTCGGCGCGTTCGGCGGCCTGCTTGGCCTCGCGCTCCACCATGCGGATTTCGCCTTCGGCCAGGGCCATTTCGCGGCGCTGGCTTTCCAGGGCGGTCTGGGCGGTTTCCAGCGCGGCGCGGGCCGCCGTTTCGTCCTGCTGCAAGGCCTCGGCGCGGGCGCGGGCCGCGTCGGCCTCCTTGCGCAAACGTTCCAGATCTTCCTGCCATTCGGCCATTTGGTGTTCGCGGGCCAGCGGATTGCTTTCGTTCTCGCCCGGAGCCCAGAATTCCACGGAGCCGTCGCCGCGCGCCACGATGCCGTCGCGGGTGACGTACGCGAGGTTGGCCGGGATCTCCGCCGGCACGTCGGCGGCGGCCGCCACGACGCGCACGCCGCCCAGCAGGCGCCGCAGCAGGCCCGCCAGCTCCGCCGGGGCCTTCACGTGGTCCAGCAAGGGCTCGCCGGCGCCGGCCGGGGCCTCCGCGCGATCGTCGCCCGCCGCGGACAACAGGCGGACCGCGCCGCCTTGGACCGCTTGCAGCTGCTTCGCGATTTCCAGCGCGGCCGCCGCGTCCTGCGCCACCACCGCGTCCAGCCACGCCCGCAGCGCGGCTTCCAGCGCGAGCTGGTGATCCTTGTCGGCGCGGACCTTCTGGGCCAACGCACCTAAAACCTGCTTGGAATCGACGCCTGGCACCGCCGCCTTTTCCAGCAGCTTCTTCGCGCCGGCAGGGAAACCGCGCGCCTCGGCGCGGCTGCGGGCCAGCAGGTTGACCTGCGCCTCGCGCGCCGCGGCCTCGGAGGCCAGCTTGGACATTTCCTTCTGCAGCGCGGCCGATTGCTCGGCGCGGGCGGCCTGCGACTGCCGCAGGTCCGCGACCTGGCGCTGGGCTTCTTCGGCGCCGGCCTGTTTCTGGTCGCGCTGGGCCGCCATCAGGCCCAGCCGCTCGGCGTAGGATTCCACCGCGCGCTCGGCCTCGGCCTTTTCGGCGGCGAAGCGCTCGCGGCGCAACAGGTCCGTGCGCTCGCGCGCTTCGATCTCGTTCCATTCGTTCTGCAAACGGGCCAGGCGCGTCTCGAGGTCCAGCGCCTCGGTGCGCAGGTCCTGGAGCCGCTTGCGGGCGGCGGCGGTTTCCTGGTCGTGGGCGGCCAGCGCGGCCTGCCGCTGCTCCAGTTCCTGGCGCGCGGACTCGTGGGCATCCGTCGCCGCGATCAAATCCTTCTTCAGCGCGTCCAGCTCGTCGCCGTGGCCGGCGAGGCTGGCCTTGGCGCTTTCCGTCTCGCGCGAATCGCGCTGCGACAGCGATTCCAGTTCCTGCGCGCGCTCCCGGTTGACGCGGATCAGTTCCCGCGCGCGGGCCAGCGCGCCGGACGCCTCCGACGACGCATCCATCGCCGCGGCGATGCGGCCTTCCACCGCGGCCATGTCCTGGCGCAGTTCCGTCGCGCGGGCTTCCGCCGTTTCCACGCCGACGCGGAGTTCCTCTTCGCGCACCGCATGGGTCTTCAGCTCGGTTTCCAGCGCGGCCAGCGAGTCGTCCAGTTCGGCAAGGCGGCCCTTGGCCAGCCAGACGTCGCACCCGCGCAGCTGGTCCTGGAGGCTCTTGTAGCGCTTGGCCTTGCCGACCTGGCGCTGCAGCGAGATGATCTGGCGCTTCACTTCCTTGATGATGTCGCTCAGGCGCAGCAAATTCGCCTCGGTGTGCTCCAGCTTGCGCAGGGCCTCCTTCTTGTCGGCCTTGTACTTGCTGATGCCGCTGGCTTCCTCGAACACCTCGCGGCGGTCGTCCGGGCGCGAGCTGAGGATCTGGTCGATGCGCCCCTGCTCCATTACGCTGTAGGAATTCGTGCCCAGGCCCGTGTCCATGAACAGGCGCTGGATGTCCTTCAGGCGGCACGGGGTCTTGTTGATGAAGTACTGGCCTTCGCCGGACCGGAACACGCGGCGCGTCACCGTCACCTCGTTGTACTCCGTCCCCAGGACCGCCTCGCAATCCGTCAGAGTCAGGCTCACCTCGGCCATCGCCAGCGGCTTGGCCTGGTCGGTGCCGTTGAAGATCACGTCGGTCATGGCGCCGCCGCGCAGCGCCTTCGGGCTCTGTTCGCCCAGCACCCAGCGGATCGCGTCCGACACGTTGCTCTTGCCGCAGCCGTTCGGGCCCACGATCGCCATCATTCCGGGTTCGAAGACCAGCTTCGTCCGCTCGGCGAAGCTCTTGAACCCGATCATTTCGAGCGCTTTTAAATACACGGTTTCTCCTCGCGCGGCGGGGACGCCCCGCGCCGCGACACAGCTGGGCATTCACTCAAAAAAAGTCCCCGGAATCAATCCCGTAGTTCGGGCCGCCGCCGCCGCGCCCGCCCCGCCAAAACGGGGATTGTTTTATAAAACAATACCCCGTTCGGTCCGGCCGTCGATTCGCCGGATCCGAGCAGTTCCCCGCGGAGCCCACCCGGCGCCGGGTACATCGCCATGGCCCATGGCCGGCGGCGCATGGGCCGCCCGCGCCTAGAACTGGAAGTAGATGTAGGGCGCCTGCTGGTTGACGGCGCCCAGATAGGTCAGCACGACCAGCGCGCCCCAGGCCGCCGCCCGCACCGGCCACGGCAGGCGCGCCCACCTTTCGTTGAGCCCGCCGTATTCCTGCGCCAGTTCGATGGCCAGCCAGACCGCGATCAACAGCCCGAAGCCCCCCAGCGGCCAGCCGAACGGCGTCACGGGGCCGTCGTGCAGCCCGACGCAGGCGCGGAAGATCTTGCCGATGGTCGCCACGTCCGGGCTGCGGAAAAACACCAACCCGACGATGTTGAGCCAGAACGTCGCCGCCACCGAAAGTCCGAGGACCCAGGCGGACCCGTTCTTCGGCGCGCGGCGGCCCTGCCGTTTCCGGTAGAACTTCCACGCGTAGTAGCCCGTGAGCAGCACGGCGTGGTAGGCGCCCCAGAACACGAAGTTCCAGCGCGCGCCATGCCACAGGCCGCACAGCACGAGCACCGCCGTGGCGTTGAAGATCGCGCGACGCCCGCCCTTGCGGAACCCGCCCAGCGGCAGGAACACGTAGTCGTGGAACCACCGCGTCAGCGTCATGTGCCACCGGTTCCAGAAATCGGCGATCGACGCCGACACCAGCGGCCGGTGGAAATTTTCCCGCAGCCGGATGCCGAACAGCCGCGACGTGCCGATCGCGATGCCCGCGTAGCTGGCGAAATCGAAGTAGATCTGCCCGCCGAACGCCACCAGCGCCAGCCAGGTCGCCGCCGCCGAATGCGTGCCCGGCGCGGCGAAGACCGCGTCCACCAGAATGCCCAGCCGGTCCGCCACGACCAGCTTGAGGAACAGCCCCGCCAGGATGCGCTTGGCGCCCGCCACCAGGTTTTCCAGCCGGACCGCGTGCCGCTCGCGCAATTGCGGCAGCAGGTGCGGCGCGCGTTCGATCGGGCCCGCCACCAGCTGCGGGAAATAGCAGACGTAGAGCGCGAAGGTCCACAGGTTCCGCTCCGCCGGCAGCTGCCGCTTGTAGACGTCGATCGAATAGCTCAGCGTCTGGAACGTATAGAACGAAATGCCCACCGGCAGGATGAAGCCCATGGGCTCCCACTGCCCCGCGAAGCCCAGCAGGCGGCCGAGGCCGACGAGGTTTTCGCCCAGGAAATCGCCGTACTTGAAGAAGCCCAGCAGGCCGAGGTTGCCGAGCAGGCTGGCGCCCAGCAGGGCTTTCCGGCCGCGCGGGTTTTCCGTCCGTTCCAGCCCCCGGCCCACCAGATAGTCCAGGACCGTGGACGCGAGGATCAAGATGCCGTAGACCGGCGTTTCCCAGCAGTAGAACAGGTAGCTCGCCGCCAGCAGCAGGATCTGGCGCCCGCGCAGCGGCAAGGCCAGATGCAGCAGCCAGACCGCCGCCAGGAAGACCGCGAAGGTGTAGGTCGCGAACAGCATGGCCCTATGGCCCCGTCTCCGCGGCGATATGGTCCGCCAGCCATTCCGCCAGCCGCCGGTGGTTGCGGTCGTGGAAATGGTTGCTCGTGATGAAGTCGGCCGGCGGCAGCGCCGTCGTCAGGTCCCGGAACGGCAAGCCGTTTTCGCCCGCCAGCCGCGCGGCATCCCGCCGGAACGCCGCGACCCAGGCGCCGTCCGGCGTGTCCGCGAAATCGGATTTCAGCGGCGCCGTCGCCACCAGCTTGTGGACCGCGGGAATTTGCGCGAGCTGGCCGAGGAATTCCGCCAGCAGCACCGTCGAGCGCTCGTCGTAGGTCAGGTCCAGCCGTCCGCCCGTCCGGTCCGGGATCGGATCGGGTACGGGTTTCGTCCGCGCCTTGCCCGGCAACTGCCAGAAACGGTAGGTCGTCCGCGGCGCATAGAACGACTTCTGCATCCCCGGATAGCGCGTGTCCAGCCAGCTCCACAGATAGTCGCGCGCGCGCAGCAGCGGAAAAACCCGCGTCACCCACGCCGTCAGCGTGTCTTCCACCCGGCCGTGCCGGCGCCAGAACGCCCCCGGCAGCCGCCGCGCGATCCGCGCTTCCGTGGGCAGATGAACCAGGTCCGTGCGCGGAAATGTAAATCCCTTTTCGAAATTTTCCGCGCGGTAGTCCGCGCTGCCCGAGACCGAAATCAGCCAGAGCGGCGTTTCCTCCCGCAGCCGGGCCGCCAGCGCCATGTATTCCATGGTCGTGACCCCGTCGATCGACAGGTTCAGCACTTCCCAGCGGGCGATCCCGCCCGGTTTCCGCTCGTTGAGCAAAACCTCCAGCCGGGCCGGATAGCCGTTGCGCGCCGGATATTCCCCGCCGTACGCCTGCGAGTCCGAAATCAACACCACGCACGCCGCGCCGTCCGCCGTCCGCAGGCCGTCCACGTAGGCCGGCCAATCCCGGAACCGGTACGGATTGCGCATCGATTCCACGCAGTTCGCCGGCGGCGGAAAGGCGCGCCGCGCCAAGCCGGTCGCCGCCGCGATCACCGCCAGGCCGATGGCGACCGCCGCCGCGACCTTGATTCTGTATGCGCCCGTGGACATGGAACTTGCGTGGGGTAGCATCCCCGGTCTTGAAAATCAAGATTCAACGCCGCGCGCCGGCGCGGCGGCCGGGGCGCCCTACGGATAGATGCCGCGCAGGGTCGCAGCCTTGGCGACGCGGCTGACGGCCAGGATCTGCGCCGCCATGCGCAAATCGCATTTCTCGCGCGCGGCCACGTCGGACACGTCCTGGTAGCTGCGCATCATCAGCCGGTCCAGGCTGCGGTTCACGTCTTCCTCGTCCCAGAAGTTCGCCTGCAGGTCCTGCACCCATTCGAAGTAGGACACCGTCACGCCGCCGGCGTTCGCCAAGATGTCCGGCACGACCGTCGTGCCGGCCTTGGCGAGGATTTCATCGGCCTCGGGACTGGTCGGGCCGTTGGCGCCTTCGACGATGATCTTCGCCTTCACCGCGGCGGCGTTCTCGGCCGTGATCTGGTTTTCCAGCGCGCAGGGCGCCAGGATGTCCACCGGCATCGTCAGCAGGCGCGCGTTGGCGGCATCGTGCCCCTCCACGTATTCGCCCCCGCCGAAGCCCTTGATCTGCTTGTGCGGGCTCTGCTTCACGTGCGCCAGCAGCGCCGGCACGTCCAGCCCGCGCGGATTGAACAGGCCGCCGCCGACGTCCGTCACGCCGGTCACCTTGAAGCCCTTGCCGTGCAGGAATTTCGCCGCCGAGCTGCCCACGTTGCCGAAGCCCTGGATCGCGACCGTGCTCTGCGCCGGATGCAGCCCCAGCCGCTCCGCCGCCGCGATCATCACCGTCGCCACGCCGCGCCCCGTCGCCTCGCCGCGCCCCTGGCTGCCGCCGATCTCGATGGGCTTGCCCGTCACCACGCCGGGCACCGAATAGCCCACCGTCATCGAATACGTGTCCATCATCCACGCCATCGTCTGCGGGTTCGTGTTCACGTCCGGCGCGGGAATGTCCTTGGCGGGACCGATGACGATCGCGATTTCGCTGGTGAACCGGCGCGTCATGCGCTCGACTTCCCCGAGGCTCATCGTGGCCGGGTCGCAGATGACGCCGCCCTTGGCGCCGCCGTAGGGCAGGCCGATCACGGCGCACTTCCAGGTCATCAGCATCGCCAGGGCCTTGACCTCGTCGAGCGTCACGCCCGGGTGGTAGCGAATGCCGCCCTTGGTGGGCCCGCGTTCGGAATTGTGCTGCACGCGGTAGCCTTCGAACACCTCCACGTGGCCGTCGTCCATCCGGATCGGCACCGAGACGACCAAGGCCCGTTCGCAGTGGCGCATCTTGGCGTGGATGCTCGGGTCGAGGTTCATTCGCTGGGCCACGCGGTCCAACTGCTGGCAGGCCATGTTCCAAAAACTGAAATTCGCGCTCATGGAGATCCTCCGGTTCGTGTCTTCCGTCGGGAAAGCCTAGTCTTCCGCGCGCGCCGTGCCAAGCAATTCCTCACCCATCCTAATCGAATTGGAACAAGGACTTCCGTTGACAAGGTTCGGTCGCCCCGGTAAATTCTTTTTTCATCCTATCAACCCTTATCCCCATCCCTTCTCCATGGCCAAAGTCCTGATCATCGACGACGACGAAGCAGTCCGCGAATACCTTGCCACCCTCGTCACGCGCCTGCACCACGAAGCTTTCAAGGCGGCCACCTGCGCCGAAGGGCTTGCCCTGCTGGCCGACCCGACCATGCAGGTCGTCATCGCCGACATCTACCTGCCCGACAGCCCGCCCCTCAACGACTGGGTGGACCAGCTCAAGCAGGCCGCGGCCGGCCGCCCCCTGATCCTGATCACCGGCGAACCCTCCGAAGCGCTGGCCGCCAAGGCGCAGCGCGGCGAAGTCATGGCGTTCCTGTCCAAGCCCTTCGAGCTGGCCTTCATCAAGGGCCTTTTGGCCCGCGCCACCGGGCCCGAGACGCCGCCCTCCGCCGTCTAGCCGCGCGGAGAACCGCGGCATGTCCCCCCGCCCCGAAGTTTTTACGTTCTACGTAAAACTCCGCGAAAGTTTTTACGTTCCACGTAAAAACCGCTCCGGCCCATGCTGCGCCTGATTCCAGCCCCGACCGCCCTGCGCCGGCTCGGCGGCGCTTGCGCGCTGTCCGCGCCGCCGACGGCTTGCGTTCCGGAGCACCTCGACCCGCGCATCGCCAAGGTCCTGCACGAACTGTTCCCCGGCCTCCACCACGTCGCCTGCCAGCAGGTCGACGCCGCGATCCGCCTCGAAACCGCCGCCGGCCCCGCCGAATCCTACCGGCTGCGCATCGCGCCCGACGGCATCGTCCTCGCCGCCCCCGACGCCGCCGGCTTCTTCTACGCCCTCCAGACCCTCCGCCAGCTCCGCGCGCAGAGCGGCGGCGACGCCCTGCCCTGCCTGGAAATCGAAGACGCCCCGGTCTTCCCCCTGCGCGGCTATTACCTCGACGTCAGCCGCGGCCGCGTCCCGCGCCTCGAAATGCTGAAGCGCCGCATCCGGCTGCTGGCTTCGCTCAAGATCAACCACCTCCAGCTCTACTTCGAACACCCCTTCCGCTTCCGCTTCGATCCCGCCATCGCCGGCGACGGCGACGCCTACGACGACGCCGACCTGCGCGCGCTCGACGCCTGCTGCCGCGAGCACTTCATCGAACTCGTGCCCTCCTTCACCTGCTTCGGCCACATGGGGCGCATCCTTTCGCTGCCGCAATATCGCGACCTCGCCGAAGTCGAATTCCCGGCCCCCTCGTGGGAAGCCGCCACCTGGCTCCAGCGCCTCCGCGGCGGCACGATCCACACGCGCGATCCCGATGCGCAAGACCTGTTGCGCCGCATCCTCGACGAATTCCTGCCCTGCTTCTCCTCGGCCCGTTTCAATCTCTGCGGCGACGAAACCTACGACCTCGGCAAGCGCACCCCGGACGCCTCCCCCGACGACGTCGCCCGCCAGTACGTCGACCACGTCCGCTTCCTCCAAAAAGAAGCCGCCCGCCACGGCAAGTCGCTCATGCTCTGGGGCGACATGCTGCTCAAGCATCCCGACGCCATCGGCGACCTGCCCGCCGGCTGCGAAATCCTCGACTGGGCCTATTTCCCCTCGAACAACTTCGAGAAGTGCGGCGAATTCATTTCGCGCGGCCTGCCCACGATCGTCTGCCCCTCCGTGCGCGGCTTCGGCCGGATCTTCAACGCCGTCGAGGAAGCACGCACGGTGATCGCCGCCTACGCCCGCACCGGAAAAAAACTTGGCGCGCGCGGCTTGCTCAACACCGACTGGGGCGACTACGGCCACTTCAACATGCCGCCCGGCGCCCTCCACGGCCTGGCCCTCGGCGCGCAACTGGCGTGGAATCCCGCCAACGACGAAAGCGCCGCCTTCGACCGCGCCTTTTCGAAAATCCTGTTCGGGGCCGACGACGCCCGCCCCGCCGAACTGTTCTCGCTGGCCGGCTCCGTGCCCGAGGCCGCCGCCGCCTGGCCTTTCGCGCCGCTGAAAAACATCCCGGCGCCAGCCGATCCCGCTCCGTTGCGCGAAATCGCGGCCCAAGCCCCCGAATGGGCGGAAGAATTCACCCGGCTGCGCGCCACCGAGTGGGCCGACGAAACCGATCACGCCCAACTCGCCCTCGCCTGCCGGTTCCTGCAGTTCGGCGCGCTCGTCGCTTCCGGCGCACCCGCCGCCCAGACCCGCCCGCTGCTCGACGAACTCGAAAAAGCCCTCGCCCCCCTCTGGTTCGCCGAAAGCCTCCCCCGCGGCCTCCTCGACCTCCATCACCGCGCCTTCGAGCCCATGCGCCGGCTCCTCGACGGCTAACTTTCCTCACCCACGGGGCAAGCCCGTGGGGGTCGGGATCGAGATCGGGACCCCCGCGGGCTTGCCCCGTGGGTGAACGAGTTCCGGATCGGGGACCCCCACGGCCTTGCGCCGTGGGTGAACAAGTTCAGGACAACCCCAGCACGCCCCGCCCATACTCCGAAAACGTCCCCGCATACACCTGATCGCTCATCAACCGGCACCCCGCCGCCCGGTTCAGCTCCCGCCACAGCGCCTCCCCCAGCTCCCGCGGCGTCCGGTCCGGCCGCCCCCGCGCCGCCACATGCACGTGGTCCGGCATCGGCGCGAACGCCTTGAGCGCGCAGCCGGTCGCCCGCGCCCACGCGAAAACCCCGGCGCGCACCTTGTCCAGGAAATCCTCCTTGCCGATCCGGAAACGCCCCTCCGTCGCCGCGACCAGGTGCAGGTTGAACCAATACCGTCCGCGCGCGGTTTCCTCCGGCGCCGACAAATCCACCGCCGCATCCTCGAATGCCGCCGCCGCCAGCGTCGCACGGTAGCGATCGTCCACCAGCTCCGCCCGCGCGGTCTGTTTCCGCAGATAGGTCTCGACGACGCCCGCGGTTTTGTCGCCCAGCGCCCGCACCGCGGTTTTGCGGTTGAAGTCCAGCGGCGCCCCCGCCCGGCGCAGCGCATGCTGCAGCCGCCCCTTGACCCGCGCCGCGAAGAATTCCGGCGAAACGTCCGGCCCCGTCCGGAACGCCATCTGGATTTCGGCTGGCCGCCAATCGACATGCTGGAATTCCAGTCCGTCCGCGGCCCAGGCGGCGCGCAACTCGTCGAAGAACGGCGCGGCGGGACGGGCGGGAACCGCGCCCGCCGTCGGCCAGCCGGTCCAGGAGAGGAAAAGGTGGGGGACGAGCGGAAACTCCATGGTCCGAGGATAGAACTTCTTCACCCACGACACAAGGTCGTGGGGGTCGGGATGGTGAACGAGTTTAACCAAGCTCGGCATGTCCCGGCCGGCTTGCCTCTCCCCTCGAAATCGTCTATTTCTCTGGACGGAATCACTGCCATGGAACAATCCGCCCCCGCCCAACCGAAACCCTCCCAGGCCCAGCGCCTGAACCGCGCGTTCGGGCCGGTCGTCGCGGGGCTGATCATCGATTTCGTGGATCTGGCCACGTTCGGGCCCATCGGCCGGTATCTCGGCTTGCCCATCGGCGCTTTCGCCGGCTATTGGATGGGCCGCGCCCTCGGGCTCGAGCGCAAACCCTCTCTCCTTTGCGCCCTCGCCGCCGGCGCCTACTGCATGATGCCCGGCACCGAGATGATCCCCATCGCCACCGTCGTCGGCGCCCTCGCCCGCTACCGCGAGTCCGCGCCAAAGCCCGACGCCGCGTCTTCCGAACCGCGCGGGCCGTCCTGACTTCCTTCCGCCCCCGATCTGGGCGATTTTTCCCTTTTTCCCTTGCGGAACGCCCGAATTGTTATAATCTTGTTAATGCAATCCCATGAACAAGCCAGCCTATCCCACATCGCGGCGAACCGGAAGCGTCTCCGTTCTGCTTCTGCTGGTTCTGTGCTTCCTGCTTTATGTGGTGGCGGTGGCGGGTTATGCCGTCTGGTCGTACCGCGAGCACAAGACCACGTTGCTAGCCGAGATCGACGCCAGCCTGCTCCAGGCCGCCCGCAGCCTGAAGTATCTGCTGGCCGACGATTTCCACGACCGCGCGCTCGACAAGGACTCCATCGGCAAGGACGAGGAACTCCGCAACCGCCGACTCGTGACGGAGTTCGGCGTCGAATCCGGATTCAAGTGGGTCTATACCCTCGCCGAAAAGGACGGCGCGTTTTTCTTCTCCGCCCCCTCCGTTTCGGAAGAGGAGGCCCAGGAACTCGACTCGTGGTACTTCTATCCCTACGAAGACGTGCCGGAGGAATTCGTTGCGGCCTTCCGTGAAAACCTGACGGTCTACGTCGACTACACCGACCAATGGGGCACGTTCCGGTCCGTCGCCGTGCCGGAACGGTCGCCGGGCGGGCGGCCCTATCTCGCTTGCGCCGACCGCGAAATCGGCGACATCGACCGCCTGCTTCGGCGAAATCTGCGGCAATCGGCGGCCGTGGCCCTGTTTTTCTTCGTCGCCGGCCTGCCCTTCATCGGACTGCTGGTTCACGTGTTTCGCGCGCACACGGCCGACCTGAAGAAACTGAACGTGGAACTGCACGCCCACAAGGACAACCTCGAGGTCCAGGTCCAGGAACGCACCGCCGAACTCCGCAAGGAAACCGAACGCCTGCAGGAGGCCCTCGCCAACGTCCGCACCCTGAGCGGCCTGATCCCCATCTGCGCCTCCTGCAAGAAAATCCGCGACGACAAGGGCTACTGGAACCAGCTGGAAATCTACATCCAGCAGAATTCCGACGCCCTGTTTTCCCACGGCCTGTGCCCGGACTGCGTCCACAAGCTGTATCCCGAATTCGCCAACGCCGACGATCCGGAGCCGCCGGCGCCGGGCAACGCCCCGCCCTCCGCTTGACCCCCGCCCCCGGCCGGAGTATCCTGCCGGCATGAAATCGCGATTGTCCATTGCGGGCCTGGGCGCCTGGCTGGTTCTCCTCGCGGCGGTCCGGCCCGCCGCCGCCGAAAACGAGGCGTACTATTTCCCCGACGGCATGCTCTACGTGCCCCACGTGGACATGCTGGACGCCGACGGCGACGTCGTCGCCAGCTACGCGGCCTTCTTCCGCCGGTATGGCGGCTGGAACTTCAAGCTCTACGGCCTCGCAAACGCCACCCCGTCGACCGGCGGGACCAACTACGTCACCAGCTACGTCACCAACCTCGTCGTCGTCAGCAACTTCGTCTCGATCACCAACGAAATCACCCTCACGACGACCAACGACGGCATCGACGACTACGTCGTCACCAACGTCGTGGTCACCACCAACCTCGTGGTCACCACCAACGTCAACGTCACCACCAACCTCGTGGTCGTCACCAACGTGCCGCCGCCCGCCGCGGCCAACGTGGCCGGCACCTGGCGGTTCGATTTCAACGAACATTACGCGCGCACCTTCACGGGCACCGAATTCGGGCGCACCACCAACGTCAGTCCCGTCAGCTTCAACGTGACCCTTGCGCTGACCCAGACCGGGACCGACGTGTCCGGAACGGGCCTGGTCGATTCCGTCCAGTACGCCCTCGCCGGCGAAGTCACCAACGATTTCTTCGTCTTCACCATGCTGGCCGGCACCGCCAACCAAAAGATCAACCTTGTCGCCGGCCAAGCCCTCGTGGGCGACGGCGTCCTAGTCGGCGATTACCATTGGAGCACGACCAACGCTGCCAAGGTCGGCCTCGGCGATTTCTACGCCGAGAAGCAGTAGGTCCGATTTCTATTCACTTATCCATTTGCACAGCATGATATTGTATTTATTATATAGTTTGTTAATAGACATACTTGACATATGAATCTTCCTCCATTAGTTTCTTTGGGCATTCAATTAGAAACAACCCCAGGAGCACCTCCATGAAACGCATTCGCTTGATCGCCGCCGCCGGATGGCTCGCAGCCGCCCTCGCTGCCTCCGCCACGGAAGGCGTCAATCTCATCGGCATCGGTCCGCAACAGCAAGGCGCCGGCGGGGCCGGCGTCGCCGCCGCCCAGGACTCCACCTGGGTCGTCCTCAATCCCGCCGGCCTGACCGACGTCGATCCCGGCGCGGAAGCCTCGTTCCAGGTCTTCGCGCCGTCGCGCACGATCGAGTCCACGGCCAACCCGACCGCCGGCAAGCAGAAGGACGACTCGGTCTTCTACATCCCCGCGCTCAGCGCCGCCTGGACGGCGGGCGCGAACCGCCAACACCACCTCGGCATCGGCCTCTACGGTTCCAGCGGCATGGGCGTGGACTACGACGCGCCGCGCGTCGGCTTCTCCGCCGGCGACACCCGCACGGAACTGGCCATCGCCAAGTTCGTCGCGGCCTACGCCCGCGGCTTCGCCAACGGCTTCAGCTTCGGCGCCGGCCCCGTCCTCGTCCTCGGCCGCTTCCGCACCGACATGGAGACCAGCCGCACCGGGCCGCCGTCCGCCGCGGCCCCGGACGATTGGGACGAGGCGACCGGCATCGGCCTCAGCGTCGGCGCCAACCAGCGCCTCACCGAGCGCCTGCGCATCGGCGTGGCCTACGTCAGCGAACAGTTCATGGAGGAATACGGCGACTACGACGGCCTGTTCGCCGATTCCCTCAACCTCCCCCAGCAGCTCACCGCCGGCCTCGCCTACGAAATCCGGCAAGGCTTGGAAGTCGCCCTCGACTACCGCTGGATCGGCTGGGGCCAGTTGGACGTCTTCGGCGACCAGTTCGGTTGGGAAGACCAGCATATCGTGAAGGCCGGCGTCGTCTGGGATGCCACCGACCGCCTGACCCTGCGCACCGGCGTCTCGCACGGCAATTCGCCCATCGGCCGCGAGGACGTCTTCGCCAACGCGCTCTTCCCCGCCATCATGGAGACCCATCTGACCGCCGGCGCGTCGTATCGGTTCGACCGCTTCGCGCTCCACTTCGCCTACATCCACGCCCTGGAAGAAGAACTCGAAGCCAGCGGCCCGCCCGAGGCCGGCGGCGGCACCGTCGTCAGCATGGTCCAGAACAGCGCCACCCTCGGCGCGAGCTGGAGCTTCTAGAGCAAATTCAGATTTACTG
>DDWR01000051.1:0-37375 GCA_002347655.1 Verrucomicrobia bacterium UBA2281 | reverse complement strand
GGTATTCTGAAAACCGCCCTAGCCCGGCGGTCGTGGCTGTCGCCCGCGGGCCCCACGGCCTTGCGCCGTGGGAGAGCCAACTTCGCTTCCCACGGCACAAGGCCGTGGGGGGCGAACAGCCGATTCCGCGCCCTCCCTACCACCGGTTCCAGCGCGGCGGCGGCGCGAAGCCGCCCGCCTTGTCGATCTGGAGCAGGTCCGGATCGATCTCGTCGAGGAAGCGCGACGGCAGGCACATCATGACCCCGCCGTCGCGCGTCTTGCGCATGCGCGGCGCGCACAGCCACAGATAGTCCTTCGCGCGCGTCACCGCCACGTAGAACAGGCGGCGCTCTTCGGCCTCGTTGGCTTCTTCTTCGAGCGACTTGGCCGCCGGGAACATGCCGTCCACCAACCACAGCACGAACACGGCCCGCCATTCCAGTCCCTTGGCCTGATGCACCGTCGTCAGCCGGATCGCGGCCGCCGGCGCGCTCGCGTGCCGGTTCTGTTCGGCGTCGAGGTTCGTCAGCAGCGCCATCTCGCTCAGGAAATCCGCCGTGTTCTTGTACTTCGCCGAAAACGACGACAGTTCCTCGACGTCTTCGAGCCGCGGCTTCGCGTTCTCGAAGGTTTCCGCCGCGTAGTCGCCGTAGAACGCCTCCGTGAACCGGAACACCAGCTCGTCGGGCCGGTCCAGCACCGCGCCGTCTTCCTCGCCGGGCGGGAACAGGCGGTCCTCGATGCCCTTCCAGAGCGGCTGGGCCTCCTTCGGCAGCAGCCCGGCCAACTGGACGCGCTTGACCGGATCGCGCAAATTCAGGTGCTCGCCCAGCGCCGCCCACAGGGTCTGGACTTTCTTGGGGCCGACCTTCGGCAGCATCTCCATCAGCCGCCCGAAGGCCAGGCTGTCGGCCGGATTCGCCGCCAGCCGCGGCAGCGCGCAGACGTCCTTGATATGCGCCTGCTCGAAGAAGCGCACGCCGCTCATCAGGACGTAGTCCTGGTGCGCGCGCGCCAGTTCGAGCTGCAGTTCCATGGCGTGGAAATGGGAGCGGTACAGCACCGCGATCTGGCTCGGTTCCACCTCGCCCGATTCGATCAGCCGGCGCACTTTCTCGACGACGTAGCGCGCCTGGTGGCCGCCGTCGGTCAGCTTGGCCAGCACCGGCTTGACGTCCGCCGCGCGCGTCGCGCGCAGGACCTTCTGGTATTGCTCGGGGTTGCCGGCGATGACCTGGTTGGCTACTTCGAGGATGCCCGGCACGCTGCGGTAGTTTTCTTCCAGCTTGAAGATCGTCGCGTCGGGATAGCGGTCCCGGAAGGACAGGATGTTCTTCACCTCCGCGCCGCGCCATGAATAGATGCTCTGGAAATCGTCGCCCACCGCCAGCAGGTTGCGGTGCTGGGCCGCGATCAAATCCACGAAATCGCTCTGCAGCTTGTTGGTGTCCTGGTATTCGTCCACCAGCACGTGGCGCATGCGCTCCCGGTAGCGCGCCGCCACGTCGTCGTGCTCCTGCAAAAGCTTCAGGCCGTTGACGAGCAGGTCGTCGAAATCCATGGCGTTCAGGCCGCGCTTGCGCTTTTCGTAGAGCGCGTGGACCTGCAGCACCGCCTCGACGTCCACCGCGTGCTCCGCGAAATGCGCCCGCACCGTCTCGCCGACGTCCGCGCCGCGGTTCGCCGCCAGCCCGAAGACGCTGCCCAGCACCGACGCTTTCGGGAACTTCTTGTCCTTGAGCCCCAGCTCGGCGATGCAGGCCTTCAGGAGACGCGCGGAATCGTCCTCGTCGAGGATGCTGTAGTCCGGCCCGTAGCCGAGCAGGGGCGCGTGGCGGCGCAGCATGCGGTTCGCCGCGTGGTGGAACGTGCCGCCCCACATCCCGCCGACGTCGCCGCCGATCAGCTGCGCCGCGCGCTCGAGCATCTCGCGCGCGGCCCGGTTGGTGAAGGTCAGCAGCAGGACGTTGCGCGGATCGATGCCCTTTTCCAGCACCAGCCACGCCACGCGGTGCGTCAGCGTCCGGGTCTTGCCCGTGCCCGCCGCCGCGATGACCAGGACCGGCCCGTCCGGCGCCGTCACGGCGCGGAGCTGCTCCGGATTGAGATGCTGGGCGGGATCGAAGGCCATGGGATTGCCGCTAGGCCGGCTTGCCGGCCGGCGCCGCCGCGACCATGTCGGCCAGCGTCAGGTCCCCGAAGCCCTGCGCGACGCCTTTTTCGATCTTGGCCATCGTTTCTTTCAGCGGCGCATCCAGCATGAGCACGCCTTCGATCTCGGCGTGGCCGCCGCCTTCGTGCATCAGTTCCGCCACCAGGTCGCGGATCCGGATGGTTTCCGGCGCGCGCATCAGCACGTAGCCCGCATCCCGGCTGGCCACCTGCGCCAGATAGCCTTTCTTCGCCAGCGTCGCCACCACCGAATTGATCAGGCGGATCGGCGCCTTGACCTGGCGCGCGAACGCCGCCGCGTCGAACAGCTCCCGGTCGCCCGCCATCGCCCGCCCCGCCCGCCGCAGGACCATCAGCGCCACCAGGATGCGCGAGCGCATGCTGGCGGTGTCCGCCGCGCTTTCGAGCTGGTAGGTGTCCGAGTTCTGCAGCGCGAAGGTGAATTCCGCGCCCAGCAACAGGATCACCCAGGTCACGTACATCCACAGCATGAACACCGGCACCGCGGCGAACGCGCCGTAGATGCGGTTGTAGTTGACCACGCCCACCTGCATCACCGTGAACATCTGCATCCAGCCGAGGAACACGACCGTGGTCAGCAGGCTGCTGACGAACGCGGCCCGCAGGCGCACCCGCGTGTTCGGCACGAACACGTACAGGAAACCGATCACGAGCCACAGGATGCCGAACGAAGCCAGATTCTGCGCCCAGGCGTTGACGTCCACGTCGAGGATCTTGCGGTTGATGGCCACCTGCGCCTTCAGCGCGCCCGCCAAGCCGATCAGCACCGGCACCAGCACCAGCACGCTCGTGTAGTTCGCGATCTGCCGCAGCAGGCTCCGGTTCTTGTCCACGCCCCAGACCCGGTTGAAGCTCTTCTCCACGTTCGCCAGCAGCAGCACCGCCGTCAGCACGAAAAACGCCAGGCCGATCCACCCCAGCGCCGCGAAATTGGTCGTGTTGACGATGTCCAGGATCTTCTGGACGAATTCCTGCCACTGCGCCGGCATCTGCTGGAACCACGCCATTTGTTCCACCGTCGCCAGCTGGTCCGCCCCGAACCCGAACCCCTTCACCAGCGCGAAGCCCACCGCCAGGATCGGCACCAGCGAGGTCAGCGTCACGAACGTCAGCGACGACGCGTGGATCGTCAGGTCGTCGTCCGCGTAGCCCCGGAACAGCAGATGCCCCACGCGGATGATGCGCGCGGGCAGGCTGCCGCCCTGGTCGTCGCCCGGCAGCGCGCCGATCGCGCGCAAGGCGAAGGCCTTGATCTTCTGGAACCGTTCAAGCAGCTTCATTCCGATCTCCCTCGCCGCCCGGCGCCGACCTGGATCCGGGCGGTTCTGCCACCGTTTCCTTGTAGCACGTCTCCCGCCGCTCCGCCCACCCCAAATCGGCGCCCGACGCGCTTGGTTTTACCGTCTTCCGTCTTCCATCCTCCGCTTTCCGTCCTCTGTCCCCTGCCCCCCTGCCCCCCTGACCTCCGACCTCGGACCTCGGACCTCGGATATCAGCCCTCAATCGCCCCCGAGGCCAGCACGACGTCGCCGGCATAGAACACGGCGATCTGTCCCGGCGTGACGGAGAGCTGCGGGTCGTCGAAAACGGCATGCAGCCGTTCGCCGACCGCCCGCACGGTCGCCGGCGCGGCCTTGTGGCGCTGGCGGATCTGGACCTCGCAGCGGAACGGTTCCGCGGGCGCCCCCGCCCAGCCCACCCAGTTCAGGTCGCCGGCGGCGAGTTCGCGGGAATCCAGTTCCGCGCGCGGCCCCACCACCACGCGGTTGCGCGCGGCATCGATTTCCACCACGTAGAGCGGCGTACCGCCGCCGCCCAGTTCCAGACCCTTCCGCTGGCCGATCGTGTAGTGGAGGATGCCCCGGTGCCGACCCAGCACCGTGCCGTCGCGCGCCACGAAATCGCCCGGCTTCGCGTCGCCGGGCCGGAACAGCACGGAATAATCCTCGCACTCGATGAAATCCTGGCTTTCGTCCTTCTCCGCCAGATCGCCCCAGCCCAGCTCGCGCGCGATTCCCTTGACCTCGCCCTTGTTCAGTTCGCCCAGCGGAAAAATCAAATCCGCCAGTTGCGCCTGCTTCAGGCGCGACAGGAAATACGACTGGTCCTTGCCGGCGTCTTTTCCGCGCAGCAACTGCCAGCGGCCGCTGGCTTCGTCGAACCGCGTCCGCGCGTAGTGCCCCGTGGCGAACTTGTCGAATTCCGCGCCCTGCGCCCGGGCTTGTTCGATCAAAAAGCCGAACTTCATCCGCTGGTTGCAGCGCACGCACGGATTCGGCGTGCGCCCGGCCAGATATTCCTCCCGAAAATACTCCAGAACGGTTTTTTTGTATTCCTCCGCCAGCGCCACGATCCGGTGCTCGATCCCGAGCCGCGCGGCGATTTCCTTGGCGGCCTCCAGGTCCCGCGCCTCCCCCGGCCCGAAACAGCCCGAAATGCCCAGATCCGGGATCGGCACCGACCCGTCCCAGATGCTCATCGTCAGGCCCGTCACCCGCCAGCCGTCGCGTTTCAGCAACCAGGCCGCGACGGACGAATCCACGCCGCCGCTCAATCCGACCGCTACGCTGGGCTGGGTTGCCGACATGGGCCGAATCTACTCCAAGCGTCGCCCCGACCGCAACCCATGAGCCGCGCGGGGCCGTTCCGCGCTTCGCAGCACGCGGCTCTGTCGCATGCGGGATCCCCTTTTCAAAAATGCCCCGTTGCCCAATCCGGTCGGGGCGGAGCCCGACCCTCCAGAAATCCTTCCGGACAGTTCACTTGAAGATTGAACATTGAATATTGAATATTCCGTCTCCCCAATCCGCCGGCCCCAGCGGGGCCGGCTACAATTCGATCCATTTGAAGATTGGATATTGATTATTGGACATTGAATATCCCGTTCCCATCGGCGCTGTTCTTCTCCCGCGCCAATTGCGCGGCGTAGCCCGCCAGCCGCCAGCGGATGCGGGCCGCGGCTTCGCGGTCGCCGTTCCGCTCCGCCAGCGCTTCCGCCTGCCGCGCGGTTTCCATCGTGGCCGCGAGATCCCCGCCGGCCAGCTGCGCCCGTTCCAGCACGTTCAGTTGCGCCGCGCTTGGCGCGCCGCCGGACAGCTCGATGGCTTTCCGGGCCCAGGCGAGGGCTTCGGCGATCTCTTCCGGCGTGGCCTGGGGATCCACCGCCAGCGCCCAGGCCAGGTTGTTCATGGCCGGCGCGTAGTTTGGCACGATGGCCAGCGCAGCGCGGTATTCCGCGCAGGCCTCCGCGCGCCGGCCGTCGAGCTGGTAGCGGTTGGCCAGGTTGAAATGGATCAGCCAGTTGTCCCGCGTGACCGCCAGCGCATGGCGGAACAGGGTCTCCGTGTCCCGCCAGATCGCCGTTTGGGCGTGCGCCAGCCAAACCAGCACGGCCACCAGCAAGCCGGCCAAGATCGGCCAGATTGCAAGGTAGGGACGCCTCTCCGAGGCGTCCGTTTGACCGTTTGACCGGACGCCTCGGAGAGGCGTCCCTACCCAGCCGCCCGCCAACGCCAAGGCCAGGCCGATATGCGGCAGATAGCTGTAGCGGTCCGCCCAGGCCTGCCCGCCCACCTGCACCAGGCCGATCATCGGCACCAGCGCGCCCAGAAACCACAGCCAGCCCACGAGCCCCCACGGCGCGCGGCGGGCATACACGACCGCCAGCGCCGTCAGCGCCAGCAGCAAGACCGCCGCGCCGGCCACGGCCGCCGCCGAGGCCCCGCCGGCGGGATACGGATAAAATGCCGCCAGATCGACCGGCCAGACCAGCGCGCGCAGATACTGGACGGCGGCTATCGCCGCGTTCACCAGCCGCGCCCCGACCGGCAGCGCCGCGAACGACTTCACCGCGCCCCCGGCGCTTTGCGCCGCCATCGTCATCGCGCACGAGCCCGCCGCCAGCAGCCACAGCGGCGCTTTTTCCAGCACCAGCTTCCACGCCGGCGTCCGGGGCCAGCGGCCCAGCGGCCAGGCGTCCAGCAGCAGCAGCAGGCACGGCAGCGTCACCCACGCGGGTTTGGCCAGCAGGCTGGCCGCGAAGGCCACGGCCGTTCCCAACATGCGCCCGCGCCCCGCGGGCCGGACGTAGGCCAGCAGGGCCAGCAGGCCGAACAGCGCCGCCAAGACGTCCTTGCGTTCCGAAATCCACACGACCGATTCCGCGCGCAGCGGATGCACCGCCCACAGCGCCGCCGCGGCCAGCGCCGCCGGCCCGGAATCCGTCGCCCGCCGCAGGAAGAAAAACAGCAGCATCGCGTTCGCGGCATGCAGCAGCAGGCTCGAGAGGTGGTGGCCCGCCGGTTCCAGTCCGTAGAGTTCCACGTCGGCCATGTGGGCCAGCCAGGTCAGCGGATGCCAGTTGTACATGTGGGTCGTCGTGAACGCCCAGCGCAACCCCGCCTTCGTCAGCCCCGCCGTCACCGCGGGGTTTTCATAGACGTAGCCGTGGTCGTCGAACCACACGAAGCCGTTGCCCAGCGCCCCGCCGAACGCCCCGAAAACCAGCGCCGCCAGCAGCAGGCCGGCCGCGAGGTTCCATTTCCATTCCGCACCCTTCATGGCCCCGCAGAATAGCCGAACCCCGGAAAACAGCCAAAAACAATCCAACCACGAAACACACGAAGGACACGAAAGCGATTCAAGGCCAGAAGCTGAGCAGCCAACGACCAATAAAAGACCGGCCCCAGCGGGGCCGGCTACAGTTCAAACCATTTGATCATTGAAGATTGGACATTGGACATTGGAAATCGACTTTCCCTTGTCCTTTTTTCGTGCCTTTCGTGTGTTTCGTGGTTAAACCGGCTGCTCGGTTGCCCAGCGGGCCCCATGGCCTTGCGCCATGGGGGAGCCAACTTCGCGTCCCACCTTCGCCAAGGCTACGGTGGGCAGGCCCACGGCACAAGGCCGTGGGGGCGCAACCCCGACGCCATCGCTCAGGGCTGCCGGGCCTGGGCGGCTTCGAGGTTCCGCCGCAGGATGGGCGAATCCGGCGCGTAGTCGAGGGCTTGGGTCCAGTAGGCGACGGCCCGCTCGCGTTCGCCGGACTGCATGGCCAGCGCGCCGAGGTTGTTGAGCACGTCGGGCTGCGCGGGATTGATCCGCAGGCTTTCGCTCCACTGCTCCAGCGCCGGCCCCACGTGGCCGCGCTGCGCCAACATCATCGCCGCGCGGTTGCGGGCCATCACGTTGAGCGGATGCAGCTGGATGATCGCCGCGTAGGTGTCCAGCGCGGCGGATTCGTCGCGCGCCAGTTCCTGCGCGTGCGCGAGGTTGACCAGCGCGTCCTCGTGCCCCGGCGCGATTTCCAGCGCCCGCCGAAAGTGCCGGATCGCGCGCGGATAGTCTTCCTTTTCCGCGGCGCGGATGCCGGCCGCGAGCGCGGCCGCGATCAGGCCCATCCGGTCGGCCTTCACCATCGGCGCCAGCAGGTTCTCCACCGGCGCCCAGTCGTCCGTCAGCACGCACGCCCCGTTGCGCGCGCGCAGGTCCGCGAAATGCTCTTCCGTCAGCGCCGTGCCCTCGAAGACGCCCGGCCGCGCCGTCCACTCGCCCAGGTTCGCCAGATCCAGCGGCCGGGCGCCGCCCACGAAGACGGTGGTGTTGCGTCCGCCGAGCTGCGGGACCGCGGCGACGGCCCCGCGGTGCGCGAAGACCTCCGCGAAGGTCTGGGCGATGGCGTTCATGAAGCCGCCGACCTCGTAGGCGTCGATCAGGTTCATCACGTAGAGCCCGTCCGGCTTGAGCAGGTCCCGCACCTGCTCCATGAACTCCCGCGTGGTCAGCTGGTACGGCACCGAGTAGTCGCTGACCGAATCGCAGACGATGAAATCGAACGGCGGCACGCTGCCGGGCTTTTCGCGGTTCTTCCGCAGGGCGTCGGCCACGTAGTTGCGCGCGTCGAGGTGGTGGATTTCGATCGGCGCATCTTTCGGCAGGCCGAAGGCTTCCTGCGCGGCCCGCGTCACGCCCGGATCGATCTCGACCACGACGAGCTCGCTGCCGGGCCGCGCGCGGAACAGATAGTTGGGGAACACGTAGCCCCCGCCCCCCAGCAGCAGCAGGCGCACGGGCCGGTCGTTTTTACCCAGCTTCTGGTTCACCAGCGCGTCGTAGATGCGCATGTAGGGATATTTCAGGTCGCCGAGGTCGTTGAGGTCCGCCTCGCTGTGGCGCAGCTTGTCCTGGTAGAACGCGCGGTGCGCGGGATTCCCCGCCTCCGCCGTCACCGTCAGGAACTGGTACTGGGTTTCCGCGAAGTAGATCGCGTCGGGCTCCGCGGGGACGTCGCGCAGCTTCAGCGCGCGCGCCGCCCGGGCCGCGCCGGGCCCCGGCAGGACCGCCAGCAGGAAGAACGCCAGGCACAGCGCCGTGCCGGCGCCGGCCGCGCCGCGCCCGCGCCGCGCGGAGAGGGCGTAGAGCAGCCCCAGCACCGCCAGCAGCAGCGCCATCGAGACCACGATGCGCACGCTGCCCAGCCACGCCGTCAGGTAGAAGCCCGTCAGGAACGTCCCGGCAATGCTGCCCACCGCGTTCCAGGCATAAAGCGTGCCGATCGCCCGGCCCACGTGCGCCGCGCGTTCGATCGCCAGCTTCGCCACCATCGGGCTGATCGTCCCCAGCACCGTCGCCGGCAGCAGGAACGCCCACGCCATGTGCAGCAGGATCCGCACCGGCCACGACAACCCCATCAGCAGCGGCGAGGCCCCCGCCCACGCGTTCAGCCACAAGATCGCCAGGCACGCCGCCGCCCCCGCGAACAGCATCGCCGCGATGCGCCCCGGCAGATTCCGGGCCGAGTCCGCCATCCGCCCGCCCAGATAGTTCCCCAGGCTCATCCCCGCCAAAATCACCCCCAGCACCCCGGTCCAGGTGTACAGCGACGACCCCAGGTAGCGCGCGATCAGCCGGCTCGCCACCAGTTCCACCGTCATGATCCCCGCCCCCGTCAGGAAAACGGTCGCGTTCAGCCACAAGGTCCGTTGGGTTTTGCTCATGGCCGGAAACCATACCGGAAACGCCGGGAACAGCCAAAGAGATTCCGGGGAGATTCAATATCCAATGTCCAATATTCAATATCCAATCATCAAATGAATCTTGCTCTCACGGAGATGCACCGAGATTCACGGGGCGGGATCCGAAAGGCCGGGCGCACCGGCCCAATGAACTCGGCTTGGGATCGCCATGTCCCATCATCACTTGAACATTGGATATTGAATATTGGACATTGGATATTCAGCCATCGGCATCCACAAAAAACCCCGGCCGGTTTCCCGGTCGGGGTCCATCGCAGGGTTGCGAAGAAGATTAGGCGCGACGGCGGCGGATCGCCATCGTCAGCGCGCCGAGGCCCAACAGCACCATCGTCGTCGGCTCCGGAACCGCCGCGACCTGCTGATTGGGTTGCACGCCCACGCCGCCGTCGACGGAGAAATCCACGGGCGAAGAGGTGCCACCGGTGAAGCTCAGGTCGATCGCCTGCAAGGCGGTGTCGAAGTACCAAGCGTTCGCCTGCACCGGATTTTCATACACGCGCTGATACACGAAGCCCGCGGTATTCCAAGCCAAGTCCTGATAAACGGCATCGCCCGCCGTTTGCAGCAACCAGGTGTCCCACGAGGTGCCGTCGCCAGCCGCGCCGCCGCCCACGGGAACGACACGCGTCGCCCACACGTCGTCGTCGCCGCCGACATAGCCGTTCACGCCGTTGGAAGCGTCCGGCGCATCGATCGAGTCGTTGGCGCCCGCGTAGATGAGCTGCCAGGTCACGGCATAGTTGGCGCCGATATCGCCGGTGGCACCTTCCAAATCCACGGCATTGTGGTCATAGACGCCGTAAATCGTATACCAGTTGATGCCGACGCCGGCGAAGGCGGAAGCGGTCGCGACGGCGAAGATCGCCAGGGCCAAGAGAATCTTCTTCATGTTGTTTTCCTTGGAGCTTTTTTTTTTAAATCGTCCGCGCGGGAAACCCTTTCCAACGCTCGAGTGACAAGTTAGCGCAAAAAACTCTGCGCGCGCAAGCAATTATTCAGAAAAAATTTCGGTAAAATTCCGCGCCAATTCCCACGGTTATCGAACCGTTCTACGGGCCGAAAATGGACGAAATATCGGCAAAATATACCTGAATACTCCTAAAAAATGGCCTGAAATCGATGTTTTGGAGCTAAAATCGGCCTTGGAAGGCCTTCCGGACCGAAATTTTAGTAAAATCGGACAAAATATTGGTAAAAACGGCATGGGCGGACAGGCGTCCCGCCTTCAAACAGTCCCCGCGCGAAACAGCCACACGCTAAAGCGTGGACTCCATACGGGCTTCGTTCGTAGTCCAGCCTTCAGGCTGGATTCCGGGGTAGCGGACAACGGCCCTGATCACGGCACAAAAAAGGACGCCCCGCGAGGGGCGTCCTTTTCGGACCCGGCCGGGTTAGGGCCAGGTGTAGGGCTTCGCGTTCGTCCACACCCACGACGTCGCGTTGCTGGTCTTCAGGAAGAAACCTTCCGTCGCCTTCACGACGTAGTTGGACTGCAAAGCCGCCCAAGTTCCCTTGGTGCTCTTGGTGCCGCCGTTCCAAACCTGGCTCGATTCGTTCCAGAAATAAACCGATGAGCCATTGGCCGCATTCTTGGCCAGATCAGACGTTCCAAACAGGAAATCCGCCGGATAGGGATTGGCCACGGTGCCGAGATTGGCAGCACCCATGACCGAACGGATCTGAGAGCCCAGCGCCGGCACTTCGCCCGCAATCGTAATTTCCGTTGCGGTGACGGCATTCGTCGGCGAGCGCAGGAAAAAGCCCTCGCCCGCTTGAATCACGTAGTTCGACTGCAAAGCGGCCCAAGTTCCCTTAGTGCTCTTTGTCCCGCCGTTCCACACTTGGCTGCCTTCGTTCCAAAAGTACACCGAAGAACCGTTAGGCGCTTCCTGCGCGAACGACGTGCGGCCGAAAACGTTCGAGCCTTCGGTCATGCTGAAGAGCGGTACGCTGATGCAAATCATCTGCCCGCCCGGAGGCAATTCCTTCTTGATGTACCCGATGGTATTGGCGCTCAGGACTTCCTGGGCGGAAGCGGCCACGACGGAAACGGCCAACGCCACACCAATCAAACCCCACATCGACTTTTTCATGCAACCGCTCCCGTTTTCGCGCTTTTAAACTCGCCAAAGCGATCCGCACTACGCAGACCTACTTATGATGATCAAATCTACTCCTCCCCATGGGAGACGCAAGGAAATTCACAAACATTTTTTGAACAATTTTAAGAGTAAAAGGCTTCTCCGCCGCTTGGAGTTGCGCGGATTTCCCCTCCTGACGGCAAGGCCTGCACGAAAAGCGGCCGCGCTGCCTCCTCTACTTCCAGCTACGCCATCGATCCCCGTTGAACGTTGGATATTGAACATTGAATTCCCCCGCCCCCGATCTCGGCTCACCCGGTCCCGACCTCTGGCAGAGTCGGGACGCCCGACCTTCGAACCCAGCGGGCGGGACGCCCGCGCTCCCGGAAGGAGCCTCCACTTCGGCCGGCTTTCAAGCCACCGGGCCCACCGTGCCCGGCTACAATCGATCCACTTGAACATTGGATATTGGATATTGAATATTGGATGTTGAATCCTCCCTCCCCGATCCCGCCTTCGGGCCTACGTCGGATTCTTGATCGTCGGCCAGACGCCGCCGATGCGGCCGGAATGGAACGAAATCCGGCCGGCGGGCTCATCGCGCCGCAGATCGTCGCTCGTTCCCATGTAGGGCCTACCGTCCGCTCCCAGCACGCAGCAGCCGACCTGTTCGGGCGGCAAGGCGGCGATCAATTCGCGCGCTTCGGCCACGGCCGATTTCCAGCGCCGGCCCAGATCCGCCGCATCGGGGGCCGCGTCCCGCCAGCGCCTCGACGAAGGCGGCGCTTTCGCGGACGGGCTCCACGGAAAATCCGGCGTCTTGCAAGGCCAGTCGGTCTTGCGCCCATGAAACGGCCAAGGCTTCATCGGTATCGTGGAACAAGTCGATATCTCTGGACACCCGGGGGGCTCCCAGCGCTTGGGTCAAGGCCACGCCGCCGGCCACGTAGCTTTCCCCCCCGGCTTTCCGGCGCGCCGCCAGAATCCGCAGGATGCCTACTTGAGGTTCCGAGAGCGCCATGCTTGCAGCCTTTTCGCCTGTTGCCAAGCCGCCCGGTTTCCATGGTGGACGATGGCCTCCAGCACCGTTTCCGCCGCGGGATCCGCCAGCGAAATCTTCCCGGGTTCTCGCAGGAACCACAGGCAGGCGGCGGCCTGGTCCGCCACCAACTCGGCAAACTCCCGGCGGGCGTCCGTCGCATCCGGCGCTGGAATCTCCACGTTCATGCCGCGACTATATCCCCCGGTCCATCCATTGGCAACCGCCGAACGGCGAACAAAACAGCGGATCCCGGCCGGGTTTCGATCCGCCGGGCCCACCATCCCCGGCTACGATCGATCCACTTGAACATTGGATATTGGACATTGAATATTGGATATTGGATATCGAGCCTCCCCCCCTGTCCCCTGTCTCCTGTCCCCTGCCTCCTGATCTCTGACCTCGGACCTCTGACATCGGATCTCGGACCTCGGATCTCGGACCTCCGCCCTCTGATTCCAGACTGGCCCTCGGGCGGACCCCGGCATAGAATGCCGCCCGATTTGCCGCCATGGACGTAGAACCCGACAACCGCTCCCCGGCCCCGCCGGATGCCGCCGACCGCATGGGGACCGACCGCATCGGCCCCCTGCTGGTCCGCTATTCGGTGCCGGCGATCGTCGGGATGCTCGTGAACGCGCTCTACAACGTGGTGGACCGGATGTTCATCGGCTACGGCGTGGGGGCGCAGGGCCTCGCGGCCGTCACGATCAGCTTTCCGCTGATGATGGCGATAGTCTCGTTTTCGATCCTGGTGGGCGTGGGCGCGAACACGCTGTTTTCGATCCGCATGGGCGAAGGGCGCCGGGACGAGGCGGAACGCATCCTGGGCAACGCCTTCGGGCTGCTGTTCTTCATCCCGCTGGCGGCGTCGCTCGTCGGCCTGGCCTGGCTGGATCCCCTCCTCCGCCTGATGGGGGCGGGCGACGACCTGCTGCCCTACGCGCGGGACTACGCCCGCGTGGTGCTCTACGGCGTTGCCCTGAGCACGACCGGCCATGGGCTCTCGCACTTCATCCGCTCCGACGGCCGGCCCAAGATCTCAATGGCCGCCATGCTCATCGGCGCCGGCGCCAACGCGCTCCTCGATCCGCTGTTCATCTTCACGTTCGGCTGGGGCATGAAGGGCGCGGCGTGGGCGACGGTGATCGCGCAAGGCCTGTCGTTCGCCTGGTGTTTCGCCTATTTCCTGCTGCCGGGGGCCGGCACGCGCCTGCGCCGGCGCTGCCTGCGCCTGGAATTCCGGCAGATCGTCGGACCGCTGCTGGCCATCGGCTTCGCGCCGTTCGCGATGAACCTCGCGAACAGCCTGCTCAACCTGATCCTGAACCGCCGCCTGCAAACCTACGGCGGCGACGCCGCCATCGCGACGATGGGCATCCTCGCGGCCTACATGAGCGTCATCTTCATGCCCATCTTCGGCCTGGGCCAAGGCGTCCAGCCGCTGATGGGCTACAATTACGGCGCGCGCCGCCATGCCCGCGTCCGGCATCTCTTCTGGACCTCCGCCGGAACCGCCACGGCCATCATGGTCCTCGGCGGGGCCGTCAGCCAGTTGTTCCCCGTGCCCATCCTGCGCCTGTTCGTCGCCGCCGACTCGGAGCTGATCCCGGTCGGCACGCAGGCCCTGCGGATCTTCACCTTGGCCTTTCCGATCATCGGCTTCCCGATCATGGGCGGGCAGTTCTTCCAGGCCATCGGCAAGCCCGTGCCGGCCACCTTGATCGCCCTCTCGCGCCAGATCCTGCTGTTCATCCCCTTCCTGCTGGTCTTCCCGCTGTTCTGGGGCCTGCCGGGCATCTATGCCGCGGCACCCGCCTCGGACGTGCTGACGACGCTGATCGCCCTGCCGCTCGTGCTGCGGCAGCTGCGCGAGCTGCGCCGGCGCGAGCGCGAAACGCCGGAGGGGAGCGCATGAAACCGTGCGACGTCTGCGGCGAACCCCTCGCGCCCGGGTCCGCCGTCTGCCCCTACTGCGAAGCGCCGCAGTCCCCCGCGGCGGACGGCCGGCCCGCCGGCCCGGCCGTGCGGAACGTCGATATCGAAGCGGGCTTGCCGACCGTGGCCGAAGCCCTGCGGCGGCTGGAGGCGCAGATCGACCGCGCGCGCACCGACGGCGTGGGCGTCGTGCGCGTGATCCACGGCTGGGGGTCCGCGACCGGCGGCGGGGGCAAGATCCGCGCCGCCGCGCGGCGCTGGCTGCAGGACCAGCTCACTGCCCGGCGCGTGCGGGGCGTGGTCTTCGGCGACCGCTTCACCCACACGACTCCGGAAGGCCGCGATTTCCTGCGCCGCCACCCCGCCCTGCGCGCCACCGAGCGCACGGATCGCGAAAACCCCGGCATCGTCTTCGTCGAGCCGTAGGGACAAGAGCCATCCCTGGATTACGAACGCCCCCCCCGACGGGGTCCCGCCGCAGGCGGGCAGGCAGTCGGGGGCTCCATAAACAGGAATCTGACGGCAGGTTGGGCACCTTGCCGCTTGATCGAACGGACCTGTGCCTCTAACGGCGCAAGACCGTTTTTGGGGGGCGGAAAGCCCCCCACGGCCGGGGATGAATGAGATCTGGCCCGACTGGCCACGGCTCCGACCAGCCAGCGCCCGCGCCAACCGGAAAAGCCGCGCGGGACGGAAGCCCCGCGCTGCTTCAAGCCGGCGATTCGCGGGCACGAAAAAGCGCCGCGGATCGCTCCGCGGCGCCGACGGGATGGCCGATTCTATTCGGTCGCGGTGGTCGCGGCTTCCGTCGCCGTTCCGGACGTGGCGATCACGACGGGATCGGTCGTCGCGTTGATGTCGCCGGTCTTGCCGCCGGCTTCGATCCAAGTGCCGTTCATCGAGCGGCCGGTGAAAACGCCGGCGGCCACGGTGCCTTCCAGCGTGCCGACGAGCCGGACCGGGATGTAGGCCGCGCTGACGCCGGACGCCTCGAAGTTGGCGATGATCGAGTCGCCATCCGCGGGCAGCTCGCTTTCGTAGTAGGTCGCCTTGGCGCGGTGGGCCGTTTCGTCGGCGACCACCTGGGGAATATCGCTGTTTTCCGCGCCGGAGGTCGAGCGGATCTGGCTGATCTTGCCGCTGAACGTCGCGCCGTTGTTGTCGACGATCGTGAGGTTCTGGCCGCTGTGGGTGACGTTGAAGGAATAGATGCTGACGCTGGTGGCACCCGACTCGGCGCCGCTGCCGGACGCACCCGAGTTGGAGACGGTGTAGGAGTAGTTGGCCCGCACGCTGCCGGCCACGGTCGGGAAATCGGTCGTCAACTCGAGGTTCCAGGAGCCGGAAACGTACTGGACGTTGCCTTGGCCGGAGCCCAGCACGCCGCTGCCGTTGTCCGCAAAGCTGCGGATGATGCCGCCGGCGCCGTTGTACAAGGTGATGACGACGGAACCCGGCACCACGTTGCCGTGCCGCAACTTGCCCGACAGCGTCGTTTGACCGGCCACGAAGCTGCCTTGGGTCTCGTTGGCGACGATGATCGTGTTGGTCACGCCCGGAATCGACGGCGTGGTGGTGTAGTCGGTCACCAGCAGACCACCCGTCGCGCCGCGGTACGTCCCGCTGAAATTGACCCAGTTGAAGGACGAGCTCCAGCTCGTGGCATCTTCGCCCGTATTCCATTCGCAGCCCACGAGGCCGGCCGCCAATGCCGCCAGAACCATGCCGATCAAAGCATATCGTTTCATCCTGTCCGATCTCCTTAGCTAGATGCCCTTATTTTTCGACCATAATCTTTATGCTTGCGGCGCGTCAACGCCATTCGGCGGACCCGCCGCGGCCAGCGGGTCCGTCGGTTGCGCTCCCCCTACCGGGTCCGGATGCGGATATTCAGGCGGCCGTCTTCGTCGGAATCCGGAATCTGGTTGGTATAAACGCCGGGAACCGAAATCGCCCGTTCCACAACCGTGGTCCACGCCGATTTGGTCGGCAAGACGTCGTTCTGCTGGATGAGCAGATCCACCGGCGCGCCGGTCAGGTCCGTCGCGGAATAGACGACGGTGGCCGTGCCGTTGGCGGCGGTGATTCCCAAGAACTGCGTCGTGGCGGTCTTGCCGGTCGGATAATCGTTCTCGTCGGTTGGATAGGTGCCGGCCGCGACTTCTTCGCCGTCGGTGAATCCGTCGCCGTCCGTATCGGCCAGGAACGGATCGCTGCCGAAGACGTGGACTTCGTCGCCGTCGCTGACGCCGTCGCCGTCGTGGTCGCTCAGGTTCGGGTTGGTCCCGAGCTGGGCCTCTTCCAGGTTGGTGAGGCCGTCGCCGTCCCAATCGTCCGCGGCGTCGGCGGCATTGGCCGGATCGAGGCCGTGGGCCGTTTCGTAGCCGTCGTTCATGCCGTCGCCGTCGGTGTCGGCCAGGCGCGGATTCGTTCCGGCCGCGAGTTCGGCGAGGTTGTCCAGGCCGTCGCCGTCCGGATCGCCGGTGGCGCCGTGGATGCCGGCCGTGGTCAACGCGCTCAGGCCGTAGCGCACTTCCCAGCCGTCCGGCAGGCCGTCGCCATCCGTGTCCTCATTGGTGGGGTCGGTGCCGTGCACGTAGACTTCCGCATAGTCGCCCAAGCCGTCGAGGTCGCTGTCCCAGCGGACGGGGCTGGTCCCGAGGGTCAGTTCGACGTCGTCCGGAATGCCGTCGCGGTCGCTGTCCACGCCAATCCGCCGATAGGCCAGCGCGTCGTAGGCGATCATATCCTGGCCTTCGATGGCGCCCTGGGCATCCACTTCGATGGACTTGACGGAGTATTCCACCGCATAGGGCGACTGGGCATCGGCCGAGGCTTTGGCGGCCTTGGCCAGCAGACCGACGCTGGAAACCGTGCCCTTGACGAAGCCCCAAGCCTCGCCGACGTCGAGGACGGAGTTGGTGTTCTTGTCCACGAACCCGCGCACGTGGTAGGTCCCGGCCCGCAAGCCCTTGAGCACATAGGTGCCGTCCACGGCCACCCGCGCGCGGGCCACGGGCTTCTGGTCGAATCCGGCGCCGGCGAAAGCCTCGACCAAGCGGATGTGGGGCGTCGTATTGGTGCCGAAGTACCGCATCGTTCCCTTGATCGTGCCGGCCCCGACCGGAGCTTCCTGCAGATTCACGGAGAAGAAGTTCGAGGCGGAATAGACGCCGCCGGAGAACACCGGATTGATGGCCGCCACGCGCAGGGCGTAGTCGCCGTTGGTGAACGAGCCCCAGCCCGCGAGCCACGGCAGATCCATTTCCGTAGTGCCGTCGCTGTCCGGCCCCGGCACGAACACGTTGGTGGCCAGCACGGTCGTGCCGTTCGGCCGCACCACGCGGATGGCCGCCTGGGCGGCATCGCCGGAGATCTGCAGGCGAAGCCGGTTGTGGGCATGCGCCAGCGTCGCGTTCACGGGGGCCAGCACCGTCGGCGCAGCCAAGGTGGCGGCGTAGTTGATGAAGTTGGTCCCGGCCACGATCACCGCGCCGTCCGCGGTGGCGATGAACCACTTGTAGCTACCCCACATCGGGGCCACGCCGGCCACCTTCAGGTCCATCTCGGTGATGTAGGGACGCTCCATGGATTCCAGGTCGCGGATCGCCGAGTAGACGTTCCGGCCCTCGCCCACGGAGTTGATCGTGACGGTGTAGGTCGTGCCGTTCACCTGCGCCAAGCCCGCGGCGATGGCGTCCAACTGCGGCTCCCACGAGAAGCGGATATAGCCGGCCGGCTTGTCGGTCAGCGCGATCCGGACCGTCGCGGAACCCCACTGGACGTTCTCCGTGCCGTTCTCGCTGAAGCCCAACCACTCGCCGGCGTTCCACAGGCCGTCGCCGTTGGCGTCGATGAACGCCATGAAGACGTTGGCGCCTTGGCGGACGTGGCCCGAATTCCAGCGAAGCACGGTGGTCGCCATGCCGTTGGCGAACAGGCCCGACAGCGGCACGGCGGTCATGGCGTCCGGCTTGCGCATCAGCGGGTCGGAAAAGGCCCACACCCGCAGCGCGACCGTGTCGTTGAGAGTCGCCAGCGCTTCACCCGTGAATACGAACGTGAGGGCCGGGACCGGATAGGACGCGGCGTCGTTCGGCCGGGTGGGCGTCACGAGGGTGGCGGACTCCGTCGTCACGACGGTCGACGTCGCGTTGGTGCCTTCGCCGACGACGTTCGTCGCGGTGCTCAGCGCCACGTCGAAGCCGGACCCCAGATATTCGGCCAGGTTTTTCCAGCCGTCGCCGTCGGGATCGCTGTCCGCGTCGTTGACCAGCGGGCTGAGGACGTCGCCGTAGAGGACTTCCCAAGCGTCGGGGATTTGGTCGCCGTCCATGTAGTATTCGCCGAACGTCAGACCGCCGTTGGTGGAATTGTAGTCGCTGACGCCGTCGCCGTCGGTATCCCAATTGTTGGGATCGGTGCCGGCGAGATACTCGCCGAGGTTGGTCAGGCCGTCGCCGTCGGCATCGCCGTAGGCGCCGTTGGCGCCGTTGGGATCGCCGGCGTCGAGATCGTGGGCTTCCTCCCACCAATCCGGCAGGCCATCGCCGTCGCTGTCGCCGACCGTGACGGGGGCCGCCACGAATCCGGCATCGCCCTGCAGCAGGCCGGCATAGCCGAGATCGTTGCGCTGCATGAAGTTTTCGGCGGATTCGCCGCCATCGTCGGCGGGGAAGTAGCCGGCGAGATCGTCCTTCAGCGCGCGCAGGCGGTCCACGAAGATCGGCGGGCGCGAATTGCGCAGGATTTCGTCGCCGTTCTGGTCCGGCAGGATGCGGTAGTTCAGCGGCTCGTTGGCGGCATCCACCACGTAGGGCAGCGGCGGCGTGCCGTCGAAGAACACGTAGGACACGAGATCCACGTGATCGTCCTTGTCGTTGATGGCGTTTTCCGGAATCGGCGCGATCACTCGCCGGCCGCTTTGGATTTCCTTGGCGGTCAACCCGTACTTCATGTGGTTCTGGACTTCCGCCTGGGAGCGGTTTTCGTTCCAGAACATGACTTCGTCCAGATCGGCTTGCAGGGTGCCGTCGCCGATGCGCAGGGCGGAGCCGCCGTTGGAATACTGCCAGTAGAAGGTCTCGAAGTCCGGCGCCGGCCGGGCCTTGAAGACGTAATAGGTCAGCGCCTCGGTCTCGAGGTTGCCGTCCACGTAGAGCCGGATGCGCTGGCTGTCGCCCACGGCGGCGAGGTGATGCCACTGGCCGTCGCGGATGTCCACTTCGGAAATCGACTTCCGGCGGATCAGTTCCGTGGTGTATTCGAGACGATTCAGCACTTTGCGCTTGATCGTGTTGGTCGGATTCTCGGGATCCGGCACTTCCTCTTCTTCATAGACCGGCTTGGCGACGTTGACCTGGCCCCACCATTCGATCGACGGCGCACCGTTGTCCTCGACGACGATCGCTTCGGTGATGCGCCAGTCCGAGCCCTGATCGACCAGCATCACGTCGATCTGGCGGGTGACGGCCCGGCCGCCGGCGGCGCCCGGTTGCATGCGGATCCAGGTTTCCAGCGTGAATTTGTGGGTCTGGCGACCCGCCGTGTAGAGGATCGTGCGGTATTCGTCGCCGAACGGCAACAACGAAGTGTAATCGTAGTTGTAGCCGTCCTCGATCGCCTCGGTCACACGGCCCAAGTAGCTTTGGTTGCCGTCCGCGCCGGTGGCGTGGAAGCTGTTTTCCAGCAACGCCACGGAGAAGAGCAGCGTCTTGCTGAAGTTGGCGTAGACTTCCTCGGGGCTGCGAGCCTGGTTCCAGACGCGAACCTCCTTGAGTTCGCCCTTGAAGCCGACGGAGCCCATCAGGAGTTGGCCGGCGCGATTCAGCACGGGCTGGGCCGACACGTCGGTGCCGCGGATCTGTTCGATGCCGTTCACGTAGAGGATCAAGCGGTTGTCGTCCGCCGAATAGGTGGCCGCCAGATGCGTCCAGGCGTTCGTCGGCAGGCGTTTGGCGCCCGTATCGACCTCGAAGAACGAGTGGCCGTCGTCCGCGCGGTTGAAACCGACGTAGGCGGCCAGATTGGTCGTCAGACCCAATTCGAAAGTGGACAGATCGCCGTCCCGGGTGGCGCGGCGCACCGTGGCGACGCGGCCGGAAGGCTTGGCCGCAGGCTTGACCCAGGCTTCGACCGTCCAATTGCTGACGGCATAGAGCATCGTTTCGACGCCGTCCACCCGTTCATCGGCCAGCACGCCGCCGAGGCCGCCGAACTTCAGGGCGCGCGGCACGTAGGGCGATTCGGCCCGCAGCACAAGCGTGTTGTTCGCCCGTTCGGCGACGTCCGTCGAGGCGTCGTCGTCCGAATCCAGATCCACCGGCGGCCAGGCGGAGGCCACGAAGGCGGCGTCGCCTTCGAGCGTCGCGGCGTTCTGCCAGTTGGCCATCCAGTCGTTCAGGTAGAAGCTGTTTTCCGCCGTTTGACCGCCGTCGTCGAAGTTGAACAGGCGCCGCGGGCCGCGGTTCTTGTCGGTCGCGCCGGTCAGGTTGGCTTCCGGCAACAGGACGTCGCGGCTATTCTGGATTTCCGCGCCGGTCCGAACGTAGTTCCACGTGCGAACGGCATCCAATTCCCCGACGAAGCCTTCGCCCAGGACGGTCTGGAAGACGCCGCGCGGCGTAATGGCCGGCAAGCGGGCGGATACGGCGGACGCCACGCGCTTGCCGTTCACGAACAGCCGCAGTTCGAGCGTGGCCGGATCGCGCACGGCCGCCAGATGGGTCCACCGGTTGGCCGGAATGGCCTTGGGCGCATCGACCCGCACGGTTTCATAGCCGCCCGCTTCGGTCCGGAAGGCGTATTCAACGTAAGGCACGGCGCTCGCCACGCCCAATTCGTAATCCACCCACGGCTGGCCGTTGAGGGTGTACTTCTCGGCCCGGCGGACGACCACGCCGTTCGCGGCCGCGCCAACGGGCTTGACCCAGGCTTCAAGGGTCCACGGCAGGCTGGCGTCTTCCGCATGCTCGGTGCCGACCACGAGGCGGCCGCTGCCGGCGAACCTCATCGCGCGCGCCCGGTCGGGGGAACTCGCCTTGAGCGGGTCGGTGCCGGCCGCGATTTCGGCGGCGTCCTTTTCGCCGTCGTCGTCGGTATCGGTCGCGTCCACGGCGGCGCCCAGCCATTCCGAACCCGGCAGCGTACCGGCTTGCTGTTCCTGCCCGTTGCTCAGGCCGTCGCCGTCGCTGTCGGCATTGAAGTCGTTGATGCCGTCGTGGTCCGTGTCCGCGTCGAACGGATTGGTGCCGGCGAGATACTCGTAGAAGTTGGTCAGCCCGTCGCCGTCCGGATCGCCGTCGGCGCCGTTGTGGCCGCCGGCGCGCAGCGGATTGAGCCCCATGGCTTCTTCCCACCAGTCCGGCAAGCCATCGCCGTCGGTGTCTTCGAAGAGCGGCACGAAAGTGTCCGCCGCGAAGGCCGCGTTCTCGCGCACCGCCGCATGCGTCCAGGCCGGGAGGCTGTTCCAGTCTTTCGTCCGGGTGAAATCTTCCGCGGTGGCGCCGCCGTCGTCGAAGGGCAGGTTCAGCACCGGGCTGCCGCCGACGACCTTCGCGAGATTCAACCGGCCGCCGGTCTGCATCTTGTCTTTCAGCACCGCCAGTTCATCCACGCCCTGCAGCAGCGCCCGCTTGAGGCTCATCGGCTCGAGGGCGGAATTGCGGCTGAGCAGCAATGCGGCCGCGCCGGACACGAACGGCGTCGCCATCGACGTGCCGGACAGCGTGCCGTACTGCCGGTTGGGCAGCGTACTCAAGATATCCACGCCCGGCGCCGCCAAGTCCACCGATTCCGCGCCGAAGCAGCTGAAGTCGGCCAGTTGGTCGTGCGAATCGGTCGCCGCGACCGCCACGACGTAGCTCGAATCGTAGCTGCTGGGATAATGCGGGAGGGCATCGTTGTCCGTGCCGGAATTGCCGGCGGCGGCCACGAAGAGGTGCCCGTTCATGCCGGCCATCTCGATGGCGTCGAGCAGCGCCTGGCTGTAGCCGCCCCCGCCCCAGCTGTTGTTGCTGACGCGGGCGCCGTTCTGCCAGGCGTATTCCAGCGACAGGATGGCGTCGGAGGTGAAGCCCATGCCCATCATGCCCAGGAAGCTGATGGGCAGGATCTTCACGTTCCAGTTCACGCCGGAGACGCCCTCGGCATTGTTGCCGACCGCACCGATGATGCCCGCGCAATGCGTGCCGTGGCCGTTGTAGTCCATGGGGTCGTTCTCGTCGAGCCCCAGCAGGCGGTCGAAGGTGCTGAAGTTCCAGCCGTGGACGTCGTCGACGTAGCCGTTCAGGTCGTCATCCAAGCCGTTGTCCGGGATTTCGCCGGGATTGACCCACATGTTCTGCGCCAGATCGGGGTGGGAATAGTCCACGCCGGTGTCGATCACCGCGATGATGATTTCGTCGCTGCCGGTCGTCTGCGACCAGGCATCCGATGCGCTGACGTCCGCGCCCGGCACGGCCTCGTTCTTCAGGCCCCACTGGCGGATGAACATCGGATCGTTGGGCATGCGGTTGGCGCGCACGAGGTAGTCCGGTTCGGCGTAGAGCACGTTCGGATCCGCGCGCAACGCGGCCAGTTTGGTGGCGAGATCGGAGTTCGGCCCCAGTTCGAGGCGATGCACCGGCACGATCTTGAACGAACGCTGCACGGTCAGGCCCAAGGCCCCGGCAACGTCCGTCGGGGCCGTCGCCGGCGCACCGGCCTTGAAACGCACCAGCACGAAATTGTTGGTGTGCTCGTATTGCAGGGCTTCCGCGATCGGCAACTGGCGCGTTTCGGGATCCACCGCCAGGTTGATCGTCTGGAGCGTCGTGGAAATAAGCCGGGACGCTTCGTATTGGATCTGTTTCTGGCCGGTCGCGCCGTCGAGGACCTTCACGTCGTCCATCCAGCCCTTGAAAGGCAACTCGACCACGCCCGCGTCCTTTTCGCCGCCACCGATGGTCAGAATGCCGAGCACCTTCTTGGTGGTCCCGAGGTCCATCCCGCCCGGAGGGAAGACGTCGTTGCGGTACACCGACAGTTCGCCGTTGATATACAGGCTCATGGTGTGGCTGTCGGCATCGTAGGTGCCCGCCAGATGCGTCCATTCGCCCGCGGCGATCAGGCCTGTGGCCTGGTGGCCGCCCGCGGTGTCGTTCGGCCCGTTGGTGTTGATGCAGACGACGTCCAGCACCGGCGCGTTGGTGTCGCCGGCGCTGCCGTCGCCGGCGCCAACCAGCCCCACGTGGCGGACATAGGGCGCGAACAGGCCGGGGGCGACGCTGCGCAGGCCCAGTTCGTAGTTGACCAGATCCGATTTGACGGTCCTGCGGATGACCAGGCTGTCGGCGGCCAGATCCTCGGCCGGCTTGACCCAGCCCATCAGCGTCCACGACTGCACGTGGTGCCGGTCTTGGGCCTTGACCGTCAGGCGGCCGTTGCCCTTGAATTCCATCGAGCGGCGGCGCGGCGGATCGAGCGAATTGACCGGACTGGAAATGCGGTCGGCGGCGCCCTTGCCGATGGCTTCTTCGTAGTCGGTCAAGCCGTCGTCGTCGGTATCGACCTGGTCGGGCCGCGTGCGGGTGATGTCCTGTTCGTACCAATTCGGCAGGCCGTCGCGGTCGAAGTCTTCCTCGCCGTCGTTGATGCCGTTGTTGTTCGTGTCCGCGTCCTGCGGATCGTAGCCGAGCAGATATTCGTTGAGGTTGCTGAGCCCGTCGCCGTCCGGATCGCCGTCGGCGCCGTTGACGTCGCCGGCGCTGTTGGGATCGAGGCCGTTGGCGATTTCCCAGTCGTCGGGCAGGCCGTCGCCGTCGGAATCGCGCAGGGATGGGGCTTCCCCGTCGAGCTGCCGATAGGAACCGAAGCCGGACAAGCGGGCCGCGGACCGCCACTGGTTGTTCCAGTCTTGGGCCACGGTGGAATCTTCGGAAGACGGAATCATGCCCCACCGGTCCCAGCGGACGCCGTCGCTCTTGTAGGCCATGCCTTCGCTGCGGACGTAGACGTAGAGATTGCCGTCCAGAACCGTGCCGTCCGCCAGTTCCACCAGATCGCCCAGGCCGTCGTCCCAGATCATCACGGCGTTGTTGGGCGCCGGCGCCAGGATGCGGTCGCCGTCGTTGAGCGGTTCCTTCGCGAAGTTCTCTTCGATCGAGCCGTCGCTGGCCATCGCCACGTAGATCATCGCCAGGCCGTCCGGGTCCGCCTTGACGATGAAGCGGTCGCCCACGACGCGGCTGCCGGGCGCCGCCTGCAGACCCAACGGGCCATCCCACGTGTCGTAGATGCCGTCCACCAGCAGCCGGACCGGCGCCAGCCAGCGCACCGCCGGACCCCAGCGCCGCCAGACGCCGTTGATCCGCCGATAGTATTCTCCCTTGCTGCACCACCAGGCGAAATCGCCGTCCACTTCGGTGCCGCCGCCGACGACCATGGCACCTTCGCAGAAGACCTGCGCCGGAGCCGGACGGGAGAACTCCGTGCCGCACTCGATCGTGACGACGTTCGCGCCGTCCAGCCAACTGACGCCATCCATTTTCTCGCCGGCGAGCGGCTCGGCCGGGTAATCGACCCCGCGGATCAGATTCGGGTCGGCGGCCACGGCCCAGGCCGCTCCGGTCCACTCCATCACGTCGCCGGTGGCGTCCACCAGCACCCGCATGCCGGAGGACGGAACGGTGAACTCCCAGCGCGCGCCGGTCCATTCGGCGACGGCGTTGTCCTTGCCCGCCCAATCCCCGGTCGCACCGACCGCCACCAAATAGCGATCGCCCATGTTGGGCTCGGAACCGGCCGGCGGCGCCGTTTCGACGTCGATGGCCCGCCCCTTGACCTCGAACGCCGGCCAGCCGCCGTCGTTGAGCGTGTAGAGCGCCAGCAGCCCGGGCTCGTTGGTGGAAGCCGAATTCATGTTGTTGGAAACCGCTTCCATGCTGTTGTAGATGTCTTCTTCCGACCGCACGAGCGACCAGATCCGGACTTCGTCCACGAAGCCCGCGAAGCCTTCGCCGATGCGCACGAACGAGCGGGCGCCCTTGCCGCTTTGCGGCGGCCGGTTGGTGGCCGCGAACTTTCCGTCGGTGACCACGGAGCCGTTCATGTAGAGAACCAGGCGGGAATTGGCGCGGTCGCAGGTCGCCGCCAGATGCGTCAATCCCTTGGTCGGATAGGGATCGTTCACGTCGTCCGCCACGGGCAGGCGCTGGCTCGGTTGGCTGGCCGAACCGCGGACCGACACGGATTGGCCGTTGCCCGCGTTGTCCACGTAGACGTAGCGCACTTCGGGCACGAGGTTGGTCCCGACGCGCACCACGCGCAGCTCGAAATTGGCCGCCAGCTTGGCGTCGGCCGTATCCTGCACCACGCGGCGCAGGATGGACGCGCTCTGGCCATCCGCCAGGGATTCGAGATCGGTCGGCAGCACTTTGGCTTCCACCGTCCAGTCGGCCAAGCGGAACTGGCTGCGATCCGTGACCTCGAGGTGGGAACCCGGCCGGCCATCCAGATAGAGCGCGACGTTCTTCGCCGGGCTGGCGGAGTTGGTCGGGGATGCGCTCCGGATCCGCTCCACGGAATCCATGACGCCGTCGTCGTCGGTGTCGCGCAGGTCGGGCCGGCTGCCCAGGCTTGCCTCGATGCGGTTCGGCAGGCCGTCGCCGTCGAAGTCCTCTTCGCCGTCCACGATGCCGTCCTCGTCCGTGTCCGCCCGGTTCGGATTCGTGTGGCTCCAGTATTCGAACTGGTTGTTCAGGCCGTCGCCGTCCGGATCGCGCAGCGCATCGACGATCCAGTTGATGTTGCTGCCGCCGCCGAAGGTCACCTGCTTGACCGGCAGCCCGTCATCCGTCACGTACCAGCGCTGGCCGTCCTGGATGTAGGACACCTGGCCGACCTTCAGTTTCCAGGACATGTTCGATTCTTCCGCCGGGCCGTCCGCATCTTCGAGGATGTAGGCGATGATGCAGTCGGGACAGGGCGTGATGATGATTTCCGGCCCGTTGATGACGGCCACCTGCGGCGCGGTGGTCTCGAACCAGCTGATGCCCGCGTTGATCGACGCGCGGTAGACGAAGCCTTCGCGCTCGACGATGACGGGGCTCATCTCGCCCCAAGCCGGATCGTAGCGCTTGGAAATGTCGTTGTGGTCCGGCGTGTAGGCCGTGAACGGATTGAGCTGGTGCACGATTTCCCAGCTGTCCGGCAGGCCGTCGCCGTCCGTGTCGAATTCGCCGCGGATGCTGTCGAGGGCGCCGCGCACCGGGGCCGGATGGTTGGCGTCGAAGCTGAAGCCGCCGCCGAGCGTGATGGAATTGATGGCGTAATACTGGTCGTGGTAGAGATATTCGTGGTCGAGGTTCCCGGCGACGGTCAGGTCGTAGGGATAGAGGTTGCCGGTCAGGCTGCATTTCGCGCGCCGCACCAGGTCTTCCGCGGTGTCGCCGCCATCGTCGAAGCTGAAATAGGCGAACAGCGGATTCTCTTCTTCATACAGCATGATGGCCGGATCGGTGACCTGCACCGGATCGATCAGCCGATCCCGGTTGTCCGCGATTTCCTCGGTCGTCCGCGGCACGCCCCAGATCCGGATTTCGTCGATCCACAGCCGGTCCGCAAAACTGTTCGGACTGCCGGCGTCCGTCTGCCCGAAGATCAGCGAGCCGTTGTGGGTGTGGGTGGCCGCCACGGAGCAGGCGCCTTCTTCCACGACCTGCAGGGACTGCTCGGTCAAGCCGTTGACGTACAGGGTCAGCGCGTTCTGGTCGCGGCCGAACACGCCCGCCAAATGGACCCATTGGCCCAGCGGCAGGGAACGCGCCGCCGAAGCCCGGTAGGTCTTGCCGCCCAACGTGTCCATTTCGATGTAGGGCACCGTGTCGAAGCCGTTGATCGTCTTCACGCCGAGATCGAACGTCCGCGCCTTGTAGCCCCAGTCCGGAACCTCGACGTTGCCCTGGATGAAGGTGCCTTCGAAGGCGTTGGCGCCGGTTTCCGGCTCGATGTAGACCCACGCCTCGACCGTGAAATTCGGCGCGAAATACTGCCGATGCGAACCGCTCGACACCGACAGGCCTTCGTCGCTGACCACCCGGGCGGAGCGCGGCGCCATCGGGTTGTGCGATTGGACCGGGCTGGTGGGCTGGCGCCCTTCGCGGACGTCCATCTGGATTTCCAGCGCGTCCGGCCGGCCGTCGTCGTCCGTGTCCGTACCCGGCATCGGATACTTCAGGGGCAGATTGTCGGTCACGGGCCGGCCACCGGCCAGGGGCCCGCCGGCATCGGCCAGAATGAAGACGTCGTGCACGATCGTATCGACCACGGTGAAATCGCCGTCGGCATCGACGTCGTCCCAGACCGGATCGACCAAGGGCGTGAAGGCGGCGTCGCCGTTGGCGTCGTAGTACTGGGCATCGGCAAACGGCATGCCGGGCAACGTCGCCGGAGCCACCACCGTGGCCAACGTGCCTCCGTCGAACAGGATGGGATCGCCTACGGTGTATACGCCGGGCGCGGCCACCGCCTGCCAGACCGAATCCACGCCGGGAGTGAACGCCGGGTCCAAATCCTCGTCGTACCAGTAGATGTCCGTCAGCGCGCCCGAACTGGGCAGCACGCCGCCGGGCGTCATGCCGCCCAGCAGGGCGTGGTCGCCCACGATCAGATCGCCCGGCGTATAAACGCCCGGCACGCCCGCGGATAGCCACAGCACGTCGATGCCCGGCGTGTACCGGCCGTCTTCCAGCCCGGGTGTTTCGAGGTAGTAGAATCCGCCCATCGCGGCGGCGAAGGGCTGGATGGCGCCGGCGCCGTTGGTCGGCAAGGCGGGATTCACCGTCATGTCGAACCCGTCCAGGCCTTGGCCATACTGCACGTACAATTCCACCATGTCGTTCAGTTCCGGGAACGCCGGCACGCCGAGGGCCGGCGCCCAGTTCGTCACGGTCACGTTGACGTCCATCGCGGTGTCGGTGTCGTAGACCGTCCGGGCCACCTCCGTCCATGCGGAGAAAAAGCCGGGGTAGAGCGCCGGCGCGTAGTTCACGGTAAACGGCCCCGCATACATGCTCGGCGCCTGTTCGCCGCGGGTGCCGTTTTCGGTGCCCGATTGACCGGCCCGGGCACCAAAGGGGCTCAGCGCGCTGTAATTCATGGACCGCGCGATCCACGGAATCGTTTCATCGCCGGTGCCCGTCACGTAATCGATGCGGTAGCCGTCCTGGCCGAAGTATTCCTGGTAGTTCACCAGGGTGTCGGCGTCGGGATCGCCCAGCACGCCCGACAGGTTGTCGTTCGCCCAGGGATTCAGGCCATGCTCGGCTTCCCACCCGTCCGGAATGCCGTCGTTGTCGCAATCGGCGTCGTCCGGCTTGGTCCAGCGCACCACGGCGGGCACCGCGGTCCATTGGACCGTGCCGGCCGCCAGCACGCTCACGAAATGCTGCTTGGCGCTGCTGCCGGCATCCGTCCCCATCGGGCTGCCCCACAGCACGCCCGCCGGCGCCGGACACGGATCAGCCAAATTGAATGAAGTCACAGCCATGGCCCCGTCGAAATTGGCCTTGTTCAGATAGTTCGGCATGTAGAGACCGTCGCCGCGGTCCGGCGGACGCTTGGGATAGCGCACGCCGATGCCGCGGATCACCGTCCGGGGAATCTCGAAGGTGTCGAACGGCGTGGGAGGGGTAGAACGGGTCATCGTCGAGTAGTAGTTGGCCAGCAGCGGATGCATGCACTGCTCGCGGAAATTGACCAGGCCGTCGGAGTCGTAGTCGGCGTCGAAACTGCGCGGATCGGGTTCGGCGTTCGTGGCGCTGAATTTGCCTCCGTATTTGCGCTCGAACGAATCGATCAAGCGGTCGTCGTCGGTGTCGTAGTCCAGCGGCGACGTCCAGAACGCGTTCGTCAAGGCTTCGAAGGGGAACGGATTCTCGACCGTGGCGCAGGTCGCGATGATTGCGTCGCTGGGCAGTTCTTCGGCGGTGTCCAGGCCGTCGCCGTCCGGATCCATCCAGGGATGCTGGCCCGTCGGCTGCGCGCCCGGAGCCGGCAAGCCGTCCACGTACGCGCTCCAGCCGGCATCGAACGGATCCAAGCCCGCGAACACCTCGATGGCGTCCCAGATCCCGTCGCCGTCGGTGTCGGGCGACTGCGGATCCGTTTTCGTGGAGCGCTGCTCGTAGAAGTCCGAAATGCCGTCGCAATCCGTGTCGGGATTTTCAGGATCGGGTCCGCATCCGGCCCAGTCCGCGGCCGCGCAGCGCGACTGGTTCCACGTGAACCAGCGGACGCGCCCGTTGACGAAGGCGCTCCACCCGTTGAATTCCTGCAAATTGGTCAAGCCGTCTTCGTCGGCATCTTCGCTGGGCCCGTAGCCCGACTCGTAGTCGACCTTGAGCGTGATGGCGTCCATCTGGCCCCAGCCGTTGGCCACGGCGAAATCGGGATAGGTCGAATATAGGGCGAAATAATCGCCGCCGCAATCCAGCGCCTGCGCCGGCATCGGCAGCCAGGCCGCCGCCATCGCGGCGAACGCCAAGAATCCGCTCAAACCCCAAATGCTCCGCACTGCCGCTTTTTGCATGGCCATCCCTCTCTTTGTCTGCACCGGCATCCCGGCCGGGCCGCCGTCGTTCGTTCCCAACATCCGTTGCTTCGCTCTCATGGGACGTTCTCCTCCGCACCGGACACGGGTTCCGGCCAGCCGGCCTGCCGTTCTTTTTCCGCGATCAAGCGCAGCAAGCCCGTCCGCAAATTCAGCTGGTCCATGAATTGGAGATGGCTCCGGTTGGCGCTGGCCGCCGCGGCGACCATCGCCGGATCGCGCTCGATCGCCAGCCGGATTTCCTCGTTCAAGGCGGTGATCTGCTTGCGGAGCGCCTGGACGGCCGCGGAATTGGCCTCGACTTGCTCGCGAACGGCCTTCAGATCGGCATTGGAGCCCGCAATGTCGTTGTCATCGATGCGGGCTTCGACTTCCGCGAGTTCCCGGCGCAGTTCTTCCAACGGTGCGGACTTCAGCTCGGCCAGTTTGCGCGGGTAGTCATATTCGTGGTCAGGTGCCGCCGTTGCCATCCCCGGAGCAGCCACGGTCGCGGCGGCCGCCCCCTCTTCCCCCGCCCAAACGCTGCCGGCCAGCCATAGGCCAACGACAAAACAAAACGCTCCCGCACCTGCTTTTTTCATCATGCGATCTTTCTGCAACCGGTTGGACAAGGGCCTGTTGCCCATTTGCGCGAAGTAAACTCCAAACGCAACCCGCTGGCAACCAAAAAAATGCCCGGTGCGATGGTCGGTGGCCAGTAGTCAGTGGGCAGGGATCGGACGGAGGCCGGAAGACGGAAGTCCTAGGTCGGAAGACCCCCGTGCCCTTTTGGCGTGGGTGAATCAGGTCAGCAGCCCCGGCCCCAGCGGGACCGGCTACAACGAGGACCGGACACCGAGGTCCGAGGTCGGAAGTCCGAGGTCCGAGGTCAGTGGGCGGTGGGCGGGGATCAGAGGGCAGAGGTCGAATGTCCGAGGTCCGAGGTCGGAAGACCCCCATGCCCTCTTTCGCGCTATTCGCGATTTTCGTAGTTTGATCGGCTGTTTGCCGGGCTCAAATCGCCGCCAGGAAGGCGTCCATTTCGGCGTCGGTGCCGACGCTGACGCGGAGGTAGTCGGCGGTGCGGGCGGCGGGGAAATAGCGGACCAGGATCTGGGCCTGCCGCAGGCGCGCAAACAGCGCGGCCGCGGCCTGCCCCGGCGGGGGCGACGCAAACAGGAAATTCGCCGCCGACGGCACGATCCGGAAGCCCCGTTTCCGCAGCTCGGCGGCCGTCCGCTCCCGGGTGGCGACGATCTTGCGGGCGTTGGCCTCCATCCACGGCAAATCGCCCAGCGCGGCAAGGGCGACCGCCTGCGCCAGCCGGTCCACGTTGTAGGAATCTTTCAGCTTGTACAAGGCCCCGATCAATTCCGCGGAACCGACGGCCCATCCAATGCGCAACCCGGCCAGGGAAAACGACTTGGACATCGTGCGCGCCACCAGGACGTTGGGCAGTTTTTGGGCCAGTTCCAAGGCATTCCGCCCGCCGGAAAAGTCCACGTAGGCTTCGTCCACCAGCACGACGCCCGGAAACCGCCGGCAAAACGACTCGATGGCTTCCAAGGGATAGAATACGCCCGTCGGGGCGTTGGGATTGGCCAGGAAAAAGAGTTGGGCGTCCAAATCCGCCGGCGGCTCCGTCCAGCCGAAGTCGTCCGGAAGCGGCACGGTGCGGAAGCCAACCTCCTCGGCCGCCGCCAGAACGGGATATAGGGAGTAGGACGGTTCGAAGGCTGCCGCCGCCCCGCCGGGACGCGTGAAGGCGCGCATGACCAGCCGCAGCACTTCGTCGGACCCGTTGCCCACGAACACGTTTTCGACCTTCACGCCGGCCTGCGCCGCGAGGCGCGCCCGCAGCGCCGAGCAAACCGGGTCGGGATAGAGCCGCAGCGTGTCCGCCGGAAAGTCCCGCAGCGCCTGCGCCACCGCCGGACTCGGCGGGTACGGGTTTTCGTTGGTGTTGAGCTTGATCAGCCCGTCCACTTGCGGCTGTTCGCCGGGCGCATAGGCTTCAAGTGCGAGAACGGAGGGGCGGATGAGGTTCTTCATGGGTGGCGGGAGTTTCCAACGGAGACGGGTTTTGCGCAAGCGGAATCCGGGGGACGGAGGTCAGGGAACAGGGTTACGGGAGTCAGGGGGCAGGAGTCGACCCCCACGGCCTTGTGCCGTGGGTGAAGGAGGTCGCGCAGCGCACGCGGGATTGGACAGACCCGATTCCCCCGCCACACAAGGTGGCGGGGGTCTCGGCCCCCGATTACCAGCGGCAGCTTCAGTATATTGAAAACCCTCATGTTTTTCGGCCTTGTGGCTGTTTCCGGCAAGGATCCGGCATTTTGCATGGTTGCAGCCGTTCCTTCGGTTCTGGACGCTTCAGTTATGGATGCCCGAGGATCTGGGCAACTTCATGACGCACAGTGGCAGAATAACGAGGCAAGGTCGCGTCCAGAACGCGCGAATCCAGCCGATCCAAATTCCGGAACGTGACCAGGCTCGCCGCCGCCACTCCGCGTTTGCGGCACAGAAAGACATAATCGCACAAGGCCTGTTCGGGAGAGGCCAGAACGCCTTCCCGCGGCATGGCGTAACCTTCGGACTCGACGCAGATGAACACCATCCGCCCCAGGGTTGTTTGCCGGACCCGCGAGCGATTGTGACGCCGTTTGGAAAAACAGACGATCTCGGTGGGCGCTTGGGTCACCAGCCGATGCCGGTACAGGGCATAGAGCCCGGTCAGGTAGGCCGAGGAGTCCAAGGTGGGCACCAGATCCTCCGGGGCAACCGCCCCAGGCAGCCCATAGCGGGCGGAGGCATAGCGGACCAGTACGCCTTTCTTGACCAGCCGTTGCAGGGCGACGCTGAGGGATTCCGGCCGGGCTCCAGCCAAGTTGGCCAACTCCGTGCGGGTGAAGACCACCTTGCGATATTCTTCCCGTTGTCGTTGAAGCAGGCCCTGCCAGTCAATGGCTCTCATGACCGCCCCCTGCGGGAAACCGCGCATCCAGAACGCGCAGTACTTCATCCATGACGACCCTTCCGCCGCCGGCATCCCGGATCTGGGCGGCGGGAGCGGCATCCAGTTGGGTGTCCACCACCTCCTGAACCGAGCGGGCATGATAGTCCTTGTGGTTCCGGAAATCGTCCAACCGCTCCCGGATGGCCGCTTCGGAAATCCCCAGCGCCTTGCACTTCGCCGCCAGTCGGCGGGAGGAATCCGGCAGAAGCCGATTGCCATACAGAAACACATCCACCATGTCCCGGTGCCGCAAATAAGTGCGATTGAAAAGAGCGATTATTTTGCTCTCGATCATGTCGGCATCGGATGCCGTTGGAAAAATGAATCCGTCGGCCGTGCGAATGGCTACGGGGTCCGCGCAGGCGATGCGGGTGATTTCGACGGGAATTTCAATCCGGCTGAAGGCGGCGTCGTTTTCCCAAAAGGCCAGACCCACGCTTTGGACGGCAGGGGTGTCGCCTCCGAGCTCCGTCAGCAGACGTGCGCTGCATTCATAGCCCAGACGCCGGCGAACCTCCGGAAGCAGTTTGCGCTCGAAGAGCTCAAGAAGTTCCTTCTGTTTTTCCGCCAGATCCCCGCTCCAGTGATAGTCGATATCATCGGAAGCCCGAACACTCTGGTCGAGAAATCGGAAGCGAAACCCCCCGATCAACAGCAAATTCCGACCCGCTGGATTCAGGGCCACCGTTTTGGCCACCATCCGCTGGAGTTCCTCCACGCGCTCTTTCTGGTCTGATTTCATATGATCGACGATACGCCATTCGTAACAATATACAACATATATGTTATATATTGTTACTTTCTATCAGGGATTCATGCCAGGCTGTGCATTCCCGTGTGTCTCTCTGCACTTTGGGGGCCGGAGTCGACCCCCACGGCCTTGTGCCGTGGGGGGAAGGAGGTCGCGCAGCGCACGCGGATTGGACAGACCTGATTCCCCCGCCACACAAGGCGACGGAGGCCGTCAGACTCATTCATCCGCCATGCAAGGCGGCGGGGGTCTCGGACCTCGACAAAAAAGGACGCCCCGCGGGGCGTCCTTGTTGGGGGACCGGAAAGCCGGCGCCGATTACCAGCGGTAATGGGCGAAGGCCTTGTTGGCCGCCGCCATCTTGTGCGTGTCGTCGCGCTTCTTGACCGCGTTGCCTTGGTTCTTGAAGGCGTCGAGGATTTCGCTCGCCAGCGCGCGTTGCATGCTGGCGCCCTTGCGGCCGCGGCTGTAATCGACGATCCAGCGCAACGCCAGGCTGGTCTGGCGCGCGGGCACCACTTCCACCGGCACCTGGTAGGTCGCGCCGCCGACGCGGCGGCTCTTGACTTCGACCTTGGGCTTGATGTTTTCCAGCGCCTGCTGGAAGACTTCGATCGGGTTCTGCCCTTCGGTCTGTTCCTTGATCTGGTCGAGCGCGCCGTAGACCGTGCGCTGCGCCGTGGACTTCTTGCCGCGATTCATGATGATGTTGGTCAGGTGGGTGACCAGCACGCTCCCGTAGCGGGCGTCCGGGGCGAATTCGTGCGTTTCAGCTCTGCGCCTTCTCATGGTTCAACCCCTCCTTATTTCGCCGCTTTGGGGGTTTTCGTGCCGTACTTCGAGCGGCCGCGCCGGCGGCTCTCGATGCCGAGGCAATCCAACGTGCCGCGGACGACGTGGTAGCGCACGCCGGGCAGATCCTTCACGCGGCCGCCGCGCACCAGCACCATGCTGTGCTCCTGCAGGTTGTGGCCTTCGCCCGGGATGTAGGCGGTCACTTCCTGGCCGTTCGTCAGCCGCACGCGCGCCACCTTGCGCAGCGCCGAGTTCGGCTTCTTCGGGGTCATCGTCTTGACCAGCAGGCACACGCCGCGCCGCTGCGGGCACTTCTGCAGCGCGGGCGATTTGCGCTTCGCGCGCAACGGGCTGCGGCCCTGTTTCACCAATTGATTGATCGTCGGCATATCGTTCTTTTCGTTCCTTGTTCGTTCGGTCTTTTGGACACAAAGTAGCGCGCACCCTACCAATCCCCCCGCCCCTTGGCAATCCCCTTGTGCGGATTTTTTTGACCGGCCCCGAAAAATCGGAAAAATCGTGCATTCGCGCCCCCGAACGGGTAGGATTCCCCTCCGACGATCTGCAACCGCTCTTTCGCAGGAGAACCGCCGTGAAAAAATGTTTCGTGCTTCTCGGGACGGCCGCCGTCCTGGCCGTGGCCGCTTCCGCCCAGCTTCCGGGCCGGCGCAGCGGGCCCATGCGCGTGGCCATGCTCGCCGACGGCGGCACCTTCGCCGACAGCTCCTTCAGCCAGAACTCCCGCGAGGGCCTCGAGGAACTGCTGTATTCCGGCGCGCCGATCTTCGTGCAGTTCGCCGAACCCTACTCCCCGCTCAACTTCGAGCGCAAGCTGGCCGCCCTCGCCGAGCGCGACTACCGCCTCATCCTCGGCGTCGGCTACCGCATGGCCCCCGCCATCGCCGCCGTCGCCGCCGACTATCCCCGCACCCTCTTCGCCTGCATCGACGGCGACTTCGAGGACATCCCCCACAACGTCCAGGCCCTGACCTTCCAGGTGGACGAATGCGCCTTTCCCGCCGGCTACCTCGCCGCCGCCTGGGCCGACCGGCAGGATCCCAAGGACGCCGCCGTCGCCACCGTCGGCGGCATGGACGTGGACAGCGTCAACCAGTTCGTCGTCGGCTTCCGCAACGGCGCGGAACATTTCAACCAGGTCAAGAACAAGAAAGTCCGCGTCCTGGGCGGCATCGTCGGCTCCTTCGACGATTTCGCCGGCGGCAAAACGCTCGCCTACGAGTTGCTCGACGCCGGCGCCGACGTGATCTTCGGCGTCGGGTCCATTTCCGGCAACGGCGGCATCGCCGCCGCCAAGGAGCGCGGCAAGTGGGCCATCGGCGTGGACACCGACCAGTACAACACCCTGCTCGACCAGCAGGACGTCCTGCTGACCTCCTGCCTCAAGCGCATGGACCGCGCCGTCGTGCAGGTCGTGACCGCCGCGCTCGACAACCAGTTCTGGGGCGGCACGCGCTACGTCGGCAACCTCGCCAACCACGGCGTCGGCCTCGCCTCCTACCACGACTTCGCCGACCGGATTCCCGAACGCCTGCAGAAGGAGGTCGTGGACATCCAGCGCCGCATCCTCGACGGCACCATTTCGACCGGCTGGGAAGCGAAGCCCATCGCCAAGCCCAAGAAAAAGGCCAAGGCGGAAGCCAAACCCCAGGACTAGCGTCCGGCCCATGCGCACGCCCGCCTTCACCCGCCTCTTCGGCGACCGGCCCAAAACCGTCGTCGGCATGATCCACGTCCGCGCCTTGCCCGGCACGCCCCGGCACGCCGGCGGCATCGCCCCCATCCTGGATGCGGCACTCGAAGAGGCCGAAATCTACCGGAGCGGCGGCATCCACGCCCTGATGGTCGAGAACATGCACGACGTGCCCTACGTCCAGCGCCCCGGCCCGGAAATCCTCGCGGCCATGGCCGTCGTCGCCCGCGAGGTCAAGCGCGCCCACCCGCACCTGCCCCTCGGCATCCAGATCCTCGCCGGCGCCAACCGCGAAGCCCTCGGCGCCGCCCTCGCCGCCGGCGCCGACTTCATCCGCGCCGAAGGCTTCGTCTTCGGCCACGTCGCCGACGAAGGCTACCTGGACGCCTGCGCCGGCGAGCTCCTGCGCCACCGCAAGGCCATCGGTGCCGAGTCCGTCGCCGTCTTCACCGACATCAAGAAAAAGCACTCCGCCCACGCCGTCACCGCCGACGTCGACGTCGTCCAGACCGCGCACGCCGCCGAGTTCTTCCTCTCCGACGGCCTCATCCTGACCGGCGCCGCCACCGGCGAGGCCGCCTCCATCGACGAGCTCCGCGCCGTCTACGCCGCGACGAAACTGCCCGTCCTCGTCGGCTCCGGCCTCACCGCGGAAAACGTGAAGGACTACCTCCCCATCGCCGACGCCTTCATCGTCGGCTCCTATTTCAAGCGCGCCGGCCACTGGGAAAACCCCCTCGATCCCGGCCGCATCCATCGCCTGCTCGACCAGATCTGAAACCCCAGGCGTCCGCCATGCGCGCGATTTCCCGGCGCATGGCTATACCGAGGCAAGGACGTCCTCGCCATCGAAACCGAGATCAACCGCGTGCAAGGCGACGTCGATTCCATGGCAGCGCGGATCAAGGCCCTGCGCGGCCGCGTCGATCGCGCCGTCTTCGATCTGCTGCTTCGCCAAAAGCCGGCGACGAAAATCCTCGGCTACCCGCCCAAGGCCTCTTCGGGCCCGGCGAAAAGCTCTTCGTCGTCCGCGGCTAGGGCGGTTTTCAGAATACCGTAGCCGCTCGAAGTCGGAAACAGCCCGGCTCGGCAGGGATGCCTCGCCCTACCCACAGGCCGTATTGAAAGCTTGGGGTAGGGCGAACCCTCCGGGTGAGCCGATCTCTCTGGCCGTTCAAAACGGCCACAGTAAATCTGAATTTGCTCTAGGGCGGTTTTCAGAATACCGTAGCCGCTCGAAGTCGAAAACAGCCCGGCTCGGCAGGGA
>DDWR01000033.1:55510-107692 GCA_002347655.1 Verrucomicrobia bacterium UBA2281 | reverse complement strand
TGACAACCTATTCCAGGACAGGACTAGTTTTTACGTTCTACGTAAAATCCGGATTCTCGGCCGCGCGCGCCAGCGCGAACAGCCAGCCGGAGAGCCGATTCAGATAGCCCAGGGCCGGGGCAAAGACGAGTTCCGGATGCGCGGCCCGGACGCGGACGATCTCGCGTTCCGCCCGGCGGCAGACCGCGCGCGCGGCGTGCGCGCGGGCGGAGGGTTCGTTCGCGCCGGCCAGCACGAACTCGCGCAGCGGCGGCAGCGCCGCGTTGCGCCGGGCGGTTTCGGCGGCGAGCGCCGCGACGGACGAAGCGTCCAGCGCGGGCCGGCCCGTCGCGAGTTCGCCGCCGATTTTCAGCAAGTCGCGCTGGCTGGATTCGATGAACGCCGCGTCCGGCCGCCCCGCGAGGGAAACCCGCAGCAGTCCCAGCGCCGCGTCGAGTTCGTCCAGCGCGCCCAGCGCATCCAGCCGCGCGTCGGATTTCGAAACGCGCACCCCGCCGGGCAGGAAGGTGAAGCCGTCGTCGTTCATGCCCGGATCATCGCGGAATCCGCCCGGGCAAGGCAAGTCCGGAAGGCGGGTTGCGGTTCGGGCGGGCCCCACGGCCTTGCGCCGTGGGGGAGCCAACTTCGCCTCCAACGGCGCAAGGCCGTTGGGGGGCCGGAACGGGCTCCGCCGCGCCATTTGGAGATGCGTCCGCTGCGCGGCCATGCTACGGTCGGAGCACCATGAATCCGCAATTCGAAGAACTCGACTACCGGAAAACGAGCTTGGGCGAACTGGTCCTGCAGCGTCGCCGCGTGCTCGCGCTCGACGGCGCGGAAGCCGTCGAAGTCAAGCTGAACGGCGAATACCTGATGTCGAGCCTGTTCACCGTGGCCGAAGCCGAACTGGCGCGCTACGGGCTCGGCGCGCTGGCCGGCCGGGATTGGGACGTCGTGGTCGGCGGGCTGGGGCTGGGCTATACCGCCGCCGAAGCGCTGGCCTTCCCGGAGGTGGTGCGGCTGGTCGTCGTCGAAGCCCTGGAACCCGTCATCGATTGGCACAAGCAGGGACTCGTTCCCAACGGCAAGAAACTGACCGACGATCCGCGCTGCGCCTATCTCAACGCCGATTTCTTCGCCCTGGCGCGCGGGGCGGGGTTCGATCCGGACCAGCCCGGCCGCCGGTGGGACGCCGTGCTGCTGGACATCGACCACACGCCGTCGCAACTGCTCAATCCCGCCCACGCCGATTTCTATTCCGAAGCCGGCCTGCGGCGGCTGAAGAATTTCCTCAAACCCGGCGGCGTCTTCGCGCTGTGGTCCAACGACGATCCCGACGCGGCGTTTCTGGAAACCCTGCGCGCGGCCTTCGGCAACGCCGAGGGGCGCGCCTCCGTCTTCGACAATCCGCTGACGGGGGCGAAATCCGCGAACGGCCTGTATCTGGCCCGCGCGCCGGGAGGTTCGCCGGCATGAGGCCGGGGGGCGATGAGACGTGCCCCCTGTGCGGCGCGCCAGGGCCGTTCGCGAGCGTGCCGGACATGCGCAAGCGCCTGCTGCGCCTCTGCTCGGCGTGCCGGCTTGTTTTCGCCGCGACCGCCGATCTGCCGGCGCCGGAAGCGGAAAGGGAACGCTACGCCAAGCACCGAAACGGGCCCGACGACGCGGGCTACGTCGCGTTTTTGCGGCAGGCCGTCGCGCCGGCGCTGCCGTTTCTGAAGCCCGAGATGCGCGGACTCGACTACGGCTGCGGCCATACCCCGACCTTGCACCTGTTGCTGAAAGAGGCCGGCCTGCGCTGCGAAAACTACGACGTGTTCTTTTTTCCGGAGTGGCCGGCCGGATCCTTCGATTTCCTGTTCGCCACCGAAGTCGTCGAGCACTTCCACCGGCCGGCGGACGAATGGCCGCGGATGCTCGCGCTGCTCAAGCCCGGCGGGATCCTGACCGTCATGACCGCGCCGTGGATGGATCTGGACGCTTTCCGCACCTGGGGCTACGCCAGCGACGAAACCCACGTCGCGTTCTACCACCGCGAATCGCTCGAATGGATTTTCGCCCGCTTCGGCCTGACCGTGCTTGACCGCGCCAACCCCCGCGTGTGGGTGCTCCGCAAGGCCTGAAAAGGGCGGGTTATTGATGCTGCTTTTCATCTCCCCCCGACGAGGTCGTCGGGGGCTCCAACGGCATGGAATCATGGCTGTTTGGAGCCGGGACGACCTCGTCCCGGTTGGATTCAGAGTTCTATAGCGGCAAGTGGTGCCGGTCCCAGACGGTGAGGCCGGGGCGGGGGCCGGCGGGGGCGCGGCCGGGGCGGAGGGAAGCGGCGTAACCGCCGGCGACGGTGACGAAGAGGGCGAGGGGGAAGTGCCAGGAAAAGTGCAGCGGGGTGAAGGACTGCACGGATTGCGTGACGATGATCGCGGTGCCGGCGCCGGCGGCCCAGCCCGCGAAGTCCGCGCGGCGCGTGAGCATGCCGAGCAGGAACAGGCCGAGGATGGGGGCGTTGAAAAGGCTGACGACGTGGGTATAGGCCTCGATCAGGTGCTCGAAGCGGGCGACGTAGAACGCGAGCGCGGTGGCGAAGGCGCCGAGCGCGAAGACGAGGATGCGGGCCAGGCGCAAGTCGTGCGCTTCGCTGGCCGGGGCCTTGCGCGCCGGGCGCAGGAAATCGTGGATGATGACCGTCGAGACGCAACTGATGCCGGAATCGAGGCTGGACATGGCCGCGGCGAACAGCGCGGCGATCAGCAGGCCCGAAACGCCGTTGGGCAGGGCGCGCAGGATGAAGGTCGGCAGCAGGCGGTCGCTCGCGAGCCCGGCGGGGAACAAATTCGGATCGGCGGCCTGGCAGGCGAAGAGGCCGAGGCCGATGAACAGCAGCGCGCCGATGACGACGAAGTCCACCCCGGCGTTGAAGAACAGCGCGCGGGTCACGCCGCGCGCCGTGGGAATGGCCATCATGCGTTGCACGGTGGTTTGGTCGGTGCCGTAGTCCTGCATGAGCTGGAAGAAGTAGCCGAGGCCGACGACCCACCCGCTCATCGCGGTCAGCGAAAGGCTCCAGTCGGCGACGTGCAGGTGGCCCTGCGCGCGGGCGAAATCGAGGATGCCGGCGGCGCCGCCGGGCGCGCGCTGGATCAAGGCGAAGATCAGCCACGCGATGCCGCCGAGCATGAGGGCGAACTGGACGACGTCGGTCCAGACGTCGGCGGCCAGCCCGCCGAGGACGGTGTAGAGCGTGGCGAGTCCGCCCATGGCGAGGAGGCAGACGGCCAGCGGGATGCCGGAGACGACGGAGAGTGCCAGCGACGGCGCGTAGATCACCAGACCCAGCCACCCGATCCGCGCCAAAATGAACAGGCCGGCGACGGCCTGGCGCGCGCGCGGACCGAAGCGGTGCGCGACGTATTCGTAGGACGTCGTCACGCGCAGGCGGTGGTAGAACGGGTAGATGAGCGCGACCAGCACCGGCGCGACGGCCACGCTGGCGAAACTGACGACGATGAAGGCGACGTTCTCGCGGTAGGCCGTGCCGGGCAGCGCCATGAAGGTGACGGCGCTGGTGAGCGAGGCGTACATGCTCATGCCGACGACGAGCCAGGGCATCCGGCGGCCGCCGAGGAAGTAGTCCTCGGTCGTCTTTTGCCGGCGGGCGAAGACGAGGCCGACGGCAAGCATGGCGAGCAGATAGCCGCCGAGGACGGCGTAGTTCAGCGGGCTGAAATAGGCGGGTTCCATGGCGCTTTCCTAGCATGGCGCGGGCAGGGTTGCCAGCGCCGAAAAGGGCGCATTGATTTTTTCGGCTGCGTGGATTTATCCTGCGCGGCATGAAAACGAATCCGACATGGCTTTGGGACGAGACGGTGGCGATCAACAGGGATTTCGGCGACCGGGCGGTGGTGGCGGCCTACGACGAACGGCACCGGAAATTCCGGGACATCGACGGCGAGAACGCGGCGATCCTGGCGCGGCTGGATCTGCGGCCGGACGCGGCGGTCGGGGATTTCGGTTGCGGGACGGGCGCCTTCGCGCGCTTGGCCGCGCGCCGCTGCGCGACGGTGTACGCGATCGACCTTTCGGCGGCGATGCTGGATTTCGTGCAGTGGAAGGCCAAAGAAGACGGACTCGACAACGTCGTGTGCCGCCAAGGTGGATTCTTGACGTACGAACACGACGGCCCGCCGCTGGACGCGATCCATTCGAGCCTGGCGCTGCACCATCTGCCCGATTTCTGGAAGCAGAGGGCGCTGGATCGGCTGGCCGGGTGGCTCAAGCCGGGCGGCAAGTTCCACCTGATGGACGTCGTGTTCGGGACGGAAAACGTCGAGGCGAACGTCGAGGCCTGGATCGCGCACACGGCGGCCCAGGGCGGGGCGGAGGTCGGCGACAGCATCCGCGCGCACGTGGGCAAGGAATTCTCCACCTACGACTGGATCCTGGCCGGCCTGCTGGAACGCGCCGGGTTCCGCATCGATTCCGCGGATGCCAAGGGCGGCGTCCTGGCGAACTACTACTGCACGAAGGCGTGAACCGCGATTAGCCGCATGGGGGCAATCGCGCGGCGGGTTTCGGGATCGACGTTGAAATGGACTTGTAGGGGTCGAGCTCGCTCGATCCCGGTTTGGGGCCCGGCGGGAAAAGCACATCTTCCAGGCGTCACAAAACGGTCTCAGCAAGCTGAGCCCCTACAAAACTTCCGCAGAAGCGACCGTTCGTTTAGGATCGTGCGTCTTTCGCGCGGGGGCAGGATACGTCGGCTTTTGCCTTGCCCGCGGGAGCGGGGGTCTCTAGCGTACGGGGCGTGGACAGACTGAAAGTCATCTTGATGGGTTCGGGCGCGCTGGCGTGTCCGCTGCTGGAGGGCATTCTCGCGGCGGGACGCGACGATCTCGTGGCCGTCGTGACGCAGCCCGATCGCGCGGGCGGGCGGGGCCTGCAGTGCCTGCCCTGCATCGTGAAAACCTTGGCCCAGAGCCGCAACTTGCCCGTTTTCACCCCGGAAAACGCCAGCGACGACGCGTTCGTGGCGCAACTGGCGGCGCTGCAACCGGACGTGGCGGTCGTGGCTTGCTACGGGCAATTCCTCAAGAAAAACCTGCTGGCGGTGCCGCGGATCGGGACGATCAATGTGCATCCCTCGCTGCTGCCGAAGTACCGCGGCGCAAGTCCGCTGCAGTGGACGCTGGCCAACGGCGAAACCGAAACCGGCGTGACGGTGCTGCACGTGACGCCGAAAATGGACGCGGGCGACGTCCTGGCGCAGGAGAAATATCCGATCGCGCCGGACGACGACTATTGCTCGCTGGAGCCGAAGCTGGCGGCGAAGGGCGCGGAACTGCTGGTGCGCGTGCTGGACGATTTCCGCGCGGGCCGGACGCAGGGCGCGCCGCAGGACGACGCGCAGGCGACCTTCGCGCGCAAGCTGGCGAAGGAAGACGGGCTCGTGGACTGGAGCTTGCCGGCGGAAGCCATCCGCAACCAGTTGCGAGGTTTCGCGCCGTGGCCGGGGGCCTACACGTTTTTGCCGGGCGGCATCCTGCTGAAGCTGCACGCGGTGCGGACGGAAGAGGGAACGGCGGGGGCGGCGCCGGGGACGGTGCTGGAAGCGGGCGGGGAGGGGCCGCTGGTGGCGACGGGCAACGGCGCGCTGCGGTTGCTGCAGGTGCAGCCGGCGGGCAAGAAGTCCATGCCCGGCGCGGCGTTCCTCTGCGGCCACAAGCTCGCGGTCGGCGCGCGGCTGGGGTAAGCCTGCGTCCCGTGAACATCGATCCACACGCTGAAGCGTGTACTCCATACGGGTTTCGTTCGTAGTCCAGCCTTCAGGCTGGGTTTTCGCGCCGGCTTTGACGGCGCGGGCGGAGGAGGCTATAGTGCTTCGACTGTTTCGCCCGGGCGGAACGGCGGGAAAGAGACGACATGAATTTCGACTGGATGAAGGAAGGCATCGGCTACGCGGCGTCGCTGATCATCTTGGTTTCGCTGCTGATGACCAACGTGTTCCGGCTGCGGGTGATCAACGGGATCGGCTCGGTGCTGTTCGGGGCGTACGGCTGGCTCATCGGGTCGTGGCCGGTGTGCGTGATCAATCTGGTGATCGCGGGGATCGACGGCTGGTATCTGCTGCAGACGCTGATCAGCGGCGCGTTCTTCGATCTGGCGCCGGCGACGAGCGTGGGACCGGAATATCTCAAGCGCTTTTTCCTCTTCCACGAGCGCGAGCTGAAGAAATACGCGCCGGAGCTGACGCTGGAAGAGCTGCAGGATGCCTGCACCTGCCTGATTTTCCGCAACCTGCTGCCGGTGGGCCTGTTTTCGTACCGCCGCAACGGGCCCGACGCGCAGATCGTCATCGATTTCATGATTCCGGAGTACCGCGATTTCAAGGCGGGGCGCTACCTGTACCGGACGAAGCGGATGTTCTTCAAGGAGCAGGGCATCAAGCGGTTCCTCGCGACGGCGCGGCATTCCTCGCAACCGAAGTACTACCAGAAAAACGGCTTCGTCCGCGCGGCGGGCGCGGCGGACAGCTTCGTGAACGAACTGTAGGCCGGCGATGGCGGCGCAAATTCCGGTGCGGGGGGATGCGGCGCTGGTGCTGGAAGGCGGCGGCATGCGCGGCCAGTACGCCTCGGGAGCGATGGACTTCTTCCTGCAGGCCGGAATTCATTTTCCGTACGTGATCGGCGTGTCGGCGGGCATCAGCAACGCGGCGTCGTACGTGGCGGGGCAGTTCGAGCGCAACCGGCGGGTCTTCACGACCTTCGCGGGCGATCCGCGCTATTTTTCGTGGCGCAACTGGTGGACGCAGGGCAATCCGTTCGGCATGGATTTCATCTACCGCGAGCTGCCGAACCATCTGCCGTTCGATTTCGCGGCGTTCGAATCGTCGCCGACGCGGTTCCGCATCGGTGCGACGGACTGCGCGACGGGCCGGGCGGTCTATTTCGACAAAACCGACGCGCCGATGGCGGAGGCGCTGCTGGCGAGTTCGTCGCTGCCGATGGTGGGGCGGATGGCGCGGGTGAACGGGAAGCTCTATCTCGACGGCGGCATCGCCGATCCGATTCCGTTCCGGCAGGCCGCGGCGGACGGACATCCGCGACGGGTGGTGCTGCTGACGCGCAACCAAGGCTTCCGCAAGCCCGCGTCGGGGCGCATGCTGCGCGCGGCGATCCGGCTGAAATACCGGCGGTTTCCTGCGCTGGCGGAGGCGGTGCGCCGCCAATCCGAGACCTACAACCGAGCCCTCGACGAACTGGCGGCGGAAGCGGCCGCCGGGCGGGCGCTGGTTATCCGCCCGTCGCGGCCGTTGGCGGTGGGGCGCTACAGCCAGGACCGCGCGGAACTCGAGCGGCTCTACCGGAACGGGTGGGCGGACGTGGAAGCGCGCGCGGACGAATTGCGCGGTTTCCTTTCGCCGTGAGGCCGGCTAGGATGGCGGCGTGAATTCGGTTCCGGCAGCGCCGTGGATTTCGCTGGAGGAAGTGGCCGTCCATTTCCCGATCCGGCGCGGCGTGCTGGCGCGGACGAAGGGCCACGTGCACGCCGTCGGGGGTGTTTCGCTGGAGATCGCCCGCGGCGAGACGCTGGGGCTGGCCGGGGAATCGGGCTGCGGCAAGACGACGCTGGGGCGCGTGCTGGCGGGGCTGGAGCGGCCGACGGCCGGCGTCGTGAAACTGGACGGGAAAATCCTGTTTTCGCCGAAGAATCGCAAGCCGCTGCCGAAGGATCGCCGCCGCCGCATCCAGATGGTGTTCCAGGATCCGCTGGCTTCGCTGAATCCGCGCCTGACGGTCGGCGAACTGCTGACGGAAGGCATGGCCGAGCACCGGATGCTGAAGGGCGAGCCGCGCGAGGCGGCGGCGGCGCGACTGCTGGCGGAAGTGGGCTTGGACGAATCCGCGCGGTGGAAATATCCGTTCGAGTTTTCCGGCGGCCAGCGGCAGCGCATCTGCATCGCGCGCGCGTTGTCGCTGCGTCCGGACCTCGTGATCTGCGACGAAGTGGTCAGCGCGCTGGACGTGTCGGTGCAGGCGCAGGTGATCAACCTGCTGGTGGAACTGCGGAAGAAGCACGGGTTGGCGTACCTGATGATCGGCCACGATTTGAGCGTGCTGAAGCACGTCTCCCACCGCATCGCCGTGATGTACCTCGGGCAGCTGGCGGAAGTGGGTCCGGCGGAATCGCTCGTGGGCGCGCCGAAGCACCCTTATGCGCAGGCGCTGATCGCCGCCGTGCCCGTGCCCGGCGTGAAGCGCCGGCGCAAAGCGTTGCATGGCGAGCCGCCCTCGGCGGCGAACCCGCCGCCGGGCTGTCCGTTCCATCCGCGCTGCCCGCAGGCCCTGCCGGTTTGCCGGACGCAGGCGCCCGCCTGCCGCGCCGTGGATGGCCACCGCGTTTGGTGCCATCTATACTGACGCGAAGCGGCGCGAAAATAATCGCCTGCGCAAACCCGAGGAAATCCGGGCGCGCCGCAGGCAACCGCATGGGGGACAAGGGGTTTTGCCGGCCGGTCCGGAGACCTGAAATCGCTTGGATTCAGGGGGGGGATGGGCTAGAAGAATTGGGTACCCTTTTCCCGGAAAGAAGCGATTTTGGAACCGAAATTCACCCATCTGCACGTGCACACCGAATACAGCCTGCTGGACGGGCTGTGCGCGCTGGATCGGGGAAAAGACCACCACAGCCCGATCATGAAGCGGGCGCAGGAGCAGGGGCAGGTCGCGCTGGCGATCACCGACCACGGCAATCTGTTCGGCGCGGTCCATTTCTACAAGGCCGCGCGCAAGCACGGCCTCAAGCCGATCCTGGGCTGCGAGATCTACGTCACGCCGGGCGACCATCGCGAGAAGACGCTGGTGAACGGCCGGCAGGCGAACCACCTGGTGCTGCTTGCCGAAGACAACCGCGGTTTCGCGAACCTGATGAAGCTGGTGAGCAAGGCGCACCTCGCCGGCTACTACTACAAGCCGCGCATCGACCGCGCGCTGCTGGCGGAGCACCGCGACGGCCTGATCGCGCTGTCCGCATGCCTGAAGGGCGAAGTGGCCGAGGCGTTCCAGGATGGCCTCGACGACAAGGCCAAGCAGCTTGCCGGCGAATACGCCGAGATCCTGGGCCCGGACCGGTTCTTCCTCGAAGTCCAGGACCACGGCTTGCCGGAACAGCGGCCCGTGAACAAGAAGCTGGTCGCGCTCGCGCGCAAGCTGGGCCTGCCGCTGGTGGCGACGAACGACGTGCACTACCTGGCGCCGGACCACGCCGAGCCGCACGAAATGCTCCTGTGCCTGCAGACGCAGGCGAAGTGGAGCGAGGCGAACCGCATGAAGTACGGCTCCGACCAGTTCTACCTGAAGAGCGAGGCGGAAATGCGCCGGCTTTTCGGCGAGCTGCCGGAGGCGCTCGAGAACACCTGGAAGATCGCCGAGCGCTGCAACGTGGAGCTGGCGCTGGGCGGGCAGAAAAATCCGCATTTCCCGAACTACAAATGTCCCGACGGGCTCACGCACAAGCAGTATTTGACGCAAATCGCGGCGGAGGGCGTGCGCAAGCTCTACGGCGTGGACGATCTGGAGCATCCGCGGGACGATCGCGAGAAGCTGATCGCGGAGCGGTTTGCCCATGAGCTGGGCGTGATCGAGAAGACGGGCTTCCTGAACTACTTTCTCGTGGTGTGGGACTTCATCCACGCGGCGAAGCAGATGGGCATTCCGGTGGGGCCGGGGCGCGGGTCGGGCGCCGGCAGCCTGATCGCCTACGTGGTCGGCATCACCGGCATCGACCCGCTGCGCTACGGGCTGATTTTCGAGCGCTTCCTGAATCCGGAACGCGTGTCGCCGCCGGACTTCGACATCGATTTCTGCCAGGCGCGGCGCGGCGAGGTGATCGAATACGTCCGGCAGAAGTACGGCGCGGACAGCGTGGCGCAGATCGTGACCTACGGCACGCTGGGCGCGAAAACCCTCATCCGCGACATCGGCCGCGCGCTGGAAATTCCCCTGCCGGACTGCGACCGGCTCGCCAAGATGATCCCCGAAGTGCCCGGCACCACGCTGCTGAGCGCGCGGAAGGACAGCCTCGATTTCGCGACGGCCTGCAAGGGCGAGCCGTTCGCGAAGGAAATCATGAAATACGCGCCGCCGCTGGAGGACATGCCGCGGCAGACCGGCACGCACGCGGCGGGCGTCGTCATCGGCGAAAAACCCCTGATCGAGCTGATCCCGCTGACGAAGGACAAAGACGGCAACGTCATCTCGCAATGGGAGTCCGGCCCGCTGGAAGAGGCGGGCCTGCTGAAGATGGACTTCCTGGGCCTGAAGACCCTGACGGTGGTGCGCGAAGCCTGCGAGAACGTGAAGCGCACGACGGGCGTCGAGCCGGATCCGGACGACCTGCCGCTGGATGATCCGAAGACCTACGAGCTGCTGGCGCGCGGCGACACGGTGGGCGTGTTCCAGGTGGAATCCGAGGGCATGCGCGACCTGCTGCGGCAGCTGCAGCTCAACAAGATCGAGGAACTGATCGCCATGATCGCGCTCTATCGGCCGGGGCCGATGGGCATGATCCCGTCCTTCATCGCCCGCAAGCACGGGCGCGAACCGATCGAATATCCGCATCCGCTGCTGGAATCGATCCTGAAGGAGACCTACGGCATCATGGTCTATCAGGAGCAGGTGCAGCAGGCCGCCGGCATCCTCGCGGGTTTCAGCATGGGGCAAGGCGACATCCTGCGCCGCGCGATGGGCAAGAAGAAGCCCGAGGAAATGGCCAAGCAGCGCCAGGCCTTCACCGAAGGCTGCGTGAAGAAGAAATCGTGCAACGCGGCGAAGGCCGGGCAGATCTTCGACCAGATTTCGGAATTCGCGTCCTACGGCTTCAACAAGTCGCATTCCGCGGCGTACGGGATCGTGACGTTCCAGACGGCCTGGCTGAAGGCGAACCACCCGGTCGAATTCATGGCGGCGCTGCTGTCGTCGGAAATCGGCAACACGGACAAGCTGCCGGTGCTGGTGGCCGAGGCGCAGAAGATGGGCATCCAGGTCCTGCCGCCGGACGTCAACGAGAGCGGCCTGCGCTTCACGCCGGTGAAGGGCGCGATCCGCTACGGCCTGGCCGGCATCAAGGGCGTCGGCGCGGGCGCCGTCGAGGCGCTCGTGCGGGAGCGCGAGGCGCACGGCCCGTTCAAGGGCCTGGTGGATTTCTGCGAGCGCATGGAAAACGGCGACGTCAACCGCAAGACGATCGAGGCGCTGGCGAAGTGCGGCGCGTTCGACTTCACGGAATTGCCGCGCGGGCGGCTGTGCGCGGGGATCGAAACGGCGATGGGCTACGCGGCGTCGATCCGCAAGGACAAGGCGGCGGGCCAGTCGTCGCTGTTCGACCTGCTCGGCGGCGACGGCGCGGCCGGCGTCGTCATGACCGACCGGGACCTGCCGGCGGTCGAGCCCTGGCCCCAGAAGCAGATGCTCGCGTTCGAGAAGGAGCTGATCGGCTTCTACATTTCCGGCCACCCGCTGCTGGCGTGCGCGTGGACGCTGGAAAAATACAACCAGTGCGACGCAACCGGGTTCGCCGAGCTGCCCGAGCGCACGCGCACGCGGATCGGCGGCCTCGTCGTGAACGCCCAGAAGCGGTTCACGAAGCCGAAGAAGCCCGACGACGTGCCGCGGCCGATGCTGTCATTCCGCCTCGACACGCTGGAAGGCTCGCTCTCCGCCGTGGCGTTCCCGGAAGCCTTCGCGCAGTTCGGCATCCACCTGCAGCCCGACGCGGCGGTGATGCTGTGCGGCTCCGTGCGCAAGGACAACGGCGGCGGCGCGAACGTGCTGACCGTGGACGAGGTCTATCCGATCGACGAAGTGCCGGCGCGCTTCACCGCCGGCCTGAGCCTGCACGTCAACGTGGGGACCTGGTCCGAAGAGCGGATGAACGAGCTCAAGGACGTCATCCGCCGCCATCCGGGCCAGACCCCGCTGAACATCTGTTTGCTCTATCCCGACAACGCCAAGGTCCATCTGCGCGCGGGCAGCCACCTGACCGTGCGCGTGTCGGAGGCGCTGGTGAAGGAGTGCGAGAAGATCGTCGACGGCCTCTACGTCGCCGCCCGCAAGGAAGCCGGCCTGCGCGCCGCCCCCGAACCGCGCTGGAAACGCAACGGGGGTTAGAAAGAGAAACGCATGCCCCCCCGCGGCCTTGCGCCGTGGGAGGCCAAGTTGGCTCCCCCATGGCGCAAGACCATGGGGCCCGCGGTTGGCGTCATTCGCCCGCGGGCGCCGGGAGGGGGTGCCGGGCGATGAGGAATTCCGCGACCGGTTTCCCGCCGATCAGGTGTTCCTGGATGATGCGCTCGAGCACCTCGGGCGTGCAGCCGCGGTACCAGGTGCCTTCCGGATACACGACGCAGATGGGGCCGCCCTGGCAGATGCGGAAGCAATTGGCCTTGGTGCGGTAGATGCCGCCCGCGCCGGTCAGGTTCAATTCCTCCAGGCGCTTTTTCAGGTAGTCCCACGAGGCGAGCCCCTGTTCCTTGGTGCAGCAGTTGGGCTTCGTCTGGTCGCAGCACAGGAAGACGTGCCGCCGGATGGCGGACACGCCGCGTTTTTCGGCGATGGCGCAGAGTTCGTCGCTCATGGCGGATTCCGGAGTCAGCCGACGACCGCCAGCGCGGCGTCGTAGTTGGGTTCCTGCGCGATCTCGGGAACGAGTTCCGCGTGGAGCACTTTGTTCTGCGCGTCGAGCACGACGACGGCGCGCGCCGTCAGGCCCGCCAGCGGGCCGTCCACGAGGTGTACGCCGTAGGCCTTGGCGAAATCGGGCGCGCGGAAGGTCGAAAGCGCCACGACGTTCTTCAGTCCGTTGCTTTCGCAGAACCGGCCGGCAGCGAAGGGCAGATCGGCGGAAACGTTCAGCAGGACGACGCCGGACAGCTTGGCGACGGCTTCGTTGAACTTCTTGGCCGAGGTGGCGCAAACTCCCGTATCGAGGCTCGCCGTGACGTTGAGGATCTTCTTCTGGCCCGCGAAATCCTTCAGCGAGACGTCGGACAGATCCGTCTTCGTCAGCTTGAAATCGGGCGCGGCCGTGCCTTTGGCGGGCAGGTCGCCCGCGGTGTGGATGGGATTGCCTTTCAACGTGATCGTCGCCATGTCGTGTTCTCCGGGGGTTGAATTCCGTTCCAATATACCCGCCCGGCGGCGAGATGCAAATGGACGGGGCCGATCAGCGGGTGCAGTGGCAATTGGGTGCAGAAATCCAGCCTGAAGGCTGTACTACGAACAAGGCCCGTTTGTAGTCCACGCTTCAGCGTGCGGTTGTTCGATCCGCCCAAGTGAAAAGGAAGGCAGACACAAACGCCAGATGCGTCCCCGATCAGGCGCCGGCGCCGGCCAGGGCGCGGAAGACTTCCCGGCCGATGGCTTCCGCGAGCCGCGGGGGCACGGCGTTGCCGATCTGGAGGTTCTTGCGGATGCGCGTGCCGGTGAACCGGTAGGTGTCCGGGAAGCTCTGGAGCCGCGCGCCTTCGCGCGTGGTCAGGCCGCGGTCGGCGTGGGGATGGATGCAGCGGCTGCTGCTGGGGGTGCCGAAATTGCGGGTGATGGTGGGCGAAGGCCGGTCCCACCAAAGTCGGGCATAGGTGTTGGCGAAGTACGACTTCGGCCGCAGGGCTTCCGGCACGTCGAGGATCGTGCCGCCGGGCGGCACGTGGGCCAGCACGGCGCGCAGGCGCTCGCCGTGCCAGGGGCCGTCGTGTTCCGTCAGCGTCTCGCCGGCGCCGGCCCGCATGTCGCGCTGGTAGTCGTTCTGCGGCTCCGCGCGGTAGCGGTCGGCGGATTCGCCGGACGCGACCGGCGGCAGGTCGGAAAGGGCGTCGGCCAGCGTCAGCGCCGGCGCGCGGCGGAACAGCTTGTCGGGCGCGCCGTGCGTGGGCGTCGGGAACCGGAAGTCCGTCTCTTCCCGGAACGCCACGACGAACGTGCGCTGCCGGGATTGGGGCACGCCGTAGTCCAGGGCGTTGAGCAGGTCGCACCGGCGCGTCGCGTAGCCGAGGTCGTCGAGGCCGCCCGCCAGCGCTTGGAAGGCGCGCCCGCCGTACATCCGCCGGAAGCCGCTGACGTTCTCGAACAGCACCGCGCGGGGTTTCAGCTGGCCGACGATCTCGAGGAACGCATAGAACAGCTTGTTGCGCGGATCGTCCTCGTTCTTCTTGCCGACGGTGCTGAAGCCCTGGCAGGGCGGGCCGCCGGCGACCACGGCGACGCCTTGCGCCGCGGCGAGCAGCTCCGCGCGGATGGCCGGATCGAGGACGTCGCCGGCGACGACGGTCGTCTCGGGATGATTCAGGGCGTAGGTGGCCGCGAAGACGGATTCGTACTCGTTGGCGGCCTGCACTCGGAATCCGGCCCGGGTCAGCCCCAGGCCGAGGCCCCCGGCCCCGGCGAAGAGATCGAGGACGGCGGGACGCGGATGGACGGACGCGGGCATGTCGGTTCGTTCCTATACGCCAAAGCCTCGCCGGACGCCAGCTCCGAGTGGCGTGCCGCCACGTCAGGCCTCGGGCTTCGGCCCCGGCATTTCCAGGCACCGCGCGGCGGGTTTCGGGTCGAGCCGGGTCAGCGTCTCGGCGTAGACTCGGGCGAGCGCCTCCCGGTCCGCCGGATTTTTCAGCCGTTCGCGGCCGCGTTCGTAGAGCGCGTGGGCCAGTTCGGGATCGCGCAGATCGAGCAGGGCGATTTCGACCATGGCGAGATGCGGGCGGACTTCGCCGGGATGGGCCGCGAGGATGGTCTCGTATTCGGCGAGGGCTTCCCCGAACCGGCCCTGGACGCGGCGCGCCTGCGGGATGCCGTACATGGGCTGGGGCTTGTCGTAGTAGGATTTCGACCAGATCAGCCGCTCTCCCAGCAGCGCGCCGAGTTCGGCCAGCGGAAAGGCCAGGCAGACGGCGCCGATCCCGCAGCAGGCCAGCCCGAGGAAGATCCCGGGGATGCTGTCGCTTCCGGTCGTCAGCGCATAGCCGGCCCCCAGCGCCGCCGCGGCCGGAACGATCCGCCAGAACAGGCCCACCAGCAGCGTTTTCAGGACGAGGTTCATGGTTCGGGGCGGGAATATACCAGCGCGCGCTGCGCCCGGCGACGTCGGAATTGGAATTGCCAAACGCTGGCCGGGCGCAGAAACTGGGGCCGAAGCGTAACTTCGGAGGTTCCCATGAACGCCCGCGCATCTTGGTTCGGTCTTGGTTCCCTCGCGCTGCTGGCTTGTCTGGCGGGCTGCGCCATCCTGCCGCCGCCGGCCGCGCGACCGGAACTGCGGCTCCAAACAGGCCGCTATGGCCATGCGGTCGTGACGGATGGCCGCCAGATCTACGTGGTCGGCGGCAGCGGCCCCGCGGGCTTGCTGGGCGATATCGAAGTCCTCGATCCAAAATCCGGAACGGCGGCCGTCGTCGCGACCAATCTGATCCCGCGCCGCTACCATTCCGCCGTGCTCGTCGGCCGGCGCATCTACGTCGTCGGCGGCGAAAGCGCCACGGGGGCGGAACCGGCCGTCGAGATCTTCGACCTGGACACGCGGACCGTTGCGCTGGGCATGCCGCTGCCGACGCCGCGGCGGTTGTCGAAAGCGGCTCGGTTGGGTGGATCCATCTACGTCGTCGGCGGCCAGGACCACGGCAACCGCTATGGGGAAACCGGGACCGACGTCGTCGAAGCCTACGACGTCGCGAAAAACGCATGGCGGCCAATCGCCGACCTGCCGACGCCGCGCGAATGCGCCGTCGTCGCCGCGCAGGGCAAGCTCTGGGCTCTCGGCGGCTACGACGGCGATCCCCGGGTGTTGGCGACGGTCGAGACCTACGATCCACGGACCGAACGCTGGACGGCCCAACCGGACATGGCTTCGCCCACGAGCGCCCATTCCGCGCTGGCGACGCGGGGCGCGCTCTTCACGTTCGGCGACTACCGGATGCTGGACCGGGTGGCCCGGCTCGACCTGCGGAAGGGCATCTGGACGGAGCTGGACGTGTCCTACGTCGCCAGCCGGCACAATGCCTGCGTCGAGCTGCGCGGAGAAATTTTCGTTGTCGGCGGCAACGTCGCCTCGTCGGGCTCGCATCTCGACCTCGTCCAGCGCTTTGCGGTGCGTGATCTGCGGACCGCCTCGCCGCGGACGCCCACGGGCGCGGAAACGCGCGGATTCCTCGAGTCGACCGCCTTCGCCGGCATGCTCCGGGCCAATCCGAAGACGATCAAGACCGGCGACCGGTCGGCCGCCGCCGTGCGGACCGTCGCGTTGCAACCGGCCAGCCAAGAGATCGTGCGCGATTCCTCGGCCGAATTCCGCCTGCATCTCGACGAGGCGCCGGTGCTGGTGCGTCTGACCGCCGAGGTCTGGCATCCCGGAACGGCCCCGGCGCCCCAGCTCCTCGTCAACGGCGACGCGGTCGCCGACCTGCAGTTCGCCTGGCCCAGCCTAAGCGAGCGCAACTACGTCGCGTTCCTGTGGGACGGCGACGGGGAGGCCCAAACCGCCTTCGATTACCAGGGCTGGCTGCCCGCCACGGCGTTCATCGCCGGCGACCATCTGCAACCGGGCGACAACGTGCTCGCCATCGAAGTCGTCACGGATCAGATCAAGGTGCGCAACGTGCAGGCGGAAGTGCTGTTCTCTTTCGACGCCGAAGACACGATCTACGACCTGCGCCGGGAAACGCGCGACCAGCCGAATCCGTTGTTGCCGGCCGACGAATAGGGTCTTTGGGGATCTGTTGTAGCCGGCCCCGCTGGGGCCGGGGCTGTTCTGGGATCACCGGCCCCAGCGGGGCCGGCTACAGCCGAGCGAAAACCGCGTTGGCTATCGCGCCTGCCCGCAACGCAGACATTCCTTGCGGTGCACGCACAGCGTCGCGCCGCATGTTGGACAAGCCCACTTCTTCTTTTCCTGCGCGACGAATTTGCGGATGCCGAACGTCCGGATCGCTTCGAGGCTTTCCAGCATGCTCATGCCGTATCTCGTCCGGTAGCGCTGGTCCAGTTGCCGCAGGCGGCGGCAGGGGAAAGCCGCGCACTCGCCGCAGAAGCGGTTGGGGTGGCCCTGTTCCGTGCAGTTGCGCAGGCGGCATTGCCGGCAATAGGTCGAGCTCGACGTGCGCTTCAAGTCGTTGCAGCCCGGACATCGGTTCTTTTCCCGCAGATGCCCGATGCACAGCGCGCAGTTCATTCCGCACGGCGCGATCATCCGGGCCTGGATGGGACGCACGGGAAAACCGGGTTTGGCGCGGGCACTTTTCATGCGCTCACCGCTTGGATTTCTTGGGCTTGGGCGCGGGCAGATTGCGCGCCGTGATGCGGATCAGTTCGGAAATCCATTCGCGGTCCTCGAAGGCGTCCTCGATCCGGAAGGAATTCTTCGCGCCGGGATAGGCCGGCGCTTCGACGGGCGCGCCGATGAACGCGCGGCCCGCCGCGGTCGGCTTCACGAAGAGCTGGTTGTCGCAGACCAGCGCGACGACCTTCCCGCCGCAGTAGACTGCGAATTCGCCGAACATCTTCCGGTACGAGATTTCCCCCGCGCTCGCCATCTGGTCCGCGAGGAACTCCATGAATTCCAGATCCGTCGCCATGATCCGAAGCCTAGCGGAACCGGGACGAAATCGACAGCCGGAAAACGAGGGAAAATCCTTCAACTGCAAAACACGCGACACGAAAAGGAAGATGGGGGCCCAACAGGTTCTATTTCGGGGCGGAAGCGGGTTCCATCCGGAGGAGGGCGGCGACGCGGCGGGCCATTTCGTCGTGGCCCTTTTGGGTGAGGTGCAGGCCGTCGAGCGTGCCGTTTTCCATTCCCAGCACGCGGGCGAAATGGCGCCGGGGAATCAGGACGACCGCGTGCCGTTTGGCCACGGCGCGCTGGGCGCGGCCGAAGGCGTTTTGGAACGGGAATGGCGGCAGTTCGAACATCGCGATGTCGTGGCCGTTCGCGCGCAGGGAGGAAACCAGCTTGTCCAGATGGGTTTCGAAGATCTCGGCGCCCTTCCGGTCCAGCAGATCGTTGCCGCCGATCTCCAGCAAAACGACCGCATTCGATTCCGCGATCCGCGGAATCTGGGCGAGCGCGCTTTGGGTCGTGGCGCCGGGCTCCGCCAGATTGACCACGCGCAGCGATCTGGAAGCGGCCAGCACCTCCGGCCAGCAGCGTTCTCCGGAGCCGATGCCCGCGCTGATGGAATCGCCGACGACGTAAAGGGGTTGTTCCGCGGCCACGCGGATGCGCGGCGCGCGCAGATGCGGCATCTCAACAAGCAGAATGGCCACGCTGGCCGCCAGCAAGACCGCGAAGGCGCGGAAGCGCAGGGCGGGGGTCGCGCCGGATACGTTGCCGAGAACGAGAACCGCGCCGGCGGGCAGAATCCAGAGCGCATACAGCCAGCCCGGCAGCGGCACGGCCGACAGGATAACTGCCGCGAGACCCGCGAGCGTCAAAACCGTCAAAACGGAACGCAACAGGCCCGTTCCCGACCGGACAAACACAGCTCCGGCCCCCAAGACGAGCGCCAGCCCCGCAAACAGCGCGGTGCCGTCCAAAAACATGAGACCGAGCGGATTCATGGAGCCGTGAGGCGAATCTAGCTCTCATCGGCGAAAAGTGTCGATGGGAAAGGGACGGAGGCCATTTCTTGAGAAAAATCGGCAAAAATCGGCATATTCAGGATATTTTGAGGCATTTTTTCAGAAAATTTGGCGTTTTTAGCTGATTTTCGATGAAATTTGGCTCTAAAACGGGAAAATCGGTCCAATTTTTCGCGTTTTTAGCGAATTTCGTTGTTTATCTCCCTCCCGGAGTGGCGGTTGGAACGCAACTTGCCTGAAAACTTGACAGGATTCGGTCCGGCGGCTAGGCTCCGCCCGCAAGTAAAGCGTTTTTGTCGGCTGATTGTTCCGCACTAACCGGAAGGATGACGAGATGCGCATCGTTCAAAATTCGCTCACGTTCGACGACGTGTTGCTGGTACCGGCCCGTTCGAGCGTGCTGCCGCGGGAGGCGAATCTCGCCGCGCGGCTGACGCGGAACGTGTCCCTCAACATCCCCATCGTTTCGTCGGCCATGGATACGGTGACGGAGGCGCGCCTCGCGATCGCGCTGGCGCAGGAGGGCGGCATCGGGATCATCCACAAGAACCTGTCCGTCGAGCGCCAGGCGGCGGAGGTCGGCCGCGTGAAGCGGTTCGAATCGGGCGTGCTGAAGGATCCGCTGAGCGTGCCGCCGTCGCTGTCGCTGGGCGAGGTCGTCGCGCTGGTGAAGCAGCGCGGTTTTTCCAGCCTGCCGGTGGTCGAGAACGGCCGCGTGGTGGGGATCGTCACCAATCGCGACGTCCGCTTCGAGACGGACCTGGAGCAACCGGTGGCGGCGGTGATGACGCCGCGCGCGCGGCTGGTGACGGTGCGCGAAGGCGCGGGGCTGGACGTGGCGCGCGAGCTGATGCGGCGCCATCGCATCAGCCGCGTGGTGGTGCTGGGGCCGCACGACGAACTGAAGGGCCTGATCACCGTGACGGACATGCTGAAGTCCACGACGCATCCGCTGGCGGCGAAGGACGGCCACGGCTGCCTGCGCGTCGGCGCGGCGGTGGGCGTCGGCGCGGGCACCGAGGCGCGCGCGGAGGCGCTGGTGGCCGCGGGCGTCGACGTGCTGGTGGTAGATACGGCGCACGGACACGCGCAGGGCGTGCTCGACCGCGTGGCGTGGATCAAGAAGCGTTTTCCGGAGACGCAGGTCGTCGGCGGCAACGTCGCGACGGGCGCGGGGGCCAAGGCGCTGGCGGAAGCCGGCGCGGACGCGGTGAAGGTCGGCATCGGTCCCGGCTCGATCTGCACGACGCGGATCGTGGCGGGCGTGGGCGTGCCGCAGATCACGGCGATCGACGACGTGGCGCGGGCGCTGGACGGCACGGGCGTGCCGCTGATCGCCGACGGCGGCATCCGCTTCGCCGGCGACGTCGCCAAGGCGATCGCGGCGGGTGCGAACGTGGTGATGCTCGGCGGCTTGTTCGCCGGCACCGAGGAAGCGCCGGGCGAGACGGTGCTGTTCCAGGGGCGGTCGTACAAGTCGTATCGCGGCATGGGCTCGCTGGGCGCGATGCAACAGGGTTCGGCGGACCGCTACTTCCAGGAAACGAACGGCGGCGGCGCGGCGGAAAAACTGGTGCCGGAAGGCATCGAAGGCCGCGTGCCGTACAAGGGACCGGTGGCCGGCGTGGTGCACCAGTTGCTGGGCGGATTGCGGGCGGCCATGGGCTATACGGGCTGCGCCAGCATCGAGGAAATGCGGCAAAAAGCGGAATTCGTCCAAATCACGGCGGCGGGCATGCGGGAGTCTCACGTGCACGACGTGCAGATCACCCGGGAAGCGCCGAATTATCAATTGGGTTAAAGAGAGGGGATGGGGTTCAGGGTTCGGGGTTCAGGAAGAAATAGAGCAGTGAGGACCGGGTTCAGGACTCCGAAAAGAAAGGGAAGGGGCGGATGCAGGGAAAAAATAGAGGTTGCAGAGATTTGGCCACGCTTGCTCTGAACCCTGAACCCCGACCCCTGAACCCTACCAATTTACTATCCTTCCACCGAGCAGCGAGTTATGGCGTCGGAACGCACGAGTCGGGAAAAAAGTCGGTAGGAGGGGCTTGACGGATGACGGATGGACCGATACTTTGGCGTCCCGGTAAAGCGTTTTATCTTCCGGCGCCGAAAGCGGGCGGCCGGCGGATGAGGCAAACTCACGTTTCCGAAGCGACGGCAAGGAGCGCATGATGGCAGCTGCACCGACAGGCGTGGATCTGGGTCTCGGGGACCGGTGTTCCCGGCGGGCCTTCTATTGGGCGGAGCGCAGCTTCGAGGCCCGCCGGGGTCAAACGGGCTTTCCTCTCTTCGGCGGCGCCGGCTCGTTCTCCAATTGGATGGATTACGGCCCGCTCCAGGTCGCGATGACCTGCGACGGCATCGGCACCAAGGCGGAAATCGCCGAACGCACGGGCATCTACACGACGCTGGGCTACGACCTCGTCGCCATGGTCGCGGACGACCTCGTCGCCAACGGCATCGAGCCGATCAATCTCGTCAACGTCCTCGACGTCGACAAGCCCGACGAGGACATCATCGACCAGCTGATGCAAGGGCTGCATGCGGCGGCGACGGAATGCGGGATCGCCGTCGTCGGCGGCGAAATCGCCGAACTGGGCGCCCGCGTCGGCGGCTGGGGTCCCCGGATGCACTTCAACTGGTGCGCGACCGCCATCGGCGTGCCGCGCCGCGGCGGCGCGCCGATCGACGGCGGCCAGATCCGCGCCGGCGACGCCGTCGTCGCGCTCCGCGGCGCCGGTTTCCGCAGCAACGGCTTCTCGCTCGTGCGAGCGATCCTGGAGGAAGCCTATGGGCCCTCGTGGCACGAGATGCCCTCCGTCGATGGACGGAGTTGGGGCGTAGCTGCCCTGACTCCGTCTTTTTTATTCACTCCGGCGATCCTCGCGCTGATCGATGCCGGCGTGCCGCTGCGCGGGGTGGGGCATATCACCGGCGGCGGCATTCCGAGCAAGTTCGGGCGCGTGCTGAAGAAATCCGGCCTCGGCGCGCGGCTGGACGGGCTGTTCCCGCCGGAAGCCGCCGTCTGCAAGCTGATGGAGCTGGGGCAGGTGGATTTCGAGACCGCCTATCGCCAATGGAACATGAACAATCCCATGCTGCTGGTGGTCCCGCCGGAGGCCGTCGCGCCGACCCTGTCGATTCTCCAGGCGCGCGGCGTGGCCGCGCAAACGGCCGGCGAAATCGCGCCGGGCCCCATCGTCATCCAAGGAGTGCCCTTCGCGCCATGATCGCCCTGCACCATATCGCCTGCACCTGGAACCCGGAACTGCCCGATGCGCGCTGCGCGTCGCTGCGGCGGCGGGCGGAACGCCATCTGGGCCTTCGCCTCGGCGGGCTCAAGCACGTTTCCGTCTACGCGGTGCGGGCGGCGCTCGATGCCGCCCAGCTGGAACGCCTGGCCCGCGAAGGCCTGAGCGACGTCGTGGCGCAACGGGTCGGCATCGACCGCCTGCCGGACGGTTGCGCCGGTTTCGCGTCGTTCGTCCTCGTCGGCAAGCTGCCCGGCACGACGGACGACGAAGGCCTCTCCGCCCAGCGCACGCTGCACGACCTGCTGGGCGTGCCGTTCGCGCCGGCGCCGCAGGAAGTTTTTACCAGCGATCTCTGGCTGTTCGCCGACGCCTTGGACGCCGCGACGCTGCGGCGCCTGGCGGAAGAAGAACTGGGCAATCCGCTGGTGAACCAGTTCGCGTTCGGCCCGTTCGCGGATTTCGCCTGGCCGGTGCCCGAAGCGGAGCCGACCGCCGCGCCGACCGTGGAGACGGTCTCGCTCGAAATCGCCGACGACGCGCTGGATGCGCTGTCGAAGCAGCGCCTGCTTTCGCTGGACCGGGCGGAAATGAAGGCGGTGCAGGCGCATTTCCGCGATTCGCAGATCCAGGCGCGCCGCCGCGCGGCCGGCCTGCCGGCGGAACCGACGGACGCCGAACTGGAAATCGTGGCGCAGACCTGGTCCGAGCACTGCAAGCACAAGGAATTCAACGCCCTGATCCATTTCGTGGATCGGGAAACCGGCCGCGAAGAAACGATCGATTCGCTGTTCAAGACCTACATCCGCGCCAGCACGGAGGAAATCGGGCGGCGCCTGGAAGCGGCCGGCAACAACTGGCTGGTGAAGGTGTTCAGCGACAACGCGGGCGTGGTGCGGGTGGACCGCGACCGCCTGTTCGTCTTCAAGGTGGAAACGCACAATTCGCCGTCGGCGCTGGATCCGTTCGGCGGCGCCATCACGGGCATCCTGGGCAACAACCGCGATCCGCTCGGCACAGGGCGGGGCGGGGCGACGCTGCTGTTCAACACCGATGTCCTGTGCTTCGGCCCGCCGGATTCCGCCGTGCCCTTGCTGCCGGGCCAGCTCCATCCGCGCCGCGTCTTCGCGGGCGTGCGGCAAGGCATCGAAGAGGGCGGCAACAAGTCGGGCGTGCCGACGATCAACGGCGCCATCGCGTTCGATCCGCGCTACGCGGGCAAACCGCTGGTCTATTGCGGCACCGGCGGCATTCTTCCGGACAACTACGGCGGTCGGCCGGCGTGGGAAAAGGAAATCGCGCCGGGCGATCTCGTGGTGCTGGCCGGCGGGCGCACGGGCAAGGACGGCATCCACGGCGCGACGTTTTCCTCGCTGGGCCTCGACAAGCATTCGCCGCGCAGCGCGGTGCAGATCGGCAGCCCCATCACGCAGAAGATGCTCTCCGATTTCCTCGAAGTGGCCTGCCGGCGCGGGTGGGTTAAGTGCGCGACCGACGACGGCGCCGGCGGCCTGTCGTCGTCCATCGGCGAACTCGCGCCGCTGGCCGGCGGCTCGGAAATCTGGCTGGAAAAGGTGCCGCTCAAGTATCCCGGCCTGCAGCCGTGGGAAATCTTCCTGTCCGAATCGCAGGAGCGCATGACGCTGGTGGTGACGGCAGAAGCCGCGCCGGCGCTGGCCGAACTGGCCCAACTCTACGAGGTGGAAGCCACGGTCATCGGCAAGTTCACGGCCACGGGCCTGCTCGAGGTGTCGCACGCCGGGCGGCCGGTGGCGCAGCTCGATCTCGGTTTCCTGCACGACGGCGTGCCGCGCAAGCATCTGGAAGCCGAATGGACGCGCCCGGTCGCGCCGGAATCGGCGATTCCGGAAAACCTCGACCACGGCGACGTCTTGAAGCGCCTGCTGGCGAGCGACAACGTCTGCTCGCGCGAGGCGGTGATCCGCCAGTACGACCACGAAGTCAAGGGCCGCACGGTGATCAAGCCGCTGATGGGGCCCGCGGGCATCGCCCCGCAGGACGCGGGCGTGATCCGGCTGAGCTTCGACGACTGGCGCGGCATCGCGGTGGCCTGCGGCCTCGCGCCGCGCATCGGCGATCTCGACGCCTACGCGTCCTCCGCGTGCGCCTTCGACGAGGCCGTGCGGCAGATCGTTTCCGTGGGCGGGCAACTGCCCGAACCGGGCAAGCTCGGCGAATCCACGTTCTGGTGCGCCAACGACAACTTCTGCGTGCCGGATTCGGTTTACGACGCCGCAACCAATCCCGACGGCAAGTACAAGCTGGCGCAGCTCGTGCGCATGTGCCGGGCGCTGGCCGACCTGGCGCGGGCCTACCACGTGCCGATGACGTCCGGCAAGGACAGCATGAAGAACGATTTCCGCGCCGCCGGCCAAAAGATCTCCGTGCCGCCCACGGTGCTCTATTCCGTGGCCGCGGCGATCCCCGACGTGCGGAAAACGGTCACGAGCGAAATCAAGGAAGCGGGCGACGCGGTCTATCTGCTGGGTCGGACCTACGACGAACCGGGCGCTTCCGAATTCCAGCGCCTGTTCGGCGCGCCGGGCGGCCGCGCGCCGACCGTGCGGCCGGAAGAAGCCCTGCCGCTGTACTACCGGACGATGGCTGCGCATCGCGCAGGGCTGATCCGGTCGAGCCACGACGTGTCCGACGGCGGCCTCGCGGTCGCGCTGGCCGAGATGGCGTTCGGCACCGGGCTGGGGCTGGACGTCGATCTCGCTCCCGTCGCGGAATCCGTCGCGGGCGGAGGCATTCCGGACGCGCCGCGCAGGCGGCTCGCGGCGCTGTATTCCGAATCGCCTTCGCGGTTCATCGTCGCGGTGAAGCCGGAGAACCGCGCGCGATTCGAGGAGCTCTTGGGCGGCGGCGCGACGCGAATCGGCGCCACGACCGCGAAGCCGCGGCTGCGCGTGGCCGACGCCGGGCGCCGGCTGGTGGACGTTCCCGTCGCCGAACTGGAACGGGCGTGGCGAAAGGAGCTGCTGGCGTGAAAGCGGTGCGCGCATTGGTTCTGACGGGTTTCGGCATCAACTGCCAGGACGAGCTGGCGGCGGCCTACCGCCTCGCCGGGGCGGAAGCCGACGTCGTCCACTTCAACGAATGGCTGGCCGGGACGGTTGCGCTGCGCGGCTACGACGTGCTCAATTTCCCGGGCGGGTTTTCCTTCGGCGACGACCTGGGCGCGGGCAAGGCGCTGGCGAACAAGATGCGCTTCTGCCGGCTGGCCGGCGGCCGGACGCTCCTCGACGAGATCGCGGACCATCTGGCCGGCGGCGGCTTCGTGCTGGGGATCTGCAACGGCTTCCAGATTTTGGTGAAGACCGGCCTGCTGCCGAACGTGGGCGGGAACTTCGCGCAGGAAGTCTCCCTGATCGTGAACGACAGCGGCCAGTTCGAAGACCGCTGGTGCCATTGCCGCGCCGAACGGCCGGCACGGTCGCCGTTCCTGAAGGACGTCGACGTGCTCGCGCTGCCGGTGCGCCACAAGGAAGGCAAGCTGGTGGTCCGCGACGCCGCGATCCGCGCCGCGATCCGGGAGCGAGGACTTTGCGCGCTGCGCTACTGCGACGCGGCGGGGGCGATCGCGACGGACTATCCCGCGCTACCCAACGGCGCCGAAATGTCCTGCGCCGCGCTGACCGATCCAACCGGCCGCGTGCTGGGCCTGATGCCGCATCCCGAGGCCTTTTTGTCGATCTACAACCATCCCGACTGGGCCCGGCGCCGCGAGGCGGCGGGCGGAAACGAGGAAGGGGAGGGCCTGCGCCTCTTCCGCAACGTCGTCGACCACATCCGGAGGAACCGCCCATGAACGTGCTCCAAACCGCATCCACGCCCCAACTCCAGACGATCCACCGCGGCAAGGTCCGCGACAGCCTGCGCGTGGACGCCGCGACCCGCCTGCTGGTCGTCAGCGACCGCCTGTCGGCTTTCGACCGCGTGCTGGATACGCCGATTCCCCTGAAGGGCGAAGTGCTCAGCCGCCTGGCGAACTGGTGGTTCGAACAAACGACCGACATCGTTCCCAACCACGTGCTCCGCGCCGTCGATTCGGTGGCGACGCTCGTGCGCGAAGTCGAACCGATCCGCATCGAGATGGTGGTGCGGGGCTATTTGACGGGTTCGATGGGCCGCGCCTACGCGGCGGGCGCGCGCACGTTCTGCGGCGCCGCCGTGCCCGACGGGCTGGCGCCCAACGCGCGCTTCCCGCAACCGCTGGTCACGCCGACGACCAAGGAGAAGAACGACCGCGAAATCAGCCCCGCCGAAATCGTTTCCGAGGGCTGGACCACGGCCGAACGCTACGCGCAGATGCGGGAGATCGCCTTGCGGCTGTTCGAGCGCGGCACGCGCCTCCTGGCCGAAAAAGGCCTGATCCTGGTGGACACCAAGTACGAATTCGGCTTGCTGGACGGCCAACTGGTATTGATCGACGAAATCCACACGCCCGATTCCTCGCGCATGTGGGACCAGGCCGCCTACGACCGCGATCCGGCGCGGGTCGAGGCGCACGACAAGGAATACGTGCGCGCCTGGCTGCGGCAAAACCGGAAGAACGGCGAATATCCGACCGCGCTGCCGGACGACGTCGTCCGCGAGACCACGCGGCGCTACGTCGACATCTTCGAGCGGATCACGGGCGAACGGCTGGCCGCGACGGACGAATATCCGCGCGCGCGGCTGGCGCGGAACCTCGCGCGGGCCGGCCTGATCAAGGATGGCTTCGTGGCGATCGTCATGGGCTCGAAGGCCGACCTCGAACACGCCAACAAGATGAAGGCCGTGATCGAAGCCCACGGGATTTACGCGGATCTGCGCGTGGCCTCCGCCCACAAGAACGGCGAAGACCTGCCCGCGTTGGTCGCGGAATACGACGCGGCCGTCGAGCCGGGCGCCCTCATCGCCGTGGCGGGCCTCTCCAACGGCCTGGGCGGCGCCCTGGCGGCCAATTCCTGCCTGCCGGTGATCAGTTGCCCGCCGTTCAAGGACGGGACGGACCTGCTGCTCAACCTGAATTCGTCGCTGATGATGCCCTCGCAGGTGCCCGCGATGACCGTGGTGCGGCCCCAGGAGGCGGCGCTGGCCGCGCTGCGCGCGCTGAACCTGCCGCGGCTCAAGGACCGCTTCCGCGCCGAAATCACCGAAATGAAGGCGGGCTTGCGCCGCGCCGACGCCGAAGTCCGGGAGGCCGCCCGTGCGTAGGGAAATCTCGCCCCTCGACGGCCGCTACGCCGACAAGCTCGGCGATCTCGCGGAACTGTTCTGCGAGCAGGCGCTGATGCGCAACCGCTGCTTCGTCGAACTGGCCTATCTGGAAGCGTTGGCGGACACGGGCCGGTTCTTCGTGCTGGACGTCGCCGAACGCGCGGCGATCCGGAAGGAACGGGAGTCTTTCGGCGACCGCGACTACGAAAACGTCAAGCGCCACGAGGCGCGGACGGTCCACGACGTCATGGCGTGCGTGGAACACCTGCGCGAGCGCTTTCCGGCCCGCGCGGAATGGATCCACTTCGCGCTGACGTCTGAGGACGTCAATAATTTGGCCTACGGCCTGATCTTCCGGGAGTACGCCGAAAAGCTGCAGCGGCCCCTGCTGGAAAGCGTGATCCGCAAGCTGCTGGAACTGGCCGAACGCTGGGAGGCCGCCCCGTTTCCCGCCAAGACCCACGGCCAGCCGGCGTCGCCCTCGACGGCCGGCAAGGAGCTGGCGGTTTTCGCCGCGCGCCTCGCGCGGCAGCTCGGGCAACTGAAAGCCTTCCGCTTCCGCGGCAAGCTGAACGGCGCGACCGGCAACTGGTCCGCGTTCGCCGCGGCGGATCCGGGTTTCGACTGGATCGCGTTTTCGCGGACGTTCGTCGAATCGCTCGGCCTGGAATTCAATCCGACCACCACGCAGATCGAAGACCACGACGCGTGGAGCGAATGGTTTTCCGCCGTGCGGCGGATCAACGTGATCCTGCTCGATCTCGACGTGGACGCCTGGGAATACATTTCGCGCGGCTACTTCGTGCAGCGGAAGCAGGACGGCGAGGTGGGGTCGTCCACGATGCCGCACAAGGTCAACCCGATCAAATTCGAGAACAGCGAGGGCAACCTGGCGCTGGCCGACAGCCTGCTGTCCACGCTGTCCGAGCGGCTCTGCCATTCGCGCATGCAGCGCGACCTGTCCGACAGCACGGTGGTGCGGAACGTGGGCGTGGCGCTGGCGCATTCGCATCTGGCCTGGCAGGAGACGCTGGCCGGGCTGGGACGGATCGAGCTCGACGCGGCGGCCTGCCGCGCCGAACTGGAGCGCGAGCCGCAGCTGCTGGCCGAGCCCTACCAGATCGTGCTGCGCCGCGCGGGCCGCAAGGACGCCTACGGCCAGTTGAAGGAGCTGACCCGCGGCCGCGCGGTGGCGCTGGCCGATTTCCACCGCCTGCTGGATGCCGGCGACCTCGACGAACCCCTGCGGGCTCGGCTGCGGGCGCTGGACGTGCCCGGCTACGTCGGGCTGGCGCCGCGCGTCTGCCGCGAGGCCCGGGCCGCGGCGGAAAGGGAGCTGGCGCAATGAAGATCGCCGTCATCGGCCGCGGCGGCCGCGAACACGCCTTGGCCTGGAAGCTGGCGCAGGACGCCGGCGCGGAAAACGTCTTTTGCCTGCCCGGCAACGGCGGGACGGCGAACAACCGGCCGATCGCCGAGCACGATTTCGCGGGCATCCGGAGCTTCTGCGAATCCGAAGGCATCGAGCTCGTCGTGGTGGGGCCCGAGGCGCCCCTGGCGCGGGGACTCGTGGATCTCCTGGCGGGCGCGAAAATCCGCGTTTTCGGCCCGACGCGCGCGGCGGCCCGGCTGGAAAGCTCCAAGACGTGGGCCAAGCAGTTTATGCAGCGCCACGGCATCGCCACGGCGGCCGGCGCGTTCTTCGAATCCGTGCGCGCGGCCACGGAGCACGTGCGGACGCAGCGCGGCGGACTCGTGGTGAAGTACAGCGGCTTGGCCGCGGGCAAGGGCGTGTTCGTGTGCCCCGATCCGGCGGAGGCGCCGGCGGCCTTGCAGGAAATCGGGCGCCGTCACGGCCCCAACGCGCCCATCGTGGTCGAAGAACTGCTGGAAGGTCCCGAAGTCTCCATCATGGGCGTGGTTTCCGGCACGGCGATCCAATTGTTCCCGGCTTCGCGCGACCACAAGCGCCTGCTGGACGGCGACCGCGGTCCGAATACCGGCGGCATGGGCGCCTACGCCCCGGTGCCGGACATGGATGACGAATATGGCAGTTTTGCTCCCCCACGGCCTTGTGCCGTGGGAAGCAAAGTTGGCTCCCCCACCACGCAAGGTGGTGGGGCCCGCCCGAACAGGATGGCAGAAATCCGGCGGACGATCATCGAGCCGACGCTGAAGGGATTGGCGGCAGAGGGCATCGCCTACCGGGGGTTCCTCTATTTCGGGCTGATGCTGACGGCTGCCGGACCGAAGCTGCTGGAATACAACGCGCGCCTGGGCGATCCCGAAACGGAAGTGCTGCTGCCCGCGCTGGACGGTCCTTTGCTGCCGACGCTCCTGGCCAGTTTCGACGGCACGCTCGAGCGGCACCCTTTCGCGATCAAGCCCGGCGCGGTCGTCGACGTCGTGCTGGCGGCGGGGGGCTATCCGGGCGACGTGCGCGCAGGCGTGCCGATCGCCGGCGCCGACGCGACCGACGCGCTGGTTTTCCACGCCGGCACCGAAATCCGCAACGGCGCGCTGGCGGTGGCCGGCGGGCGGGTGTTGAACGTGGTGGCGCACGGCGCCGACCTGGCCGCGGCGCGGCAGAAGGCCTACGCCGCGTGCGCGAAGATCCGGTTCGACGGGATGCAGTTCCGCACCGACATCGGCGGGAGGGCGCCGGCATGATGCCGCGCGTGGCCATCCTGATCTCCGGGCGCGGCAGCAACATGGTCGCGCTGGCGCAAGCCGCGCAAACCGGCGTGTTGGCCGGGCGCTGCGAGATCGCCGCCGTGGTTTCCAGCCGGCCCGCCGCGCCGGGGCTGGACCGGGCGCGGGAACTGGGGCTGGCGGCCTTCGCGCTGGACGCGCGCCAGCTGGACAAGGACGCCTACGACGCCGCGCTGCTGGCCGTGCTGGAGAATTGCCGCACCGACGTCGTCGCGCTGGCCGGCTACCTGCGCTTGCTTTCGCCGCGCGTGGTGGCGCGCTACCGCGGGCACATCCTGAACGTCCATCCCGCCGACACGGCGCGGCACCAGGGGCTGCACGGCTACGAATGGGCATTCGACCAGCGCCTGCCCGCCACGATAATCACGGTGCACCTGGTGGACGAAGGCCTCGACACGGGCCGGGTGCTGGCGCAGCGGGAAGTGGATCTGCGCGGCGCGGAGACGCTCGCGGAAGTCGAACGCCGCGGCCTCGCCGTCGAACACCAACTGTATCCCGAAGCCCTGAAAGAATTCCTGGCGATCTTCAACCATCAACTACCCACCACCAACCACAAACCAAATCCATGTGCGGCATCCTAGGAATCATCGGGCACGACGACATCGCCGGAACGCTGCTGGAAGGCATGACCAGCATCCAGCACCGCGGCCAGGACGCCGCCGGCATCGTCACCTTCAACCACCGCTTCCACCTGCACAAGGCGGACGGGCTGGTGGGGCAGGCCTTCAAGAAAGTCGATTTGGCGCGTTTCCCGGGCAAAATCGGGCTGGGTCACGTGCGCTACGCCACGCAGGGCTCGACCGACGTGCTGGACGCCCAGCCGACGGTGGTGATGTATCCCTTCGGCCTGGCGATGGTGCACAACGGCAACGTCGTCAATTTCAAGCAGCTCAAGCAGACGCTGTGCGAGGATCGCCACCGCCTGCTGGACACCTCCAACGACGTGGCGCTGATCCTGTACGCGCTGGCGGCGGCGCTGGAGACGAAGAACCTGCAGAACCTGGCGCCCGCCGACATCTTCGATTCGGTGCGGACGGTGCAGGAGCAGGTGCAGGGCGCGTATTCGGCGCTGACGATCATCGCCGGGCACGGGCTGCTGGCCTTCACGGATCCGCACGGCATCCGGCCGCTGGTGCTGGGGCGCAAGTACACCGACCGCGGCATGGTCTATGCGTTCGCGTCGGAAACCGACTGCTTCGACTACCTCGGCTTCGAGACCGTGCGCGACCTCCAGCCCGGCGAAGCCGTGCTGATCGACAACGAAGGCCAGGTGCACAGCCGCGTCTGCCGGGCGGAAAAACAGGCGTTCTGCATCTTCGAATACATCTACTTCGCGCGCGAGGATTCGGTGATCCAGGGCCGGCTGGTGGCGACCGAGCGCGTGCGCATCGGCCGGCAGCTGGCGGAGCAGGTGAAAAAGGCGGGGTTGCAGCCGGATCTGGTGATCGACGTGCCGTCGTCGGCCTATTTCTTCGCGTCGGGGATGGCGGAGGCGCTGGGCGTGCCGTACCGGCGCGGGCTGGCGAAGAACAACCACGTGGGCCGCAGCTTCATCGTGCCGACCCAGGCGCGGCGCGAGCAGATCGTGCGGCAGAAGCTCAATCCCCTCAAAGACGTGGTGCGCGGCAAGAAGGTGGCGGTGGTGGATGACTCCATCGTGCGCGGCACGACGTCGAAGCACATCGTGAAGCTGCTGCGCGAGAGCGGCGCGGCCGAAATCTACTTCGTGTCCGCGGCGCCGCCGATCATCTGCCCGTGCATCTACGGCATCGACATGTCGGTCAAGCGCGAGATCATCGCCGCCCACTACGATCCGAAGCAGATCGCGCATTACCTCGAAGCCGACGCGGTGATCTACCAGTCGCTCGCAGACCTCCGCGCGCTCTACCGGGACTTGCCGTGCTGCTACGCGTGCTTCTCGGGCGATTACCCGACCGGCGCTTCGGAAGAACTGCTGAAACAGATCGAACAGGAGAAGGAATGCTCGACCCGAAACTAAAAAGTGGTCGGCCCCCCAACGACCTTGCGTCGTTGGAGGCCAAAGTTGGTTTCCCCGCCGCGCAAGGCGGCGGGGCCCGCCCGAACCTGGATCATGTCGCCGTCCTCGATTTCGGCGGCCAGTACGCGCACCTGATCGCCAATCGCGTGCGCGGGCTCGGCGTCTATTGCGTCGTGATGCCGCCCGAAGATTTCCGGCCGGGACCGGACGGACCGGACGGCTTGATCCTCTCCGGCGGGCCCCAGTCGGTGACCGACGCGCACGTGCAGATGATGCGCGCGCGCCTGGCGGGCTACGGCAATCCGATCCTCGGCATCTGCTTCGGGCACCAGTTGCTGGCGAAACTGCACGGCGGCCAACTGGCGCACGGTACCGAGCGGCAATACGGGCCCACGCCGATCCGCTGCGATCCGTCCGCGAAACTGTTCCTGGGGCTGCCGAAGGACCAGACGGTCTGGATGAGCCACGGCGACCACGTCGCGGAACTGCCGCCGCGGTTCCGGGCGACGGCCACGGCGGAAAACTGCGCCGTTGCGGCCTACGAGGCGGACGGGCGGGCCATCTTCGGCGTGCAGTTCCATCCCGAAGTCGTGCACACGCCGCACGGCAACGCGATCCTGAAAAATTTCCTGACGACGTGCCGCATCCGCACGCCGTGGGCGCCGGACGGCATGCGGCGACGGGTGGTCGAGCAGACCCGGGCCGCCGCCGGCGACGCCACGCTTTTCCTGCTGGTATCCGGCGGCGTCGATTCGCTGGTGGCGCTGCAAGTCTGCATCGAGGCCGTCGGTCCCGAACGCGTGCGCTCGCTGCACGTGGACACCGGCCTGATGCGCTTGGGCGAATCCGACGACATCCTGAAGTTCCTGACGGCCGAAGGCTTCCAAAACATCGAAATAGAACGCGCCGAGGCGCGTTTCCTGCGCGAGCTGGCCGGCGTCGCCGAGCCCGAGCAGAAGCGCGCGATCATCGGCCGCCTGTTCGTCGAGGTCCTGCGCGAAAAGCTACAAGAGCTCGCCTTGGGCGACAACTGGAAGCTGGTGCAAGGCACGATCTATCCCGACACCATCGAAAGCGGCGGTACGAAGAACGCGGCGAAGATCAAGACCCACCACAACCGCGTGCCGGAAATCCAGGCCATGATCGACCGCGGCCTCGTCGTCGAGCCCCTGCGCGACCTCTACAAGGACGAAGTGCGCCTGCTGGGGCGCGAGCTGGGCCTGCCGCAGCCGCTGCTCGACCGCCATCCGTTTCCCGGTCCCGGCCTCGGTATCCGGCTGCTGTGCCACGACGGAAAAGCCGCCGTCTCGTCCGCGTTCGCCGATGCGCCCCGGCTCGAAGCCGATCTGGCGAAAGCCGGCCTGCGCGGCCGCATCCTGCCGGTGAAGAGCGTCGGCGTGCAGGGCGACGAACGGTCCTACCGCCATCCCGCCGTCGTCTGGAGTCCGGACGGCCGCTGGCCGGCGTGGCCGGAGCTGAACGCGCTTGCCAACCGACTCGTCAACGAATTGGGCGACATCAACCGCGTCGTGATTTCGCTCGAGAATCTGACGGATGCGGAATTCGCGCTGCGCGAGACCTTCGTCGAACGCGCCGGCCTCGACCGCTTGCGGCAGGTGGACGCGCGCCTGCAACGGCGCCTCGCGGGCCTTCCGGAAATCTGGCAGGCGCCGGTCATCGCGCTGCCGCTCTTCGACGCGGCCGGCGACCAGGCCTTCGTGCTGCGGCCGGTCTGCTCGCGGGACGCCATGACGGCCGACGTCTATCCGATCGACTTCGGCCTGCTGGCGGAATGGGCCCGCGAGACGCGCGCCGTGCCCGGCGCCGGCGCACTCTTCTACGACGTCACCACCAAGCCCCCGGGGACCATCGAATGGGAATGAGCCGAAGATTTATAAATGTAGGGGTCGAGCTTGCTCGATCCCGGATCGGGCTTGGCAAGCCAAGCCCCTACAGAAGACCAAAACCATGAAATTGCAAATTAAGAACGCCTGTTGGCTGGGCGACGACGGGTGGTTCCATCGCGGGACGATCCGGATCGCCAACGGCCGCATCGCGAAGCTGGAAAGCGATTTCGCCGCCGACGCGCCGTGCGGCGACGAAATCGTCGTGCCGGGGCTGATCGACGCGCACGTGCATCTGCGCGAGCCGGGCCAGGCCTACAAGGAAGGCATCGCCAACGGCACGGCCGCGGCGCTGAAGGGCGGGGTGGCGACGGTGCTCGACATGCCCAACAACCGGCCGCCGATCGCGACCCGCGAACTCTTCGAGCAGAAGCGCGCGCTCTTCGCGCGCAAAGCGCGGGTCAACTACGGCCTGTTCTGGCAGACGACGGACGGCGGCGAACCGGCGCCGGCAACCGCCGCCGGCGCGAAAATCTACATGGCGCAATCGTCGAGCCTGCCCGCGATCGGCAACGCCGACGCGCTGGCGCGGATTTTCCGCGCGCAGGATCTCGTCGTGGTCCACGCCGAGGACGAGCGGCGATTTTTCCACGGTGTGGAAAAATCGGTAAAAGGTAGGGCGAACCGTCTCGGTGAGCCGCGGCCGGAAAGATCCCGGCTCGGCAGGGATGCCTCGCCCTACCTGAATATGTCGCATCACCTGCGCCGGCCGCGGGCGGCAGTCTTGGCGGCGCTGGCCAGCCTCGAGATCGCGCTGCGGAAAACGCCGAAAAAGGCGCGGCCGCGCCTGGTCGTCGCCCATTGCAGCACGGTCGAAGAGCTCGCATGGGTGCGGAAGATGAAACGCGCGGGCTACGACGTCTGGGCCGAGACCTGCCCGCACTATTTTCTGCTGACCGAGGAAGATTATCTCCGCCGGGGCGCCGCGCTGCAGGTGAATCCGCCGCTGCGGAGCGAAGAGGATCGGGCCGCGATTTACGAAGCGGTGAAAAACGGCGGCATCGATTTCGTTTCGACCGACCACGCGCCGCACGCGCCGGCGGAGAAAGCCGCGGCGAACCCGCCGTCGGGCATCGCGGGCATCGAATGGTTGGGGCCGATCCTGCTGACGCTCGCGAAGCGCGGCGAGATTTCCTGGAAGCGCTATCTGGAGCTGTCCGGCCAAAACGCCGCGCGGTGCTTCGGAATCGCGGATCGCGGCGGCATCCGGGAAGGTGCCTGGGCGGATCTGGCGTTCGTCGCGTTCGAAAAATCGGCGAAAACGGCGCGGGAAAAGGTCGCGACGCGCGCGAAGTTCCGGCCGTATGCGGAATTCGATTTCGCCGCGCGCGTGCGGGCGATGAGGATCAACGGGCAAACGGCCTGGAGCGACGGGCGCGCGCGCCCCGGCGTGCGGGGCAAGGAGGTGTTCGCGTGAAACCGGAAAAGAAACAGTTCATCGAATTCCTGGTGGCCAGCGGCTGCCTGAAGTTCGGCGATTTCCAGCTCAAGTCGGGCGACCGCTCGCCGTTCTTCGTCAATCTGGGCCAGGCCGACAGCGGCGCGAAGCTGGACGTCGTGGGGCGGATGCTGGCGGAGGCGTCGTTGGCGGCATTTCCGCAGGCGTCGTTGCTGTTCGGGCCGGCGTACAAGGGCATCGCGCTGGCGGTGGCCGCAGCGGCGGCGGGGTGGTATCGCCACGGGCAGGACCTGCGGTTCTTCTACGACCGCAAGGAGGCCAAGGCGCACGGCGAGCGCGGGCGGTTCATTGGGCATCTGCCGGAGCCGGGGGAGGCGGTGGTGATGGTCGACGACGTGCTCAGCGACGGCGGCACGAAGGTCGAAGCCGTCGCGGCGATCGAGACCGCGTTCCAGACGCGCCCCGTGGGCATCGTGGTGGCCGTGGACCGGCGCCGGCGCGCGACGCCGCTGCCGGCGGGTCTGCCGCCCGTCGCGGCCGCGATCGATTTGTCCGACCTGTGCGAGTACCTGGCCGAAACCGGCGACGACGTCCACCACCAGGCGCTGCGGCGCTTCTATGAAGGAGAAGGCAAATGAAGGAATACCGGATCATCCCCGCGCTGGACGTGGCGGATCTCGAAACGGCACTGCGACTGGTCTGCCGCACGGCGGGGCGCGCGTCCGTCTACGGCTACAAGCTGGGCTTCGCGCTCGGGCTGGCCCACGGGCTGCCCGAGACCGTGCGGCGCATCCGCGAATGGACCGACAAACCGTTGATCTACGACCACCAGAAGGCGGCGACCGACATCCCGGACACGGGCGCGCTGTTCGCGGACGTGCTGAAACAGGCGGGCATCGACGAAGCCATCCTGTTCCCGCACACGGGGCCGCACGTGCTCGCCGCGTGGACGCACGCGCTGCAGGAGCGGAAGATCAAGCCGATCGTCGGCGCGGCGATGACGCACCCGGCGTATCTGGTGTCCGAAGGCGGCTTCATCGCCGATTCGGCCGCGACGGCGATCTGCCGGCAGGCGGCGGTGCTGGGCGTGTCGGCCTTCGTGGTGCCGCTGACCAAGCCGGAGCTGGTCGCGAAGCTGGCCGTGGGCGTGCCCTTCACGGCGCAGCAGGAATTCTACTCGCCGGGCTTCGGCGCGCAGAAGGGCGATCCGGCGCAGTTCCCGATGCTGGCGCGGCACTACCTGATCATGGGGCGGTCGCTCCTGGCCGCCGAAGATCCGGCCAAGAAACTGGCGGAAGTGGAAAACGAACTGGGAATGGGAGTTTAGACAGGATGAACAGGATTTCTCAGGATTTGCAGGATTCCAATCCGAGAAAAGATTCGAGGGGTTTGGGGCCGTTCAATCCTGATCATCCTGAAAAATCCTGTAAATCCTGTCTTGGAAAGAGAGCATGAAAAAAGACCTGATCTCGATCGACGATCTGGGGCTGGAGCAGATCCTGGACTATCTCGATCTGGCGGCGCGGGTGGAAGCGCTGCCCAACGCCGAGAAGGCGGGCCTGCTGCCGGGGAAGATCCTGGCGACGCTGTTCTTCGAGCCCAGCACGCGCACGCGGCTGAGCTTCGAGTCGGCGATGTGCCGGCTGGGCGGGCGCGTGATCGGCTTTTCCGAGTCGGCGAATTCCTCGACGGCCAAGGGCGAGTCGTTTTCCGACACGATCCGCACGGTGGAGCAGTACGCCGACGTCATCGCGGTGCGGCATCCGAAGGAAGGCACGGCGCGGCTGGCGGCCGAGATCGCGGGTATCCCGATCCTTAACGCCGGCGACGGCGCGAACCAGCATCCGACGCAGACGCTGCTGGACCTCTACACGCTGCGGAAATTCTTCGGGCGGGTGGACGGACTGAAGATCGCGCTGGTGGGCGACCTGAAGTATTCGCGCACGATCCACTCCCTGTGCCGGGCGCTGCTGGCGTTCGACGGCGTGGCGCTGACGCTGGTCTCGCCCGAAAGCCTGCGCCTGCCGGGCTACTTGATGAAAGCGGCGGCCGGCACGACGGCGACGTTTCGGGAAAGCGAGAGCCTGGCCGATGCGATCCGCGACAGCGACGTGGTCTACATGACGCGCATCCAAAAGGAGCGGTTTCCGGACCTCGTGGAATACGAAAAGGTGAAGGATTGCTACCGGCTGGACGCCGAGATGCTCGAAGGCGCGCCGGCGCACCTGAAGGTGCTGCATCCGCTGCCGCGCGTGAACGAAATCTCGCCCGACGTGGACGCGACGCCGCACGCCGGCTACTTCGAACAGGCCCGCAACGGCGTGATCATGCGCCAGGCCCTGATCCTCGATTTGCTGGAAAAGAGAAGCAACACCTGAGTCCAACCACGAAATGCGCGAATGGCACGAAAAGAGGATCGGAAAGGTAGGGCGGTCTCGCCGAGACCGCCGGGCTGCCGGATCGGATTCCATTTGCGTCGATTGGCGTTCATTTGCGGTTGAAAGGAGATCGTTATGACCCCCCAGAACATCCTGCTGATTCCCAAGATCGAACGCGGCATCGTGATCGACCACATCCCCGCGGGCCTCGGCATCCGGGTCATGGCGCTGATCGGGCGCTGGCCGGAGCTGGAGGACGCCGTGGTCACGCTGGGCCTGAACTACAAGAGCACGCGCATGGGCCGCAAGGACATGATCAAGCTGCAGGCCGGGCCGCTGCCGCCGCGGCTGCTGCAGATGCTGGCGCTGGTGTGCGCGGGCGTGACCATCAAGCGCATTGATCGGTTCGAGGTGGTGGAGAAGGTGGTGGTGCAGGTGCCGGAATTGTTCGACAACCTGGCGCGCTGCATCAATCCCAACTGCATCACGAACGCGGAGCCGCACGTGGCGACGCGCTTCCGGCGGATCGAATCCGGCTCGCGATACTTCAAATGCGCGCATTGCGAGCGCGTTTGCTCGCTCGACGAGCTGGCGGGGCACCTCAAAGCATGAACCCGCTGGCCGTCCAGATCGCGGGCGTCGCGCTTGAATCGCCGCTGGTGCTGGCGTCGGGGGTGCTGGGCACGACGTCGGCCTCGCTGCGGCGCGTGGCGCAGGCCGGCGCGGGGGCGGTCACGACCAAGTCGTGCAGCCTCGCGGCGCGGGCGGGGCATCCGGCGCCGTGCGTGTTGCCGTGGCCGGGCGGCCTGATCAACGCCGTGGGGCTGTCGAACCCCGGCGTGGAAGGCGAACTGGAAGAACTCGCCGAATACCGGCGCACGTGCGCGACGCCGCTGTTCGTTTCCATTTTCGCGGGGAGCGCGGACGAATTCGGCCAGCTGGCCCGGCGCGTCGCGGCGGCGAAACCCGATTTGATCGAGGTGAACGTGTCGTGTCCGAACGTGGAATCCGAGTTCGGGACACCGTTCGCGGCCGATCCGGAAGCCTGCGGGCGGGTGGTTCGCGAGGTGAAGGAGAACGCGGGCGGCGTGCCGGTGTCCATCAAGCTGTCGGCGCAGTGCGCTTCGCTGGCCCGGATGGCGGTGGTCTGCCGGCAAAACGGCGCCGACGCGGTCACGGCCATCAACACCGTGGGGCCGGGGATGTGGATCGACGTTGGGACGGGCCGGCCGGCCTTGTCGAACAAGGTCGGCGGCGTGTCGGGGCCGGCGATCCTGCCCATCGCGGTGCGGGCGGTCTACGAGATCCGGAAAGCGGTCGATCTGCCGATCATCGGCACCGGCGGCGTGTCGAGCGCGGACGACGCCTTGCAGTTGATCATGGCCGGCGCCGACGCGGTGGGCGTCGGCAGCGGAGTTTACGCGGGCGGAGTCGAACTGTTCGGCGAGATCAACCGCGGCTTGGCCGCGTTCCTGAAAGAACGCGGGTTCGACTCGCTGGCGCAGGTGAAGGGGTTGGCGGAGCGGGAGGGGCGGCCATGAATTTGGTTTTGCCGAGCCATGCGATTCGGTCGTTGCCGATCCAGCAGGTCGCGACCCATTCCGCGGAACTCAAGAGCATCCTGTTCGAACAAACCTTCGCGGCGGAGCCGGGGCAGTTCGTGATGCTGTGGATTCCGGGGCTGGACGAAAAGCCGTTTTCGGTGTCCGATGTGCGGGACGGAAAAATCGAAATCACCGCCAAAGCCGTCGGCCCGTTTTCGCGGGCGTTGATGGAATGCCGGCCCGGCGATCGGCTGGGCCTGCGCGGACCGTTCGGGCGGGGGTTCCGTCCGCGCGGACGCGGGCTGGTGGTGGGCGGGGGGATGGGCATCGCGCCGCTGCGCTATCTGGTGCATCGCATCGAGCGCGACCGCGCGTCGTTCCGAGTGGCGCTGGGCGCGCGCACGGCGGCCGAAATGATGTTCATAGGCGATTTTTCGAAGTGCGGCGCGGAATTCGCGACGGACGACGGCACGCTGGGAAAGCAATGCCTTGTGACCGGCCTGGCCGCGCGACTGTGCGTGGAAGAAGCCTTCGACGTGATCTACGGCTGCGGGCCGGAGCCGATGCTGGTGGCACTCAAGAAATTGGCGGACGAACGGGGAATCGACTGCCAGCTTTCGCTGGAGCGGCACATGAAGTGCGGCATCGGCGTCTGTGGGAGCTGCTGCGTGGACGGCAGCGGCATCTGCATTTGCCGCGAAGGCCCGGTGCTGGACAGGGCGGAACTGGACCGGGTGGCGGACTTCGGCCGGCCGCACCGCGACGCGACGGGGGCGCGGAAAGGTCTGGTACCTGAACCGCCAACTACGAATTGATCGAATGGCGCGAATGGGGGAAGATGGGGCCGTGAAACTGCGCAAGATCGTATCGGGCGGGCAGACGGGGGCGGACCAAGGGGCGCTGAGCGCGTGCGTGCAGGCAGGGTTTCCCTACGGCGGCTGGATCCCGAAGGGTCGGCGCACGGAAAAGGGGAAAGTGCCCGCGCGCTACCGGATGCGGCAACATTGGAGCCGGCATTATCCGCCGCGCACGGAGAAGAACGTCGTCGATTCGGACGGCACGGTCATCTTCACCTACGGCAAACCGGACGGCGGATCGCTGCTGACGATCGATTTCGCGAAGAAGCACGGCAAACCGTGGCTTGCGGTCGATGCAGCGCGCCCACAGGATGAAATTGTCGCGCGAGTGGTGCGCTGGATCCGGCGGCGCCTACCGAACGGCGCGGTGCTGAACGTGGCCGGTTCGCGCCGCAGCAAGGCGCCGGGAATCCACTTCATCGTGAAACGCGCGGTGCTGGACGTCTTGGCGCGCCTAGGTTAGGCGATCCGTGTCCGATCGGGCCCCACCGCCTTGCGCGGTGGGGGAGCAAACTTAGCGTCCCACGGCGCGAGGCCGTGGGGGCGCAAGGACCGCATCCGGATGTTCGTTTTAGGGCGCGGGGAGTTTTTGCACGGGGATGCAGATGTCGACGAGGTGCTTCTGCTCCGGATCTTCGGACGAGTCGTTTTTCTGGAGTTCGTAGGCGAGGCCGGCGGGGGCGTGGCCGCTTTGGGGAATCCATTCGCTGTAGAGATAACCCCAGGCCGCGCCGAACTGGTCGGACGGAATCGCGAACCGGCCGACGGCATGGGGGCCGGCGGGCAGCGTCAAAAGCTGGATGTCGGCCGGCGGCACGGCGTCGGCGGGGATCGTGATGCCGAGCCAGAGGCGTTGCTGTTCCGGCGGCGTGGCGGCGGGATCGTCCGGATAGATGCAGGCGATCAGGGTTTTGGCGGGAAAATCCCAGAGCTTGGCAGGCAGCGCCCAATCGAGCAGCTTTTGGAGCAGGACGTCGTAGATGCCGGGGTTGTTCTGGAAGTTCCCGACTTGTTCGACGTACGCCACGCGGCGGGCGGGGAGGTTTTCCACGGCGACCGGCGCGAGCAGTCCGGGCGGCGGCGCGGCCTGCGCCATCGTGCCCACCATGCCTGCCAATACCATCGCGATTCGTTTCGTTTTCATGATTTCTCCTGTGCGGGCCGCCGCGGCATGCGGCGCCCATTGCGTGGAGGGTTATGCCGCAAAACGGGAACGAACACTTTTCCCGCCTTGCGGGTTGCGTTTCCATCCTTGCGGGGCGCGCGGGCGTGACGGCGGGGGGCGGACGTGGTAGCGTGGCGAGGATGAATTCGGACCGATTCGACTGGATTTTACGCGGCGGGACCGTGGTGGACGGGCTCGGCGGCGCAGGCGTGCGGGCCGACGTCGGGCTCGCGGGCGACCGCATCGCGGCGGTGGGGGATCTGGCGGGGGCGCAGGCGGCGAACGAATTCGCTGCGGCGGGCCGGCTGGTTTGTCCGGGTTTCATCGACGTGCACACGCATTCCGACGCGTACCTGCTGATCGAGCCGGGCGCGCCGTCGAAGATCCGGCAGGGCGTCACGACGGAGATCACGGGCAACTGCGGCGCGAGCGCCGCGCCGCGTTGGCCAGGCTATACGGTGCCGTCGGACTGGCTGGAACAACAATATCCCGGCGACTGGCATTCGGTGGCGGAATATCGCGCCTTGCTGGACGCGCAGAAGCCGGCGGTGAATTCGGCGATGCTGATTGGGCATCGCGCGATCCGCGCAGCGGTCATGGGCATCGAACCGCGGGCGGCGACGAAAGACGAAATAGCGCGAATGGCGAAGTTGCTGGAGGCGGCGCTGGAAGAAGGCGGCGCGGGCTTGAGCACGGGGCTGGTCTACGCGCCGGCGATGCATGCGCGGCCCGAGGAGATCCAGGCGCTGGCGAAGGTGGTGGCCAAGCGCGGCGGAATCTACGCCACGCACATGCGCAGCGAAGGCGGCACGCTGCTGGAGGCTATCGACGAAGCCTTGGACGTCGCGCGCGCCAGCGGCGTGCGGCTGCAGGTTTCGCACCTGAAGACGGCGGGGCGGGCGAACTGGGGCAAGCTCGACGCGGCGCTGGAGAAGATCCGCGCGGCGCAGGCGGAAGGCATTGAAGTGGCCTCGGACCGTTATCCGTACACGGCGTCGTGCACGGACTTGGACGTTATTTTGCCGACCTGGGCGGCGCAGGGCGGGCGCGCGGCGATCTTAGGGCGCCTGCGCGACCCTGCGGAGCGAGCGAAGATCCGCGCGGAGATGGCCGCGGCGCGGGACGAGAAGTATTGGGAGAACGTGTGGGTGGGCAGCGTGCGCCATCCGGACAACGCGCCGTTCGCGGGCAGGCCGATCGCATTGGCGGCGGAAGCGTGGAAGCTGCATCCGCTGGATGCGGCGTTGCGGTTCATGGAGACGGACGAACTGTTCACGGGCGGTATCTTCTTCGGGATGAGCGAAGAAAACATGTGGCGCATCCTGGCCGAGCCGTGGGTGATGATCGGTTCCGACGCCTCGATCCGGTCGCCGACCGGGCCGTTGAGCCACGATCATCCGCATCCGCGGGCCTACGGCACCTTCGGTCGGTTTTTGCGCGCGGCGCTGGACGGGAAGACGGTGAGCGTCGGCGAAGCGGTGCGCAAGATGACGAGCCTGCCGGCGGAGCACTTCCGCCTGAAAGACCGCGGTGTGTTGCGCGCCGGTGCTTTCGCGGACGTCGTGGCGCTCGATCCGAAGACGTTCCGGGATTTGGCGACCTACGAAAAGCCGCACCAGTTCTGCGAGGGGATTTCGGCGGTCTGGGTAAACGGCACGGCAACGCTCCGCGACGGCAAAGAAACCGGCGCGCGCGGGGGCCGGTATCTGACCGCTTGAAACGGTTGACCAATATCCTGTTGGCATGTAAAAATCACGACATGGAAGATGCTCGGCAGCGCGTAATTCGGAAGTTTCTCGCGTTGTCTGAGGACAAGCAACAGAAGCTGTGCGATGCCATGGGGGAACGGATGGCTCAGTTGAAGGCCGAATGGGAGTCTAGACTCGAGAATGTCGGCAAGAAAGTTACCTATATCGAACTGTGGGATGCGTACGCCAAGGTCACCGGTATGGGAAAGGGTGGACCTCCACCCAGTGAAGAGTCACCGCCGAATCGTGCCGATACCGCGAAACATGAAGGGAAAAACTCGCCATGAACGATCTCGCACCATCGTTTACGAATGCCCAGCAGCTTCTGGCTCGGTATCCGCGACTTGGAATACCTCATTTTCAAAGAGGTCTGGTGTGGAATGATGAGGCCACGGCGCTGCTCCTGGAGTCACTCTATTCCGGCACCCCGTGCGGAAACATCATTCTGTGGAGGCCCGAAATTCCCGACAAATATGGCGAAGCCTGCGTGCCGGGCGTGCAGTTTGACGACCTCCTTGTCGATGGGCAGCAGCGGACCAGAATGCTTTACCGGGCACTTGCGGGCGCGCAGGAGAATGACAAGGGGTGGTGTCTGGATCTGACATGCGAGATGTCATTCGGCGGCCTGTTGGCCGGAGATCCCCGGGCCAACCTTTTTGTCCATACGGCCATGGATCCTCAAAAGCGGGCCACGCGTCATCAGCACAACACCGTTCCGCTTTCAGACTTGCGAGCGGCCGATCCGCAGGTCTGGCTCTCGCGGTGCCAGATGCGGGTGAAAGATGGAACATCGCCCGACCAAATTCAGGCGGCTCTGCTGGATGTCAGGGAGAAAGTCGCGGCCATGCAGCTGCAACCCTTGTTCGGCGTCATCACGCTGCAGGAGCGCGATGGCCGGTACGGGATTGACGAGGTCGTTTCCCTGTATAACCGGATCAACAGTGCTGGGAAGCGGGTGGAGGCCGAAGAGATGGCCTTTGCGACCTTGGTGAAGCTCTACCCCGCAACGGTTGACTGCTTGCGGAAATTTTTCGACAAGGTGCACGGCGCTGAGCGGGGCACGGGCCGGGATGATCTGCTTAAGCGCCAACGGGAGCGTAGCTTCGGCTTCAAACTTTATCTGCGGACCTTCGTCCAGGTCTGCAACTATCACTTTGCGCGCTCCAGCGGAACGCAGGATCTATCCTTCGGCGTGATCGACAGCGACGAACTTCGGCGCTGGTTTGCCAGGCCGGATACCAAGCCAAAGGAACTGTTTGCTCGGACAACGGATGTCTTGATGTGCGTTCACCGCGTCCTGCGAGACGTATTAAACTGCGACGACCTGCGGATGCTGCCCGATACGGAATGCCTGATTCCGGCCCTTCAGATGCTGATCCGGTTCTACCCGGCCATGCTGGACGAGTCCCATGGCCAAAGGCTTGCCTATCTGATTCTGCGGAGGGCGCTGGAGCCCAACCGCACGCAGGTTGGGACACTGGAAGTCCTGAAGACCATCGATGCCGGCCATCGCGCGTCCAAGTGCTGCGCGTCTCTTTCGAAGAACAAGGGCATCGCATGGTCCCATGAAAAGTCAACTGGATTGAAAACGAATTTGGCCAACGCCAGCACATTGAACGATCGCTATGTGCTGATGTTCTACTGGTTGATCAGGCGGAGAAAAGCCGTGGACTTTGTTTATGGACAGTTGCCGGAGGAACAACGAAAGGCTCTCCCGGAAAGGGAGCTGCCCGTTGAAAAGGACGCCAGTCCGGAAAAACAGCACATCTGTCCTTCGTCTTCCCTGGGGCGATGGATTTATGGCGTAGGCGGGCGGATCACCACGAGCCGACACGCGGCGAACAATATCGGCAATCTTACCTACATCTCTCAGTCCCTAAACGGGCTGGGAGGTCTGGCGGACACATGGATGGACACGGACATGGAACTGGCCACCACCGATAACCTCGACCGCCATTTCTTGGCGGGTTCAACCTTGGAGAAATACGGCGAGCTCAGGCGCAAGTCGCTGGCGCAAGAATTGAAGCCGGCAGATGAAAAGACCTTCGAGAGTTTCATCGCCGAGCGACGTGCCTTGATGCAGCAGGCATTTGAATCGTGGCTTGCCGAACTGGAAGCGGGTTTTGCCGACTGTTCGGCCAGCATCGAGCCGGAGCAGCGTTTGGCCAACCGGCAGCCAGCGGACTTTGTGCGCGCGCTGGAGTTCCCGGACATGATAGAGGATGCGTTGATCGCCTTCGCCCACCAGTATGGCAATGTCAAGACGGCAGAAGATCCAAAGCGGCCCGGTTGGGTGGTGTTCAAGGTTCGGGAGCGCGGGAAGTCTTCGACTTTTCGCGTGGAGGCCATATCCTCTTCTCGTCAAATCCGGATCGAATCGCGATCCGGCCACAAGGTCTACGAGCTGTTCAAGGACATACTGGTGGAAAAAATGATTGTTCAACCATCAGGCGATCACCAGCCGTGGCTGCTGTCTTGTACCCCTCAGGACGAAGTTGTGACGGCAGATGTTCTGACCAGTTTGGTCGCAGCGCTGGCAAGTAACATGCCTGTTGTATCGTAGATGCGGCTTTAAAGGGACTTGAGCGCGCTCTGTTGTTCGGCCTGATACTTTCCCGCGGCCGGTTGACAAACCGGACACGCGGTGGGATATTCCCACCATGAGCACGACGATTGCCGATCAGAAACGCCGCGTGGTGTTGCCAGGGGTCCAACCGGGCGACGTGTTGTCCGTCAGTCGCGATCCGGCCGGGCGCCTGCTGCTGGTGCGGCTGCTGCCGGAGAAGCCCAAGCGCCGGCCTCCGGCGCACCTGGTCGCCAAGGCGCTGCGCGCAAGCCCGTTGCGGCCGACCCTTTCCTGGAATGAACTGAAGCGCCTGACGCGCGAGCCATGATCTTCCTCGACACGAACGTCTTGATCTATGCGTCCGTTCCGGAATCGCCGTTTCATCGATGGTCCGTGGAAACCATCGTCCGGCAGGTGGCCGGCGACGGGGCGATGATCAACCCGGTTGTCCTGGCTGAAATCTGCGTGGGTGCAGCCCGGCCCGAGACGGCGTCGGACACGATCCGGTCCTGGGGCATCGAAATCGTGGACCTGCCGGCGGCTTGCGCGGAAAGCTGCGCGCGGGCCTACAACGCCTTCCGCGCGGCCCGGAAGAAAACGAAGGGGCCGGCGACGCCGGGCACGCCATTGCCCGATTTCTTCATCGGCGCGCATGCGGACGTGCTGCGGATTCCTCTGGCCACGGCCGACGTCGGGCGCTACCGCGCGTATTTTCCGAATTTGAAATTGCTGACTCCGCCCAAAACCTAGCCGGCCAATGCCGCGCATGAGCGATCCGGAACAGGCGAAAGTTTCCGTGCCGCCGCCGGGGCCGGCGGACCGGACCTATTTGAAGGAAGTTTTCGCGCCGGGCGGGCAGGGGCGCGTGCAGGAAGTGGACGACGCGGCGCGGGCGTGGCTGGCGCTGGCGTCGGCGCGCGCGGCATCGGGGCCGTTGGTGGTCGTGGCGGAGAGCTCGTTGGCGCTGGAATTGCTCTGGCAGGATTTGCAGACGCTGGGCGCGGGGGAATCCGCCGCGAAATTGCCGGCGCTGAACGTGGAGGCGTCGAAATTGGCCTCGGGGCAACCGTCGCCCGACGTGAGCGGCGAGCGCCTGAAAACCCTGCAGCGTTGCCTGTCGTGGAAGGGGCGGGGCATCGTGGCGACCTGCGTGCAGGCGCTGCTGGAACCGGTAGCGGCGCCGGACCGGATGCGGCAGGGCAGCGAGCGCGTGGCGGTCGGCCAGGAATACGATCTGGATGCGCTGTGCGAGCGGCTGGCGGCGGCGGGGTATGAATTCGAAGTCGAAGTGTTGGCGAAAGGACAGGCATCGCGCCGCGGCGGCCTGCTGGACGTGTGGCCGCTGACGGAAGACTGGCCGGCGCGGCTGGAATTCTTCGGCGACGCCTTGGAAAGCCTGCGGCGTTTCGATCCGGCCGAGCAGCGCTCGCGGGAGGCGATCAAGGAACTGTCCATTCCGCCGGCGACGGACGCGGCGCCGGAAGGCGCGGCGGTCGCGCCGACGGAATACTTTCCGGCGGACGCCTCGTTCCTGTGGCTCGATCCGGATGCGATTTTGCACCACTACGCGATGAGCGCGGAGCTGGCGGGGCGCGGCGGGGCGGAAAATTCGCCCGAGCGCGATTTCGCGAACTGGCGGCTGGGGCTGGCGAAGAAATTCGCCGGCGGGGGGCAGCTCGACGCGGGCGGCGGCGACGCGGCGCGCGACCTGGGTGCGCGGCCGTGCGAAGGCCTCGCGGCGCTGTCGGCGCGGGCGGTGCCGCCGGACGCGCTCGAGCGCGAGCGCCGGAAATGGCACGCCGAACTGGCCGCGCGCGCGGCGGACGGCTGGAAGATCGAACTGTTTTTCCACACCGAAGCGGGCGCCAAGCGGTTCGCGGCGGTGTACGGGACGCCGGCGGGGTTCGCGACGCGGTTGGGTGCGCTGAGCGGCGGCTTCGAGCTGCCGGGCGCGAAATGGATGGCCGTGGCCGAGGCCGATTTCTACGGCACGCGCCGGGCGCTGCCCGCGCGCCGCAAGACGGCCGGCGGTTCGGCGGCGCGCGACGCGACGGGCGAGCGCCTGACGGACTGGACCGATCTGCGTCCGGGCGAGCTGGTGGTGCACGTCGACCACGGCATCGGGAAATACCTGGGGCTCTACGAAATCGTGTTCGATGGGCAGCTGCAGGAAGCGCTGGCGGTGGAATACGCCGAACACGCGCGGCTGTACGTGCCCACGAGCCAAACCCACCTTCTGAGCCGCTACATCGGCGTGGGGCGCGTCAAACCGCAACTGCACGCGATCGGCGGCAAGCGCTGGCTGAAGGAAAAGATCGCGGCCGAGCGGGCGGCGAGCGATCTGGCGGCGCAGATGCTGGAGACGCAGGCGCGGCGGGCGGCGCTCGACGGGCACGCCTTCGCGAAAGACAATCCGTGGCAGTTCGATTTCGAGCAGGCGTTTCCGTATGCCGAGACCGACGACCAGCTGCGGGCCATCGCCGACGTGAAGCGCGACATGGAGTCCAAGCGGCCGATGGACCGCCTGATCTGCGGCGACGTGGGCTACGGCAAGACCGAAGTCGCGATGCGTGCCGCGTTCAAGGCGGTGATGGACGGCAAGCAGGTGGCGGTGCTGGTGCCGACGACGGTGCTGGCGCAGCAGCACTACGAAACCTTCCTGGAGCGCATGGGGCGGTTTCCGGTGGCGGTCGAGATGGTGAGCCGGTTCCGGACGAAAGCCGAGCAGGCGGCGGTGCTGGCGCGGGCGGCGCAGAAGAAGGTGGACGTGCTGATCGGCACGCACCGCCTGCTGCAGCGCGACGTCCAGTTCGCGGACCTGGGGCTGGTGGTCATCGACGAAGAGCAGCGCTTCGGGGTGGCGGCGAAGGAACACCTGAAGCGCATGCGCGAGATGGTGGACGTGTTGACGCTGTCGGCCACGCCGATTCCGCGCACGCTCTATCTGAGCCTGACGGGGGCGCGGGACATGAGCCTGATCCAGACGCCCCCGCGCGAGCGGCTGGCGATCGAGACCTACATCGCGCAGGACAGCGACGAATTGGTGAAAGAAGCGGTGCTGCGGGAAGTGAACCGCGGCGGGCAGGTGTTCGTGCTGCACAACCGCATCCAGACCATCCAATGGATGAAGGAGCGGCTCGAGCGGTTGCTGCCGGGAATCCGGGTGGGGGTGGGCCACGGGCGGATGACGGAGAAGACGCTGGCAGACGTGATGCACCGGTTCGTGCGGCGGGAGTACGACGTGCTGCTGTGCACGACGATCATCGAGAGCGGCGTGGACATTCCGAACGTAAACACGATCCTGATCGATCGGGCGGACCGGTTCGGGATGGCCGACCTGTACCAGTTGCGGGGGCGCGTGGGGCGGAGCAAGCAGCAGGCCTATGCCTACCTGCTACTGCCGCGGCACGGGGCGCTGTTCGACGTGGCGCGGCGGCGCATCAGCGCGATCAAGCGGCACACGAGCCTGGGGGCGGGGTTCAAGCTGGCGCTGCGCGATCTGGAGATCCGCGGCGCGGGCAACGTGCTGGGGGCGGCGCAGAGCGGGCACATCGCGGCGGTGGGCTTCGATCTGTACTGCCAGCTGCTGAACCGGACGGTGGCGCGGCTGAAGGGCGAGGCCGAGCGGCCGATCATCGAGGTGGCGGTGCATTTGGACTTCCTGGACCTGACGCCCGATCCGGAGCGCGAAGAAAACGCAGCGGTGATTCCGCGGGCGTACGTCGAGGACGAGAGCCAGCGGATCGGCCTGTACCGGAAGATCGCGGGAATTTCGTTCGAGAGCGAAGTCGACGCGCTCGCCGAAGAATTCCGCGACCGCTTCGGGCCAATGCCGGCGCCGGTGCGGCGGCTATTGGCGATTTCGCGGCTGCGCCTCTTGGCGGCGGGGCTGGGGCTGAAGAGCGTGGCGACGGATGGCGACCGGTTGCTGCTGGGCAAGGGCCGCGACGAATTTTGGATGGTGAACGGCAAGCACGTCCGCCTGCACAAACATGGCGCGGACGAACGGCTTGCCGAGATCGACAAGCGCCTGCGGCAGATGAAAAATGGATAAGTTGTTTAGCAGGAAAACAGGAAACACACGAAAACATGAAAAGAGAAACGGGGCCGAAGCGGAGAGGTAAAAGATGGTGAGTCCCTGGATCACGGGCGCCCTGGGCTGGGCGTTTTTCGGGCCGCTGGGCGGCTTGTTCGGCTATGCGGCGGGATCGCTGTTCAACGCGGCGCAGCGCGAAAGCGCGGGGCGCGCAACGGGCGGCGCCGGGCCGCAGGCGGGGCCCGAGGCGGCGCGCAACGGATTCATCGCGAGCCTGCTGGCGCTGACGGCGGCGATGATGAAGGCCGACGGGCGCGCGACGAAATCCGAGCTCGACGTGGTGAAGGCGTTTTTCGCGCAGCAGTTCGGAAAAGAAACCGCACAGGAAGCGCTGCGCCTGCTGCGCGACCTGCTGGAGCGCGACATTCCGCTCGGGCCGATCTGCGCGCAGATCCAGCGGAACATGAACTATTCCCAGCGGCTGGCGCTGCTGCATTTCCTGTTCAGCCTCGCCCATGCCGACGGCGAACTGCATCCGGCGGAAGACCGCCTGCTGGCGCGGCTGGCGTCCGATCTGGGCCTGCACGCGGCGGACGTGCGGTCCATCGCGGCGATGTTCGCGCCGAAGGCCGATCCAAACGCGGACTACCGCGTGCTGGAGATTTCGCCGAACGCCTCCGACGACGAAGTGCGCCGGGCGTACCGCCGGATGTCGATGAAGCATCACCCCGACAAAGTGGCGCATCTGGGGGCCGAGTTCCAGAAAACCGCGACGGAGAAATTCCAGCGCGTGAACGCCGCCTACGCTGCGATCAAGAAGGCGCGCGGCCTGGCCTGAAGGCGGAGAAGCGGCCATGAAGCACCCGCGGCGGAAGGACGAGCGCGAGTTTCCGTTCGCGGCCGAGTTCCGCTTCTACGAGGAACTGAACGATTTCCTCAAGCCCGAGCAGCGCAAGCGAACGGTGGTCTACCGGTTCGCCGGGCATCCGGGCATCAAGGATCCGATCGAGGCCATGGGCGTGCCGCACGTCGAAGTGGACCTGATCGTCGTCAACGGGGAGTCCGTCGGATTCGACTACCAACTGCAAGATGGCGACCGGGTGGCGGTGTATCCCGTCTTCGAGAGCTTCGACGTGGCGCCCGCCGTGAAGCTGCGGGAAAAGCCGTTGCGTAAGATCGCGTTCGTGGTGGATGTCAATTTGGGGCGGCTGGCGCGGCTCCTGCGGCTGCTGGGGTTCGACGCGTTGTTTTCCAACGCCTACGCCGACGACGAGATCGTTCGGATCTCGGAAGAGCAGGACCGCATCGTGCTGACGCGCGACCGGCGGTTGCTGCACGCCAAGGCGGTGACGCACGGCTATTGGGTGCGGTCGGTCTGGCCCCGGCGGCAGGTGGACGAGGTGGTGCGGCGGTTCGATCTGGCCGGCCAGATCCAGCCGTTTTCGCGCTGCGCGGACTGCAACGGGCGGATCGAACCCGTTTCGAAAGAGGCGATCGCCGACCGGCTGGAGCCCAAGACGAAGAAATACTACGACGCGTTTTATCGCTGTCCGGAGTGCGGCAAGATCTACTGGGAGGGATCCCACGTCGACAAGCTGCGCGAACGGTTCAAAGGCGTCCTGTAGCTCCGGCGCCGTCGTAAAAATATTTTCCACGGCGCGGAAAAGTGCCGTAGGATGCCGCGCATGTCCGCCTTCCGGCTCCAACCTATCCAAATCGGCCCGCTCCGCGTGGAGTGGCCGGTTTTTCTCGCGCCGATGGCGGGGTACACGGACGGGGCGTTCCGGTCGCTGTGCCTCGAGCAGGGCTGCGGGGCGGTCGTGACGGAGATGGTCAGCGCGCAGGGGTTGGTGCGGGACCACGAGCGCACGGGGCATTATCTGGACACGTGGGGCGAGGAGCATCCCCTCGGCGCGCAGATCTACGGGTCCGACCCGGGGGCCATGGCGGCCGCCGCGGCGAAGATCGCGGCGCTCAAGAAGTTCGATTTCCTGGACGTCAACGCGGGCTGTCCGATGCCGAAGATCCGCAACCGCGGCGACGGAGCGGGGCTGATGCGCGATCCCGCGAAGCTGGCGGAAATCGTGCGGCAGGTGAAGGCGGCGGTGGCCGGCGCGCTGCCGGTGACGGTGAAGACGCGGATCGGCTGGTGCGTGGACACGATCAACGTGCTGGAGACGACGGCGGGGGTGGAGGCGGCGGGGGCGGACGCGATTTTCCTGCATGGGCGCGTGGCGGCGGTGCGGCATTCGGGGCCGGCGGATTGGAACCTCATCGCGGAGGTCAAGCGCGCGCGGAAAGTGCCGGTGATCGGCAACGGCGGCGTGAAGACGGCGGAAGACGTCTTCCGAATGGTGCGCGAGACCGGCGTGGACGGGGTGATGCTCGGCCGCGTCGCGCTGGGGCAGCCGTGGCTGTTCCGCGACATCCGCGATTGGGCGGCGGGGCGCGCACCGCGCGGGCCGACGGTCGATGAAGTGCGCGAAACGATCCGCGAGCATCTGCGGCGGGAGATGGAGTTGATGGCGCGGCGGGGGAAGAAGGAGCTGAAACTGGGGGCGGAGCTAACGGCCTGCCTGGTCCTGCGTCCGCATCTGGTGCGGTATCTGCGGGGCTTCCGGGAATTCGGGGCGCTGGCGCGGACGCTGGAGGAACGGGTGGACGCCGCGACGCTACTGGAACGCGTGGACGCGGTGCTGGCGTCGGGACGGAAAGGCGAGTCGCCGGAGAACAGCCGGGGCTCAGCAAGCTGAGCCCCTACGGGGGCGGAATCGCTGGACCGGCGGTGG
>DDWR01000033.1:0-55441 GCA_002347655.1 Verrucomicrobia bacterium UBA2281 | reverse complement strand
GGCGGTGGTTTTCGTAGGGGCCGAGTTTGCTCGGACCGAACGTGGAGGCTGCGGATGCAGAAAAGGCGGTCGGAAATCAACCGCTAGCCAAGCCTCAGGCGGGTATTGCCCGGCTTCAAGCAAATGCAAAAAGTCGAAATCGGCGTTCGACCCGAGTTGCCAATAGGGCCACGCCTGCGTACGCCGAACGAGTTGTTTCCGGTAAGGATTCAGAAAGACGTAGCGGGCGACGTCCTCGGCGCTTTCGTCCGGCCGCAGCCGGTGTTCGTAGAAGTTTCGCTGCCAGGAGACGTCGTTGGCGCATTGTCTGCGCGCGACGGTTTTAAACTTGGCGAGCAATCGGTCGAGCGGAAGCCGTGAGCCGAGTTCAAACAGCAGATGGAGATGATCGGGCATGATCGTGGCGCAAAGCAGAGTGGCGTCGGGCGGGTTATAGACGGCGGCGATCGTCTGGACCAATCGGGGGCCAAGGGCGGGATGGGTCCATTCGGTCGTCACGCGCTTTGCGCAAAGCGTCACGAAATATCGCGCGTGGGGGACGGAAATCCGGCCTTTGGCCAGATCCATCGTGCGGCGGCAAGGGCGGGCGGGCAAGACCATGAGCCAATCCTGAGCGGAGAGGGACGGAGATGACAAGGTGAAAGTGGTTTTCGTAGGGGCCGAGCTTGCTCGGACCGGGATCGGAAGGGGGGGCAGGCAGCCCGGGCTCGGCAAGCGGAGCCCCTACAGAGAGAAGAAAGGATCCGGGGCAACTGGCCGCCGGCAGATCAATAGAGGACGATGGCGACGGAGAGGAAGGCCGCATCGTCCACTTCGTCGTCGAGGACGAGGCGCGCGCCGTCGCGCGCTTCGTAGCGGCGATCGAATTCCCAGCCACCGCTCAGGCGCATCCAGAAGCCGCGGCCAAGACGGCGTTCGCAGCCGAGTCCGGCGCGCCAGCCTTCGATGAGGAATTCCTGTTCGCCGTCCGCATCGTCGTCGACGATCCAGCGGTCGCCGGCGGGTTGCAGGTTGGCGAAGAAGCCCCAGTCTTCGGCGGGCGCCCAATAGGCGGACGGCGCCGGCAGGAGGAAGCGCAAGGCGAGGGCGTCGGTCGCCTGCCAGATCAGGCCGCCGACGGGGTAGAGGGCGGGATCGCCGAACGCGGTGTCGTAGGCGAGTCCGAGCTGGGCGCGCCACTTGGCGGAGAAGGCATAATCCGCCGCGGCGTGGAGCAGGATTTTGCCTTCGCCGGTGCGGCCGGAGCGGAAATCGGAATAGAACCCGGGCAGGACCAGCGCCGACCAGCCCCAGCCGGATTCCGCCGGCCGCGCGGCGGCGAGGATCGCGGCGAGGCCATAGAGGTCCTCGGCATCCAAGTCCGGGTGGTCCCGGAAATCCAACCGGGTCCAACCTGCCCAGACGCCGGCGGCGAGCGAGACGGCTCCGAATTTCTGGTGGGCGAGCGGCGCGGACAGGGCAGACTCCTGGATGGCCACGCGGCCGGAGAGCGCTGGATTTTCGGGATCGTCGAAATCCACGCGGCTGGTGGCGAGGTAGGAGATCGCCGCGCTTTCCTCGCCGGGCGCGCGCGCGGAGTTTTCGGGCGCGGCCCACGCGGCGGCGGCGATCCAGGCCGACAGAACTAATCCGAGGGTAGGTTTCATGAAGGGGGGGCCTACATGGTTCCGGTTTGCGCTTGGAGCCGCCGGCGGCGTTCGGTGCGTCCCTTGAAGCGGGGCGTTCGTTTTTTCTGCTCTTCGGGGGAGCGGCCTTTGACGTAGACGTCTTCGCCGTCGACCATGGTCAGGTCCACGAAATGGTCGAAGGCTCCGAGGCCGACGTCGTGGGTGAGCAGGAACCAGAGGGTGGGCATCTTGCGCAGATCGGTATTGAAGACGACGAGATCGGCCCGCTTGCCGACTTCGAGAGAGCCGATTTCGTCTTCCATGAAGAGATTGTAGGCGGAATCGATGGTCCAATGGCGGATGCCGGTTTCGACGGGGATGGCCTCGTCGGGGCCCCAGTCGCGCTGGAACTTGTAGTTCAGGCGGGTGGCGGCGATCAGCAGGCCATAGGCGGGATTGAAAGGTCCGGCGGCCCAATCCGTGCCGAACGAGATCCGCACGCCGGCTTTTTCCATGGAATTCCAGGCCATGCGCCATTGCAGGCGTTCCGGCCCGAGGCTCTTTTCGACCATGTCGTCGCCGAAAAAGTGCTGGGGCTGCATGGAGGCGACGATGCCGAGGCGGGCCATGCGCGCCCAGTCCTCGGGCGGCGCCATTTCGCAGTGTTCGATGGCGTGGCGGGCGTCGCGGAAGCCGTTGGTTTGCAGCGCGTGTTCGTAGGCGTCGATGACGCGCTGCGCGCCGGCGTCGCCGCAGGCGTGGGTGCAGGCCTGCAGGCCGAGCCTGTCCACGAGCGCGACGACGCGGTTGAATTCCGCCGCGGTCCAGTCCGGCCGCCCGCAGGTGGTGGGGTCGTTGGAATAGGGCTCCCGCAGGAACAGGGTGCGGTTGTCGGCGGTGCCGTCGATGTAGAACTTGACCGATTCGCCCAGGACCAGATGATCGTCCGATTCCGTTTTCCGGAGCTTCTTCCAGGCGCGGAGATCTTTTTCGAGCTGTTTTTCGTTTGCCAGCCGCTCGTGGCCGATGAAGGTTGCGCCGCGCACCCGGCACCCGTCGAGGCCGCCGCGGTCGCGGAATTTCAGGATGAGGGGAATGAACTGCGGATAGATCTGGACGTCGTGGAAGGTGGTGATGCCGTAGGATTGGGCTTCGGCGATGGTTTTCTCCATCGCGGCCATGACGCCTTCTTCGACTTCGGGGCCGAGTTCCTCCCAGGTGAAATAGTCGAGGAAATTGACGACGTGGTAATGCAGGCATTCGCCGGTGCAGCGGCCGGTTTCGGGATCGCGCACGGGGGCGAGGCGCTCGAAGGCCTCGGGGTTGCGGCTTTCCATCAGTTCGATGGCCTTGGAGTTGAGCCAGCCGCCTTGGCCGCTGTAGCCCATCAGCATCACCGGCCGGTCGGGGACGGCCGCGTCGAGGATTTCCCGGCGGGGGCCGGCGGGGAGCTGGTTCATGCGCCAGCCGATGCCGCCGATCAGCGGGAGGCGGGGATTTTCGTCCGCGCGCCGCTTGACCCAGGCCAGAACCTCGTCCTGGGTTTCGCACGCGAACAGCTCGGGCGGCTGGAGATAGGTCATGCCGCCGATCCAGAGGACGTGGCAATGGTTCTCGACGAAGCCGGGGGTAACGAGCCGGCCGCGGCCGGCGACGACTTCGGTGTCGGGACCGACGAAATCGGCGATGCCGGCGCGAGGGCCGACGTAGGCGATGCGGCCGTCTTTCACCGCCAGGGAATCCGCGCGGGGATTTGTGGCATCGCTGGTGAGGACGTCGGCGTTGACGATCACCCAGTCCGCGGGCCGCGTGCCGGTGCGGTCGAAGCGCGGGACCGTGGCGCAACCGGCGATCCAGATCAAGCCGCAAGTCGACAGGAGCCAAGCCGGGAAACGGAAGCGGATACGAGCCATGACGAACCTCCTTGGTTTCCGCCTAAAATTGAACCGCTCCCGGCGGCGGATGGCAAGGGCGGATTGGAAAAAAATCGCGGGTGCGGGCGCCGTTCGGTTTGGGCTGTGCAGGAAATCGGCGTTTGGAGTAGGATGGCTTCCGATGAAACAAGGGATGTTCCAGACGCCGCAGATGCGGCAGGAGATGAAGTTGGCGCCGCGCATGCTGCAGGCGCTGCGCTTCCTGCAGGTGCCGTGGCCGGAATTGCGCGAACTGGTTCGGGCGGAGCTGGAAAGCAATCCGGTGCTGGAGGAGAAGGTCGGCGACGGCGAGGGGGCGTTGCCGACGCCCGAGCCGCTGGCGGCGACGGCGTCCGACGAGGTGGACCAGGAAAACGACTTCGAGCCGGACGATTTCGGCCGGGAAATCGACGCCTTGGAGCACATGCTGGAGCCGCGGCCGCTGGACGACGCGCCGGGCACCCCGGCCCCCGCGCCGGAGGCGGAGGAAAAGCGGCAGTTTTTCCTGGATTCGATCACGGCGCCGCCTTCGCTGCATGCGCATCTGGAGGAGCAGCTCAACGAATCCGGGCTGTCCGCAGACCAGAAAAAGGCGGGCGAGTACGTCATCGGCAACGTGGACGACAACGGCTGGCTGGCGGCGGGCGTCGCGGAAATCGCGCGCGAATCCGGGACGCCGGAAGCGACGGTGCAGGCCGCGCTGGCGGTGGTGCAGGAGTTCGACCCGCCGGGCGTGGCGGCGCGAGATCTGCGGGAATGCCTGCTGATCCAGCTGAAACGCGCGGGCCACGGGGCGGAATCGCCGGCGGCGCGCCTGGTCGCGGAGCATCTGGAAGAACTGGGCAGCCAAACCGCCGCGCAACTGGCGCAGGTCGCGAAGTTGGATGAGGCGGCGGTCGCCGACGCGCTCAAGACGATCGCGGCGCTGGACCCGAAGCCGGGGGCGAAGTTTTCGGCGCCGCCGGCGGTCTACGTGACGCCGGAGGTGGAAATCCGCAAAACGGCGGAGGGGACGTACGTCGTCGAGCCGGTCCGGGACGCGCTGCCGCGGTTGCGCATCAGCGCGGAATACGAAGCGATGCTGGAGGACCCCGCCACGGCCGCGGAGGCGAAGAAATATCTCGCCGAGAAGATCCGTTCGGGCCAGTTCGTGCTGGACAGCCTGCACCAGCGGCGGACGACGATCCGGCGGATCGCGGAGGAGATCGCGGCGGCGCAGGGCGAATTCTTCGAGCACGGCATTTCGAAGCTCAAGCCGATGACGATGGGCGCGGTGGCGGAAAAGATCGGCGTGCACGAAACGACGGTGGGGCGGGCGGTGGCGGGCAAGTACGCGCGGACGCCGCAGGGCGTTTTGGAGCTGCGGTTCTTCTTCACGGGCGGCCTGCAGACGGCGGACGGCGGCAGCATTTCGACGGAGGCGGTCAAGGAAGCCGTGGCGAAGATCATCGGGCACGAAAACGTGCGCCAGCCGCTCTCCGACCAGGCCATCGCGGATAAACTGAGCGAGCAGGGGCTGAAGGTGGCGCGCCGCACCGTGGCGAAATACCGCGAAGAGCTGGGTTTCCCGCCGGCGCACGGGCGGAAGTGATGGCGGAGCGAGCGATGCAGACGGATTTCGGAACGAAGGATTTCGCGGAGTTTTGCCGGACGAACCGGCCGGCGTACCACGCGGGCTACTACGCGATGTATTCGAGCTGGTGGGACGCGATCACAACGGACCCGAACCTGATGGTGGTGCCGGTGGACGACCACATGGTGCATCGCGGCGACGGCCTCTTCGAGACGTTCAAGTGCGTGGACGGGGCGATCTACAACCTCGCGGCGCATCTGGCCCGGCTGGAGGGCGGGGCGCGGACCATCGCGCTGGATCTGCCGTGGAGCCGCGCGCACGTCGAGCGGATCGTCGGCGCGGTGCTACGGGCGGGCGGACGCCGCGACGCGCTGGTGCGGGTGTTCGTCTCGCGCGGGCCCGGCGGGCATTCGGCGAATCCGTACGAATGTCCGCGGCCGCTGCTGATGGTGCTGGCGATCCGGCTGCCGCCGCCGTTCATGGCGACGCATCCGGAAGGCGCGAAGGTGGGCGTCAGCGGCGTGCCGCACAAAGGCGGTTTTTTCGCGCAGGTCAAGAGCGTGAACTACCTGCCGAACGTCTTGATGAAGAAGCAGGCGGTGGATGCGGGCCTGGATTTCATGCTCGGCTTCGATCCGAACGGGCACATGACCGAATTGCCGACGGAAAACTTCGGCCTCGTGACGACGGACCGCGTGCTGCGGGTGCCGAAGCCCGGACACATCCTGCTGGGCACGACCATGTTGCGCGTGCTGGAGCTGGCGCGGCGGCAGCTCGTTCCCGCGGGCGTTCTGGCGGGCGTGGAAGAAGCCGACGTGCCGCGGGCGGAGCTGGAGCAAGCCGCGGAAATGCTGGTGTTCGGCACGACGCCGAACGTGACGGCGGTGACGGAGTTCGCGGGGCGGCCCGTGGGCGCCGGCCGGCCGGGGCCCGTCTGGCGCGAACTCCACCGGATTTTCGAGGCGGACCTGGGCAATCCGGAAATGCTGACGCCGGTCTGGCCGCCGGAAACCGCGCACGGTCCGACGGCCGGCGAAAATTGTTGAAATTGTGTTTGAGTTGCCGCGGACCATGACGTATGTACGGGCAACAAACTCGGCCCGGAGGCCGGAGCGGAGGACGAACGTGGCAAATATCGGTGCATGGATGAAGGCGGGCGGAGCGGCGTTGGCCGTGGTTTGGCTCGCGGTCGGTTGCGAAACCTCTTCGATGGACAATGAAGGCACGGTGACCTTGGCGCAATTGCAGGGGCAGTCCGCGCCGGCCACGGAGACGCCCGCGGCCGAAACGCCTGCGACCGAAACGCCGGCCACGGAAACGCCCGCGACCGAAACGCCGACCGACGGCGGCTGGCCGGCGGAAATCACGGGCCCCATCAAATGGCTGCACACGGACGTGTCGAGCTGGCCCGTGACCGCCAGCCTGAGCGCCAGCGTCGGCGGTTCGATCAACATGCCCTACACCAAGGCGCGGGTCTGGCCGGCGGTGGGCGGCCTGAACGCCAATCCGTGGGTGATCGTGAACATGAACGGCCAATGGTACGCGGCCACGTTCGAATGGTTCCGGTTCGGACAGACGTCGAAGCCCAAAGGCGTGCTGGACGGCAGCATGGGCGACCACATCAAGGTTTCGCCGCTGAACAAATGGCGACCCCGCAGCGGCGAACGCTTCGGCCTGATGGTCAGCGGCCTGGCCCGGACCTCGACGCGCAACGTGAAAGAGCGCAGCAACGTCTCCATGGTGACTTGGCCTTAGCCGGGGCGGGGCCCCTTCATGATCGGCTTGAGCCCGGGGAGATTCCGCGGGAACCTGCCCGGTGCGGATCGGCGGCGGTAACTTTTCGGTCGTGCCGGGCGACTGCATTCCGGATGGTGAAGCGCATGGCGAAGCAAACGACGACGGGAACGATCGCGGCCGGAATGGCGGCGTTGGCGCTGCTGGCGGGCTGCGTGGGCGTGCCGGACGCGGAAGAAATGCGCGGGATCCGGGCGAAATCGGCGGACCGGCGGCTGGACGACCTGGCCCAGAAGACCACGACCGAAAGCGGCGCCTATCTGTCTGGCCCCTTGTTGCTGTGGGAGGCCGTGTCGCTGGCGCAAGGCTACAACCGGCCGCTCCAGCAGGAACGGGTCGGGCGGGAAATCGCGCGGGGGCGCATCGAGGCCTCCTATTCGGAAGCGCTGCCGACGCTGGCGCTGACGGGCGGCTACGTGCGGCGGGACGAGGAGCTGGGGACGACGAGGGAAGGGGTCTACGTGCCCACGCGCCTGCAGGACCAGACCAGCGCGGGGCTCAAGCTGTCGCAGCCGCTGTTCAACGGGCGGATCGGCGCGGCCTTGCGCGCTTCGAAGCTCTACGGCGAATGGACGGAGGCCACGATCCGCGCGGCGACGGAGTCCGTGCAGCGCGAGACCATCCGGGCCTACTACGCGGCCGTGCTGAGCGAGCATCTGCTGGAGGTGAACCAGACGGCGCTGGAAACGGCGGAACGGCAGCTGGAGAACACGCAGGCGCGGCGGCGGCAGGGGATGGCGTCGAACTACGACGAGCTGCGCGCGCAGGTGGAGGTCTCGAACTTCCGGGCGCAGGTTTTGCAGGCGCGGAACGACAAGGACGTGGCCTACACGGCCCTCTATCGCCTGATGGGGGCGTCGCCGGAGAGCGCGGTGGACCTGGTGGACGACGTGCCGCTGGTCGCCGAGGCGGTTTCCTTCGCGGCCGCGGCGCGAACGGCGCTGGAGCGGCGTGCGGATCTGGCCGCGGCGGAATACGCCCTGCGGTTGCAGCGCGAGAGCGTCGCGGCCGCGAAGGGCCGCTACCTGCCGGAGGTATCGGGCTACGTCTCGCAGGCGTGGGCCAATCCCGATCCGCATGAATCCTCGCGCGCCGACTGGGGCGACGAATGGCAGGCGGGCGTGCAGGTGAGCCTGCCGCTGTTCGACGGCCTCGACCGCCGCGGCACGCTGATCCAGGAACGGGCGAAACTGCGCCAGCTCGAAATCGCCCTGCAAGACGCGGAAGAACGCGCCCTGAGCGAAATCCGCCAGGCCGTGTTGTCGCTGAAGACGGCCGAGGAGTTCGCGCACTCGCAGAGCCGGAACCTGGAGACGGCCCAGGAAGCGCTGCGCCTCGTGGAGGCGGGCCTGAAGGAAGGCCAGAACTCGCCGGTCGAGGTGATGGATGCCCGCCAGGCGCTGACCAAGGCGGCCGCCAACTATTACGAGTCGATTTTCGCCCACGCGCTGGCGCGCGTTTCCTTGCAGCAGGCGATGGGCTTGATGTCGCCCGACGTCCTGCCCGACGCGCCGGTGCTGGGCGGGGCGGTTTCATCCGGCAGAGCGGTCGGTTCGGTCGGAGCCGACGAATGATTGGGAGGAACAAGATGAGAATGCTGATGTTGGGTTTGCTGGCGGCGGCGTTGGCAGCGGGCTGTTCGAAGTCGGCGGAGAACAACGGCACCCAGCAGAAAGGCCGCGGGCCGGTGGCGGTGCGCACGGCGCGGGTCGAGCGGCGGGATCTCTCGGAGACGATGCTGTTCACGGGCGAATTGGAGTCGCCGACGTCGGTGGAGGTGAAGCCGAAGATCCAGGGGCGCCTGGAGAAGATGGGACTGGAAGACGGCACGCCGACGACGGAAGGCACCGTGGTGAAACGCGGCGAGACGATCGCCGAGATCGACCGCCGGGAACTGGACGCGCAGGTGGCCTTGGCGGAAGCGCAGGCGCGCCAAGCCGAAGTGGCGCTGGCGGATCGCGAGCGCGAGCGCCGGCGCCTCGAGGCGCTGTTCGCGGAAGAGGTCGCGACGGAACAGGCGCGCGACGCGGCCGTGACCGCGCACGAGAGCGCCAAGGCCGCCCTGGCGCAGGCGCAGGCGCAGCTGAAGCTGGCGCAGGTGAACCTCGACGAGACGCAGATCCGCGCGCCGATGGACGGCGTGGTGGCGGAGCGCCATGCGGATCCGGGCGCGATGGTCGGGCCGTCGGCGCCCATCGTGCGGCTGGTGCAGATGGATCCGCTGCGGCTGATGCTGGCGATCCCGGCGCGGCTGCTGCCGATGCTGGTGGAGGGCCAGACCCCGGTGTCGGTGGCGACGGACGTCCTGCCCGGGCGCGAGTTCGATTGCACGGTGGCGCGGATCTTCCCGGCGGCGGACCCGGCGACGCGCACGGTGCGGGCGGAGGTCCTGCTGGCCAATCCGCGCGACGCCGGCGGCTGGCCGCTGCGGCCGGGCATGTACGCGACGGCGCGGCTGACGCTGGCGACGAGTCCGGGGGCGCTGGCGGTCCCGGCGGCCGCGGTCATCCGCGTGCTGGATCGCCAGCTGGTCTACGTCGTCCGCGACGGCGTGGCCCGCGCCGCGACCGTGCGGACGGGCGTCCGGGACGGCATCGACGTCGAAATCCTCGCAGGCCTGGCGGAAGGCGACGAATACGTGGCGATGGGCCAGAACAAGCTGACGGACGGCGCGGCGATCGAGCGGGTCGGCGCATACGGGGCGCCGGCGGAACGGCCGACGGAGTAGCCGGCGATGAAGTTGCCCGAACTCGGTGTCCAGCGCCCCGTCACGACGCTGATGTTCTTTCTGGCGGTGTTCGTGATGGGCGCCGTGATGCTGACCCAGCTGCCGGTGGACCTGATGCCGGAGATCGAACAGCCGACCGTGACGGTGGTGACGACCTGGGAAGGCGCGAGCGCCGAGGACGTCGAAAGCAAGGTCACCAAGCTGGTGGAGCGGGCGCTGGGCACGGTGAGCGGCCTCGAAGAGATGACCAGCGCCACGATCGAGGGCGTCTCGAGCGTGACGTGCGAATTTTCCTGGGGCACCAATCTCGACGAGGCGTCCAACGACATCCGCAGCAACCTCGAGCGCATCCGCCAGGCGCTGCCGGACGATGCCGAGGCTCCCATCCTGTGGAAATTCAATACCTCGCAGATCCCGATCCAGTTCTACGGGGTCACCTGCGACGAAAGCCTCGAGCAGATCGAGGAGATCGTCAACAACGAGATCGCCGACCCGCTGAAGCGCCTGCCGGGCGTGGGGGCGGTGACGCTGTTCGGGGGCCTGGAACGGCAGATCAACGTGAAGCTCGATCCGGCGCGCCTGGCGGGCTACGGGCTGGTGTTCGACCAGGTCGCGGCGGCGCTGGCGCAGGAAAACGTGACGCTGCCGGCGGGCAACGTGAAGGTCGGGCGGATGGACTACACGATCCGCGTGCCGGGGGAATTCGCGGCGGCGGCGGAGATCGGCGACATCGTGGTCCGGTCGGCGGGCGGCGCGCACGTGCGCTTGCGCGACGTGGCGGAGGTGGAGGACGGCTTCGCGGAAGAACGCCGGCTGGCGATGGTGAAGGACCGCCGGGCGATCATGATGATGATCCAGAAGCGCTCCGGGGCGAACACGGTCGACACGGCCCGGGAAGTGATGCGGGAACTCGAGCGGAACATCCAGCCGATGCTGCCGCGGGACGTCGAGATCCACCAGATCTTCGACACGAGCGAGCAGATCACCCAGTCCATTTCCAACGTGGCCATGACGGTGCGCTGGGCGTTCGTGTTCGTGGTGCTGACGGCGTTCTTCTTCCTGCGCAACGTGCGCTCCGCGCTGATCATCGCGCTGACGATCCCGTTCTCGCTGATTTTGGCGTTCATCTTCATGTGGACGATGGGTTGGACCATCAACATCATTTCGATGGCGAGCCTGGCGATCGCGATGGGGATGGTGGTGGACAACGCGGTGGTGGTGCTGGAGAACATCGCCACGAAGGTGGAGCAGGGCACGGCCCCGCGCGAGGCGGCGATGTTCGGCAGCGAGGAAGTGGGGATGGCGGTCAGCGCCTCGACGCTGACGACGATCGTGGTGTTCGTGCCGCTGATCTTCCTGAAGGGGGAAGCGGGAATCCTGTTCAAGCAGCTCGGCGGGCTGCTGACGGCGACGCTGCTGGCGAGCCTGACGTGCGCGCTGTGGCTGACGCCGATGTTGAGCAGCCGCCTGCTGCGGGCGCCCGGGAAGCGCCGGGCGCGCGGGCGGTTCGCGGAGGCGTTCCATGTCTGGAGCGAGGCCCGGTTCGCGGCGCTGGACGCCGCCTATTCCGGGCTGCTGCGCCGGGCGCTGCGGGGCCGCTGGGTGGTCGTCGCGGCGGCGCTCGCGGTGTTCGCGGGGAGTGTGGCGCTGTTCAAGGGGCTGGGGTCCGAGTATGCGCCGGAAGACGATTCCGGCCGGCTGATGCTGCGCTACCAGACCGCCATCGGCACCCGGGTGGAAGAGACCGCGGCGCTCGGCCAGCGGATCCTGGAGGTGGCGCTGGAGGAGGCCGGCCGGGACAACGTGCTCGTCTACGCCTGGCGCTGCGGCGACACGGGCGGCATGGGCGGCCAGGGCGGCTCGCACATCGGGCAGGTCATGATGCGCCTGGTGTCGCAGAAGCAGCGCGACCGCGGCCTGAAAGAGATCGGCCGCGCCGTGGGCGACGTCGTCGCGAAATGGCCGGAAGTCCAGAAGTACAGCGTGGACACGGCCCAGATGGGGCCGGGCGGCGGGCAGAAGCCGATCATCATCGAGGTGCTGGGATTCGACCTCGACGTCCTGCAGGGCATCGCCGAGCAGGTGCTGGAAGTGGTCAACACGACGCCCGGCGCGGTGGACGCCGAACTTGGGCGCGATCCCGGCCGGCCCGAAATCCGCGTGGAGATCGACCGGACGAAGGCGGCCGCGCACGGGCTGAACGTGTCGCAGGTGGCCAACGGCATGCGCACGCTGTTCTACGGCACGACGGCCACCCTGTTCCGCGAGTCCGACGAGGACTACGACGTCGTGCTGCGGCTGGACGAGCCGTTCCGGCAGACGGTGGCGGACATCGCCCAGGCGGAGATCGCGCAGCCGAACGGCCAGCGGATCCGGCTCGACAGCGTGGCGAACGTCGAGGAACGCCTCGGGGCGTTGCAGATCGACCGCCGCAACCAGGAGCGCATGATCCAGGTGACGGCCGACGTGTTCGGGCGCAGCAGCGGCGAGGTGGTCCGCGACCTGCGCCGCCGCCTCGCGGCGGAAGTGCCGCTGCCCTCGGGCACGGGCATCCATTTCGGCGGGACGGCGGAGGACCAGGAGGAATCGTTCCGCCAGATGGGCCTGATGCTGGTGCTGGGCATCCTGCTGGTCTACATGGTGATGGCGTCGCAGTTCGAGAGCCTGCTGGATCCGTTCCTGATCCTGTTCTCGATCCCGTTCGCGTTCACGGGGGTGGCGCTTGCCTTGACGGCGCTGCAGCTGACGGTGAGCATCATGTCCTACATCGGCATGATCCTGCTGGTGGGCGTGGTGGTGAACAACGCCATCGTGCTGATCGACTATATCAACCTGCTCCGGGAGCGCGGCCAGGGGCTGGCCGAGGCGATCGTGAACGCCGGGCGCTCGCGCCTGCGGCCGGTGATGATCACGACGATGACCACGTCGCTGGGCATGACGCCGATGATCCTGAGCCGGGGCGAAGGCGCGGCGACCTGGAAGCCGATGGCGGCGACGATCGTGGGCGGGCTGACGTTCTCGATGCTGGTCACGCTGGTGCTGGTGCCGACGCTGTACAGCCTGGTCCATTCGCGAACGGCGCGGCGGCGGGAACAAGCGGCCGCCGAGAAGGGAGTGCGGGCATGAAAGCGGTGTGGATGACGTACGACATCGTGCTGACCGACGAGATCCAGGACCTCCTCGACGAAATGGGGATCGTCGGGCTGTCGCGCTGGAAGCGCATGACCGGCCGCGGTCCCAAGAGCGGCGCGCGGATGGACAACCACGTCTGGCCCGGCGCCAACTCCGGCGCGTTCGTCGTGGTGGCGGACGACGTGGCGGCGCGCCTGATGGGGCGGCTCCAGGCGTTGCGCGACGAAGTGGGTGGCCGGACCGGCCTGTGGGCGTTCACCACCCCGGTGCTGGAAACGCTGAAATGAGCGGCGCCCCGCAGCCGGCCACGGCCGCTGCGGTTCTGCGGGAACTGCGGCGGCTGCGGAATCCCGCGCAGGCGGCCAACCTGCGCCGGTTTTTCAAGACCGGGCCGGGCGAGTACGGGGAAGGCGACGAATTCTGGGGGCTGAAGGTTCCGCAGGTGCGCGCGGTTCTGGCGGGATTTTCCGAGGTGCCGCTGGCCGTCGCCGCCGAGCTGCTCGCATCGCCGGTGCACGAGGCGCGGTTTTTCGCCGTGGCCGCGCTGGTGCGGGCCTATGCGCGCGGGGACGCTGCGGAGCGCGGCGCGATTTTCGATTTCTACCTTGCCCGGACCGCGCGGATCAACAACTGGGATCTGGTGGACGTCAGCGCGCCGGGCATCGTGGGACGCCACCTGCCGGCCGGCGGCGGTCGCCGCGTGCTGGGCCGCCTGGCGGCCTCGCCGTTGCTGTGGGATCGGCGCATCGCGATGGTGGCCACGCTTGAGCACATCCGGCGAGGCCGGTTGGAAAACACGTTCTGGCTGGCGCAACGGCTGTTGGAAGATCCCGAAGATCTGATGCACAAAGCAACCGGCTGGACGTTGCGCGAGGCCGGCAAGCGCGACGCCCAGGCCCTGTTTGTCTTTCTGGATGCGCATGCGGCCCGGATGCCCCGCACGGCGTTGCGCTATGCCCTCGAACGGATTCCGCCGGAAAAACGCCGGAAATGGATGGCCGCTCCAAAATTCGCGAAAAAAATAATTTGAAATGAATCGGCCAGAAGGTATCTTAACAAAATGTTAACAATACACCAACAGACGACAGCCCGGCGGTTCATCGGGCTAGGGGCAGCCATCGTCGCCTTGCTGGCCGGCGGATGCGAATGGAGTTCAGGCGGCGCGGAGGCGACCGAAACCGAGTTGGCGGTCGCGCAAACGGCGACGACGGCCGCGGCCGACGCCTTGCCGTCGGCCGGCTGGCCGGCGGAAATCAACGGACCGATCCAGTGGCTGCATACGGACGTGTCGGGCTGGGCGCAGACCGCCTCGCTGAGCGCCAGCGTGGGCGGCGGCACGATCAACATGCCGTACAGCAAGGCGCGGGTCTGGCCGGCGATGGACGGCCTCAACGCCAATCCGTGGGTGATCGTCAACTTGAACGGCCAGTGGTATGCGGCGACCTTCGAATGGTTTCGCTTTGGCCAAACCGCGAAACCCATGTCGGTGCTGTCCGGCGGCGGGCATATCAAAGTCGCGCCGCTGAGCGGCTGGCGGCCGCGGAGCGGCGAGCGGATCGGCCTGATGGTGAGCGGCCTGGCGCGCACGACGATGCGCAACGTGAAGGAACGCAGCAACGTGGTGATGGTCACCTGGCCGTAAGTCCCACCAGCGGCGAACCGTTTTCCCTTTACGTTTGGGGTTTCCGCGCGTAGAAAAGCCGGACTAACCACGCGTATTGCCAGAAGGAAACACATGCAACCGGTCATCAATCTGTTGGTCCAGCTCCAGGAACTCATCGTCGCCCGCGCGCAGCAGGAAGCGGGCATGCCGGGCGCCCAACTCGGCCAGCTGGATGCTTCCATTGCTTCGCTCAAGAAGGAAATCCCGGCCGACGTTTCCCAGCAGTTCGGACGCCTGCTGCAGAAGAGTCCGCTGGCGATCGTGCCGGTCGTCAACGGGGTGTGCACGGCCTGCGGCATGACGCTGCCGGTTTCGCTGGTGCACCAGGTGCACGCCGCCGAGAAGATCTACCATTGTCCGGCCTGCGCCCGGCTGCTCTTCCATCGCGAATCCAGCGCCCGCAACACCCGCAAGGCCCCGCGCCGCAGCGACCCGCCCAAGATCGGCATCGAGCGATTCTCGGCCGAGGCCCTGATGATCCCGGCGCTCAACGGCACGGACCGCGACGCGGTCTTGGCCGAGCTGTGCCAGAAGCTGGCCGACGAGGGCTTCGTGGACGATGCCGGCAAGCTGCTGGAGTCCGCCCTCAAGCGCGAAGCGATCATTTCGACCGCGGTGGAGAACGGCCTGGCGTTTCCGCACGTGCGCTGCATCGAAGGCGGCGCGCTGACGCTGGCCTTGGGCCTCGCGCCCAAGGCCATCAAGTTCGATCCGGCGGGCAAGGCCAGCACGCGCATCGTGTTCTTCGTGGTGATTCCCACGGCGGCCAGCGCGTTTTATCTCAAGCTGCTCTCGGGCTTGTCGCAGGTTTTCCAGAAGGCGGAAAACCGCGACAAGCTGCTGGAAGCCGACACGCCCGAGAAACTGTGGAAGGCGCTGATGAAGACCACGCGCCTCGTGATCCAGTAGGGGGGCGCCTCGCGTCCGCGGAGTCCCGCATGGACAGCTCCCGCAATCTGGTGCTGCTGGGCTTCATGGGGACGGGCAAGAGCGCCGTCGGCCGCCGCGTCGCGGCCTTGGCCGCCGCGCCGTTCCTGGACATGGACGCCGAACTGGAGCGCCGCGCCGGCAAATCCATCGCCCGCATATTCGCGGAAGACGGCGAACCGGCGTTCCGCGACCTCGAATCGCAACTGGCGGAAGAGTGGGGGCGCAAGCAAGGGGCGGTCATTTCCTGCGGCGGCGGCGTGGTCTTGCGGGCGGAAAACCTGAGCGCGCTGGGGGCCAACGGCCTGCTGGCGTGCCTGACGGCGCGCCCCGAGGTGATTCTCGCGCGCACGGCGCGTTCGAAGAAGCGGCCGCTCCTGGCCGGCGAAGATCCCGAAAAGATAATCCGCGACCTGCTGGCGGCGCGCGCGCCATTCTACGCGGCCATTCCCCTCCAGATCGACACGTCCGACCTGGATCCCGAGGAATTGGCGGCGCGCCTCCTCGCGCGTTGGAAACAGCCGGGCTGACATGGGCCGGTTCGTCGCCAGACGGCTGCTGCAGGCGCTGCCGACGGTGGCCGGAGTCGTGCTGGTCACCTTCGTCCTGTTCAACGTCGTGGGCGGCTCGCCCGCGGCGCTGGTGCTGGGCCAGAACGCCGGCGCGCGCGCGCTGGAGGAATTCGACGCGGCGCGCGGCTACGCCAAACCCCTCTTCTGCGGCAACTGGACGAAAACCCGCGCGCTGGAGCCGGTGGATTTCGCGACGGCGGCGCCCGGCGTGCGCGCCGCTTGGGGGGCGGGCGAGTCCGGTCCGCTGCGGCTCGAAGCCGGCCAGGAACTGGCGATTCCCTTCGCGTTTCCGCTGCCGGCGGCCGGCCGCTGGCGATTGACGGTGGTGGGCGAGGGGCCCGGTTTTCCGCCGGATGGAAAAATCGTTTTCCACGGCGCGGAAAAGCCCGTTTTCCGCGCGGCGGGCGGTCCGGTCGTGGTCCGCCGCGTGAAGTTGGAAAAGGCGACGCGACATTTTTTCGACAGCCAACTCGTCGATTACGCCGGGCGGGTGCTGCGGCTGGATTTCGGCACGAGCACGAGCCTGAACCAGCCCGTATGGAGTTTGCTCAAGGCGGGCCTCGGGCCGAGCCTGGCGCTGACGACGCCGATCCTGGTCGTGGAACTGGCCGTCAGCCTGGCGCTGGCGCTGCTGTGCGCCTACCGGCGCGGCTCGTGGCTGGACCGGGGTCTCGTGGCGGTCTGCGTGGCGCTGATGAGCGTGAACTACCTCGTCTGGATCGTGTTCGGGCAGTACGTGCTGGCGTACCGGCTCGGGTGGTTTCCGGTCTGGGGCTTCGAGTCGTGGCGGAACCTGCTGCTGCCGGTCGGGATCGGCGTGGCGACGGGGCTGGGCACGAACGTGCGCTTCTATCGGACGATTTTGCTGGAGGAAATGCACAAGGACTACGTGCGCACCGCGTTTGCGAAGGGCCTGCGCGCCGAGCAGGTCCTGTTCAAGCACGTGCTGAAGAACGCGCTGGGGCCGGTGATCGTCAACGTGGCGCTGGCGCTGCCGTATCTCTACACGGGCAGCCTGCTGCTGGAGAGCTTCTTCGGCATTCCGGGACTGGGGTATCTGAGCTTGAACGCCATCCATTCGGCGGACGTCGACGTGGTGCGCGCGATCGTGCTGGTGGGCGCGCTGTTGTTCACGGCGGCGAACGTGCTGGCGGACGTCGCGCTGGCGTGGGTGGATCCGCGGGTGAAGCTGGCATGAGCGCGGAAGCGGACATTCGGGAAGCTGGCGGCGTTTCGTTCGGACGCGAGGCGTGGAACCGGATCTGGGCGAGCCGCGCGGCGCGGGCGTGCCTGGCGGTACTGGCGGTCTTCTGCCTGGCGGCGCTGGCGGGCGAGCTCGCGAACGCGTGGTTCGCGTGGCGGGACGTGCCGGCGCCCTGGCAGGCGCAGAACCTGGCCGCGCGCCATTTGCCGCCGTCCGCCGCGCACTGGCTGGGCACGGACGGGCTGGGGCGCGACGTCGGCCTGCGGCTCGTGCAGGGCGCGCGCATCGCGTTCCAGGTCGGCGTGGTGTCGTCGCTGATCGCGATTCCGCTGGGCGTCCTGCTCGGGTGTCTCGGCGGATATTTCGGCGGCAAGACGGACGATTTCGTGATCTGGCTCTCGACGACGTTCGCGGCGATTCCGGGCCTGCTGTTCGTGCTGGCGATCGCGATGGTGGTGGGCAAGGGCCTGCTGGGGGTGTTTCTCGCCATCGGCCTGACGACCTGGGTGGGCACCTGCCGGCTGATCCGCGCGGAAACGCTGCGGCAGAAAGAGCGCGGCTACGTGCGGGCCGCGCGCGCGCTGGGATTTTCGCACGGGCGCATCCTGTTCCGCCATATCCTGCCGAACGTGGTCCACGTGGCGCTGGTGTCGTTCACGCTGCGGTTCCCGGCGGCGATCGGCACGGAGGTGTTCCTGAGTTTTCTGGGCATCGGCGCGCAGGGGCAACCGAGCTGGGGCACGATGATCGCGTCGGCGCGCCTGCGTTTGTGGCAGGGCATGTGGTGGGAGCTGGCGGCCGTCACGGCGGCGATTTTCGCCGTGGTGCTGGCTTTCAACCTGCTGGGCGACGCCTTGCGGGACGCCTTGGATCCGCGCCTGCGCGCAGCGCCGGACTGACGGCGATTTCCGGGCGCGGCCCTTGACAGCCCGCCGAGGGGATGGTTTAGTGGCCTGCGTGATGACGGCGATTTCCATCCAGGCCCTGCTTCTCGCGTTGCGCGGCGACACCCGTGCCTCGGCGGGCGACGGGTGTTGCGCTGGTTAGTTGCCCGGAGCCGTCTGCAGTCCGGAAAGCCCGCCAAAGATGAAACTTGGCGGGCGTTTTGTTGTCCGCGTTCGACGAGAGAGACCTCAGGATAGGAAACAGGTATGAAAAAACCGGATCACGTGATTGTTTTCGACACGACGCTGCGCGACGGGGAGCAATGTCCCGGCGCGAGCATGGGACTGCACGAAAAGCTGCAGGTGGCGCGGCAGCTGGAGAAGCTGAACGTGGACATCATCGAGGCGGGGTTCCCGGCGGCGTCGCCGGGCGACTTCGAGGCGGTGAAGAAAGTCGCCACGGAAATCAAGAAGTGCCGCATCGCGGGGCTGGCGCGCTGCGTGAAGGGCGACATCGAGAAATGCGCCGAGGCGCTGAAGCCGGCGGGCGACCGCGCGCGGATCCACGTGTTCCTCGCGACGAGCGCGATCCACCGCGAATTCAAGCTGAAGAAGGCGAAGGACGAGATCATCCGGCAGGCGGTCGAGGGCGTGGCCTACGCCAGGAAATTCTGCAAGGACGTGCAGTTCAGCCCCGAGGACGCCTCGCGCACCGAGCCCGAATTCCTGGCGGAAGTGGTCCGCGCGGTGATCGCCGCGGGCGCCACGACGGTGAACGTCCCCGACACGGTCGGCTTCACGGTGCCGCAGGAGTTCCGCCGGCTGCTGACCTATCTGCACGAGCACGTGCCGGAGCTGAAGGACGTGGTGGTGCACGTGCACTGCCACAACGACCTCGGGCTGGCGGTGGCCAACTCGCTGGCGGCGGTCGAATGCGGCGCGCGCGGCGTGGAATGCACCATCAACGGCATCGGCGAGCGCGCGGGCAACTGCTCGCTGGAAGAGCTGGTGATGGCGCTGAAGGTCCGCAACGACCACTACGGCATCCAATCGCGCGTGCGCACCCAGGAACTGTTCCCGGCCAGCCGCCTGGTGAGCCAGCTGACCGGCATGATGGTCCAGCGCAACAAGGCCATCGTGGGCGCGAACGCCTTCGCGCACGAGTCGGGCATCCACCAGGACGGCATGCTCAAGCACCGCGAGACCTACGAGATCATGCGCCCCGAGGACGTGGGCGTGGTGACCGGCACCGACCTGGTGCTGGGCAAGCACAGCGGCCGCGCGGGCTTCTCCGCGCACCTCAAGCGCATGGGCATCCAGGTCAGCGCCGAGCAGCTGCAAGGCGTCTACGACGCGTTCATCGCGCTGGCGGACAAGAAGAAGGTCGTGTACGACGACGACATCGTCGAGCTCCTGCGAGAATTCATTTCGGACGTGCCGCGGGTCTACGCCATCAAGTGCCTGCAGGTGTCCGCGGGCAACCGCTCGATCCCGACGGCGACGGTGCAGATCGAGAAGGACGGCCAGATCCGGCAGGATTCCGCGACGGGTTCCGGCCCGGTGGAAGCCGCGCTGAAGGCCATCGACCGCCTCACCGGCGTCAAGGGCGAGCTGAAGTCGTTCGCGATGCAGGCGGTGACCCACGGCGAAGACGCCTTGGGCGAGGCCTCGGTCCAGGTGAAGTACGGCGACGACCTGGTGGCCGCGAAGGGCTCGGACATCGACATCGTGATGGCGTCGGCCAAAGCCTACGTCAACGCGCTGAACCGGCACCTCTTCATCGAAAAAGGCACCGGCAAGGCCTAGGCCGTCGCCCAAGCGCGACGCCCGGCCGCCTCACAACGGCGGCCGGGCGTTTTTTTGGGTGGCCGGGACGGCGGATTGGTCTAGGATGGTTCCCGATGAGTGGCCGTTTCCGGAAGCGTTGGCTCGGATTCGTCGCGCTCGCGCTGTTGGTCGCGGGCGGCGCGGCGCTTGCGCTCCGGCCGGTTGCCGCAACGCGCGGACCGATCTTTCCGGGGAAACACTGGTCCTGGAAAGCGCCGGAAAAGGCGGGGTTTTCCATGCATGCGCTGCATGATTATTCCCGGCGGGTGGGGGGGATCGGCTGCGTGGTCCACGGCGGCGAAATGATCTATGCTTGGGGCGACGTCTCGTTCCGCAACGACGTCGCCTCGTCGTGCAAGCCCATCTACGCCCACCTCGTGCTCCAGGCCGTGCAGGACGGCCGGATCGAATCGCTGGACGAACCGGTCGTGCGCTGGGTGCCGGAACTCGCGGAACTGAATCCCGATCTGGCCTACAAGGATCGCGAGATCACGTTCCGGCACCTGTTGGGCCAGATTTCGGGCTACGGACTGCGGGAACGGCCGGGCGAGGCGTTTGCCTACAACGACTACGCGACGGGGCTGCTGATGTGGACGCTGTTCTACCGCGTGTGCGACCTGCCTCCGGCGCGCTACGACGAAGCGCTCAACGGCCCATGGCTGGGGGAAGCGCTGGGATTCGAAGACCGGCCGACGGCGACGCATCCGAATTCCCCCCGCGGGCGCATCCGCATTTCGGCGCGGGACATGGCGCGGTTCATGCTGCTCTATCTGCGCGGCGGCGTTTGGAGCGGGAAACGCCTGGTGCGCGCAGACCTCTGCCGGGAAGCCTTGGGCAGCGGCCTGCCGTTGGATCTGCCGCGCACGGCGGGACTGGACGCCGACGTGCTGCCGCTGGAATGGAAATCGTTCGGCGGCGGCAAAGACGAAAAAAACCATCTGGGTTGCGTGAAGAACTATTGGTGGTCCAACCGGATCACGCCCGACGGCGCGCGGCTGCTGCCGGATGCGCCGCCGGGCACGTTCATGGGGTCCGGCTACGGCGGGCGGTTCGCGATGGTCGCGATCCCCGAACGGGATCTGGTGGCGGTCTGGCTGGGCGTCTTTCCGGGCATCGACAAATCCGCCTGGAGTCCGTTCAGCGAAGTCGGCCGGTTCCACGTGAACGACCTGCTGCGCGAACTGCTGGCCGCACAGACGGGGACGCCCAAATGAGCCGGCGGGCCGCCAGGGGAATCGGCTTGGCGCTCGCCGTTTTGGCGGCGGCCTCCGGCGTCTGGTGGCTCCGCGTGGCGGGTCGTCCCAAGTATCCCGGCGAAAGCTGGTCGTGGAAGGCACCGGAGAAAGCCGGCTTCTCCGCGGAAAAACTGGCGGCCTTTTCGGCGCGCGTGGGCGGCGACGGCTGTCTCGTCCATGGGGGCGAAATGATCCACGCCTGGGGCGATATCGACCAGCGCCGCAACGTGGCGTCGTCCATCAAGCCGATCTATGCGTTTCTCACGTACAAAGCGATCGAGATCGGGCGGCTCGATTCCCTGGACGATCTCGTGGTGAACTGGGTGCCGGAACTCGACGACCTGAATGCGGCGGCGGAGTACAAGGATCGCGAGATCACGTTCCGGCACCTGCTGGAACAGACGTCCGGCTACGGGCTCGAAGAGAAACCTGGCGAGTCGTTCGCCTACAACGACTACGCCACGGGCCTGCTCGTCTGGGCGTTGTTCTACCGGGTGTACGACCGCCCGCCCAAGGAATACGACGACGTGTTGAACGGCGAGCTGCTGGGCGCCGTCCTCGGATTCGAAGACGAGCCGACCGCGATCAGTTTCCGCGTGCCGCGGGGAAGGATCCGCATTTCGGCGCGGGACATGGCGCGGTTTGCGCTGCTCTATCTGCGCGGCGGCTCGTGGCAGGGGCGGCGTTTCCTGCGGGAGGATCTGTTCCGGGAAGCGCTGCGCCCTCCGTTGCCGGACGATTTCCCGCGGACGTCGGGCGAGGAGGCCGAGCTTTTGGAGCAGGTGGTCTCCATCGGCGGCGGCAAGGACGAAAAGCACCATGCGGGCAGCCTGGGGCACTTTTGGTGGCACAACGACCGGACGCCCGACGGGAACTGGTTGCTGCCGGATGCGCCGCCGGAAACCTTCCTGGGCGTGGGCTACGGCGGCCGGTCCGCGATGGTCGTGATTCCGGAACTGGATCTGGTCGCGGTCTGGCACGACGCCTATCTGCGGACCGGCGAGGCCTGGAGCCCGTTCAGCGACGTCGGTCGGTTCAAGGTGAACGACCTGTTGCGCGACCTGCTCGCGGCGCGGGCGGAGGTGGAGCGATGAGCCGGCGCGCGGCCTGGGGAATCGGCCTGGCGTTCGCCCTCTTGGCGGCCGGTGCGGCCTGGGGCGCGTGGCGGGCGCGAACGGCGGAGTTTCCCGGCCGCCAGTGGGCCTGGAAAGCGCCGGAAGAAGCGGGATTTTCCGCCGCGAAGCTGGAGGCGTTTTCGCGGCAGGCGGGCGGCTACGGCTGCCTCGTCCATGCCGGGAAGATGATCCATGCCTGGGGCAACCTGACCAACCGCCACGACGTGGCGTCGTCCTGCAAGCCGGTCTATGCCTTTTTGACGCTCAAGGCCATCGAACAAGGCCGGCTCGGTTCGCTGGACGAACCGGTGGCGAAATGGATGCCGGCGCTGGCGGTGCTGAATCCGGAGCTGGGTTTCAAGGACCGCGAGATCACGTTCCGGCATTTGCTGCGGCAGACGTCGGGATACGGTCTGGCCGAGCGGCCGGGCGAAGCGTTCGCCTACAACGACTACGGCACGGGGCTGCTGGTCTGGACCGTGCTGCACGAAGTGCTCCAAACGCCGTGGAAGTTTTTCGACGACGTGTTGAACGGCCCGTGGCTGGGCCAAGCGATCGGGTTCGAAGATTCGCCGGACATGAACCACCGGGGGTCGCATCTGGGCCGGCTGCGGATGTCCGTGCGTGACCAGGCGCGGTTCGCCTGGCTCTGTCTGCGCGGCGGGGAATGGCGGGGGCGGCGCGTCCTGCGGCCGGACTTGTTCGCGGCCGCCCGGGGTGGAACGCTGCCGCCGGATTTTCCGCGCACGGCCGGCGCGGAAAGCCGGATGCTGAAAAAACCGGGGACGATCGGCGGCGGCCGGAACGAAAAGAACCATCTGGGCTGCCTGGGGAATTTCTGGTGGAACAACCGGCCGACGCCGGACGGCGCGCGGCTGCTGCCGGACGCGCCGCCGGGCACGTATCTGGGTTCCGGCTACGGCGGGCGGTTCGCGATGGTGATCGTGCCGGAACTGGAGCTGGTCGCGGTCTGGCAAAACGTCCACCCGGACGAAATCTGGAGCCCCTTCAGCGAAATCGGCCGATTCAAGGTGAACGAGATGCTGCGCGAATTGCTGGCGGCGCGGGCCTCGCCGTAGGGGTGCCGCAATGGAAACGAAGCGGCTGTTCGCGGGCGTGGCGGTGGCGGCGCCGGAGCCTTTGCGCCGCGCGCTGGAGAATCTCCGGATGCGGCTGCGCGGGGAAACGATCCGCTGGACGCGGCTGGACAACCTGCACCTGACGGTGGAATTTTTCGGCGCGACGGCCCCGGCGCGGATTCCGGAGCTGTCCGCCGCGCTGGCCGCGGCCGCGGCGCGCGCGGCGCCGTTCGAACTGCGCTGGGGCGGCTGGGGCACGTTCGGCCCGCCGCGGCAGCCGCGGGTGCTGTGGTTGGGAGTGGATGCTCCGGGCTTGGCGGAACTGCACGAAGCCGTCGCCGCGGCGCTGCGCGCGGCCGGCCGGACGCCGGAAGCGCGGCCGTTCGCGCCGCATCTGACGCTGGGGCGGATCGGCCGGCTGAAAAACGCGCGGACGTTCCAAGAAACGCTGGCGGCGAGGCCGGTCGGCGATTGGCCCGCGCAATCCGTGCGCGAACTGCTCCTCTACGAAAGCGCGGCGGGCCGCTACGTGCCGCTGGCGCGCTGGCCGTTGGGCTGAATCAAGCCGGCCGCAGCACGTCGGCGACGGCCGCGACGGCTTCGGCGACCGAAATGGCGCGCAGCGCGGCCTGGGCCGCAGCGGACGTCCGCGGCACGTCGCGGGAACGGCGCTCGGAATGCTGGAGGAGGCGGATGCGCTCGCCGAGCGGCCCGGTACGGGCGGGATCGGTGATGCCGAAGAGCGCGACGAGCGGGGTGCCGACGGCGGCGGCGAGATGCATGCCGCCGCTGTCGTTGCAGAGCACGGCGGCGGACAGCGCGAGGACGGCGGCCAGTTCGGCCAGCGTCGTGGCGCCGGCGAGGTTGAGTCCGTTCGGCGCGGCGGCGGCCGCGACCTGCTGGCAGGGCGCGTGCTCGGCCTGCGTGCCGAGGGTCACGATCGATCCGCCGGTTTGCGCGACGAGCGCCGCGGCGGCTTCGGCGTAGTGCTCGGCCGGCCATTGCTTGGACGTCCCGCGCGCCGCGCCGGGCAGGACGGAAATCCACGGCTGCGGGAGCGAGCCGAGTTTTTCGCGCATGGCGGCCAGCGCCGGCGCCGGCACGGTCAGCCGCGGCGGCGCGAACGTGCGGCGGTTCTCGCCGGGGAAGAACAAATCGAGATATTCATGGACCTGGTGTGCGCGGCCGGGGCCGCCGGCAGGCGGTCGGACTTCCGTCAGCAGGAGATGCCGGGGAAAATGGCCGGGCAGGCCGATGCGCCGGGGAACGCGCGCGAGAAACGGCGGCAGGGCCGAACGGAAGGAATGGGGCAGGACGTAGGCGGCGTCGAACGCCAGGTCGCGCAGCGCGCGCACGGCGGGGCGCAGGGAGCCGCCGGCCACCGGCAGCGCCAGGACGCGGTGGGGCACGCTGCTCAAGGCCCAGAACGGCGCAAGTCCCGGCTTGGTCAGCACGGTCAGCTCGGTGCCGGATTGGTGTTCGCGCAAGGCCTGCAGCGCGGGCAGGGACATGACGGCGTCCCCGAGCCAGTTGACGCCGCAGACGAGCAGGCGGGGCCCGGTTGGAGCGGCCCCGTTCACCACGTGTAGCGGACGGTGTAGGTGAAGGATTGGCTGGTGCCGGCCTTGACGGGAATCGCGAACTGGACGGAATGCGGGTCGGCGCCGGGCTCGTGTTTGGCGCTGGCGGCCGTGATTTCATGCTTCTCGCCGCGGTAGAAATGTTCGACGACGACGACGGTCCGGTCGGCGTTGCCCTGGTTTTCCAGGGTGATTTCGAAGGATTCGTCGGCGCTCTGGAGCGGCACGACGTCGGCATAGGCGGTCCGCAGGCGGCGGCCGGAGAGGCCGGCGGCGGGACCGAGGTCGAGCGTGGCGCTTTCGCCGGGCTGGAGGGCGGGGAGCCAATCGGTGCCGATCCATTCGAGGGCCTGGTCGGCTTGGCCGCGCAGGAGGCGGAATTCGCCCGGCGGCAGCGGCGCGGCGCTTTCGTTGGCGAAACTCAGGCGGGTTTCGACGACGGGGGCGAATTCGGTGCCGAGGGTGCCGTCGGTGCGGCGGTTGCGCTGGTAGCGGTCGAAGCGGACGCCGTCGTAGACGTAGCGGGTTTCCGCCGCCAGCGCCGGTGCGGAAAACAGGCCGGCGCGGACGTCGGCGCCGGCCGGCAGCGTGAGCGGTTGCGGCAGGTCGTAGGTGGCGACGACGGCCGCGGATGCGGCTGCGCGTTCGGGAATCCAGCTCTGGCCGTCGGTGGCGTAGCGCAAGGCGGGCGCGCGGGAAGCGCGCGGATCGCCGGCCGCCGGCACGAGGGGGGCGAACCGGCCTTTTTCCGTCAAGGCCAGGCGCACGCGGGCGTTGGCGAAATCGCGCTGGGTCTGGTTGCGGAGGTGGACGCGGGTGGCGAGGGCGATGGACCGGGCGTCGTCGGCCAGGATGGCTTCGTGGGACGCGGACCAGGACAGGCCGGCGGCGGCGTAGTTCAGCTGGATGGCGGTCGGCGGAGATTGGTCGGCGGCGAGCTGCCACAGGAGCGTCGGGTGCCGGGCCAGGTCGGCGCGCGCGGGAAACTCGACGGCGTCCAGCGCGTACAGGTCGGGTACGAAGCGGACGGGCTGGCCTTCGGCTTCGAGCAGGAGTCCGGGCGCGGACTTGGCAAAGTCCGGCACGGCGGCCAGGCGGCCAGCCCAGGTGGCGTCGCCCTTGCGGCCGACGATCGCGCTGCCGCGATAGGCGCCGAACAGAGCCGCGTCGTCGCGCAGGTCGTAGAGGAAGCGCTGGGAAACGACGTCGAGGGTTTCGCCGCGTTCGAGCGGCGCGGCATTGACGGAGGCCGGCAGCAACGTCTCCGGCAACGGGCCGATGCGGACGGCACCGTCCGCGCCGGGCGGGGGCACGTCGTGGGTTTCGGTGATCTGGGCGTGGCCGTTGTCCTGGACGACGAGGGCGACGGAACGCGGTTGGGCGGCGCCGGCGACGGCCGGAACCAGCATCAGGAAGAGCAAGCCGGAACGGATTTTCATCGGGAGCCTCCTGGATGCGGGATGCGCTGGACTTGCTGCTGCAGGAACGCATCGGCCAGCACGAGCGCGGCCATCGCTTCGACGACCGGGACGGCCCGGGGCAGGACGCAGGGATCGTGGCGGCCCTTGGCTTCGAACCGGACGGGCGTGCCGTCGAAGGCGACGGTTGGCTGCGGCAGCGAAATGGTGGAGACGGGTTTGAACGCGACGCGGAAGAAGATGGTTTCGCCGTTGGAAATGCCGCCCTGGATGCCGCCGCAATGGTTGCTGGCCGGGCGGATGCCGCCGCCGGGCTTGGCGGCGAACGGATCGTTGTGCTGCGAGCCGCGCAGCAAGGTCGCGCCGAAACCTTCGCCGATCTCGAAGCCGCGCGTGGCGGGAATGGAGAGCATGGCGTGGGCGAGTTCGGCGGTGAGCTTGTCGAAGACCGGCTCGCCCCAGCCGGCGGGCACGCCGCGGCACAGGCAGGCCACGACGCCGCCGAGGGAATCGCCGGCGTCGCGCGCGGCTTCGATGGCCGCGATCATCCGCGGCGCCGTTTCCGGATCGGGGCAGCGCACGGGGGTGGCGTCCACCGCGGCGCGCGTCAGCGTCGCGAAATCGGGCCGCTGGGCCGCGATTTCGCCGACGGTTTCGACCCAGGCGACGATTTCCACGGGATGGAAAACGGACAACATTTTTTCCGCGACGGCGCCGGCGGCGACGCGCGCGGCGGTTTCGCGGGCGGAAGCGCGGCCGCCGCCGGAACGGGCCCGCAGGCCGTACTTTTCGGCATAGGTGAAGTCCGCGTGCGACGGCCGCGGCACGGTTTCCATTTCCGCGTAGTCGCCGGGCTTGGTGTCGGTGTTGGGGATGGAGAGCCCGATGGGGGTGCCGAGGGTTTGGCCATGTTCGACGCCGGAGAGGAGGGCGACGGCATCCGATTCCTTGCGGGGGGTGTTGAGCGCGGTGGCGCCGGGCCGGCGGCGGTCGAGCTGCGGCTGGACGTCTTCGGCCGCGAGCGGAATGCGCGCCGGGCAGCCGTCGATGACGCAGCCGATGGCGCGGCCGTGCGATTCGCCGAACGTGGTGACGCGGAAAAGGGTGCCGAAGGTGCTGGACATGGACGCGATTCTCCTGTGGGGGCAAGAGTAGGGGGCCGGCCCGCGCGAGGAAAGCGAAAATTGAGGCCGGCCCGGCGAATCGCGCGGGGCGCATCCGGGGTTGTCTGGCGCGGCGGCACCCGCTATGTTGTCCATCCGTAGGAAACAAACCCCAAGGAGCAAGCAAATGGGCATCGTGAAGGAATTCCAGGAGTTCGCGGTCAAGGGCAACATGGTGGACATGGCGGTGGGCATCATCATCGGCGGCGCGTTCGGCAAGATCGTGACCTCGCTGGTGAACGACGTGATCATGCCGCCGCTGGGCATGCTGCTGGGCAAGGTGGACTTCAAGGATCTGGCGATCACCCTGAAGGCGGCTGCGGTGGACGCGGCGGGTGCCGAAGTGGCCGCCGTGAAGCTGAACTACGGGATGTTCGTGCAGAACGTGGTGGATTTCCTGATCGTGGCGCTCGCGGTGTTCGCGATGGTCAAGGTCATCAACGGCCTGCGCCGCAAGCAGGAAGCCGAAGCGGCGAAGTAGCGGCCTGGACGGCAAAGGAGACGAAACGTGAAGAAATACCTGATGGTTTTGACGGCGCTGGCGCTGGCGGTTTCCGCCTCGGCGGCGGAGACGAAGGCCAAGAAGGCGGCGGCCGAAGAAGCGACCCCTAAGGGTCTGGCGACGGCCCTGTACGCGGGGTTGACGCTGACCGACGGCAACAGCGAGACGCTGGCGGCGAACGTCGGCCTGAAGACCGAGGGCGAAAAAGAAGGCCTGGGTTCGGTGCTCGCCGGCGCCGAGTTCAACTACGGCGAAAGCACCGTCAAGACCACGACCACCGACGAAGCCGGCGTCGAGACCGTCGAAGAAAGCGACGAGAAGACGGTCGAGAACGCCAAGCTCTTCGCCAACGTGAAGAAGACGCTCACGCCGCGGACGTTCGCCTATCTGGACGGTTCGGCGCTGTACGACGACGTCGCGGACATCGACTATCGCGCGACGCTGGGCCCCGGCCTGGGCCTCTATTTGGTGAAGAACGACCAGCGGCAGCTTTCGCTCGAAGCCGGTCCGACCTACCTGTGGGAAGAAGTCGGCGGCGCGAGCAACGACTACCTGGCGCTGCGCTTCGCGGAACGCTACGTCTGCCAGGCGCTGAAGAACGCCAAACTGGTGCAGTCGCTGGAATACCTGCCGGAAGCCGAAGACTTCGACAACTACCTGCTGGTGGGCGAAATCGGCGTCGAAGCGGCCATGAACGAGCGCCTCAACCTGCGGGTCGTCTTGCAGGACAAGTACGACAACATCCCGGCCGCAGGCAAGGAACGCAACGACCTCAGCCTGATCGCCGGCATCGGATTATCTCTGTAATATTATGTCTGGCAAATAGATGCAATCCACAAGATCCGCACGTCCCCCCGGGGGTCCCGCCCGTGCGGATCTTCTTTTTCGGGGAAGAATTGCAGCCCAGCCGAAAAAAGATGAAAATAAAGATTGTTAAGGAATGATTAGGCGATTAGATTCCGTCAAATCATGGCAAACAAGAATACAAAAAAAAACAAGCGGAAAGCGGTATCGGCGAACGAGCAGGCGCAATACCGCGAGTGGCGTCAGATGTTCCATGCGGTCGGATTGCGGCTGACCAAGCAGCGGCTCGCGATCTATCGGGAACTGGAAACCAACCAAAACCATCCGGACGTGGATACCATCTTCCGGGCGGTCCGGACCGACATCCCGAAAATCTCGCTGTTCACCGTCTATCGCACGATGAACATGATGGAAGAGGCGGGGCTGGCCTGGCGGATCACCACCTGGAAGAGCCACGCCCGCTACGGCACCTCCCAGGAACGCCAGATCGCGCATTTCCTGTGCGAGAAATGCGGCCGGATCGACAACGTGGAGCTGGACGGCTTGGCGACCCTGCGCCGCTCGGCGGAAAACACGCTGGGCGCCCTCACCGGCATGGACCTGATCTTCCGCGGCACCGGCAAGTGCTGCGCGTCCCGCGCGAAAGCTTCCGCGCGCCGCCGCAGCTGACCGGCCCGGCAATCTTCACGACCGACGAGGCCGCCGAAAGGCGGCCTCGTGTTTTTTGCGCGCGTTTGGAATCGGGCGGACGTTAGATCCAGCCGCGGAGCCGATAGTAGGCCAAGGCGGTTCCCTCGCGCAGGACGTCGACTGCGTAGTTGAGATTGGCCCACACGTCGTAGCGGAACCGCAGCGCGGGGCCGACGTCGGGCACCGCGGCGCGGATCGCCGGCGCCGGTCCGGCCGCGTCCAGTTCTTCGGCGCGGAAGGCGAGCGGATCGTCGATGGACAGCTGGAAAACGGGCAGCGCGGAAAGGCGGACATCCACTTGCCGGTCGGCGGCGGCTTTCCGGATGCAGGCGGCAGTACGCCGCACGTGGTAGGGGTCCGTGACGATCAGGACATGGGCGCCGGGCGGCGCGTCCGCCAAGGTTTCGGCCAGGCGCAGCGCCTGTTCGCGGGTGTTGCGGCCGCCGGCCAGCACGCGGAGCCGCCGGGCGGGCACGCCGCGCAGGCGCAATTCGTCGTAATAGGCGCGGGCCGCGAACGACTCGTTGGTGGGCAGCGGCAGGGCGAGGAGCACGCGGGCTTGCGGATGGCGCCGGGCGGCCGCCGCGCCGAAAAAGGTGCGGCACAGGCCGGATTCGCCCGGAATGCCGCTGCCGCCCATCACCAGGATATGGCTGGGCTCGCCGGCCGCCGCGCCGGGCACGTCGGACAAGGAGCGATAGGCGCGCCAGGGCAGATTGGTGAACAGCGCGGCGGCGAACAGCAGCGCGGCCAAGCCGCCCAGCGCCAGCGCGGCGCGCGCCGCGCGCCGGAGAAAACGGAAAATCGTCCTCATGGAATCCACGGTAGCCGAGCGCGGCGCAGGGGAAAAGTGTTTCTTTTCCCGACCGCCGCGGCTACAAACAGGCATGGGCAAGGGATTGAAATTCGGCCTGTCGCTCGCGCTTTCGGCGGGCATCTTGGCGTTGGTGTTCCACGCGGCGGATTCGTCGGCCGCGGAAGTGGCCCGGGCGCTCGCGGCGATGAGTCTGGGCGCCTGGACGGCCTACGCGGCGGCGCAGCTGCTGCAAGGCTGGCTGCGGGCGGTGCGCTACCGCCTGTTGCTGGCGGGCGCGGGCGTGGCGCCGCTGCCCGGCCGCGGCCGGATGTTCGGCGTGACCTTGGCGCGGAACATGTTCGTGGACATGCTGCCGGCGCGCGCCGGCGAACTGGCCTATTGGGCGTTGCTCAACCGCGGCGAAGGGGTGCGCAGCGCCGATTGCGTGTCGTCCATGACGATCAGCATCCTGTTCGATTTTTTCGCGCTGGCGGCGGTGCTGGCGGCGGCGGTGGCCGCGCCCGTGGCCGAAGCGGCCGGCCGGATGGCGTTCCTGTGGGGCGCCGGCGCGGTGCTGGCGGCGGTCGCGGCCGGCGGCGTGCTGCTGTTCCGCGGTCCGGGCTGGGCGGCCGCGCTCGCCGCGCGCCTGCCGGCGCGCGCGCGGCGGTGGCGGGGGATGGTTTGGCTGGAGGCGTTCATGGAAAAACTGGCGGATTCGTTCGGGCAGGTCCGGGGCGGCGGCGTGCTCTGGAAGGCGGCGGCGCTTTCGGTGGGCATCCGCGTCGTGAAATACGGCGGTCTGGCCGCGGCCTTCTACGGCATGGCGCGGGTCCTGCGGCCGGCGCTGGCGGAACTGCCCGTCTGGCAAACGCTGATCGGCTTGATCGGCGGCGAAGGCGGCGCGGCGTTGCCGGTGCCGACGTTCCTGAGCCTGGGCAGCTACGAAGCGGCCGGCGCCGGCGCGATGCGCCTGGCGGGCGTGTCGGGCGCGGATGCCGCGCTCGTTCTGCTGGGCACGCACGTCGCCAGCCAGATGGTGGACTATTCGCTGGGCGGTCTGGGCTTGCTGGGCCTGCTGTGGGGCCGGCGCGGCGGCGCGGAAAAACCGCGCCTTCGCCTCGGAAAAACCGGCCTCTGGATCGGTCTCGGCGTCGTGCTGGCGCTGGCATTCATCGGCGGCGCCCTCGGCTGGCGGGCCCAGCAGAAAGCCGGCGCGCAAACCGCCCCCGGTTCCGGCGCCGTCCAGCAGATGGGGGCGGCCGAGCAGGCCGCCATGGCCGCCGTCTGGGGCGAACGCCGCGGGTTCCTCGTCTGGAGTTCGACGATGCACGGCCAACACGACCTCGTTCAAATGGATTGGCCGGGCGGAACCATCTCGCGCCTGACGACCGATCCGCACGTGGACCGGTCGCCCAAGATCTCGCCGGACGGCACGCGGGTGGCGTTCGCCCGCTCGCGGCTGCCGTGGGTGTCGTTCCGCAACAACGACGAATGGGACGTCTGGCTGCTCGATCTGGCCAGCGGCCGGGAACGCCGGCTGGCGGAACGGGGCGCGCAGCCGGACTGGTCGGCCGACGGCCGGGCGGTCGTGTTCCAGCGCCACGGCCGCGAAGTGGTGCGGATCGACGTCGATACCGGCGCCGAAACGATCCTGCTGGGCGCGCGCGAACGCCGGCTGTGGACGACGCCCGCGCTGGATCCGCGCGGCGGCCGGCTGGCCGTCACCGTGCGCGGCGGCGCCCGCAGTACCTCGCTGTTCGCGCTGCCCGGCGGCGCGGAAACGCGCGTCGCCGGCGGTTGCCAGCTCGCGTTCGCCCCGGACGGCGAGTGGCTCGTGCTGGTGGAGTCGGGCGGGCGGCTGAAGAACCGCATCTGCCGCGTGGACCGCGCCGGCCGCAACCTCGAAACCCTGCTGGACATGCCCGGCGAGTGGAGCCACGAATATTTCCCGCGGGTCTCCAACGACGGCGCCCTGCTCGCCTTCGGCGCCTCCCGCGGCGACCACGAACACGACGTCGCCGACTACGAAATCTTCCTGTGGCGCATCGGCGATCCGCCGGAACGCGCCGCGCGCGTCTCGTTCCATTCGGGCAACGACCATTGGCCGGACGTCTGGGTCCAGCCGCCGGCCGCCCCGCGCTGAATTCGATGAAATTCCCGTTAATCCTTTTCGGAGCCTATTGCCCCCCAATGGGAAAAATGCCAGACTGCCCTTGATCATGACGACCCAGACGACCAAAATCGCTCGCGGTGAGGAGGCTCGTCTGGTGGATCACCGGCCGCGGGAATTCCGGGTGGGGACGCTGTTGCTGGACCGCTACGAAGTCGTCGCCATCCTCGGCGCGAGCCAAATGGGGGAGGTCTGGCAATGTTTCGACCGCCAGACGGGGCAGGACGTGGCGATCCGCTGGTTGCCGCCCGATCTGCGCCGGTCGAAGAAGATGCTGAACGTGCTGCACGCCGAGATCCGGCGGATCGCCGGCAAGCGGCACCCGAACATCGCGATCATCCGCCAGATCGTGCATGCCGGCGAGCAGACCTACGTGGTGGGGGATTACGCGCCCGGCCTGGACGTCGAAACCTGGGCACGGCAAGGCGAAAGCGGCCGGCGGACGCTGGCCGAGGTGCTGCCGATCCTGGCGCAGATCGCGGCGGGCCTGGATTTCGCCCACCAGCAGCGGATCGCGCATTGCAACTTGACGCCGTCGAACGTCTTCATCGGGCTCGACGGCGTGGTGCGCGTGACGGATTTCGGCCTGATGACGCGCCGCCACGTGGAATTCGTCCGCGGCAAGGCCACCCGCACGGGCGTGACGGGCACCTATCTCGCCCCGGAACTGCGCACCGAGGATTCCGAGCCGGATTCGGGCAGCGACCAATACGCGCTGGCCATCCTGGCCTGGGATCTGCTGGCCGGGGCGCCGCCCGAACTGGACGCCGATCCGCCCGATTTCCTGCCGGCTTCGGCCCGCGCCGCGCTGCGGCGCGCCACCGCGCCCAAGCCGCGCAACCGCTTCGCCTCCTGCGCGGATTTCGTCCGGGCGCTGGGCGGCGAACGCGTCACGAGTCGCCGCGGCCGCAGCGCGACCGAGTGGCGGCGCATCCGCCGGTGCTTCGGCGTGGCCTTCACGATGCTGGGGGTCGGCGCGGGACTGGGATTCGGCGGCTATTTGGCGGTGGAGGCCATCCGGAATCCACCCCCGCCGCCGGAACGCAAGGCCGCCACGCCCATCCGGCCGGAACCCGTCGCGCCGAAAAAAGAGGGGCCGGCTCGGCCGGTCGTGGAGAAACTCGTCGCCACCACGCCGTTGCCGGTGGAAGGCCAGCCGTGGGTGACCCAGACCGGCCAGATGGAATTCGTCTGGGTGCCGCCGCTGGGCATGTGGATCGGCCGGTTCGAGGTCACCAACGAAGAGTATGCGCTGAAAGATCCCGAGCACGACAGCGGGGAGTTCCGCGAGCTGAGCCTGCGGGAGCCGCGCCAGCCCGTCGTGCGCGTGAACTTCGACGATACGGCGGCCTACGCCGCTTGGCTGACCGAGCAGGAACGCGCGGCCGGCAAGCTGCTGCCGGGATGGCGCTACCGCCTGCCGTCGCGCGCCGAGGCCATCGCCTATACCCGCGCCGGCCTGTCGGCCGTGTTCCCCTGGGGCGAGGCCTGGCCGCCCAACCGCGGCAACTACGGCGATGAAAGCCTCGCCGCGGCCTTCCGGGATCTGCAGTTCATCTCCGGCTACCAGGACGGGTTCGCCGTCACCGCGCCCGTCGAAGCCAGCGGCGAAAACGCCTGGGGCCTGTTCGGCGCGGGCGGCAACGTGTGGGAAACCACCTCGAAGTTCGCCGGCGGCGCCGAATTCGGCGGCTGGCACGGCGGCGGGTGGGACGACCATTCCACGGTGCGGCTGGGCTGCGAGATGACCTACGGTTTTCTCGGCAACGCCCGCGGCGCCGTCAACGGCTTCCGCCTCGTCCTCGCGCCGATCGCCGGCGAAGAGCCTCCGCCGCCGGCCGCCAAGGCCCCCGCGGCGACCCCGCCGCCGAGCTAGAGCAAATTCAGATTTACTGTGGCCGTTTTTGAACGGCCAGANNGGCTCACCCGGAGGGTTCGCCCTACCCCAAGCTTTCAATACGGCCTATGGGTAGGGCGAGGCGTCCCTGCCGAGCCGGGCTGTTTCCGACTTCGAGCGGCTACGGTATTCTGAAAACCGCCCTAGACGGAAAAAGCCGGGGGCCTCGCCCCCGGCTGCGGCAACCCGCCGGACCGCGCGCGGCCTAGAAGTGATGCACGTAGCGCAGGTTCACGCGCGTGCCCTCGGGCCGGCTCTGGGCTTCCGTCTCGAAATAGACGTTCGCGAAGAGGTGGTTGTTCGGGCCGAAACTCCACAGCGCGCCCGGACCGATGCCGACGACCTGCTCCTTCTTGCCGTCCACGCAATCGCCGTTGGCTTTGCTGTCCGTGATCTGCCGGAACGCATAGCCGTTGAGGCCGATCCGCAGGCGCTTCTCGAGCACTTCGTATTCGGTGGCGAAATTCGCGTGGACGGCTTGGCCCGCCTGCGTGTCCGCGATGCCGGAATCGGGCGGGACGTTGGGCTCGTCGTTCTCGTCGTTCCACAGATAGTGGAAACGGCCGGAGACCGTCCACTTGGGCGAGACGAACCAGGTGGCGGACCAGTACGGATTGAAGCTCACGACGTTGCCGCCGGGATTGATGGAATATTTCTCGTCGTAGTCGCCGGTGGGCAGGATGGTCTGCAGCTCGATGCGGTGCACGAACACCGGGCCGTTCGCGCCCATGACCGGCGCCCATTGCAGGTAGGGGCCGACGAGCAGATCGCCGAGGCCGTCCTGCGCGGTCAGCGGCGTGCCGTCGGCTTCGAGATCGAAGGCCGCCGCCGGCAGGATGAAATCCAGGCCGAAATTCGCGCCGCCGAGAATGGCCTTGGGATGCTGGTAGATGACCTGCGTCAGGCTGATCCACGCCTCGAGCTCCGGATCGCCGGGGAACGGCAGGTCGGGCAGCTTGTCCGCGGAATAGTACTGGACGTACTGGGCGAAGTACCAGCCCGGCCCCGCGGGCGGAATGCCGTCGAGGAAACTGGTGAAGCCCAGATTGACGGCGGGCTGGTCGTAGGCGGAGGCCGCCGAAGCGGCGAACAGGGCGGCAAGGACGGCAAGGCGCAGGCGCGGCATCATGGGGTTCTCCTGGGGTTGTTCCTATTCGTAGAAACAACAGGATGCCCGATTCCCCGCCCCGCCCGCAAGCGCAAAGTTTTTACGTTCCACGTAAAAGTCCGCCAAAGTTTTTACGTTCCACGTAAAAGTCCGCCAAAGTTTTTACGTTCCACGTAAAACCGCGCGGAAGTTCTTGCGTCCCGCGTGAAAGCCGGTCCTGGCCCTACTCCGCGCGGGTCCAGTCGTGGTCGCGCTTGCGCTTGCGCTCGTTCTCGTCGAGGAAGTACTTGCGCAGGCGGAGGGCGTCGGGCGTGATCTCGACGAGCTCGTCGTCGTTGACGTACTCGATGGCTTCCTCGATGGAGAGCCGGATGGCGGGCACGACGAAAAGCTTCCGGTCGGAGCCGGACGCGCGCATGTTGGTGAGCTTCTTGCCGCGCTGGACGTTGACGACGAGGTCGTTGTCCTTGCAGTGCTCGCCGACGATCTGGCCGACGTAGCAGTGTTCGCCGGGCGAGACGAAGAACGTGCCGCGGTCCTGGAGGCCGTCGATGGCGTAGGTGTTGGCCTTGCCGTCCTCCATGCTGATCAGCACGCCGTTGAGGCGCTGGGGGATGTCCTCGCGCATGGGTTCGTAGCGCAGGAAGCGGTGGTTGAGGATGGCTTCGCCGCTGGTGGCGGTGACCAGCCGGGTGCGCAGCCCGATCAGGCCGCGGGTGGGGATGGCGAATTCGAGGACGGTGCGGCCGCCGGCGGAATGCATGCGCTGCATCAGGCCCTGGCGCTTGCCGACGTTCTCGATCACCGGCCCGGTCGCCGCGTCGGGCACGTCCACGACCAGGGTCTCGACGGGCTCGTGGCGGACGCCGCCGATGGTTTTGACGATCACGCGCGGGCGGGAAACGGTCAGTTCGTAGCCCTCGCGGCGCATGTTCTCGATCAGCACGGCCAGATGCAGGACCCCGCGGCCGCTGACCTTGAACGAGCCCTCGCCGACTTCCTCGAACGACAGGGCGACGTCCTTCTGGGTCTCGCGGTAGAGCCGCTCGCGGATGTGGCGGGAGGTGAGATACTTGCCGGAGGAACCGAAGCCGGGCGAATCGTTGATGCGGAAGGTCATCGAAATCGTCGGCGCGTCGAGCGTGATCGGATCCAGCGGCTCGGGGAAATCGACGGGGGTGAGCGTGTCGCCGATGTCCACGCCTTCGACGCCGTGGACGGCGCAGAGATCGCCGCATTCGACCCGGACGACTTCCTTGCGGCCGAGGCCTTCGAAGACGTGGAGGGCGCGGACCTTGCAGGGCAGGACGCTGCGGTCCTGCTTGACGAGGGCCATGGGCCGGGCGGCGTCGAGCGTGCCGCGGCGCACGCGGCCGATGCCGATGCGCCCCGTGTAGTCGGAGTAGTCGAGGGTCGTGACCTGCATCTGGACGGGACCGTCGTCCAGCTTCGGCGCCGGGACGTGCTGGACGATGGCGTCGAGCAGCGGGACGATGGAATCGCGCGGGTCCTTTTGCAGGTCGCGGACGGCCCAGCCGTCGCGCCCGGCGGCGTAGAGGATCGGGAAGTCGAGCTGGTCGTGGCTGGCGCCGAGCTCGACGAAGAGATCGAAAATCTCGTTGAGCACCTCGTCGTGGCGCTCGGCGGGCTTGTCGATCTTGTTGAGCACGACGATGGGCTTGAGCCCCAGCTTGAGGGCCTTGTCGAGGACGAACCGGGTCTGGGGCATCGGGCCTTCGGCGGCGTCGACGAGCAGCAGGACGCCGTCGGCCATGTTGAGCACCCGCTCGACCTGCCCGCCGAAGTCGGCGTGGCCGGGGGTGTCGATGACGTTGATCTTCACGCCCGCGTGGCGGATGGACACGTTCTTGGCGAGGATGGTGATGCCGCGCTCGCGCTCGAGGTCGTTGCTGTCGAGCAGGCAGTCCTGGGCGGCGGCTTCGCCCTCGGCGACGTGGAGCTGGCGCAGGATGGCGTCCACGAGCGTGGTTTTGCCGTGGTCGACGTGGGCGATGATGGCGACGTTGCGGAGGTGGGAAACGGTTTTCATAAGTGTAGTGAGCAGGGGCCGGAATTCAGAGGTCGGGGATCGGAGTTCAGGAGGCGGGGTTCAGGGGACGTGAAACGGGTCGGCCGCGGGGCGCGGCGGGGGACGGCAGGAAGCGCGTCAGGCGCGGCGGCGGCCGGAAGCGTCGCGAAAGACGTCGCAGGGGAATGTCAGGACCGGTTTCATGGACGGGGCGGCATGATACGGCAAACGGCGCGCATGGCAAGCGCCATTCAGGGGGCAGGGGTCGGGGTTCAGGGTTCAGGGAACGGCCGGAGTACCGAAATCCTGAATCCTGAACCCTGAACCCTGAACCCCGAACCCTGAACCCTGTCCCCGGATGCCTAGTCCCCGTTGATGGGGCAGGGCCGGATGTCCCAGATCTCCCCGGCGTACTGGGCGATGGTGCGGTCGGTGCTGAACTTGCCGGAGTTGGCGACGTTCAGGATGGCCATCTTCGCCCAGCGTTCCCGGTCTTCGAACACCTGCGCGATCTTGGCCTGGCATTCGACGTAGGCGTCGAAATCGGCGAGCACGAGGAAATAGTCGCCGTGCGTCAGCAGGGTGTCCCAGATGGGCTGGTAGAGGCCGGGCTGGTCGAGGTTGAAGAAGTTGTTCTTGATGGCGTCGAGGACGCGCCGGATGGCCGGGTTGGCGTGGTAGAGGTCCCATGGGTTGTAGCCGGCGCGGCGGCGGGCTTCGACTTCTTCGACGGTCATGCCGAAGAGGAAGAAGTTGTCCGCGCCGACTTCCTCGCGGATTTCGACGTTGGCGCCGTCGAGGGTGCCGACGGTGAGGGCGCCGTTGAGCTGGAACTTCATGTTGCCGGTGCCGCTGGCCTCGGTGCCGGCGGTGGAGATCTGCTCGGAGAGGTCGGCGGCGGGGATGATGCGTTCGGCGAGGGACACGCGGTAGTCCGGCAGGAACGCGACGTTCATCCGGTTCTTCATCGCCGGGTCGTGGTTGACGACGGAGGCGACGTCGTTGATGAGCTTGATGATCAGCTTGGCGAGGAAGTAGCCCGGCGCGGCCTTGCCGGCGAACAGGTAGGTGCGCGGCGTGAAGGCCGCCTGGGGGTTGGACTTCAGCTCGAAGTACTGGTGGATGATGTCGAGCGCGTTGAGCAGCTGGCGCTTGTACTCGTGCATGCGCTTGACCTGGACGTCGAAAAGCGAATCGACGTTGACGGCCACGCCCAGTTCGCGCCGGATCAGGTCGGCCAGGCGCACCTTGTTCTCGCGCTTGACGGCCATGAATCGCTTCTGGAAATCGCGGTCGTCGGCGAACGCCTCGAGCTGCTTGAGCTGGCCGAGGTCGGTGATCCAGCCGGCGCCGATCTTTTCGGTGACGAGGTCGGCGAGGCCGGGATTGGCCTTGAGCAGCCAGCGGCGGGGGGTGATGCCGTTGGTCTTGTTGTTGAAGCGCGCGGGCCACAGCTCGTAGAAATCCTTGAACAGGGTGGATTCCAGCAGCTGGGAGTGCAGCGCGGCCACGCCGTTGACGGAGTGGGAGCCGACGACGGCGAGGTAGGCCATGCGGACTTCCCGGGCCGGCGCTTCCTGGATGAGCGACATGCGCGCGATGCGGTCGTGGTCGCCGGGATGGCGCGTGGCGATCTCGCGCAGGAAGCGGCGGTTGATTTCGAAGATGACCTGGAGGTGGCGCGGCAGGATGGCCTCGAACAGGGCGACCGGCCAGCGCTCGAGGGCTTCGGGCATCAGGGTGTGGTTGGTGTAGCCGAACGTGCGGACCACGATGGACCAGGCGTCTTCCCATTCGAGCTGCTCGTCGTCGAGCAGGATGCGCATGAGTTCGGCGATGGCCAGCGCCGGATGGGTGTCGTTGAGCTGGATGGCGACCTGGTCGGGGAAGGCGTGGATCTCGTTGCCGTCGGCCTTGAAGCGGCGGACGATGTCGTGCAGCGAGCAGGCGACGAAGAAATACTGCTGCTTGAAGCGCAGTTCGCGGCCCTGCTCGATGTTGTCGTTGGGATAGAGGACCTTGGTGATGTTCTCCGTCAGCGTCTTGGCCTCGTAGGCCTTCATGTAGTCGCCGTTGTTGAAGAACGTCAGGTTGAAGTCCTCCGTGGACTTGGCCTCCCACAGGCGCAGGTTGTTGACGGTGCGGTTGCCGTACCCGGGAATGGGAATGTCGTAGGGGATGCCCAGGACGGTTTCGTAGTCGACCCAGCGGGCGCGGAGCCGGCCGTTCTGTTCCTCCATCTGGACGCGGCCGCCGAAGTGGACTTCGAACTGCGATTCGGGGCGCTCGATTTCCCAGGGATTGCCGAACCGCAGCCAGTTGTCGGGCTCCTCGACCTGATAGCCGTCCCGCACGGCCTGGCGGAAGATGCCGTAGTCGTAGCGCACGCCGTAGCCGTAGCCGGGAAGCTGGAGCGTGGCCAGCGAATCGAGGAAGCAGGCCGCGAGGCGCCCGAGGCCGCCGTTGCCGAGCCCGGCGTCGCGCTCGAGGTCGCGCAGGAAATCCCACGACAGGCCCAGCTCGGCCATGGCCCGGGTGACGGTCTCGTCGAGCTGGAGGTTGATGACGTTGTTGCCCATGGCGCGGCCGATGAGATACTCCATGGACAGGTAGTAGGCCCGCTTGGCGCCGGTCTTGTGGTAGGTGACGCTCGTGCGGATCCAGCCGTCGACGAGGCGGTCGCGGATGGCCAGCGCCAGCGCGTAGTAGCGGTCGTGGTCCGTGGCGGAAAACTCGTCCTTGGCCAGCGAATACTTGAGGTGGTTCAAGTAGCTGCACTTGATGGCTTCGACGGAATTGGTCTTGCTGCCGTTGCAGGGCAACTCGGCGGCGGTCTTGGTTTTGCCGTTGGCGGTCATGTCGATGGCTCCTGTTCAAATGGGAACGGCCCGGAAAGGGTAAACCGTTTCGCGCATCGTAGGGGGCAGGGGAGACCGGGTCAAGGAAACAAAGGGGCGTCCGACGGAGCGCGGCGGCAGGCAGAGGCCAGCGCTTCATTGACTTTCCCGGTGGGGTTTGGGAGCTTGCAAAGCAGGTGTGGCATGTGCCGCCGGGAGAACTGAACATGGCGAACTCGAACAAAGCGGTTCCGGAATGGATCAAGCGCTTGCCGGGATTGCGCCAAGCGAGCGAAGCGATCGGCGCCCTGCGCCGGGAACGCGAGCGGGACGTCGAGCGGCTATCGGCGCGGGTGGACGAGGCGCTGTACCTGCACTACAAGCAGTTGGCTCCGGACCAATATCCTCAGGCCGTGGCGGACTGGTATCGGCTCCGGACGGGGGAAGCGCTGGATTTGGCGAACCCCCGGACGTTCAACGAAAAAATCCAATGGCTGAAGATCCACGACGCAACGCCACTGAAACGGCAGCTGGTGGACAAACTGCGCGTCCGGGATTGGGTGGCGGCGCAAATCGGCGCGGATCATTTGATCCCTTTGCTGGGAGCTTGGGATCGGTTTGCGGACGTCGATTTCGATGCGTTGCCGGACCGGTTTGCGCTGAAAGCCAACCACGGATCCGGCTGGAACGTGATCGTTAAGGACAAACGAACGTTCGACCGGATCGCGGCCCAACAGCGGTTTGACCGCTGGATGCGACTGGATTTTGCGTTCTGCAAGGGTTTGGAACTGGATTACCGCGGGGTGCCTCCCAAGATTTTGGCGGAGGCCTTCATCGAAAACGCGGGGGGGCAACTGTACGACTACAAGGTCTGGTGTTTCGGGGGCAAGCCGCTGTTCGTGATGTTCCTGACCGACCGGGGGACGCACCTGAAGATGGCGAATTTCGATCTGGATTGGAAGTTGCTGCCGTTCGTCTACGGTTATCCCCAGTATGCCAAGCCGGTGCCGCGTCCGCCCAATCTGGACGAGTTGCTGGCGCTCGCGGAAAAGATGGCGCAGGGATTCCCGTTCGTGCGGGTGGATTTCTATCGGCTGGACGACGGCAGCCTGAAGTTCGGGGAAATGACCTTCACGCCCTATTCCGGGGTGTGCAACTGGGCCCCCCCGGAGTGGAATCTCAAACTGGGGGCGAAAATTCCGCTGCCGATCCAGTGACGCGTCAGCGCCCTCGGACCAGAATTCCCGCCACCGTTTTCCAGAGTTTTCCGTCCCGCGGGCGCCGGAGCAGGCCGCGGCCGCAGAACCAGAGGGCGCGGCGGGGGGCGCCGGCCCGGCGCCAGTGTTCGGCGTTTTCGAGATAGGCGTCGCGAAGGATGCGGTTCATTTCCGCTTTCGGGACCAGGCCTTCCCACAAGCGATTCCGGGCGATGCGCTCCAGGGTGTGGACGTTGCGCGGGAATCGCCGCCACTTTTTGACGCTGACGCTGGCCTCGGAACGGCGGTAGGAGGCCAGCACCTCCGGAATGAATCCGGCGGGATGGCGGCGGACGATGCGCAGGAAGATGTCCTGATCCATGCCGAAATCCCCGAGGGCGTCCTCCGGGATGGCCGCCAGCCAGACGTCCTTGCGCGCCACGACGGCACTGATCGTGACGTAGCAATGCTCGAGCAGCGCGCGCGGCAAGGCCGCACCGATGGGCATGGCGCCTTCGTGGCGGATGCGCAGGACGCGGTCCGCCCCGTCGATGACGCGGACGGTCGTGTGCACGAAGGCCTCTGCGGGATGGGCGCGCAGGTGCGCGACGCATCGTTCCAGGAATTCCGGATCCCACCGGTCGTCGGCATCGAGAAAGGCGCAGAGCGGCGCCTGCGCGGCGCGGACGCCTTGGTAGCGGGGCAATTCGCAGGTGCCGGAATTGGCGGGGCGCCGGATCAGGCGGATGCGGTCGCCGCGGGCTTCGAGGGCGGCCAGGGTTTTGCCGTCGGTCGAGGCGTCGTCCACGACCACGATTTCGAAATTCCGGAACGTCTGGGCGTCCAGACAGGCCCACAGCCCCGGAAGAAACCGGGCGCAGTTGAACGTCCCGACAATGACCGACACTTCCGGCGCCATGGGCACAACCTGTCAGAAGGAGGGGCAAAGCGCAAGCGCGCGTTGCCGCGCGCCAAACCCGGGCTTGCAACCTTTCCGCGGCAATCCGATACTGGCGCCGCGATGATCATCCCGCCTGCCAACGCCATGCCGGACAATCCCGTTCCGTGGATCGTGGGCCGCCCCATGCGGCGGTTTTCGGCGCATTCCGGTCTGGCACCGCTGTTGGTTTGCCTAGGGGCGGAATACGTCGATGTCGCGCCGGTGTGGGAAGACGTCCGCGCGAGGAGTTGGCGCGCGGGCGAACTCCTGAAGAACTGGGGCATCCGCCGCTACGGTTCCGCCTGGAATTCGCTGCTGCCGGGCTGGTCGGAGGCGCGCGTGCTGCGGCGCTTGCCGCGATCGGATCGACTCTATCCGCTGCATTTCTGGTGGGGGGAATTCGTGGCTCCGGGACACGTGGCTCCCTACCGCCGCAAAAACGCCCGCATCGTCGTCAGCGTGCATTGCAGCGCGCGGCGCTGGGATTCCGTTTGGCTGCGGCCGGACGGCTATGCGCGGGCAGACATGGTCATGCTGACGTCGGAAAGCCAACGGCCGTTCGTGGCCCACCACGTGCCGGCGGAGCGCATCCGCACGATCCCGCACGGAGTGGCCGTGGATTTTTTCGCGCCGCCGGACCGGCGGGAGCCTCGCGGCAAATTCCGGATGTTCATGCTGGGCAATACGGAACGCGATCATGACCTTCTGATCGCGGTGGCGCGGAAATTGCCGGCGGAGCGGTTCGAACTGCGCCTGCGGTTGCCGCCGCGCCTGGCAAAGCCGTACGAAGGCATTCCGGCCGCGACCATTCTGCCGCGGCTGTCGGACGCGGAAATGCTGGCGGAATACCAACAGGCGGACGTGCTGGCGATGCCGATGCTGGACAGCGCGGCCAACAACGTGATCCTCGAAAGCATGGCCTGCGGCACGCCGGTGATGGTCAACCGCGTCGGCGGCATTCCCGAATACGTCGATCCGGCCTGCAATTTCCTGATGAGCAACGACCGCAACCCCGACGAATGGGTCGAGAAACTGCTCTGGCTGGAACAGAACCGCGACGTCGCCGAAAAGATGCGCCCGGCCACGCGCGTCTGGGCCGAGAAATTCGACTGGAAACTCATTGCCGAAGATTACCGAGCCATGTACCGCGACCTGCTGGCCAGAGGGTGAGAGGGGGGGCGAATTTGCGATGGCCGCCGAAATCAACATTATATTTTCTTTTATACATTGATATGCAATTGGATATGATGGAATATGAAAATCAATCATATTGCAATTGATTTTCGATTATCATCCAATATATTTACAGGAAATGATTCATCGTGTCCATGAGCGCAGGCTGTTGGAACTGCTGGATACTTTCCCGGTGGTGGCGGTCCTCGGGCCGCGGCAGGTGGGAAAATCCACGTTGGTGCAGACCGGGACGGAGTTGACGCAGCGACGCTATGTCACGCTGGATGATTTCGATGTGTTGGGGGCGGCGGAAAAAGATCCGCGCGCGTTGCTTGAAGGCCGCGGCCGGGTTACGGTCGACGAGGTTCAGCGCTGTCCCGGACTGTTGCGGGCGATCAAGGCCGAAGTGGATCGCGATCGGCAGCCGGGTCGGTTTCTGCTGACGGGGTCGTCCGATTTGAATTTGACCGCCAATCTGGCCGGCGAATTAGCGGGCCGGGTCGGTGTGCTGTCGCTGCCACCGCTCACGTGGCGCGAATGGGAAGGGCGTTTGGCACCGCCCATTTGGCTGAATTGGATCGATAAAACCCGGATCGAGGATATCGAAGCAGATCTGGAACCCATTGTTCCGATCCATTCCGACGTCGAGGCCATCCACGTGGGAGGGTATCCGCTGTCCGTGACCGCTTCCAACGAGCAAGCCCGCCGGGACTGGTTCGCCTCGTATCGCTTCACCTATCTGGAGCGGGACGTGCGCCAAATTCTCAACGTGGGCAGCTTGTCGGATTTTTCCCGCTTCTTTCAGACCGTGGCCAGCCGTTCCTCCAAGTTGTCGAACGTCGCCGCCTTGGCCCGCGACGTGGGCTTGAAAGCCGCTACGGCGGGGCGCTATCTGTCGGTTCTGGAGGCCTCGTTCCAGGTCCGCCGCTTGGCGCCGTGGTTCGCCAACGTGGGCAAGCGGCTGGTCAAGACCCCCAAGCTCTACTGGCAGGATGTCGGCCTGCTGGGCCATCTGCTGGGCTTGACGGATTGGGCGGACGCCGTGGAACAGTCGTTCGACGGCCCTCTGTTCGAGACGTTCTTCATGATGGAAATCGCCAAGCAAGTGGACGTGTTCGCGCCCGACATGCGGCTCTATTTCGTTCGGTCGCACGATGGGTTGGAAGTGGATGGCGTGCTGGTGCGGGGATTGAAACAGATGCCGTTCGAAATCAAATCTGCCGCCACGGTTCGGGCGGAGGATGCGGAACCAATGGAACGCTACATGGAATTGTCCGGGTCGGGCGCCCTCGGCCTGGTGTTCTACCGGGGAACGGAATGCCGCCGGCTGTCCCGGCGGGTGCTGGCCGTTCCTCAAACCGCGGTGTTGGGGTGATGGAACGGCTGGCGTATTTCCTGCGGCGGGTCTTGCTGATGGCGCCGACGTTTCTCGGGATCACGTTCGCCTGTTTCGCGCTGTGCCAGGTCGTGCCCGGCGGACCCGTGGAGCAGGCGCTGGCGAAAATGCGCGGCATGGGAGCGGCCGAGGCCGGCCGCGGCGTCCACGCCGGCGCCGCGATCTCGGCGGAGCAGCGCCAAGCGCTGGAAGCCCATTTCGGCTTCGACCAGCCCCTGCTGAAGCGCTATTGGAACTGGCTGGCGCGCGACAAAATGGGGCTGGCGGCCTTTTCCTACAAATATCCCGACCAGACCGTCGGCCAGCTCGTCGCGGACCGCTTCAAGATCTCGCTGGTCTTCGGAATTTCAGGTTTTGTGCTGACTTATCTGGTCTGCATTCCCCTCGGGATCGCCAAAGCCCTGCGGCACGGCAGCGTTTTCGATGCCGCCAGCAGCGTTCTGGTGTTTGCCGGCTACGCCATTCCGGCGTTCGCCTTCGGCATGCTGCTGAAAACGCTGTTCGCCGGGACCGGCGCCGGCTTCTGGGACCTCTTGCCGGCGGCCGGCGTGACCTCCGTGAACTACGATTTGTTGTCGCCATGGGGTAAATTCAAGGATTTATGCGCCCATTTCGTCCTGCCGGTGGCCTGCTACGTGATCGGCAATTTCGCCGTGCTGACGCTGCTGATGAAGAATTCGCTCCTGGAGCAGATCGGGCAGGACTACGTGCGCACGGTGCTGGCCAAGGGCGGCAGCCTGAGCCGGGCGGTCTGGTTCCATGCGTTCCGGAACGCGCTGATTCCGATCGCGACGGGTTTCGGCGGCGTCCTGGGCATCTTGTTCGCGGGGTCGGTGCTGATCGAAAAAGTCTTCGAAATCCCCGGCATGGGCCGCCTCAGCCTCGATGCCATCGTCAGCCGCGACTACATGGTGTTCATGGGCATCCTGGCCGTGACCTCCGTGCTGGGCCTGCTGGGCCGGCTGCTGTCCGATGCCTGCTATCTCCTGATCGATCCGCGGATCCAGTTCGATTGAGCCAAACAGCCGTGAACCCGCAACTACGAATGAAACGAATGGCGCGAATAGGAACCAAGAATCGAGTGGGACAAATGTTGACCGGTCCGGAATCCATTCGCGTGATTCGTGCCATTCGTAGTTTGGCTTGAATGGGCTTGAGGCTTCCAACGATCCACTGGCATCCGGTCACGCGGCAGCGCTGGGCGCGGTTCCGGGGCTTGCGGCGCGGCTGGTGGTCGTTTTGGATCCTGCTGGGGGCCTACGGAATCAGCCTGTTTTCGGAGTGGATCGCCAACGACAAGCCGCTCTGGGTCCGGTTTGCGGGCCGCAACTATTTTCCGGTCGTGAAGTTCGTTCCGGAAGACGTTTTCGCGGGCAATGGCCGCCAAACCCGACCGGATTACCGGGCGCTGGCCGCGGCCGACGTTTTTGCGCCCGGCAGCGGCAACTGGATGCTCTGGCCGCCGATTCCGTACGGCCCGCTCGAAAGCCTGCCGCCGGAGAGCATCGAATTGCCCGCCACGGCGACCGTGACGGCCACGCCGGAGCCGCGCGTGGCCTCGGCCGACGTCGATGTCTCCGGAAACATCGTCCGAGCGGCGGGCGATGCCGAATATTTTAGGTTGAATACAGGTGAAATTCCGGTCTGGGATCTTCCGGAAGAGGTGCGCGCGGGCTTGGCGGCGCGTTTTGCCGATCGCGCGGCAGGCGCAGTGGATGCGCGGGCGTCCGGGCCGGAGGCCCAGACCGCTTGGGTTTCGCTTTCGCCCTACGAGCCGCGCGGCGCGCCGCCGGCGCGGGTTCGGCTGACCTTCCGCGAGGATTTGGCGGCCGGACAGACGAAAAAAGCCGTCGTGGACGAGCAAAATCCCGTTTATCCGGCGGGATTTCCGGTTCCGGGCACGCCGGGGTGGACGTTTGCGACCGTGAAAGAGCAGGTACGGTATCCTTTCCGGCCGGTGGCGGGGCATCCGCTGGGCATCGATTCCTCGGGGCGCGACGTGGCGGCGCGGATGCTCTATGCCCTGCGGACGTCGCTGACCTTCGGCATGTTGCTGGTGCTGGCGACGATGGCGCTGGGAACGGCGGCGGGCGCGGTCCAAGGCTTTTACGGCGGCCGGGTGGACCTGCTGGGCCAGCGGTTCATCGAAATCTGGGAATCGCTGCCGTTCATCTACGTCCTGATCCTGCTGGGGTCGGTCTACGGGCAAAGCTTCGGGCTGCTGCTGGGGGTCTATGCGGTCTTCAACTGGATCGGCATTTCCTACTACGTGCGCGCCGAATTCCTGCGCCTGCGCAAGCTGCCGTTCGTGGAAGCGGCGCGGGTCATCGGGCTGCCGGGGCGGAAAATCATTTTCCGGCATATCCTGCCGAACGCGCTGGTGCCGCTGGTGACGTTTTTCCCGTTCTTGCTGGTGGGGGCGATCGGGGCGATGGCGGCGCTGGACTACCTGGGTTTCGGCCTGCCGCCGCCGACGCCGAGTTGGGGCGAACTGCTGGCGCAGGCGCAGGAATTCCCGCACGCCTGGTGGCTGGTGCTGTATCCGGCCCTGGCGCTGTTCGCGACGATGCTGGCGGGGGTGTTCGTCGGCGAAAGCCTGCGCGCCGCGTTCGATCCGCGGCCGTACGGGAAGCTGGAGTAGGGGCGAGAAACCAGAGGTCGGTGGTCGGAAGTCCGAGGTCCGTCAAGACCCCCATGGCCTTGCGCCATGGGTGAATCAGGTCCGGAGGACAGCGAGCAGGGGGCAAGAAACCTCAACGTCCAATATTCAATGTTCAATATCCAATGTTCAAGTGAGGGCGAGGGCGGAAGACCCCCATGGCCTCGTGCCATGGGTGAATCAGGTCCGGCCCAGAGCGCGTCGGGGGACAGAAAGTCTGCGGTCGGAGAGCCGGGGCCGGGATCGGCCACCAACCATGCGCCACCAACCACAAACCCATTCAGATTTCGTTCGACTTCAAGAGGGGCGGGGCGTAAGGTCTAATTGTCTGGGCACGTGTGGTGTCCGCGACCGCGCAAGGAATGGCGAGCATGAAGAAAACGACGGCTTGGCAACGGGGACTTGCCCCGCGGAACGCGGGGTTCACGCTGATCGAACTGCTGGTGGTCATCGCGATCATCGGCCTGCTGGCGGCGATCATCGTGCCGTCCATCAACAAGGCGCGGAATTCCGCCAAGCGGGCCCGGGCCTTGCGGGAAATGACCGAGCTGGACGGCGCCATCAAGCGGTTCTTCAGCGAATACGGGCGGATGCCGATGCCTCAGGGGATGAAGTTTTCAGGCAGCATCAAAGACATCGGGTGTACGCAGGAAGATCAGATTCAGATCATCCAGGTCCTGATGAACGAGGACGACTGGAACGACGATAAGCAAAACAAGCGGCAAATCGTGTTTCTGGATCTGGATCCGAACTCGTTTGGGGTCAAGACCCGCGAAGAAATGCTCCTGAAGCTGCTGGACACCGGATCCGCCGGCGGCTACCGGGATCCTTGGGGCAATCTGTACGGCATCCTGCTGGATTTGACCTTGGACGACAAGATCGAGGTGCCGCCGTACGGAACGGCGGCCAATCCCGTGCGGGCGAAGGTCGGGGTGTTTTCCTACGGCGAAAGCGGGGATACCACCGTGAACGACCCGCCCTACAAGACGTGGTAGGCTAGGGACAGGAGCCGGGCCCCCGGGCGAGTTGAACAACGAAAGACGCGAAAGACACGAAATGAAAACCGGGAATCGGAAACGCGGCTTCCTTCCGCCGCGGGCGGGCTTCACGCTGGTCGAACTGCTGGTGGTCATCGCGATCATCGGGCTGCTGGCGGCGATCATCGTGCCGGTGGCGGGCGGGGCGAAGAAGACCGCCATGAAGCGGCGGGCCATGGTGGAAATGAACAGCATCAAGGTGGCGGTCCTGCAATTCTATGCGGAGCACCGCTACATGCCGTGGGGCACCAACGCCAACGACCGGGTGGGGGCCGATGTTTGGACGCTAACCGACACGCAGCAGGCGGACGTCATGAAAATCCTGACGGGGGACAACGCCAAGAAAAAGGCGTATCTGCAAATCCCGGCCAAGTCCCGGCAGGCGGCGAATCCTTTGGTGTTCACCGATCCGTGGGGCCAGCATTACCGCATCGGCATGGACCGCAACATGGACGGCTCGATGCAGCCCAACGATCCCGACAGCCTGTTCGGCGGCTACAACGCCATCAAGGAGAAGGTGCTGGTCTATTCATTGGGGCCCGAGACCCCGCCGAATTCCGAGACCGCGCTGCGGTCGTTCGACGTCGTCAATTGAGGAAGGAGCGGACGATGAAAAAAGGATTTACCTTGGTCGAGTTGCTGGTGGTGATCGCCATTCTGGGCATCCTGATGGCGATGATGGTGCCGGCGGCGGGCGTGATTCTCCGCCGGGCCAAGATCGCCCAGGCCCGGTCCGATGCCGCCGTCGTGACGTCGGTGCTGCTGAAATACCGGTCGGAATACAATCGCTGGCCGGGCTTCGCCACCAACAACGAAACCCAGCATTTGACGGACACCGCCTGGGTGCAGGCCATGAGCCCGGCGCCGGGCGAACCCATGTTGGCGGCCAATCCCAAGCGCATCGTGTTTTTCGAGGCCGGCGCCGGCGCGCTGGACAAAACGACGGGGGCGTTCGTCGATCCCTGGGGCAATCCGTTCGAATACCAGGTGGACGTCGACGGCAACGGCGAAATGGGCCATCCCTCGGGATCCGGGCAGACCTTCAAGACGCAGGCGATCGCCTGGTCCGCCGGCCCCGACGGCGATTACGCGTCGTGGCCGGACAACGCCGCGAGTTGGGAATAGGCCGGGAATTGCGATAGACTTGAGACTGGAGACTAGAGGCAGGCCGAAGACGGATCGTGAAGGTAGGGCGGGCTCGCCGTGCCCGCCGGGATCGGAAGGCCGCGGCGCGTTCCCGCCTTAAGGCGAGGTCTATAAGAGCCAACGCGCCCTACCTGAGGAAGAAAGCGGAAATGAAAGCAACGAGAGCAAACAGAGGGTTTACCCTGATCGAACTGCTGGTGGTCGTGGCCATCATCGGCGTCTTGTTCGCCGTGGCCCTGCCCGTGTTTGAAAACGCCGGCCGCCGCGACACCGAACGGGCCGCCTTCAACCTGATGACGACCATGCGCCTGGCCCGCCAGCACGCCATCAGCAAGCGGCAGTGGGTCATCGTGGTCTTTCCGAACCTGGACGGCGGGGCCTATACCGGGGCGGACGGCAACAACCTCGATTTGTGTCTGCGCGGCTATGCGGCGCTGGCGATCACCAACAGCATGGATGGCTTGGACCGGCCCCAGCAGATCCCGCCCAACATGCAGTTCGCCTTCATCTCCGACTGGAAATATCTGCCGGAAGGCATCTATTTCGACGACGACGTGGATCTGAAAGGCAATTACCTGTTTGCGGAGAAGTCCACCACGTTCAAGTATCCCTACAATCCGGCCAAGCCGAACGACGCCACGGCCATGCGCCCCATGGGGGTGGTGATGTTCCGGCCCAATGGCCGGGCCTTTAAATTCGCCGGCGGCACCACGACCGGCAAGTACTGGCAGGACACCGACTATTCCAAAATCTACGTGACGGCCGCAAAACACTACGAAAAATCGGGGACGACGTTGACGGGGCCCGAACAAATGCCGGGGGGGACGAATTCGGTCGTGCAGATCCGCAACAAGACGGGCCAGATCCACATCTGGGACCCCTCGCAGCCATAGGAGACACGGGATCCATGAACCGATGGACGGGCAAACGGCGGGCGGCGCGGGCCGGATATTCGCTGGTGGAGGTGACGCTGGCGCTGCTGGTGGTGGCGATCGGCCTGACGGCGACGTTCGCGCTCTTTCCGGAGGGCTTGCGGGCGACGCGCGCGGCGGTGGACGACACGGAAATCGCCATGTTCGCGGAATACGTGTTCACCACGCTGGATTTGACCGCGGCGAAATACGGCGGCAACTACGGACCGGGCTGGAACGTCGGCAACACGGACGATTTCATGTCGCTGATGCTGCTGGACGAGCCGGCCGTCGAGCCGAAGTTCCAGTTGAAGGACGGCGGCGGGGTGGAGGCGTTCTACTGGATCCCGGACTACTACGGCTTGGATCCGGCCAACTTCCCGGGCACGGACTTCGATGCCGATGAATTCCGGAAGGCCCGGTTCTGGACGTCGGCGTTCACCTATACCCTGACGCTGGGCGTCAGCACCTGGAAGGGCTACGGCAGCGGCGCGCCGACCTATGCGGTGCTGCAGGTGTGGCCGGGCGAATACGTGGGCAACGACAAGCCCAAGGGCGAACCGCGGATTTTCTACCGCGAAATCCTGCCGGTGAGGTGACGACGTTGAAAACGGAACTTCAATGTCCGCCGTCCGGAAAATGCGGAAGGATTGAAGAGGTAGGGCGGGTTCGCCGAACCCGCCGGGATCGGAACGGCGCGGTGAACCAACGCGCCCTACCCAAGGAACGGGAATGAAAACGAAAACCGAAACAAAAAGCGGCCTGCCGATGCGGGCCGCCTTCACGCTGATCGAGGTGCTGGCCGCGATGGCCGTGCTGGTCATCTTGATCCTGGCCCTGACGCGGATGTTCATGGAAGCGACGAGCATCACCAAGCGGGGTTCGGCGACCCTCATGCGCAACAGCACCGCGGAAACGGCCATGGAAACCCTGCTGCAGGACGCGGAAGGCCTGGTGGTCAGCGATCGGCTGGCCTGCTACGTCAAGGCCGACGTGACCGACCCCAAGGGATTCGGCTTCGACGACGTCTGGTTCATCAGCACCTCCGGCGATCAGGACGACGATCTGCCCTACGAATATTTCCATTATTTCGTCGCCACCAACGTCTATACCAACGTCTTGGGCGCGGCCTATCTCCGGTTCGACCTGATGAAGGAACGCATGATTTTCGCCGTGGGCGACAACGGCAACTCGTACGGACCGAACCTGCAATTCTACGCGTTGGCGACGAACAACGCCAAATGGTGGCAATCGGCCTCCAATTTCCCCGGCACGGTTTGGGACCGGCAGGTGCTGGCGGACAACGTCGTGCGGTTCGACGTCTATTGCACGGGCTGGGACGGCACGGCCTGGATGGGCGGATTTTCCGGCGTGCACCAGTTCGACAGCACGATGGGCCCCAACAACAAGGCCCCCACCAACGTTCCCCCGGCGGCCTTCGACATCTACCTGCAGGTCAGCAGCCCCGAAACGGCGGTCGAGGCCGGCATGGCCCTGCTGTCGGACGAGCCGGCCACGCGCACGAAGGGGCGGGAGATGCTGGTGCGGGAATCGTCGTCGATCTTCGGCCGGGCGGTGCCGCTCGTCGGGGCGGCGCGCTACAACACCGCCGTCATCTACGGCACGAACAACACGGCGTATTATGAAGACTAGCCGCGAGCGGGAGCAGGACATGGGGTCGACAAGCAAGGGTTCAGGGTTCAAAGTTCGGAATTCAGAGCCCAGATCGGTGGTGGGCCGGGGCGCCGACCCGGCGGAGCGGAGATCTCCATGTCCAATGTCCAATATCCAACATCCAATATCCAACGGAATGGACCGCCGCCGGGGCGTGGCGCTGATCGTGGTGCTCGGGTTCCTGAGCATCATGATCGTGATGGCCGTGGCGTTCCTGACGCATGCCCGCGTGGAGCGGCAGGTTTCGGATGCCACGCTGGAGGCCATGCGCGGCCGGCAACTGCTGCGCACGGCCCTGCACGCGGCCATGAACGACTACAGCGTGGAAATGGCCAAGGCGCAGCTCGTCATGGCCCCCTACGACAGCGCCTACGACCTGTTCCTCTCCAAGCCCCCGAAGCCTCTCTTCGGACTGTCGGGCCGCACGATCGGCCAGGACAACGTCGATCTGCTGGTGGGCGAAGTGGAGGATTGGATTCCCCGCAAGTACACCAACGCGCCGTATCTGGCGCGCACGACCGTGCCGCGGGAGGCGGAGTGGATCCTGGTCCGGGAAAATCCGTCGTCGACCCAGCCCAGCCGGATTCTTGGGCGCTATGCCTACGCCGTGTTCGACATGAGCGGCGGCATCGATGCCAACTTGATCGCCCGTAGCAATAGCATCGCGGCCGACGATGTCCGTGTGGCCTCCAACCGCATCCGGCGCAGCGTCCGCCAGGTGCCCATGAAGATGCTTCCAGAATCGAGTGTAAGTGGTACCCCTGGCGATGGCGCCAACCAGTTTAAATTTTATCGGCAGGGCTGGAAGGGGTTCGACAGCCTGTACGCCTTGATCAAACTGACGGACGGCTATCCCAACGACGGCAATGCCGGGTCCGACGCGCGCTGGCAGCCGGAGCGCAAGGAAGGGCAGGCCCCGGCCGGCCTGAATTCCAATCTGGTGAGCGACTTGACGCCGTTCAGCCTGTCGGTCTTCCGCGGCGGCCGCTACAACAGCGCCAGCGCGACGTGGACGCCGTACGCCCTGTGCGGCAGCCAGCCGTGGAACAACGTGCTGGGTCAAATATCCGGGCAGTTCGCTTCCGGCTGGCAAGGCTGGATCGCCGACGCCATCAACGACTACACCAACGCGAACAGCAAAATTCCCAACGGCACGGACTATCCTTCGCCCAAGAACGTGCCGATGTTCAACGAACTCAACCTGACTTATCGGCTGGTGGAAAACCAAGAACCCGGACCAACCGGTTGGAGCGCCTACGAACTGCAGGTGCGGCTGACGCCGGAATTCTGGTATCCGTTCCCCTCGACCGACAACAAGAGCCCGGACACGTTCCAGGTGCAGCCGCCGAGCGTCGGCGGGGGACCGGCGCCTTCCGGCGTCAATCAGATCTGGTTCCAGATGATGATGATGCCGCCCCAGCCCGTGCAGTTCGGCTCCATCACCGCGCCCGGCGCGCTCAGCGTGGAAGCCAAATACAACAACGGCAAACCCTATCTGGCCGAAGGCACGACCAATTTCGTGTATTCGATTCCGATCGAACCGATGGGCGGTGGCGCTCCCCCCCCCAATCCGGCCTATCCGTTGCCGTCCGGAAAGCAGTTGTTGATCAACGTCGTGCGGATCGGGCAGGAGATCTACCTGACGGGCCCGGGCGGGAATGCGGACATGATTCCGAAGGATCTGATTCTGTCGCCGTCGCCGGTGACCTTGGTGCCTAATGCGGCGGCGCCGGCGGCCCGGGTGCTGGAAGTGACGGATCCCCGCCTGAACCACCTGACCGGCCAATGGGTGCTGCAGGGATCGCCCACCTTGGGCGCGATGAATACCTGGGACGGCACGACCAAGGCCAAGTTCGAGGCCGAAGGCACGAACATGTATTGCCGCAACGGGCCGATGCAAACCCCCGCCGAACTGGGGTTCATTCCCAACGGCAAGGAATGGGAAACGATCGATCTGTGCACGGCGGATGCCGCGGACGTGCTGGCCAACCTAGTGGCGGACACCAACCTGTTCGCGACGTGGGCGACCAAGGGGGTGTTCTACACGAACGGGACGATCAATCCCAACACGCGCAGTTCGAACGTGCTGGCCACGGCGTTCTACGACCTGGCCTCGCACGAGGCGCCCAACGTGCCGACGCCGCCGCTGCCGGGCGGGGTCGCGGCCAAACCCATCACCGCCGACCAGGCGGGCGTCTTGGCGCAAAGCATCCTGGCGGAGACCGCGGCCGGGACCATTTCCGCGTCGTTCCAGGCGGGCAGCGACTGGGTGCGCGTGCCGGCCATGCGGCAGGGCGGGGCCTTGTCCAAACTGGGGCTCAACAACAACCAGCGGGAGGCCCTGCTGCGCAACACGTGGGGGCTGTTCAGCCCGGACAACAGCTTGTTCACGGTGGTGGTGGTGGCCCAGGCCATCAAGGAGGCGCCGGCCTCGGTCGATCCGGTCGGCATCTGGAACGCCAACACCGACATGATCACGGGCGAGCGCCGCGGGGTGGCCCTGGTCTGGCGCGATCCCTTCAAGAACGGCAGCAATCTGCACCACGAAATGTTCGTGCGGATGTTCCGGTATTTGAACGATTGACGGTTCGGGGAGGTCGAGGTCGGAGTCGGGGGGGGCGGTGGCCGGTTTTGGGGAGGGCTTGATTGTAGCTCGGAACGGCCCAGCCCGACGCGGCTTGGAGCCGGCGCGCCCTCGCGCCGGAGAGAGGGAACCCCAATATCCAATTTTCAATTTACAAGTGGGGGCAGTTGTAGGCCGGGGCGGCGACCCGGCGTGCGGCTTGAGCCTCAAGGCGCGCCGAACGGGTCGAGGCGGCAGGAGACCTTCGGCCTAGGGCGGTTTTCAGAATACCGTAGCCGCTCGAAGTCGGAAACAGCCCGGCTCGGCAGGGACGTCTCGCCCTACCCATAGGCCGTATTGAAAGCTTGGGGTAGGGCGAACCCTCCGGGTGAGCCGATCTCTCTGGCCGTTCAAAAACGGCCACAGTAAATCTGAATTTGCTCTAGCCCCCCATTTGCGCCCATTTGCGGGGTCTTTTTGCCCTCCGCCGCCCATCCTG